>NZ_JAVQKJ010000006.1:0-365442 GCF_031823395.1 Halobellus ordinarius
GTGACGGGGTCGACGCACAAGACGATCCGCGCAGGGCGCGGGGGGATGATCCTCTGTGACGAGGAGTACGCCGACGCCATCGACAACGCGGTGTTCCCCGGCACACAGGGTGGGCCGCTAATGCACAACATCGCGGGGAAAGCCGTCGGATTCAACGAAGCACTTAGCTCTGAGTTCCAGGCGTACGCCGAACAGACGGTGGCGAACGCGAAAGCGCTGGCCGATCAACTGCAGGAGCACGGCCTGGAGTTGGTCTCCGGCGGGACGGACAACCACCTCATCCTGGCGGATCTGCGGCCCTCGCATCCGGAGACGACAGGCAAAGACGTCGAAGCCGCTCTCGAATCGGCGGGGATCGTGATGAACGCGAACACGGTGCCGGGCGAGACCCGCTCGGCGTTCAACCCCAGCGGCATCCGACTCGGCACCCCCGCGCTCACCACCCGCGGGTTCGACGAGTCTGCCACCCGCGAAGTCGCCGATCTCATCGCGCGCGCCGTGGACGCCCCGGACGACGGAAGGGTGCGCTCGGAGATCGCATCCCGGGTTGCGGAGCTGACAGAGGAGTACCCGCTGTACGACTAACGCGGATCGCTGTGGTCGCTTACCGCCGATCACACCGGACGATGCTCTGACAGCGGGGAACAGTACACCAGTCGGTATAGGAGTGCAGGACAAGGGCCTGGTGGGGAACAATTTCGTAACCGGCGGCGTCCGACAGTGCAACGTCGACCGTCGTCTCTTGCCGCAGATCGGAGGCCGAACTACCGGATACGCCAGTTCGTGTGCGATCGGCGAATCGTGCTTTCGACGGGTGAAACGCGCGTATTCTCGGCTCCTGGGAATTACAAACGGTTATTTGTTATATCAAATACTATACTAGAATGGTATGTACCGTATGCTGATTCCGGTCGACAGGAAGGTGGATCGAGCGCTCCATCAGGCGAGATACGCGGCGAACCTGGCAGAGAGCGGCGCGGACGTCGAGGCGACAGTGCTGTATGTAGACCCCCCCGGCAACGCGGACGCAGTCGACGTCGTGTTCGACTCCATCGACGCGGCGGTCGGGGCCGCCGATCACCTGGAGGCGAAAGGTGTGTCAGTCGAGCGTCTGGTCGAGGAGGGGAGCGTCGTGGAGACGGTGCTCCGAACTGCAGACGAACTGGATAGCCACGAGATCGTGATGGGCGGCCGAAAGCGGTCCGGCGTCGCCCAGGTGTTGCTCGGTAGTACGGTCCAGGACGTGTTCGTCTCGACGGAGCGACCGGTGACGATCACGGGCGCGGAGATGGTCGTCGAGGACGGGCCGCGGACGGTGATCGTCCCCGTCGACGAAAACAAATCGCACGCGCGGAAGCAGGCGGCGTACGTCGCCGAGCTCGGAAGCGTGGCTCCCGACGTGAAAGCCGTCGTCCTGCACGTCTTCCCGGGGCAGGATTACAAGGGCGCACCGCCGCACTCCTTCGAGGACAACGAGGCGGCCGTCGAGGCCGCCGACGACCTGACCGACCGAGGAATCGAAGTCGAGCGCATCGGCATCGGCGGCAACGTCGCACAGAAGATCCTCGAGACGACCGCCGAGCGAGAGGCTCACGGGATCGTGATGGGCGGCCGCAAGCGGTCGGGGGTGCAGAAAGTGCTGCTCGGCAGTATCGCACAGGACGTGTTGCTGTCGGCCGACCGCCCGGTGACGCTCACCGGGTAACGGCGGCCGGCACGCCTGCAACTTGGCTCCAACTGCTCACCGACGTCCTGTCAAGGCCCGAACCCGGGCCCGTTCAGGCGATCAGTTGTTCTCTTCGGCTTCCTGCTTTGCGCCCAGCTTCGCCTGTTCGCGGGCGCTCGGGTTGACAGACTCCTTGAACGGCACTTCGGCGACCGTGGCGAACACAGGCTCGCCCTCCTCTTCGGCGTACTCGTCGGGGAGGTGCACCTGGAACTCCAGATCCAGGTCGTCCTCGTAGATCTCGTCGTCGAGCGTCGCCTGGGCGGCGTCCTGCAGTTTGTCCGCGGGGACGAACCCGAGACCGATGTTGGTTTCGAGGTCCGGGTTCCACCACGGCGACGTCATGTAGCCGCATTCCTCGCCCGTCTCCGGATCGGAGATGAGCCAGAAGTCGGAGGCGTAATCGCGGATCGGCTCGCCGGCCATCTTGAGGCCGACCATCTTGAGGTTGAACGGGTACTCGCCGTCCTCGATGAGCTCTTTCTGGCGTTCGAGCTCCTCTTTGCCGATGTAGTCGCCCTCCTTGTCGTCGGGGACCTGGTAACCCAGGTTGACCTGGAACGGCGAGGTCTCGTGGTCCATATCCTGACCCCACGAGAGGATCCCGGCGGCGATGCGGCGGTGGTGACCGGGGGCGATCTGTCGACCGCCGTGGTCCTTCACCGTATCGAGCACCGGATCCCAGACGCGCTCTGCGTTCTCCATCGCGTCCTTGACGTAGATCTCGAAGCCCTTCTCACCGGAGAAGCCGGTCTGGCTCACGAGAACCTCTGCACCGTTGATTTCGGCATCCATCAGGCCGTAGTACGGGATGTCGGAGACTTCCTCGCCGACGACTTCGACCATCACGTCCTCGGAGCGGGGGCCCTGGATCTGCATCGGGGCGACGTCGATCTCGTCGATCTCGACGTCGAAGTCCATCCCGACGTTGACGCCCTGTAGCCACTGCATGAGGGTCGAGTCCGAAATGGAGAACCAGAACTCGTCGTCTTCGACGCGCAGTAGAATCGGGTCGTTGAGAATGCCGCCGTCCTCGTTGCAGAGGATGACGTATTTGCCTTTCATCGTCTCGATTCCCGTGGCATCACGGGTGATTACGTAGTCTGTGAGTGCCTCGGCGTCGGGGCCTTTCACACGGATCTGGCGTTCGACGGCGACGTCCCACAGCGTCACCGTGTTCGTGAGCGCCTCGTACTCGGCCATTGCGCCGCCGTCCTCGGGTTCGACGAGGCCGCGCGGGTGGTAGATTCGGTTGTAGACCGAACACCGCCAGGCGCCTTCCTCGTTGAAGGACTTATGGAAGAACGGCGATTTCCGGACGCGGGTGGAGACGAGCATCTGAATCCCCGGATCTCCGGTCTGGCGGAGGTTCCGCGGGAGCGTTCTGTCGGACTGGTCGACACTTGGGTGGTTCGGGTGATCCCCTGTCATCCGATAAAAAACGACATCATATCCCAATAAAAGATGGCCTTGAAAGTACCGTACATTTATCCGACTCGTCGGAGCCGCGCGGATTCACTATGGTATAGCACTCCATATCGCGCGCCGTTTATCTTCCTAGAAAACGTAGCGAGTCTATGGTTGAGGCCCCACCCGCCCCCGGCCCCGATGCGGCCCGCGCGTTCCGGCTCGGCTCAGCGGCGGGTGCGGTCGCCGGCCTGGTGGTCATCGGCCTCCTCTACTGGACCGGCGTGCTGTCGCCGTTGGCTCTCGGATACGTGCTCGTGTTGCTCTTTCCCGTCTATCTCCTGCTCGTCGCGGTCGTGCTCAGCCTGTGGCTCGGCTACGACAAAGACGCCACCGCACTGCGTCCGGTGACCCGGACGGACGGCGAGCAACGACCGAAATGACTTCTCGCCGTATGATCTCTCGCCGTATGAGGTCTCGTACCGAACGATGAAACCCCCGAGAGACGAACGAGCAGTCGATGGCTAATCTGGCAGAGCTCCGAGTGTATCCGGTGAAGGGACTCGACGGGGTCGCGGTCGAGGCCGCCGACGTGCTCGCGGGCGGGACGCTCGAACACGACCGGGAGTTCGCTCTCTTCGATGCCGACGGCGACGTGCTCAACGGGAAACGGACGGACCGCGTCCACGACCTGACGACGGACTTCGAGCCGGAGACGGGGACGCTCGCGGTGGCGACGCCCGACGGCGAGACGCAGCGGTTCGTGCTCGATCGGGAACAGGATCGGGACCGCGCTGCGGCGTGGTTCAGCGATTTCTTCGAGATCGACCTCACACTAAAGCGGGATTCGGCGCTCGGGTTCGTCGACCGCCGGGACCTGGGTCCGTCGGTGGTCAGCACGGCCACGCTGCGGGAGGTCGCCTCGTGGTTCGAGGGGCTGACCCCCGAGAGCGTCCGCCGCAGGTTGCGAGCGAACATCGAGGTCGACGGCGTCCCGGCGTTCTGGGAGGACCGATTCGTCGGCGACGACGCCCCGACCTTTCGTATCGGGAGCGTCGGCTTCGAGGGCATCAAACCCTGCGGACGGTGTGTCGTCCCCGAGCGCGACCCGGACAGCGGCGAGCGACTCGCGGACTTCCGGGAGCGGTTCGTCGAACAGCGGGAGGAGACGCTCCCGGCGTGGGCCGACGCCGACGCCTTCGAGCACTTCTACTCGGTGATGCTCATCGCCAGGATTCCGGAGTCGGACCGTGGACAACGGCTTCGCGTGGGTGAGGACGTGACTGTCATCGAGTGATGTCGCCAAAAAGACTCTCTCCACGTGACGTCGCGAAAAACAGCCCGCTGTCAGTTCACTCCTCGCGGTCCCGCTCGGCAATCGTCGCCGCGATGAGGTTGCGCATCCCCCGGCGGAGTCGCCCGCTCATCGCCGTCGAGGAGAGATCCATCTCCGCGGCGACCTCGCTCAGGGAGATGTCCCGGGGTTCGTTGAAGTAGCCCTCGGCAAAGGCGAGCTGAAGCGCGGTCCGCTGTTCATCGGTGAGGCCGTAGGAGGATTCCCCGCCGGCGTCCTCGTTGCTGTAGATCTCGATGATGTCGAGCGCGATGTCGTTTGCGATCGCGTACTCCCAGATGGAGTTGAGCGCGGCGCGGTCGGGCAAAAGCAGGTGGACCAGCCAGCCGTCGTCCTTCGTCTCGGTGTGGACGAGAAAGCCGTTTTCCTCGGTCACGACGCCGCTTATGAGCCTGGTCTGGGGCGTGTGCTCGATGTAGTAGATGGCGGTGTCGTCGGTTCGGTCGACCAACTCGAAGGATTCGACAGTCACGTCGTCTTCGAGCATCGATTCGAGTTCCTCGTGGTCGTCGTACTCGATGAGAAACGGGAAGTTCGTCGACCCGGGATCGGTCGTCCCCTGGGTGATTACCCGGATCTTGACGCCGTCGAGGTTCCGAAGCGTCGGAATGAGCGCGAGATGCTCGTGGGAAATGTGTACCTTTGCAGTGATCGACATTGTGTGTTCCTCTGCCCCACCGATCGTCGGCGGAGCCAGTCGTTATCGTCCGGTCTCCGGCGGGGCAATAGTGTCTGTCGGTTTATCGGTCCCGGATCTTCGTCGTGTGTCAATTCGACTGAGGAATAAAAAATGGTGCCGCACACCGGAGCCTCGGGTCACCCGACGACCGGCTGAGGGTCGTCGTTGCCGCTCCCGAGGATGTCGTCGACGATCTCGTCGATGTCCGGGGTGCGACGGTCACGCCGAGGTTCGTCGGTCGGATAGTGCGGTACCAGGGGCATCTGACTCACCCCATCCGAAATACGGATCACACACAAAAAGTGTCACTGTCGCGGGCCACAGGCGTGCACCGTGAACGTCCCCTGACCCCCATCGAGTTCCCCTAACTCCCGCCGAGCGGTCACCGGGTCGCTCCCGGGGGCGTGGTCGCGTCACTGCCACGTGATATACGTGAGGACGCTGATTCCGGCCGTCTCCAGAATCTGCAGCAGCATCATCACCTGCACGGCGATCGCGGGCATCGCCGGGGCGGTGAAATAAAAGTACAGCGCGACTGCGTTCTCCGCGAGGAGAAACGACGCGAACACGATGGAGGCCAGCGTGAATGGTGCACGGATCTCACGGTACGTCTGCACCCAGGTACCGATGATGATCAAAAGGAGCAGGATGTTGAGCGCCGCAGCAACGCGGGCGGCGTCCAATACGAGACTCATTTCGGCACCCCCCGTCGACTTTCGGGGCCGTTCGGAAGGCAGTGGATTGGTTCGTGTATCATTTTACTCCTCAAGCTGTGTGATTATCCGCTCGACCGTCTCCCAGTGGTTCTTCGCCCTGTCGCTCGGGAGGTAGACCGTGCCGTAACTCGCATCGCTGCTGGTGACGACCCCGTTGTCCTCGAGCACGTCGAGATGGTGTCTGATCGTGTTGTACGCCAGATCGAAATCCTCGGCCAGCTGGTTTGCGTTCCGCGGTCGTTCCTCGAGTGCGCGCAGGATACGGGCGCGGTTCGGCCCTCCGCGTGTACCGGCGAGCGTCTGCCAGAGGACCGTATCCATCCTCCGGGTGGTTTTCTACGCGCCGTAATCAATCCACCGGCGGACCTGAGTACCCACTCGGGGGGGTCTGACGACGCCGACCTCACGGAGTCGAACCGGCCGTTGCGCTCCGCTCTGAGGTGATCCACTACCGCTTTTGCCCCTCCGGCTCGAGCCGGTGTTGTGCGCGCGCTCCTCACACCTCACATATCCGAGAATAGTGTATAAAACGCTTTCGACCACGAAGGAAGGAGAGCCATTTCAGGCCTCTAAAAGGTAATTTACAGGGATTTGAGGGAGATTTTAGTCTGAGTTGCGAAATCGATTATTAACCTGTCATACCTCGACTCTTGTGGATGCCATCAGACAGACCAACTTCCACGCGACGACGCGTTCTGCTCGGAATCGGAACCGGAGCCACGGTCGGACTCGCCGGCTGTAGCGGCGACGGTGGTGGCGGCGGGACCGACGCCCCAACGGAGACACCCACGGATACGCCGATGGAAACCCAGACGGAGACCGAAACTCCCGAAGAGACGCCGTCCGAGACCGCGGCCGTCCGGATTGCACACCTCTCGCCGGATGCCCCGAACGTCGACGTCTACGTCGAGGGCGACACGGTCTTAGAGGACGTCGCCTTCGGCGCCGTCAGCGACTACCTCGACGTCCCGGCGGGCGAGCGATCGGTCGAGATCACCGCGGCGGGCGACCCCGACGCGGCCGTCTTCTCGGGACCGGTCCAGGTCGAGGCGGAGACTGCCTACACGATCGCCGCAGTCGGCGAACTCGCGGACGATGGCGATCAGCCGTTCGAACCGCTGGTTCTGGAGGACGACAACAGCGACCCCGGGGCTGAGACGGCCCGCGTGCGAGTAGTGCACGCCTCGCCCGACGCACCCGCAGTGGACGTGACCGTCGAGTCCACCGGAGATGCGCTGTTCGACGGCGTCGCCTACGGCGAATCTGGGGACGTCGAGGTCCCGGCCGGCGAGTACACCGTCCAGATCCGGGGCGACACCGAGAGTAACGACGGCGACGTGGTCGCCGACTTCGACCTCGATCTCGCCGGCGGCGGGGTGTATACGGCATTCGCGGCGGGCTACCTCTCGCCCGACGACGAACCCGCTGACACGCCGTTCGACCTGATCGTCGCGCAGGATGCGGGCGGCGACGGCGGAGCCGACCCCGCGAATGTGCGCGTGGCGCATCTCTCACCCGACGCCCCGAACGTGGACGTCTACGTCGAGGGCGACGCAGTCCTGGAAGATGTCCCCTTCGGCGCCGTCAGCGACTACCTCGACGTCCCGGCCGGCTCTCGGGCGGTCGAGATCACCGCAGCGGGCGATCCCGACGCATCCGTGTTCGCGGGCGACGTGGACGTCGCGGCCGGCGATGCGTACACTATCGCCGCGGTCGGTGAACTCGCGGACGATGGCGATCAACCGTTCGAGCCGCTGGTGCTTGAGGACGATATTTCGACCCCCGACGCCGAAACGGCCCGTCTGCGAGTCGTTCACGCCTCGCCCGACGCGCCCGCGGTGGACGTGACTGTGGAGTCTACCGGGGACGCCCTGTTCGACGGCGTCGCCTACGGCGAGTCGGGGTACACGGAGGTACCTGCCGGCGAGTATGTCGCTCAGATCCGCGGCGACACCGAGAACAACGACGGCGACGTCGTCGCCGACTTCGACCTCGCGCTGAGCGGGGAAGCGGTGTACACGGCCTTTGCGGCCGGCTACCTCACGCCAGACGACGAGCCCGCGGACACGCCCTTCGACCTGATCGTCGCCCAGGACGCGGGCGCGATGCTGTAACACATCGAGATCCGCTGTCCCGTTTATCGCCCCGCTGACGTCCTTCCACCGGCCGCCGACTTCCCGCACCCGTCCTTTCGCGAGTCCCTCCGACACAGTCTGATTCGCACAATTTTATGTGAACAGATGGACTCGTCCCGGCTATGTCGGCTGATTATCACGGATCCCGGGTCCGCTGCCGTCTTCCTGACAACCTGGTCGGAATCGGCCAGGCGGGCAAGCGGATCGTCGATCACTATCTCTCACAGGAGTGGATTCTCGAACAGGGGGTCGCGGAATTCGACTCGTGGGGGATTCCGGAGGGGTTTGACGCCTACCTCGTCGACACCGAGGCCTACTCACAGCAGGATGACGAGAGGCGGGTCCGCGAGCATACCGAGCGGATCGAAGCGATCGCCGAGCAGTCAGGACGACCGCCGGAAACTGTCTCCACCAGTGTGGAGTACATCAACCCGGTCGACGACGCCCCCGACGAACTGGTCACCCGAGCGGGTCTGACCTCGGCGGCCAGCGTCAGGGAGATCGCCGAAGAGGCAGGTCTCGACGCGTGGTGGCTCGAAGACGACGATCGGCTGTTGAACGACGGATACGACCACGGCCTGTCGCGTCGGCGCGGACTGGGGAAGGCCCTCCTCCACGCGAGCCAAGCCGGCAACGGTCGAATGGCGGCGTTGCCGGCGGAGCTTGCGGGCTCGACCACCATCGTCGTCGGACTCGGCGGGGGAACCGGGGCGGGAATGGCGATCGACCTCGCAAAGCAGATTGAGGGCTACGGTCAGACTAATCTGGTCGCCACGCTGCCGGCCCCCGAGGAGTCCGACGAGAACGCCGCAAACGCCTTCGCCGCGCTGTCGGAACTGGAATATCTGGCGTTGCAAGGGCAGAATCCGTTTACGAATATCCTCCTCGTCCCCTTCGCCCCAGCCAGCGACCTCGACGACCACGAGGGCTTTCTCGACGGTGTCACGAAGGCCATCGTCGCCCGGGAGAACCTGGTCGCAGTCGATCGACTCGACGAAAGCGGACCGAACCCTCTGCCGCCCGCCTTCGCCCCGTTCACCGTCGCGATCCCGCAGACGCTCCGGTACACAGTCGAAGACGTCAAGGATGTCGCCCGAACCCTCCGCGCGTACCGGGACGAGAAGCGCGAGGCGCTCGACGCCGAACTGGACCTGTACCGCGAACTCCGAGAGGTCCTGATCGAAGAGTGGGGCGGTGACGTGGGCGAGGCGCTCGATGACACCCGGGACGGCGTCTACGGCCGTAACGAGGAGTTCCGGCTGAACGAGGCGGACACCTACTTCCTCCGTGGCCGGATCGAGGAACTCGAGGCGTGGCTCGGCGAGGAGGCTTTCGACTCCCTCGACAACAAAGCGATTCACGAGTGGCGTGATCAGTTGGCGGACTGGCGGGACGTGATCAGCGATGCAGTCGGCGACCGGCCAACGGAGGAGTTCGTGGGGGAACTCACAGCCCGCCTCCGGTCCCGCGTGGAGACGCTTCAACCGCCCGAGGACCGCTATCCGGCGGAGCCGGACGAACAGGCACTCGACAGCCTCGTCCGCGATGAGGTCCGGGCGATCGCGCTCCGTGCGGATCTCCTCCGGGCGGGGAGGCTGATCGAGGTGGGCGACCCCGACGCGGAACCGGTCGGGAAGGCGATCACGGCCGCGATGGACCCCGGTCGCGACGTCTGGGTCGCGGCGAGGGACCTCGAAAACGAGTCCGACCGATTCGCCCACGAGATCAACGCGGTCGAGAGCGATCTCGACACTCTGGACGACCTCGAGGCCGACTTGGTCGAGCGCCGGGACGAAGCAGTCGACTCGTGGCACGACGCCGTCGTAGACGACGTCGAGGCGCTCGTGGAGGTCGATGCCCTCACCGACGAAATCCACCGTCGCCTCGATGATCTGGAGCACGAGATCGTGGACGCCGTCCGCAAGATCGAAGGCGCGACTGCCCCCGACGAACTCCCGGACCAGCTATTCGATTTCGACTTCGCCCCGCTGAACGATGCGCTGGAGGCCGTCGGTCTGGACCCGATCGATCCCGGCGCGGTCAGGCAGTCGGTCGAACTGACGGCCACGGCGTTCGAGGCGTGGTTCGACTACCGCAGTACCGGCCTGGTCGGCCGGATCTTCAACCGACAGGAGGAGGCCGAAAACCGGTATCTGCAGGCTATTGTCGGGATCGACGACCGGTACGTCGACGTCGTGCCCTCGACGGACGGGGACCTCGAAGCGGAGGACTTTCACTGTGAGTCCGTCGCGGGGGAACGGTTCGATCGGATCCGGGACCAACTGGCCGAAGAGCGGGCGAAGCGCATCGACGCCATCGTGGATGAGTTCGAGCGGACGCTCTCGGAGGCCGACGGCTCTGCAGTCGTAGATTCCTACCGCGATCGCTGGGCCGGAGACGGAATCGGGACGACGTGGCCCGGAGCCGTCGAGGATGCACCCGAACAACTCTACCACCGGCTCGAATCGGGGTTCGAAAGCAACGCCGTCCACGCGGCGTTCGACGAACTGCTGGCTCCGGGCCGGGGGAGCGACTCGCCCGGCCCCGTCCACGAAGCGCTCCACGAGGCCTATCTGGGGCCGGTCGAGCACCAGCGCGACGAACTCGAAGCGACCCTCGAGACGCTCGAATCCTCCTGGGAACGGTACGAACTGCTCGGAGAGATCCTGAAAGATCACGGGGACCGGGTCGACGCGCTCGATCCCGATCGACCCGACTTCGATGAGGCCGTCGCGCCCGGCGACGCGACTGACGATCCGTATCTCGCGATGACGGCTGCCGAGGACCGAGCGGGGCTGTTGCAGTACGAAGACCTCGCCGAATCGTTCGTCTGGGAGGACGCCGATTCGGTCGAGATGCGGAAGATCCGGTCGCACTTTCAGCAGTTTGCGGAGCACGTCGGCCGGAACGGGGATCTGGTCGGTCTGCGAGACGGCCATATCGATCTTACGCAGACTAGTGACGGTGACTACGCCGACGCGCGGAGGCCCGTCTACGACGGCCACATTCTCGGCAATATCGTTATGAGTCGGACGTTCGAGACCGACCACGCCCATCCCAGTCACCCGATATTCAAGGAGGCCGACGAGGTGCTCGATCACTCACAGCTTCACTTCGAGAGCAACGCGCACGGGTACGACTCCCAGTCGCTCGGCTGCGGCGCGCCGTGGGACCTGTCGATGGTCACCTTCGTCGGCGGTGTCTTCCTCGACAACATCCGCGGCATCGACCGATACAGGGAGGCCTACGAGTCCCAGCGGTCGGAACTCGACGACGCTATCCGAATCAGACACACCCACGGCCTCGACGGAACTGATCCGACCCTCGGCGACGAGGGAGCAGGCGCCTACGTCTATCGTGATGCGCTTTTTGATCTCGACGATCCGGCGGACGTCGATGAGCTCCTCGACGCGTCCGAAGAGGAGGTAGCCGAACTCCTGCTCGACGACTACGTTGCCCGGGAGACGTTCGGGAGTACGATCGACCTCGACCGCGGATAGGCGCGCACCTCGGTTCTCACTCCGTCCCCCGATCTGTGCCTACGACAATACTTATACCAGTTCGTTCAACAAACAGAAACTAATGTCTAGTGACGGGGATCTTCAGGGGAACGAACCAATCCGCTGTGACCTGCCCGACAATATCGTCGGAATCGGCCACGGCGGCAAAACCATCGTGGGGCACTATCTGTCGAAGGACTGGATCGTCCAGGAGGGGGTCGAGGCGCGCAGAGACGACGATAACCCGGACGGGTTCGACGCCTACATCATCGACACGGCGGTCGAGGACCAGAAGGAGGACGAAGCACGCGTCGAACAGTTCAACGAGCGGATCCGACGGATCGCCGAGCAGTCGGGGCGACCGCCGGAGATCGTCAACACCGACGTCACGTACATCAATCCGCTGGACCACGCGCCGGACGATCTGGTCTCGCGGGCGGGGTTGAGTTCGGAGGCTACCGTCGGGCGGATCGCGGAACACGCCAACATCGAGGCGTGGTGGCTGGAGAACAACGAACAGATGCTCACGGACAACTACGAACAGGGCGTTCTCCGCCGGCGCGGCCTGAGCAAAGCGCTCTTGCACGCGAGCCAGACGGGCGGCGGGCCGATGGACGATCTCCCGCTCCAACTCGATGGGTCGACGACCATCGTCGTCGGCCTCGGCGGCGGCACCGGGTCGGGGATGTTCCTCGATCTCGCAAAGCAGATCACAGAGCAGGGGGACAATCGGATGGTCAACCTGGTCGCAACCATCCCCGACATCGAGGAGAAAGACCGGAAGGCCGCAAACGCCTTCGCCGCGCTGTCTGAACTCGAGTACCTCGCGCTGAACGAGAAAAACCCCTTCACGAACATCGTCCTGCTGCCGTTCGGGCCCGCCCGTGATCTGCGGGACCGGCAGACGTTCCTCGACGGGGCAGTCCAGACGATCGTCGCGCGGGAGAACCCCTCGAACAACTTCATCAACTTCCTCGATGAGAGTTCCGCGACCGACCCGCCGCGCGGGTTCGCTCCCTTCACGATCGCGGTCCCTCAGATTCTCCGCTACGACGTCGGTGACATCATCGAGACGGCGAACGCGATCGAGGAGTTCCGCGCGGAAAAGCGCGCCGCGCTCGATGCCGAACTGGCGCTGTACCGGGAACTCCACGAGTTCGTCATCGAGGAGTGGGACGGCGAGATGGCGGACGGCCTCGAGACGGCACGCGGCGAAGGACAGGTCCAAAACGAGCAGTTCACCCTGAGCAGTACGGAGGCGAACTCGCTGCGGAACCGCCTGGCAGACCTCGAAGCGTGGGTCGGTGACGAGGAGACGTTCGGCCACGTCGACAACAGTGCGCTGTCGGACTGGCGCAAAAGGCTTGACACGTGGATCGACGGAGTCGAAGATACGGCCGGCGACCTCTCGGAAAAGGAGTTCAAGAAGTATCTCGTCAATACCTTGCCGGAACGCGTCGAGACGCTCGACGAACCGGAAGACGAGTATCCCGGAGAGGAGGCCGAATTCGAACTCGATCACCTCATCCGCGACGAACTGCGGGCGATCAAACTCCGATCGAACCTCCTTCGGGCGGTCAAGATCGCCCGGGAAGAGGAGGTACAGGAGGCACTCAGAGCGGCGCTGGAGATCGACCGCGACGCCTGGGCCGGGACCAAACGGCTCAAAGACGTCATCAGCCGTCTCGACGGGCAGGTCAGCGAGTACGAGGCGAACCTCGAACACCTCTCGGAACTCGAAGACGAACTCGCGACGGTGCGCGATCACAACGTGGAGGCCTGGCGGGACGACGTCACAGACGACGTCGAGCAACTCGTGGCCTTAGACGCCCACGCCGACGAGATCGAGACGCTGTTCAAGGACCTCGAGGGACAACTCGGCGACGCGTTCCGGACGATAAACAACGCGTCGGACCCGGACGAAGTTCCGCAGAATCTCATCAGTTTCGACTTCGCCCGGCTGAACGAACAGTTGCGGGCAGTGGACCTCGAACCCGTCGACGGCGATGCGATCAAACGGACCGTCAGCCGGACTGCAGACGCCTACGACGCGTGGTACGAGATCAACAACGGGGGATTCTTCAGTTCGATCTTCGGCGGGAAGGAGGAGGCAAAAGAGCGGTACAAAGACTACCAGACCGAGATCGACACCCGCTATGTGACGGTCACGCCGACGGGCGAACGCGACAACTTCGACCGGGACTTCAAATGCGAGTTCGTCGCCGATGGCATCTTCGACGACACGATCGAGCGGCTGGGAGAGAAGCGCGACCACCACCACGACGCCGTCGTCCGGCGGCTCAGGGATTCGCTCTCGCAGTTCGAGGCGACGGAACTCGTCGACGAATACCGGGCCCAGTGGGTGGGCGACGATTTCCAGGCCGACTGGCCCGGTGAGACCGAGGATGCGGTCGAGGAACTGCGAGACTACCTCGCCGGCGGACTCGACGCCCGCTCGGCCGAGGAGTTACTCGACGACCTGACAGAGGAGACGGGCTATCCGGACCCCGGACTGGTCCACGAGGCCTTCCAGGAGGCCTACCTCGGCCCCGTCGAAGCGGAGCGCGAACGGATCGAATCGGTGACAGAGGACCTCGGTGCCCGGATGGACCTGTACGCCCGGTTGCGAGAGATCGTGACGGACTACGGCGAGTCCTTCGAGACGACCGGGCCGACGCGCCCGGAGGTAGACGACGTCGCGACGCCGCAGACGAAGAGCGCCAGCCCGTACGTCAAAACCACGCAGTCACAGGACCGCGGCGGTCTCAGGGAGTACGACGATATCGCGGATGCGGGCGTCTGGAGCGGGACGAACAGCGACGAAATGCGGAAGATCCGCGCTCACTTCAGTGGGTTCGCCAAGACGATCGGCGACAACAGCGACCTCCTGGACCTCGCCGAGCGCCGCATCCGGATCGACAACCGCTCCGGGGAGTACAAGGACGTCACGAACCCCCACTTCGACGGCCACTACGTCGGGAACGTCTTCCTCGGACGGCCGTTCGACACCGACGAGTCGCCCTCTCACCCGGCGTTCGATGCGGTGAAAGAGACCCTGGAGGACTCGGACTTCTACTTCCGTGAGGGCGCAAACGGCTACAGTCAGGAGGCGGTCGGATTCGGCGCCCCGTGGGATCTCTCGATGATCACGTTCATCGGCGGCGTCTTCCTCGACAACATCGCCGCGATCCGTCAGCCGAGCAAAGGGTACAAAAACACCTACGAGCGGCAGCGCGATCAGCTCAAAGAGAGCGTCCGCATCCGCCACGTCCACGGGGTGGACGGGAGAGACGACACGCTCGGCGACGAGGGGGAGGGCGGGTACGTCTACCGCCAGTCCCTGCTGGACTTCAACGATCCGGACGACCTCTACACGCTCCTGAACGCGACCGAAGGGGAGATGATCGAGACGCTCCTCGACGAGTACGTCGGCCGGACGACGTTCCAGAGTTCGATCGACCTCACTGACGGGGAATAATGACACGGTCGGACTCGCGGCGGGCCGACGTGCTTCGGCTCGCCGGGGCGCTCGTGGCTATCCTCGTGGCCACGGCGTCGGCGTCGCGGATGCTGATCGCGGCGTGGGACGATCACGGCCTCGTCTATCATCTCGTGCACGGGTTCGGCCGGACGATGGGCTGGGGCATCGACGGGGTCGTCGTCTTCGCGGCGGTGTTTCTGCTCGCGCTCGTCGTCGCCTTTGCGCTCGACGACGACAAGCACGTCCAGGGGGTGTTGCTTCTGGCGGCCATCGTTTTCGTGTTCGTTCCCACGCTGGTCCTGCTTGGGCGGTGGCGGATCGACTTCCTCTCGCATCCGATCCCGGCGCTCGTCGGGTTCGCACTCGGTGTCGTCGTGGTCGGCGTGGGCGCCTCGCCGCCGCTACTTGGCGAGGGGCGGACCGCGTTTCCGAACGCCGCGCGTGCGCTGTACGCCGTCGTGGGTGGAATCGCCATCATCGGCATCGTCGAACGGTATCTCACCTACCAGAGTCCGATCGTCGTCGTCGAGAACACGCCGACGATCGACCAGGTAGCCGGGGGGCCGCTGACGCCGCTTGTCGACCTCGTCTCCGTGTTCGCGCTGGTGTATCTGTTGGGCTACTTCACGCGGTACTCCGACGTCACGGACGTGGTCATCTCCTCGCCCGACGAGGAGACGGTCGCGCGCTTCCTGGGCGGCCTCTACGACACGGCGGATCGCAACCGACGGTACGAGGCGACCTCACTGGAGGGCGGCGACGTTCTGAACGCCGCCCGGAGCCGGGAAGCGTCGCTCCCGCGGATCACCGGCCGGGTCGCCTTCGAGTTTCGTCCCGGGAACGGCTTCTTCGCCCGGCGGCGGGAGGTGTCCTACGACAACATCAGGCCGGTAACGGCGGCCGACGCCGACGCGATGTCCGATGTCGCTGACCGCCGCTCCTCGCTGGGTTCGCGGCTCTGGTTCGCGTTCCGTCGCCACCTCCTGCTCGCAGCGCCGGGGTCCGTGCAGTCGCTGCTCCGCCGTTCGGGCGGGGCGCATCTGGATCGCCTCGTTCGCGCGGACGTCATTCTCCTCTTGGCGCCGGTCGCCGATGTGCTTCGAAAGTCGCGGATAGACGAGGACGGCGATTTCGACGAGTCGCGGGTGCAAAACAGGGACTACACCGGTGAGTACGGCGACAGCGAGGGCGGTGGAGGCGTCTACGACGGGATCGTCGCAGCGTGTGCCAGATCGACGATGCCTGAGGTGTACGTGGTGGCGACCGACGCCGATCTCGCGATCACGTTGCATTCCGACGATTCCTTCGAGAGCGGCCAGTTTCTCCAGTTTCTCCGGACCGACGTACTCCGGATGGGAATCGACTGCAGCGGACGCATTCTCCCGGTCTCGGATCAGGAGGACGGCGAGGGATACGAGACGGTGCTTGGATCTCTCTGAGACGAACCGGTATCCGCTGTCGTCACACCTCCAGCAAGAACTCCGTGGCAACGACTCGCGAACCAGTTGGTCCGTCAGGATAGTCTCTTGCCGGGTGGGGTGTGGGGTACTGGGAAACAGGCACAAAACCCCTGGTAACTCGGTGAGAATCCCCGGCGACAGGTGAGTGCCGGACCGTAGGGAGCCTTTTATTATATCACCGGATATTCATATGCGTATGGCACTCTTTCCGTCGTTGACACCGAAAAACAGGAGACAGCGCCGGCTTCTGTTCTTTCTCTCGATCGGTCTTCTCCTCGCTGCAGGGGTTTTAGTCATCGAACTGCTGGCGACCGCGTGGGGGTCGTGGGGGATCTCACGGAACGCCCTCCGCGGGGCGATGAACGCCGTGGGCGTCCCGGCGACGTTCTTCTACTACATCCCGCTCGGCGTGTTCGTCGGGCTCGTCGTGGGATTACTCCTGGACTCGTTCAAGTACATCCAGGGCGCCGTCATCGCGGTCGCCACCCTGATCGCGATCCCGACAATATTCCTCCCGCGCGGCGTGTTCATCGAACCGCTGGCGACGAGTTTCAGTCCGAACACGGTCCTCACCGCACTCGTCGCGGCCGGTATCACGCTCTGGGCTGGCGGGGTCACCCCCGATAGCCTCGCGACGAAACCCCGCGAGTATCCGAAGATTCCCCGGATTATGTTCCGTCTCGCCGTGGTGCTCGTCGCTCTCGGCCTCATCGAGGCACACGTGGCCTATCAGAGTCCCGTCCTGGCGGTATCTGATGGGGTCGTGCTCCGACCGTTCGTCTTCGAGGGACTGGACGGCACCGACGCGTGGGCGCACTTCATCGGGGCCGCCGTGCTCCTCCCGTCGCTCCGGTACTTCACGACCTACGAACGCAACCTGAACGTCATTATGATCGGCCCCAAGCGGAGCGGCAAAAGCGCCGTCTTCGGCGGGATTCACCTCTACATCCGGGACCACGTCGACCCCGATGGACAGGCGGCGAACCGCGTGAGCACGTTGCGCCAGAGCATCGAGAACGGCCAGTTCCCGGATCCGACGTCGTCGTCGGTCCAACCAGGGTCGCGGAACGCCCGGGGCAGCCAGCCGATGCTGCTCGAACTGCCGTACTCGTGGGGGCGGTTCCTCCCGACCCGCGTCCGCTTCAGTGCCGTCGACTATCCCGGCGAAGTCCTCGGTGAGATCCTCGATGAGGTCGTCGCGGAAGCGCGGCGGATCGCACAGGGCCAGGAAGCCGAACTCGTCGCCGACGGCGGCGATCCGTCCGATTTCGATGTACCCTTCTCCGATACTGGGGAGGACGACGAATCGGACGGGAAGTCTGCGGCGGTCGATGACGACGGCGGCGAGTGGGACGCGCCGTTCGATGACGATCCCGAGGAGACGTCAGAGTCTCTCGGCGGCGACGTTGGAAGCCCTGAATCCGACCCGACCCCGGACGCCGGTGGGGACTTCGGGAGGGGGGAGAACGGCCGCCCGTTCGGCGACCACACCGACGACGGCAGTCGGCTGTTCGGCGGGACCGACGGGGGAGCTGAAAACACCGGTCTCGATCCGAAGGCATCCTGGGAACAGGCGACCCAGGCCGTCCGCGAGGCGGCCAACCAAGAGCAGATGATTCCGGGCGTTCGGGGCTGTGTTCACAACGCCGACCGGATCGTGTTGACGCTCCCGCTCGACGACTTCGTCGCCCCGATCATCGACCGTGAGACCGTCCCCGACTATCTGCAGGACAGGGTCGTCACACCCGACGAGATCGACGATCACCGCTGGACCGAAATCCGGCCGATCGAGTACAACGGCCGGACCTACGCGATCAAAGGACCCGACCGGGAGGACCTCGAAAACTACCTCCTGTGGTACGAGTCGCTTCAGTCGGTCTACCCGGAGAAGGACATCGTCATCGTCGGGACGATGGCCGACTGGATGCTCGAGGACTTCCGGGAGAACCACCCGACGGACGATTCGCCACATGCGGATGCATACGAGGATTTCTGCGAACACGTCCGCGACGAGATCGTCCGCGAGCAGACGGGCGCGATCAATCAGGTCTTCGGGGGTCGCGACGCTGATCCGCTGTATCTGCTCTGGTACGAGATCGAAAACGACGAACCCGCCGGGACGAACGAACTCAGAATCGACACGAGCGGGCCCGCCTCGGTACTCAAGGGCGCGCGGCAGTTTATGGAGCGAATCAACGAGTAACCAAGGGGTCTCTGATGAGTCGATTCCGCATCTACGGCAGCGGCGGACGCCCGGTGTACGACTCCGCAGGGGAACCGCCCGAGCGACGGCTCGACCGGATCAAGCGTGAGTTCAACGCCGGTGTCGCGATGTTCTACGATCCGGGTGCGGGGCTGGTCCGCGAACAGGTGACGATCCACCGTCGGAGCCCGGAGCAGTTCGTCGCGACCTACGAGGCCGACGGCGACGAGGATCTCCTGGCTCGACTGGTCGAACACGTTCAGGAGGTCGCCGACGGTCGTGACTGGACGATCCAGCACGGAATCGGCGGGACGCAGGCACTGTTCGATGCCATCGCGGACGGGTCCGCCTTCGAGCGGGATGCACTCGCCGCGGTCGAAAGCGACCTCGCGGCGAGTTCGCTCGACCCTGCGGACCTCCGCGGAGCGGTCGATGCGATCGGCGGGGTCGACCTGCTCGTCCCGGATTACGAGACTGCGGCCGCGACGCTCGGCTATCTCCGGGAGACGCATCCCGAGTACGCCGTCGCGGTCACTGAAACGCCGGACGTCGAGACCATCGCCGGTGCGGACGTCTTCGTTCGACCCTCTCGGGAGGCCGACGGCGTAGCGCCCGGCCCGGAGTTCCGCGCGTGGCTCGACCGGCGGCGGGCGGAGGCCGCAGCAGACGCCTTCCGAAGGGCCACCGAATCGTTTGCCGAGGAAACCGAAGCAGCGTCGGGGGTCGACGTCCCGACGGCCCTCAGCGTAGCATATAGCGGGAGCGAGCCAGTCAGCGACCTCGATCGCCGACTCGTCCGGACCGGAGAATCGGCCGCTGACCGGAGCGAATTCCGACGGACACTCCGGTTTGCCCTGCCGGGTGCGCTCATCTTCGGCCTCCTCGCGGGGGCGTTCTGGCCCGGTGTGGTCCCGTTCTCCCCGGAGAGCCTTCAGCTCCATCTCCTCGGCCTCGCCGGCGGCGTGGTCTGGCTCGGCGCCGTCTTCTGGACCGGAGTGGCGCGAGACGACGCCAGCGCTGAGTCGTCTCTGGAGCACCTCCCCGATACCGCGCGTGCTCAGGCCGAACGGGCAACGGACGCCCTCTCCGCGCTCGTCGCGGCCGCCGGCGAGGACGCCGCACGGGAGACGCTCCGGACGACCGTCGCCCAGTACGAGGTCGCGGTCGAACCGACCGGGGAGCGAGGGCAAAACCGGGTTCGAGCGGTCGCCGCGGCGACGGCACTCGCGGCTGCCGTCGGCGGATTCCTCCTGGTCGTGATCGTCTTGGCTACGGACAGTTTCGCCGCTACCGGCCCCTAAGGGAGTTGACTTTTTATCATTCCACGATACAGGTGCCCCTATGTCGAGTGATCGAAGGCCGGCGAATGCCGCCGAACTCGCAGCCGCGGGGAGACCGGCCGCCGAGCGGGGGCAACAGCCGTGAGCGGGCGAGGAGACGAAGACGTTGCGGACGCGTATGACTCGGTCCGGTCGGTCGATACGGGTTCAGTCGTCCGCTCGGCCGTCGGCGACGCGCGGATCGCGCTGGGCTCGGTATCCGGCGACGTCACCTTACTCTCAGCCGACGCGGAGGAATCGAGACGGATCCGTATCGGGGAACGACCACGAGGGCTCGCCGTCGACCCCCTGCTGTACGTGGGGGTCAATTCGCGCCTCCAGGCGTACACACTCGACGGCGACCCGGCGTGGGACGCAACCATCGCCGGCGCCGAGGCGCTCTGTTCGCTCCCCGGAGACTCGATCGTGCTCGCGGCGACGGCCGCAGGCGAGTTCGTCGGCCTCGATGCTCACGACGGGTCGATACGATTCCGTACCGACCGGAAGCACGCCGAGGTCAGCGACCGAATCCACCTGGCCGGCCGTGACGGCCGGTTTCTGGCCGGGGCCTCGTGGTATCTGACCGTCTTCGATACCGGGGGACGGCTCCGGACGGAAGTCGACCTCGACGGGGCGATCACTGCGGTCGGCGCCCTCGACGGTCTCGCCGTCGTTGCGCTCCGTGGTGGTCGCCTTGCTGGCGTCGAACTCGCTACCGGTGAGATTCAGTGGACGCGCGAACGGGAGATCGACTGGCTGGCCCCGCGTGGAACGGGCGATCTTTACGCGTCTGCCGGGGACCGACTCCTCAGTCTCGATGCCGCCGGCGAGGTAACGGTAGTCAACACGTTCGACGCCGGGGAGTCCCGCCGCGAGGCGGGTCGGCGTTCTGGCAGCCGGGGGCGCCGAATGCTCGTCACGACCGATGGATCGCTGGCCTGCCGGATCGACGACACCGAGGCCGAGGTCTTTCGACCCACCGGATCGCTCCCGACCGTCGATCTGACGGTGCGGGATTCGACCGTCGGGGTCGGCGAGGCGGTCACCGTCGATATCGAGAGCCGTGGCTCGTCTGTGCGTGGGGACGTGCGGATCGAAAGCGACGATGCGACGTTCCAGCCCGGATCCCGGGCCGTTCGGCTGGACGCCGAGGATGAGACATCGGTGACGTTCACACTCTCCGACGCGGCGGCGGGGACGGCGACAGCGACGGTCGCGTTCCTCGAAGGAGGCGCTCCCAGCGCCGCTCAGTCGCCCGAGACACGGGCGGCGGAGTCACTCACCGTCCGCGGCGGGCAGTCCCCGCTCGCCGTCGAGACAGACTGTCAAGCCATCGAGAACGGAACTGCAGTGCTCGAGGTTACTGTAAGGACCGAAGACGGCAGCGAACTCCCTCGTCTCACGATCTCGCCCGGGGAGGACGTGGTACCGAACCCCGGTCAGTCCTCGCTTACGCGGACGACTTCGGTCCCGCTCGATACCGATACGATCGAGATCGTCCCGGCGGATGCCCGTGAGCCAGTCAGCCGCGCGGTGACGCTGCCCAGTGAGCCGCTTTCCCTCTCGATCGCGGCCCAGGCGGGGTTCGTCGACGTCCGTCTCTCGAACGAGGCTTCGGTGCCGATCACGGATTGGCTCTCTGTCTCCGGCGACGGCCTCCCGGACGAGTTCGATCGATCCGTGTCACTGGCTCCCGGTGCCGAACTGACGGTCGCGATTCCGTCACTGGTCGATGGCCGGACGGAAGTTCGGGCTGAGACGGCGGTCACTGCGGCGACGACTGTCGTCGCGGTCGACCGCGCCGCCCTCGATGATATGAATGGGGCGCAGGCTGATGCGTCGCAGTCAGCCACGGGACCGACTGCGGATTCGGCCGGCGGGGGGGAACGACCGGACTCGACAACAGACAGCTCAGCCGAGGCCCGGGACTCGGCGACCGGACGGATATCCGATCGCTCCGACCACTCATCGCCGGCGTCGGCGGCGTCGTCAGCGTCGGCGACCGAATCGCCATCCGACGCGGGGTCGGACAGGACAGCGCCGGCGACGCCCACGGAGACGGGGGATGGCGACCCGGATACGGTCGCTGCGGAAACGCGCGACGACTTCACGGCCGAAAACCGTCTCACTACTCCCGATCCGATCGACCTGTCCCGCGAGTTCGACGCAGACGCCGTTCCGCAGGGACACGCGGTCGAGGAAACGGTGACGATCGACAATGTGACGACGGAACAGCGGTCAGTGACCATCTCGTCGGGCGGGGGCACCGAAACGATCGACGTGACTGTGCCAGCCGAACAAGAGACGCGGGTGCTGCGGTATCACGCCGCCTGGGGAACCACACCGGTGCCGATCCCCGGCATCACCGCGCGGACGGACGAGTACGAGACCTCGCTGCCAGAGACGTCCGTCGACGTCGAGCCGTCGCCGCTCGTTGTCCGGCCAGTCCTGTCCGAACGCGCCACCGAGACGGACGTCCACGTGGCGGTTCGGAACGATCGCGATCGGTCGTGTTCGGTCGTCGAGATCGGCTCCCGGGGGTTCTCGCAGAGCGCCACCTTCGATGACTTCGAGGTCCCCCCGGACTCGATCGGGTACGGAACGACCACCTACGAAGGGGCGCCTGCGGAGGATCCGTCGTTGACTTTCGTCGGGATCGAGGGTCGCAAGCGGCCGATCCGCACGCTTGCACCCGTCCGCGAACGCGCGCCGGTTCCGGTATCCGTCGCTGTAGAGGCGATAGACGTCCTCGGAGAGCGGGATACCAACGTTGTGCTCCGAGTCGACAACGACGGCGACGTGCCGCTCGACGTCCGGGTGGAGGCGAACGGTGACGTCCCCGACGAGTATCTCTACTCGGCGTCGACGCTCGCGGCGATCGGGCCGGGCGAGTCGGCGACGCATCGAATCGAATGCACCACGGACGCCGAAGCGATCGAACTCCCCGTCGAGGTGGTCGCCTCTCTCGCCGACGATTCGACGGCCGGCGACAACGCGACAGGCGGCGAAGCGACAGCCGGTGACGACGGGACAGGCGGCGAAGCGACAGCCGGTGACGACGGGACAGGCGGCAAAGCGACAGCCGGTGACGACGGGACAGGCGGCAAAGCGACAGCCGGTGACGACGGGACAGGCGGCAAAGCGACAGCCGGTGACGACGGGACAGACAGCGACGAATCGGCGGCGGAATCGATGACAGCGACGCTTGTTGTCACGGGAGATCGGTCAGCCGACGCCGCAGCGTGGTCTGTCGACGCCGGCGACGATCCCGAAGCGACGATCGAACCGACGGAGCCCGGCACGCTCTCGACGCCCTTCGAACGATCCTGAAGCGGGTGTGACCCACCGAGTCACTGCAGCTCGGCGCCCAGCTGGACGGTCCGTCTGTCCTGCAGATAGGCGTAGAGGTTCCGGCCCGTGTTCAGGAGGAAGCCAGCGACGATGAGGCCGTAGAGCCCGGTCGCACCCCACAGGCCGTACTGCGTGAGCTGGAAACGCTGGCTCGCTGCTGCGCGCTCTGTGCGTACTGCGTCGGCTTCCTGGGTCGCGCCGGCAGCGGCGTAGGTTTCGGCTGCCGAGGCGTAGGCTGCGTCCATCCGCTCGATCTTCGCCGACATCGGATCGAGCCGCGCCGGGTTCAAGACGAGCGGCTGCTCGAAGAGCACGAGGGTGGCGCTCTCCCGGATCGACGCCCGGGTCGTTCGCGCGGTTTCGACGTCACTCGCAGCCTCGTCGACCTGCGAGAGATACGTCTCGAAGGCTGCTGAGGCCTCGCTGTTCAGTTCCGCTGCCCGCTCCGTTTCGCCCTGGATCGCTGCCAGCCGGGCGAGCTGGCGGTTCGCGTTCGCCCGCTGGAGCGTCGTGGGCTCGCCGTTGTCTCCCTGCAGTTGCGAGCGGTAGTACTCCTCCTGGGCGGTGACCTGTTCGTCGGTCGCCGTCCGTGCGGCCGCCAGCGACTCGCCCGCGGCGGCGCCGACGGGCTCGGACTCGATGCGGTCGACGTACTCCGTCATCGCGTTCAGGGTCGCTCGGGCCCGAAGGACGTCCTCCTGGGCGGCTGCCGCCCCCTCTTCCGACCGCGCCGCGTCGGCGGCGTCGAGTGACTCCAGCAACAACAAGGCGGTCTCGCCGGCGGCGATGGTCTCCGTGAGGTCGCCTTCCGGGACCTCCCGGCCGTCTCTGAGTTGCGATTCGAGCCTGCCGAGGGCCTCGCTCATCCCACTGGCCGTCCCCGCACGCGGCCCCGAGCCGCCCTCGTACGTCGAAAGGCGCTCGGAGATGTTGTCGATGAAGGGCGTCGGCCGCGCGATCACGGTCACCGTCTGCGTCTCGACGCCCTCGCCGCTGACCTCGAACTCCCACCGGTATTGTTCGTAGAGTTCGGCCGACGTGTCGAACGAGATGGCGAACACGAGCGGCGCCGATTCGCCGGCGTCGAGTTCCGTCGGCTGTTCGGCCACCGTCAGATACTGATCGGGCCCGGAAACGCGCGTCACCTCGACGTTCGGCACCGATTCGTATTCCAGCACCTCCGAGACGTCGACGCTCGTCGTCTGCCGGTTCGTCACCGTGACGTCGCCCAGATCGACGGTGTCCCGGTCGACGCCGAGTTCCGGCACGTGGTCGATCGTGAGTTCGCGCGTGATCGACCCCGATCCGGCGGAGGCGGTATCGACGTCGACGGTAAAGGAATGGCTGCCTTCCGCGGCAGCGGGATCGGCTGCCAGCACGACGGTCGCGTCTCCGGTCGAGAGGCCCCCCACGGTGTCGGGAGCGTCCTCGATGCTGGCCTCGACGTCAGGCGAGTCCGTGCTCGCGGAGACGTCCGTCACCTCCATATCCAGATCGCCGGTGTTCTCGAAGCTGACAGTGGTTTCTGTCACCTGCACGTCGGCCTCCGAGCGCGGGACGTCGAAGACGTTCTGTGCGCCCTGGCCGTCGACAGAGCCCAGGTTCGCCGGGTAGTACACCTCGCCCTCGACGTCGATCGTCTCGGTCGGGCTGTCGGGGTCGTCGGGCGTCAACTCGATCTGCCAGTCGAGGTTCGCGTGTTGCGGTGCGTCGCTGTTCGCGGTCACCTCGACGTCGACCGTGTCGCTGCCGCCGGGGTCGGTGCTGACGAATCCGGCGCCTTCGACGTCGACGGAGCCGTCCTCGTCGGTCCCCACGACGTTCACGCTGACGCCGTCGATCCCCTCGAACCCGGCGGTCTCGCTGACGGTGAGTTCCACCGTCTCGGACTGGCCGCGGAGCACGCCCCCGACGTCGACGTCGTCGGCCGACAGGACCGGGGGCTTTTGAACATCAATATCGGCATCGAACGACTGGCTGTTCCCGAGGTTGTCCGTGATCGTCCCCGAGATCGTGTAAGTGCCCTCTGACACCGATGGGTCCACACTCACGTCGAGCGATGCAGTGCCGGTGCTTCCGGCGTCGACCTGATCGGAAAGGGAATCCACCGAAACGTCGACCCCGCTGGGCGAACTGTCGACCGAAACCGACTCCGGCACCATCACGCCCTGTCCGGTGTTTTCGAACTCGACGTCGAGGTCTTCGGTCTGTGTGTTGTCGTCGGTGAACGTCACCGTCTCCTCCGGGCGCGTGGTGCCACCGAAGGCGGGTTCGAGGACGTCGACGTTCAGCGTCAGCGTCTCGCTTCCCGCAGTCCCGCCGCCGTCGTAGTCGATCGAGACGAACCAGTTTTCACTACCGCTGGCCCCGGAGTACGCCTGCGCCTCGTAGGTGACCTCGTACGTGTGGCCGTTCTCGACTGTCCAGCCGGACGACGATCCCGACGCGCCGCTGTCGCGGTCGTTCCAGCTTTCGAACTCGAAGACGACGTCGCCGCCCTGAAACTGATTGGAACCGGGAGCGTCGACGCTGCCGTTCTGTGAAGCGACGAACTCAAATGTCAGCTCCTCGCTCTTCTGCTGGTTGTCGAGTGCGGCGTCGAGATCCACGTCGCCAGTCACGGCGGCAGCTGGACCTGCGAAGGCCGACAGCGCCACGATAGCAGCGAGCACGACCGCGAGCGCCCGGACGCGTTCACTCGCCGCCATCGGTCGTCACCTCCGCTGGCCGCGGTGTGAGTATCGAACCGACCGACGCCGCCCGTCGGTCGATCGCCCACTGGGACATCCGGCTTGCGACGAACATCGTGGGGATGGCGAGCACGAGCGCGTACGCGAAGACGACGAGCGCTGACCCGATCGCAAGCGAGAGGAGCGTCCCGGAACTGTCGTCGGCGATCGCCTGGACCTCTCTGGTGCGCTCGCCGAGGTTGTGCGACTGCGCGATGCGGACTGCCTCGCTGGTTTCGGCGTTTGCGGCCCGCGCGTCGCTGTAGAGGCTGAACACGCCGACGGAGTGGGACGTGACGGCGGCGACGGGGCTCGTACACGTCTCGCCGCAGCGCTCGCCGAACGCCTGTGCCGCCGCGATCGACTCGTTCATCTCCGCGCGGTCGCGCTCGTACTCGCTCGCGAGGCTCTCTGCCCGGACTGTCACTTCCGCGAACCGCTCGCTTTCGCCGCCGAGCCGGTAGGCCTCGCCCGCACGTTCCAGGGCGGCGACCCGCTCTGGAGTGCTGATCCCCTGCCGCGAGCGCTCCTCGAACTGCTCCCCGAGCGAGCGGAAAAAGCGGTCCAGCGCCACGCCGGCCAGGGAACTGTACTGCGTCCCGCCGGCGGATTCGAGCGTCGACAGCGTCTCCCGCGTCTCCCGGGCGGTCTGCAGGCCGCTGGAGAGGTCTCCGTCGGCCGCAGCGCGGTACGCCTGGTCGAACCGCACGAGGGTGCGCAGTACCGCGCGCATACGCTCTCTGTCGGCTGCGTCGAACTCGCCCGCCTGGACAGCGACGATCGCCTGCGTCCGGATCACCTCGAACTCGCTGTAGGTCTCCAGTGACTCGCGGTCCGAGAGTTCGCGGAACGCCGCGAGGAACTCGTTGCTCGTCTCCGGCGCGTCGACGTCGACGGGGGCCTCGACTTGACTCCGGTCACGCGGCGCGACGGTGCCGTCGCTCGACACCGCTTCCCGGGCTCCTTCTGTTGCCGGGACGGGTTCGCTGATCGGTGCGACTGACTCTCCCGTTCCTGCGGACGGTGCCGCCGCGGCTGTTGCCGCAGCGCCCGTCGCGGAAACGAGCACCATCGCGACCACGAACGCCCCGAGGAGTCTGTGGATACCCATCTCAGTGCCCTCCGCTGTTGAGCCGCTCTCGAAGTGCGTCGTGTTCGAACAGCTCTTCGACCGCATCGAGCAGACACACGCCGACGTACGCCTGTGCGACGGCCGTCAGTTCGTCGTCGACGTCCCCGGACTGTCGGGCCAGATCGCCGATCTTGTCGTGGACCATCCGCGCGGGCCCGATCTCGCCGACCTCGCTCCACCGCTTGTCGAGGAACTCGTCGGTCTCGGCGAGCCGATCCCGCAGCGCCCGGCGCTGGTGGTCGGCGCCTTCGGCACCGCGGTCGAGGAAGGTTTCCAGATCGACGTAACCTTGCCAGGACGCCTCGACCATGGTCGCGTCGATTCCACGGAACAGCTTGATGTTCCGCCACTCCGACATCGCTCCTTCGACGGCCTCGATCCCCCCGTCGACCGCCGAGAGCACCGCATCGACGGCTGAACCCGGTTCGACGTTCGCTTCGAGCGCGCGCTCGGGGCTCGTTTCGAGTTCGTCGATCAGATCGAGGACCGCCGACAGCACGGTCCCGTAGTAGTACGGAATGGCGACGTCGTGATCGGGTTCGCTACTCAGCGCTTCGATCCGATCACGGAGCGCCGCCCGTCGCTTTTGCTGTGCGTTCGATAGCGAAAACGTGGCGTCGATGGAGAGTGTCACGCTCGTCGTCCGATCGGCCTCGACCGTGGCCGTCTCGACGCTTCGCTCCGTCTCCAGCCCCGAAATCTGCGGGTGGGCAGCGAGTTCGTACCGTCCCACGGGAACCTCCTGGCGCGCCTGCGCGGATTCCTCGGTCGTGATCGTGCCCGGCTCCGCGTAGGCCACCGCGTCGCCGTCGACGGGTGTCACCTCGACGTCGACCTCCGCCCACTCACTGTCGCCGACGCTCGTCCCGATCGATAGCGTCCCCAGCTCCGGTGTCAGTTCGACGGTTGCGCCCGACTTCGCGGCGTGCTCGGCCTGGACAGTCGTCTGTTCGCCGGGCAGGTCTTCGTACTCCGCGGCGAACGTGACGGCCGAGGCTGATCGCGGGATCCGGAAGGCCGCCTGGCCGTTGGGATCCGTCGGTAGCGATTTCGGTGGATCGGCCGTTCCGACGTCGGGTTCGGCACGGACGCGAGCGCCCTCGAGCGGCTCGTTGTCGAGTCCGCCGGTCACCCGGACCTTGATCTCGCGAGGCTGCACCGAGATCGGCACCCGATCGCGGTCGATCCCTGGATCCAATTGGACCTGCCGTCGGGCGATCGTCCCGCCAGCTTCGACGACCTCGAACGCCCACGTTCCGACTTCGAGTTCGGTCGAGCCTTCGCCGCCGGTGAGGTTGATCCGCTCTTCGTCGTTCGTCGTGTTGATTCCCTGGCTTCGAGTGCTTCCCGGGATTCCGCCGCCGGCTCGGCCATCTCTAGCACGCTTACGGTTTCGGCGGCCACCTGGACTGTCGGGCCGTCCAGTTCCGCTCAAGCCGCTGCTTTGGCTACGGGCGTCGCCGCTCATCTGATTGCGTCCCTCGGATTCGACCTCTCGTGCCACGACTGCCTCGGCCCCCGCGTACGAGTCGCCGAGTTGTTCGTCGACGACGTCCACCGTTACGTTCACCGTCGGGGGCTCGTCCGGCGAGGTTCCGGGTGAAGAGCCGCCTGAGCTGCCCACGAACGGGATCCTGGGTGAGAGGCCGAGACGGCGGTTGCGGCGCAGGACGACCGCTCCGATGACGATCCCCAGGACGAAGATGGCGGCGACCCCAGCGAAGATGAACAGGTCGGACGTGATAGACTGGAAAACCCCTCCAAGCGGCCCCGTGACCGCGTTCGTCTCGTCTCCCGGGCCGCCGTCGCCACCGCCTCCGTCGCTATCGAGCGTCGCGTACGCGGATCCCCCGTTCGCAAACTCGATCAGGAGTGCGGTCGTGTCTGCCGGAAGCGACGCTGACTCTCCGAGAGACAGCGTCCCTGTCGAGGTATTCAGACTCGCGTCGAAGTGCTGGACGCCCGACCCGTTCGTGTTCACCCACAGGCCGGCGACCGTTCGCTCTCTCCCCGCGAGCTCGGGGACAGAAACGGTCGTGCGATCGTCGCCGGGGTCGGCCAACAGGGCTCTGGATTCGACCGCTACCGTCTCGCTGTCGAGGAGCGTGTTCTCCCTCCGCTCGACGGTTACCTCGATCTCGGAGGCGACAAGCAGCGCCGAACTGTTCAGCCGGAGTTCGCCGTCGCTTGCGGCGTCGACAGTCACGAGATATCGGCCGTCGTCGTTTGCCGGCTGTCCGTCGACGACGTAGGTCCGCCCTTCGGCGAAAAGCGGGTTCGAGAGGGAGAGGCGCTCGGAATCCCGCTCGGCAGTCGTCGCGGCCGCGGCAACGTTCCCGACGTCGACTGTCGTCGAGCCGTCGAGATAGCCGGTCCGTCCTTCGACAGTCACTTCCCGGGGCTCGTCGAGAACGCCGAGGTCGTCGAGCGTCCCCCGATCGATCACGACCGCGGAGGTGTTATCCGATCGCGAGAGCGTGCCGTCGACGTCCGCCGTCGTCCCGTCTACCGCGACGGTTACGGGGATCGTCGTTCCTTCCGGGAGCCCCACCGCAACGTCGAAACCCACCCGGAGCCGTCCGTCGTCGGTGAAGCTCCCCGAGCGGCCGCCGAACCGGGCGTATCGGAGATCGAGTCCCGTTCTGGAGAAGTTGGCGCCGCTTTCGTGTTCGACGGTGACCGTCGCATTCGCGAGGTCGTCGGTGGCGAGCGTGCCCGCGTCGGCCAGTTTCGGGGCGTCGAGTTGGTACGTGTAACTGCCGCCAGTGGGGGCTCGGTCCTGCTCGATCGACGCGCCCGCGACGTTGATCGTTACGGTCTCATTTTGGCCCTGGAACGGCCCGGTCCCATTCTGAATTTCGACCGCCAGTCCGCCCGCGTCGGTCTGTCGGATGTCGCCGTCGACGGCCCCGTTCTGTGCGCCGGCCTGCGGCACGACGGCGCCGACGGCCGCGAGACAGAGGAGGGCGGCCACGAACGCTGCGACGAGCCGTGATCGGTGACGGTGTCCTCGCATCTGTCACTCCTCCAGGCGGTTCCGGTACTGTCTGAGGTTCTCCTCGATCCGGTCGACCCGGGCGAGCTGATCGGTCGACTCGCCGCGTCTGAGCCCCTCTTTCTCCGTCTCGTAGAACTCCCAGGACTCCTCGAAGAGGGGGCCGAGATCGAAGCCGGCCAGGAAGACGAGTACGTCCATACTGTTGCGCCGGCCGGGTGCCTGCGCGAGGGTTTCCATCCCGACAGTCCCCCGGAGGCCGTTCTCGGCTTTCCACTTCGCGAAGCCCTCGCCGACGCGACCCATCGTCACCTCGCCCGACTGGATCTTCCGTTCCGGCGCGCGGACGATCACGTACGCCGCTTTCGCAGTCGAGGGATCCAGCGGCACAAAGGCGTTCTCGACGGCGCTTTCGATCGCGAGGTCGATGTCCAGCCCGGTCGGTTTCTCCATCGCCGTCCCGAACGTCCCGTGGTAGGCGCCGTGGAGTTGTGGTTTCTCCACGTAGTCTTTGACGTCGATGGTGCTCTCCGAGAGCCGGCCGGCGCTGATGAACAGGTCGATGGCGTCGATGATCCGCTCGTTGACCAGCGTCTTGTCGTCGACGTAGTCGCCGCGGCTGTCCTGTCGGACGTCGTCGCCGCCCTGCAACGCGAGTTCCTTCAGCCGGGTGTTCGACGCGAGGATCGTCATGTCGGCGTTCGGCTCGCCGTCCTCGCGCATCAACAGCCGCGAGAGGCCACAGATCGCGTTGTAGTGTCGCTGGGCGGACTCGTAGTCGAACGGCCACGCCGCCAGGGCGAACTGCGTGATGCCGTCGAGCCACGCGGCGTTCATATCCGCCGTCTTTCCGCCATCCGGGCCCTGTGAGAGCTGATCGATGATGTACGGGACCGACCCGTTCCCGCTCCCGCCGCCGAGCGCGACGGAGTACATCAGCGCCTCAGAGCCGCTGATCTTGTTGTTTATCGGCCGGAAGATGGTCTCGAAGTCCTCCTCGGCGAGGCGTTCGCCCTCGAAGAAGTCGTTGCCGACGCCGACGGAGGCGCCGCCGAACGTTTCGACGTGCTCGCGGGACAGCGTCTCCCGATCGATCGCGAGGTCCGACTCGTTGCGGTCGATGTTCCGCATAATGTCGGTGTCGTTCGTGTTGACGAGCACGACTCGCTCGTCGATACCGGGGTTGTCCTTCCGGGTGAGAAACTGGATGGCGATGTTGCCGCCGCCCTGCCCGACGGCGATGATTCCCAGGGTCGTGTAGGCGCGCCCGTCGCGGTCGTCGGCGGCCATCAGGCGATCACCACCTTTTCGTCGGTCCACTCGAAGTCGACCTCGGTTTCGACCTGCCGCAGCAGGTCGCAGAGGAGCCCGTCACTCGTCGGCACTGTCAGATATCGTTCCCGGATGTCGTCGTAGTACATTTCGTTCTCGTCGGGTAGTTTCTGATCGATGAGGTCCGCCAACTGCGTTTCGAGGCGTTCTCTGTCGTACACCAACACGCCGTCGCTCTCCTCACGGACCGAAAGCCCGGCGTCGTCAGCCCAGAGTGCGAGCACGCACGGGCGGTATTTGTCCTGGACGCCGATGTCCATCTCGTCGGTGAGATACCCCTGCTGGTCGTAGCGGGCGTCGACCTTGCCGGCCACCTCGTCGAGGAGGAGCTCGGCGTCCGTCCGCATTCCGTCACAGAGCCGGTCGATCGCGGTCTCTTCGGCCAGTGTCACGTCGACCGTCCGATCACGATCGAGCGTGACCTCCGTGTCCCGCCGGCCGTACCGGCCGTCGTCCGTCGAGACGGTCACCGTCGCGCTCCCGCCAAGCAGTGGGTCGAACTCGAACGTTCCGGCGCCATCGATGGTCCGGGTGAGGCGTCGGCGTTCGTCTCTGATCGTCGTTTCGACCGTGACATCGCGGGTTTCCGGCGGGTCGAGCCGGACCTCGACGGTCAGATCGAACTCCTGGGCCGCGACGTCGGCACCCTGTGTGAGCGCGGGCCGACTCTCCAAGTAGGTCACGTCATCGTTGCGGTAGGCGTACAGTTCCATCATCGGGGCGGCCGGGTTGTACGGAACCTCGCCGGGCGTCACCTCACCCTCAGTCGCGAGCGCCCGCTCGACTTTCCCGCGGGCGTCGTCGTACGCCAGGATGGCACCCTCGCGGTCGGCGGCCTCGTCGAGCGCCGCGACGAAATCGTCCACGAACCCTTCCCAGCGGCTCCGGAACGCCCGCAGGTCCGGGGCGTCCCGCAACTCCTCGCGGGGAGAGCGATCCAGAACGGCGGGCCGCTCGAAGTAGTCCGGCGGAGCGTCAGCATCGCTGAAGGTGTCGAAGTATGCTGTCAGTTCGCCCTGGAGATCCGAAATGATCTCGGCACACGCCGACAACACCTGCGGCCGGAGTTCCGATTCCAGCCGATCGAGATCGAACGCGGAGTCGAGATCGGCCAGCTCCCGTTCGGCGTCGTCGATCTTCTCGAACTGGGAGTCGGAGGCGTACCCCGCCACTGACGACGACTGCACCGTCTCGATTAGGTCTTCGAGTTCCGCCCGCTTCTGTTGGAACTCCGACCGCTCGGCGTCCTCGATCTCCGCTGCCACCTCGATGACGTGGTCGGCAGCCTTCCGGTACTGGCCGTCGGCGACGTACGCCTCCAGGGTGGCTCTGTCGACGACGGGCTCTCCCGCGACGTCGTGGACGCGGGCGACGGCGTCGCCGAGTCGATCCCTGAACTCCTCCTGGTGGGATTCGAGCCGCTCGGTCAACTCCGTGGGTGCCCCGGCATCGGCCCCGACCACGGTCATCGCCTCGCTTTCGGGTTCCGCGAGGAGATCCGCGTCTCGCAGCCGATCGATTCCCTCGTTCATCTCTCCGACTTTCGATTCGACGAACTCCCTGAAGCCGGCGCGCAGCCGGTCTTCGAGGATCTTCCCGACGTTCGTCTGATACTGGGTGATCTGGCCTTCGCCCATCTGGTACTCGACGACCTCGACGTCGTAGCCGCCGTTTCCGGCGGTGACCGAGAACCCACGGTTCTCCACGCCACGTTTGAGGTCCTCGATCTGGTCGGCGTGTTCGGAGGGATTCCACGGCGTCTCGCGGTCCAGCCGCTCGTAGGTTTCGAGCAGTTCCTCGAGGTCGTCGGCGAGGTCCCGGCTCCGGGACTCGATCCGCGGTGAGGTCTCACTAGACGAGCGGGTGACGCGGCGGTGCCACAGCAATCCGCCCACCAGCAGAATGACCGGAACCCCCCCAGCGAAGAACAGCACTGCCTCGCCCGACCCCGAAAACAGGAACACCGCGAGTCCCGCGAGCGCGAGTGCGAATACGATACCGCCGGCCGTCAGCCCGTCTCGTCGTGTCGATTTCATAGTCCGATCACCGCCCTGAAAGCAGCCACGAGTGCATCGACGAGCCCGAAGTACCACACGATACCCGTCGCTGCCAGAAGCAGAAGTACCGCAGCGCCCAACTGTCCCACCAGCTGGCGTGGACTGAAGTCAACCGCCGAAGTCCGGCTCCGCTTGTGCGCGACTTCGCCGAGGATTTTGCCCGTCACGTACCGTCCGAGTGCGCCGCCGACGACGGCGCCGACGATCAGGAAGCCGACCACGTTGAGGAGGAGCGACGTCGCCCCGTCGCTCGCCCGGGCACCGAGCTTCTCGTTGGCCGCCCTGAGATCGTTCTGGACTGCCGTCACTGTCTCCTCCCGGTGATCCGCGTACGCTCCCAGCGCGGCCGTCGCGTCCGCATCGCCGGCCGCGGCGGCGGCGAAGAGCGACTGCTGGACGGTGTCGTAACTGTTCTGCAGCGCCGTCGTCTGATCGAGTTCCGTGATCCGACCCCGATCGACGGCGGCGCCGTCGGCGTTGATCTCCGCCGCTGCCGTGCGCATCTCCCCTGCCGTCGATACGTACGTGTCGTTGGCATCCTGGAACCTCGTCAGCCGGTCCTCATCGGCGAAGGAGATCCGGTACGGCCCCGAGCCGCCGACTGAGACGACGTCGAGGGTTCCCGCCGTAGCCTCGATATCGGGGGTGTTCACTTCCGAGGGCCCGGAGATAGCCGAGTCGGCCCCGAAGTCGATCGTGACCCGTTCGTCCACGTTCGCGATGGTGATCTCGTAGCGGTACTCCGAGCTTCCCTCCACCGTTATGCCGTCGATCGCGTCGCCGTTCACCTCCCAACGGCTGCCGGTCGGATTGGTGTCGAACTCACCGCCGGAACAGAGGACGAGTTCGCCCCCCGTCCCGGCGTATAGCGTGGCCGAGTCACCGGGCTGTACTGCCGTTCCGTCCGGGAGCACTAACACGAGGCTGTCTCCCGCAGTACCCGGACAGATCGAACTCGCATCGCCGCCCGACTGTGCCGTGGTCGGCGCGGCGACTCCCGCGAGGAGCACCATCCCGACCACCACGCCGAGCACGATTCCGTTCACTCGCATCTCAGGGCCTCCGGTTCAGATACGTCGCGATCGATCCGATGCCGATTCCGAGCGCGAGCCCCACGAGTGCGCCCACGCCGCGCAGGTGGTTGATCCACTCGGCGTTCGCCTCGCTGATCCGTGCGACGAGTCGCAGATTGCGTTCCGTGCGATCGACGAGGGCGGCGAAGTTCCCGGCGTCGCCTGTCCCCTGTGCCGCTGCCGGTCCCGCACCTACCCGGAGCAGAAGGGCTGCGACGACGACGAGCACAAGCGTGCTCGCGAGAAGCGTCGCTCTCGGCCGCGAGCGCCACCACCGAAGCGTGTCCTTTTCTCTCACGTCGATCCCTCCCGTTCCGCGATACGTTCGATCTTCGCGATCCGATCGAGGTTCTCCCGCTCGAACCGGAACGCGGTCGTCACCGACGCCAGATTGCGCTTCGTCACGGCCCACCCGGCGTTCGCATCCGAGCAGTAATACAGGAGTTCGTCGTAAACCGCGCCGAGTGAGATCTCCTTTTCGTCCCAGCACCAGGCGGGCGCCTGCGCCACGGCGACAGCGCTTTCGGCGTCGGTCGGCGTGAACCCGTCCAGGGTCTGCCGGTCGATGGCGTCGGCGATCAGTTCGGTCTCCCGGATCGGACGTCGACCGATCTTCCCCGGGGTGAGATACCCGAGTAGCGACTCCGTCTGTCGAACGCCGCGCCCGAGCGTGGCGTACCCCGCACGGAATCCGTCGCCGTCGATGAAACGGACGAGGTCCTGCAGGTCGACGTCCTGCATCTGGACGTCGAGGTCGCCGCCGGTCCGCTCCCGCTCGGCGCCGAGGACGATATCGAGGAACGCGTCGGCGACGTAGCGGTTGTAGTCGCTGAACTCGTTTCCCTGCGCGACGTCCAGCGCCAGCCGCTGGTTGTCGACGAGGACGATACTCTCGACCTCCGTTTCGAGGTTGTCGAGGCCGAACACCGTGTTCTGACACTGGGTAATCTGACCGCCGCCGGCGTCATCGTCGTCGTCCCAGCCTGTCGCGTCCACCAGTTGGGTGTTCGGGAGCACACCGACAGCGATGATGTCCATCTCCGACGGCGAGTACGATCGGATCTCCCGGGCGAGATGCGGCGCGATCCCACAGCCGGTGCCGCCGCCGAAACCCAGGAAGATGAACGCGTACTGCAGCGTCGAGGGATCCGCCTCCAGTTCCGCGTACACCTCGTCGAGCACGCGGCCGACCTCGCCCTCGTTTCGCTTCATCACCTCGTCGGACGCGGTCGGCGTCTGTCCGAACCCGCCCGTGACCTGCTCTTCGAATCCGCGTTCGGTCCCGCCCACGAGCCCCCGGTTTCGCGAGATGCCGTACCACCGCTCCTGCGGGATGTTGTCGAGCCGTTCGAGGTCCTGGATCGTCGAGTTGAACGCGATCGCCTCCGCCCGGAGGTCGATGTTGTCGTGTGCGAATATCTGATCGACGATCTGGGTCCCCGCCTGCCCCGCCCCCACAAAGAGATATTGCATATGACAGTTGCTGTGATTTTTCGGAACAGGCCTATTATACTTGACGACCAGGGAGTCCCGACGCCGTCATCCGACTCCGTTCCCGGCTGCCTGCATTCTCACCTTGCGTGACCGCGACCGAACGCACTCGGCGACGGGCGCCCCCGGCCTGTCCCCCGGAATTATACACAAGACTTTTACTCGTATCGTTGAATTGTCCTGTACGGTCACGGACGAACGCCTCGACGGGCGCCCGGGTAGGGGTACACGAGCGAACGTCGGACGTCGTCCCACGGATATTTTTCGGAGACTGAACGGCGAGCAGCGCCGCGCGGGTCGAAGCGATCGCGAGCTGCAACCAGCTCTTGTAACGCGGCCAGCCGGCTTGACGTCGGGAAGCTGATCATACTATCGCCCGCGACGTAGACGGAGATCGCCACGGAATGGATGGAGTATCATCCACGAGGTAGACGGAGTTCCGTACACGAGTTAGACGGAGTTCCGTACACGAGGTAGACGGAGTTCCGTACACGAGGTAGACGGGGACGCTCGATATCCCGGTTTCAGAGCCATACCGCGGCGTACACGGCCGCATAGCCGGCGAGCGCGAGGGTCGTTCCGGCGAGGGCGATCCCCCAGTAGGCGAAGCCGGCGCCGAGGTCGACCGCCGCTGGTCGTGTCACCGGCGGCAGCCTCGGCCTCGTCCGGTACCACGAGAGCACGCCGCAGGCGGCGCCCACCGCCAGGATCGAGAACACGAAGTGATACGACACGTCGAGGGTCGGCGGAACCAGGACGAACGCGGCAGCGCCGTACGTCGCTCCCAGTCCCGCGGTGCCGTCCGTGACGGTCCAGAGCGTCCGGTCCGTGACGACGACAACCGCGAGCGTGGCGAACCAGATCGTCGCCAGTTCGATACCGAAGGCTCCGAGGAGATGCATCGTCGGGTCCGGATGCAACACGATCCGCTCTGAGAGGACCGCCATCTCGAACGGGTACAAAAGCTGTGGGGGCTGTCCGGTCACGAGGTCGCCCCACGGATGCGTGAGAAGGCCGATCGTGGCCGCGAGACCGACCGTTCGGACCGACAGATCCGTCCACTGTCGGGTCGCGGTCGCGATTCCGACGCCTACAACCACGAACGCGCCCATCACGATTCCGCCGAGTGGCCCGCTGACGGCGATGGCGACGCCGACGAGCCCGACGAGAACGGCCGCCGCCACAGAGCGAGTCGCGACGGTTCTGGGCGTCCGACCGCGGAGGGTCCAGACACCGAATAGGGGGCCTGCCACCAGCGCGATCAGCACCGAGTGCGTCATCGACCGGTGGACGCTGTTTGCGGCCTCCCAGAACGCCGACGGCGGGAGCCCGTTACCGAGGAACCGCCCGGCGTCGAGTGCCACGACAGCGTACACGACGTCGACGTCCGGGAGTGCCGCAAACGCGCCCATCACGGCACCGAGCGTCAGTGCACGCCGAGCGGGCCAGCCTCGCCACTCCGCAAACAGCACCGCAAGCGCGAACGCGAGGAGGGCGTGGCCGATAAACACGTTCCCGATAGTTCTCTCTGTGAGCACATAAGCGCTCGCCTCCGGATGTGGCGTGGTAGCGGGTCTCTCTCGGGATGTCAGGTATTTCAGCAACGTCTTTCCGACCCGCATATATTTGTGCGTCTCCGCGGATGGATGCCGTATGGGTGTTAGGGACCGGCCCGCGATCCACTGGACCTACGATGCGGCCGCAGCAGAACCGGATGGGGCGGTCGGGAGCGCCCGACCGGAGGTTGTTGAGGCCGCGGACGGAACCTTGCTCGTCGCCGGCGATCGGGCACTGTCAGCCGTCGATCCGGCGACCGGAAACAGATTCTGGGCGGAAACCTTCGAGAAGCGGGTTGCCATCGAGGGGACAACCTCGAACGCCGCTATCGTCTCGGAGGGGTCGCGTGATGTGCTAGGCGAGGACCCTGTCACGCTCGTCGCAGTCTCGCTTGAGTCCGGGACTCGGGTCTGGGATCTGTGTGCGGACCTCTCTGATACGGTTGTCGACGACCGAACGCTTTTCTACCGGACTGACGATTCCGTCACGGCTGTTGATTCGTCGACGTGGAATCGACTGTGGCGTACGACTGTCTCGGACGCGAACGCGTTGGCTCCAGATCTGCTGGCTCACGGTCTTTTGGGCGTCGGCACCGTCGATACCGACACCGGCGGGTTGGTCGCTCCCGGAGCCTTTGCGGCGCTCGATACCACTACCGGCACTCGACAGTGGAGGAGCACCGATGTCGACCCAAGGGTCGGTGTCAATCCATATACGGGCAGTGACGACCCGGCGTGGCAGATTCTCACCGACGAAGTCGCGGTGACGAGTAGTCGGGACCGCTCGCTCGTCGCTCTCGATACGACAGATGGCACGCTGCAGTGGCGGTTCACCCCGGATCGGACGCTCCCCGTTGTCCGACCACTGGCAGCGAACGACGACTACGCCGTTGTGGGAACGTTTCAGGCGACAGTTGTCGCTCAATCGGTCACTTTCGACAGCGCACCGGACGCGGTCCATCTGGTCTCCCTGGATACGCAGACCTGTGAATGGCACTACGAAACCGGGTCGTACGAACCTGGAACCGGGGCCGCTCTGCTCGGAGGGACGGTTCTGATCTACGACCACGGCACCATCGAAGCCCTCACTCTCTCAACCGGGACGCAAAAATGGGAGTTCGAGACGTCCGGGACTTTCAGCACCCGGGAGACTGTCAGTCACGTCGACGACAAATTCCTCACCGTCTGCCAGGGAGGGACAGTGTATCTGGTGTCTTCTGAGACTGGAGAACCGCTGTGGACCTTCGCTGGCGGGAACAGCAGCGTCGAAGCGCTCCAAACGGCGGATCGCCTCATCGTCGCCAACCACGACAGCGGCGACGGCGTCATCTACGCCCTGGATTGGTCTGCTGGCGTTGATACGAACCACCGGACGCGCGTGTACTCCGGTTGAGGCGGCTTTCAAGCCAGCGTGGCCCCCTCGGTCGACAGCCTCTAAGTGCCGACCCCGCAAAACAGCATCCAATGACGACACCTGCCGAAGTTCGCGAGGCTGTTCCCGTATTCGACGACGTCAGATATCTCAACACCGGCGCGAGCGGCCCGACACCGCGACCGATCGTAGAGGCTGCCCAGGACGCGATCGAGGCCCACGAGTGGGAAGCAGCCAGCAACGAGGGTCCTTACCCGCATGCGTTCGATCTGTACGACGACGTTCGCGCGGATGCGGCAAGTTTCGTCGGCGCCGAGACCGAGGAGATCGCGCTGACCCAGAGCACGACCGACGGCATCAACCGCTTCGCGTCGGCACTCGAATGGGAACCGGGCGACGTCATCGTCCGGACGGATCTGGAACACCCTGCGGGGATCCTTCCCTGGCAGCGGCTCGAACGCCGCGGGTGTGAGGTGCGGATTGCTCCCACGACCGATGGCCGGATCGACCGCGGCGCCTACCGCGACGCAATCGCGGATGCGGATCTCGTCTGTCTCAGCGCGCTGACCTGGAACTACGGGACGCGGCTGCCGGTGGGCGAACTGACGGCCGAGGCCCACGACGCCGGTGCGTCCGTCCTGGTCGACGCGGTACAGGTCCCGGGGCAGTACGACGTCGACGTGACCGACTGGGGCGCAGACGCCGTTGCGATGGCGAGTCACAAGTGGATGCTCGGACTCTGGGGCGGCGGCTTCCTTTACGTCGATAGCGAGGTCGTCGCCGACCTCCAGCCGTCCGCGATCGGATACCGGAGCGTCGAGGACTCGGGCGCCGTCGACTACACGCTGAAACCCGGGGCGCCGCGGTTCGAGGTGGGGACGACGAACCCCGCTCCCTACGCTGCACTCTCGGCGTCGGTCGATCTGATCGAGTCTATCGGGCTCGATACGATCGAATCACACATCGGCGATCTCGCGGCCCAGTTCGTCGACGGCGTTCCGGACGGGCGGCTCATCAGCCCGCGGGATCCGGAATCGGGGCTGGTGACCGTTCGCGTCGACGACCCCGAATCGATCGTCGAGGGGCTCCGCACGGAGTACGACGTCGTCGTCCGGTCACTCCCCGAACCCGAGGGTGCGGTTCGGGCCTCGCTCCACGTGTACAACACGCCTGCGGACGTCGACAGGCTCCTGACTGGGCTGCACGACTTGGCCTGGTAGTTTCCGCTCGCTGTTTTTTCTTCCAGGTCGCTCTTGGTTCGCTCTTGGTTCGCTGACTTCGGTTCGGGAGTGTACCCTGGGACTCCACCCTTCGAGATCCATTTGATATACCGGTATGTGATTTATTTGCCCGCAGCTGGTCGATCTTCGGTCGGGTGACGACGAGTCTCGCCTGCTCAAGTCCCGTGCCGGAGAAGTCATACGTCCCCCCGCTGTAGAACCTCCAAGAGATGCCACGACGCGACACTATCAGGGTCCCGCTCGAACCGCTTCGACAACGGGTAGCGGAAGCCACTGGTCGCTCGGCTTCGCTTATCGATCTGACAGCGGTAGAACTGACGGACAACGCCCTGGAGGTGACGATCGAGCAGCCGGAAGGAGACGTCCCGGTGGTCGAGGTAGTAGTGGAGGGGCCCGACGGTCGGACGGATCGGACGCCGGCCCGACTCGATTCGCCGTCCGGACTGCGAGTGTACGGCGAACTACTCCGGATCGAATATGCCGGGCGCGATGCCGAAACCGACGAGATCCTGGTCTCGGTCGACCGCAAGGCCGGCGACAACTGGGAGACGCTGCTCGGCTGTGGACAGATCTGGGCAGTCGAAACGACCCAGAACGGCGAGTCGGCCTCCGTTTCGTGTCACGTCGAGACGCCCTCCCAGGCGGAGGAAAACGAGGAATCGGAGGAAGCGGTGGCGGATGATGACGATAGCGCCCCCGAGAGCGGGGGCGACGAACAGTCGGAAGAAGACGAGGAGAGCGCGGATGGGTTCTTGAGCAGTTTCGGCGGCTAACCACGCCGAGTCTCGGAATTCCCGTTGACACCAGTAGTGAACTGGGGACTGCTATACCAAATTCCACTGATTCATACTGATTACTCTCGTCTCTTACCGCCGAACGCCGCCAACGGGGGTGGCCTTCGACGGTAAACAGTGAGAGTAATCAGTATCAGCAGGGTTCGATCGGTCCGATTTGGTGCTTTGGTGTATCGTGTGATCTCGAAACGGGTGGCGACGCAGAGAGGCATCAGTCCGACCGATTCGGAGACGTACAAAGGTAAAGTATCCGTGCTGCGGACGTACACCTATGAGTGATCAGGATATCGACGACGTCGACAGAGCGATCCTGTATGCGCTGCAGGAGGATGCCAGAAATATGTCGTCGGGGGAGATCGCAGATCGGACCGGGACCTCCAGCAGTACCGTCCGCAAGCGCATCCAACGGCTCGAATCGGAGGAAGTGATCAAAGGCTACAGTGCCGAGGTCGACTATCAGCGCTCCGGGTACCCGCTCCGAATGTTGCTTTTCTGTACAGCGTCAATCCCCGAACGCGGCGACATCGTGCCCGACATCCTCGAGATCGACGGCGTCGTCTCGGTTCAGGAACTCGTCACCGGCGATCAGAATCTCCTCGTGACGGCGGTCGGCGAATCGGACAACGACATCACTCCGGTCGCACAGGAACTGCTCGAGATGGGGCTGACGGTGGCCGACGAGGTCCTCGTCCGGAGTCACGAGACGACACCCTTCGGCAAATTCGATCCCGAGACGTCCCGGGAGAAATCCCCTAAATAAGGACTCGCTCGATATCCAGCGCGGTCGCCCGACGGACGACCGCCTCCACCGGGTCGGTCGTGCCAGTCAAATTGTCCGAATCACCATCGAGCACGACGAGCGCTGCCGGTCGCCCGGATGCAATCATCCCACTCTCGCGGCCGATGATATCGGCACCGGCGCTCGTTGCCATCTGCAGCACTTCTCGGGCGGTCACGTCGAACTGCTTCGCGGTGAAGGCCATCTCTCGGAACATCGACGGCGGATTCAGCATCACGTTGTCCGTCCCCAGGGCGACGGTCGTGTGATCGAGTAACTCCCGTATCGGCGGGCGACCGACGTCGAGGACGGCGTTCGCACGGGGACAGACCGCGACCGGAACCTCCTGCTCGGCAACTCGGTCGAGGTGGGACTGCTCCGCGTGTACCATATGGACGAGCAAGTCAGGATCCAAATCGAGCGCAGGGTCGATATCCGTCGGATCCGGTTCGCCGGCGTGGATCGCAAACGGCCGGTTCCGCTCCGCGGCGGCAGCGCGCTCCGAGCGAAAATCGTCGTCGTTGGCACCGCTGGCACCGTATCCGTCCGCAACGTCGAGAACTGACGCGTCTCCGGAGCCGAAAATAAACGGGTCGAGGTCGACCGATTCTGCAGCGTCCCGTAGTGCCCGAGCGCCAGGGATTCCCGATTCTCGGAAATCCAGACACGAGACCGTGCCCGTCCGTTGCATATATCGGAGCGTCCGGTGCATCGCAGCCACCAGTTCTGCCGGATCCGCGGCCGCCAGCCGACGGTGCTTCAGGCTGTCGGGTGGGGCCACCGCCTCGTCGAGTGAGCGGCCGACGGCGGCCTCTTTGGCGACCGAGTCACCCAGGTGCGTGTGCGCGTTGACGAACGCTGGCAGGATGATCGACTGGGAGGTCGTCTCCGCCTCTTCGACAGCCGTGATGCGGCCGTTATCGATCACCACGCGGCCACGAACCGGCTCGAACGATTCACCGGCGAGAACCGTCCCGGCGATTTCTTCCATACTGGAAACCCGGCCGCCGTAACGATATGATTTACTGACGAGAGAAAACGAACGAAGCGGTATCTTTGTTTCCCAGCGACGTCCCGTGAGACTTCTCTGGGTTGAGACGCCTCTGGCGAATTCGAGTCGCCAGCGATGATCTGATAGCCCGCTGTGAGGGTCTCCCCACCGGAAACGCGCCCATCCAATTCGGCTATTGGTTTCTGGAACGGCCGATCGACCGGACAAAACCATAATGTTCTATAATCGGAGTTTGAAGAACGATCTGGTAATATAGATAGATTTATTAGCTATTCTGTTCGTATTGCTGGTAATCGCGACCGATAGTCGGCATCCGGATGCGAGACCATCCGGGGCGGAGTTGTCGGTCGCAGACGGATCAAACGATGGGAGGAAACACGCAGTCGACGACGGTGGGACAGCTTCCGACCCCGCGGACGGACGACTCACGCGTCCCCGCGGTCCTGACGAAAGTCGTCTGGGCGCTGTGGGTGCTGAGTTGTGCTGCAGTGGTTGTGTTTCTCCGAAACACCGGTGGGTGGGAGATCGCGGGCCTCGCGAAGGTCGACGGACTGACGGTCGTGATGTGGCTGACCGTCACGTTCTTCAGCGGGATCGTCCACAGCTACTCGCGGCGCTACCTGGCCGGCAGTCGCACGATAGACCGGTTTTTCGGCCGCGTGTTCGCGTTCACGCTGGTGGTGATGGTTCTCGTCGCGGCCGACCACCTGGCGGTGTTCGGCCTGGCCTGGCTCGCGATGGGGCTCGTGATGGCCGACCTGATCGGCCACGTCGAGAACTGGCCACAGGCGCAGTCCGCAGCCTCGCTGGCGCGTCGGTACTTCGTGGCAAGTAGCGCGGTCCTCGGAGGGGCCCTCGCGGTGCTTTGGTGGGGAACCGGGGCCACGACGATCTCCGGAGCCCTCTCCGCCACCGCAACGACGCCGTCGACGATTCTGCTGTCGGGTGCCGGTGCCCTGGTGCTAGCGGCGATGATCCAGTCGGCGCTGCTTCCGTTCCACACGTGGTTGCTTTCGTCGATGACGGCCCCCACGCCCGCCTCGGCGCTGATGCACGCTGGCTTTGTCAACGCCGGCGGGGTTCTGCTCACGCGGTTTGCGCCCGTCGTCACCGTCGACGCCGGCGTGATGCTGGCCATCGTCGGGATCGGGGCGGCGAGTGCGCTGGGCGGAAAGCTCCTGAAGACCGTTCAGACGGATATCAAAGGCCAACTCGGCTGTTCGACGATCGGGCAGATGGGCTTTATGATCCTCCAGGCCGGACTCGGCTTCTTCGGAGCGGCTGTCACACACCTCATCCTGCACGGCTTCTACAAGGCCTATCAGTTCCTCGTGTCCGGAAGCCGGATCCACCACGAGAGCCCCCGGCAGACGAAATCGACGGGGGCCTTAGGCGCCGTCGACGTGGTCGTTATCGGTCTCACCGCGGTCGTCGGCGGCGGCCTCTTCGCCGCGCTCACGGGCAAGGGAACGAAACTCGACAGTGGACTGCTGCTCACGTTCATCGTCGTCCTGACCGTGGTCCACGCTGGCCGCGAGGTCGTCACAGGGGCCTCGCTTCCGACCTCGCTCCGGTACGGAGCCCTCCCCCTTGTCGTGCTGCCGGCAGTTGTGGTCTACGCCACCGTCTACCGCGCGATCACCGGGCTCCTGGCTGGGCTGCCCGCGGTCGGGCAACCGGCGGAGTTGACGGTCATACACGGGGTCGTCGCCGTCGCGTTCGTCGCGGCGTACGTCGCGATCGAGACCGGGATCTACACACGCAGCCGGCGCCTGTACGTTGCGCTCGTGAACGCGACCCAGCCACCAGCCGAAACCCTACTGACCGCGACGGAGGAATACAATGAGTACTGATTTCGCAATCGAGGAGGAAATCGAATCGGCGGCCGAATCGGTCGGGTCGGTCTGGCCGCTGCACTCGTTCGTGACGGCAAACCCGCTGGCCGGCTTCGAAGACCAGCCATTCCACGAGGCCGTCGAGGCCGCAGAGCAGGTGCTCGGTGGCGACGGCTACCCGAGCGCCGACGTGTTCCGGGAAGCCTGGGACGCCGGCCGGATTGAGCCGCAGGAGGTCCAGCGGGGACTTCGGTCCAACGGGTACGAACTGGATCCCGAGACCTCGCTGGACCGGCTGGCTGCCGCAGAGCCGAACAGCACGTCAGAAACGGCCCCCGAAACGGAGCAGGTCGAGGCTGTCCTGACGAAGTGGCTGGCAGCCTTCCTCGATCAGGGACGGGCGGCCTGGGAGATGCCGAACCGCGAACTGGGGTTCTACGAGGCGTTCCGGGGCGTCTCCCCCTACGACAGCAACATCCCCGACAGCCGCGCGCTCGCGACGCTCCCGGCGGATCCCATCGAGGCGGTTCGCGACAGGCTCACCGACTACCCCGTCGGTCAGTGGGTGGACATCTTCGAGTTCCACCTCGCGGGCCTCCCGGGGTGGACGGGATTCATTAAACAGCGCGCGGCCGACGGCGACGAGTGGCAGTTGACGTACCCAATTACGCTCCCCGGCTACCTCGCAGTTCGGCTGGTGCTCGCCGATCAGTTCGATGCACCGCTCGCTCCGAGCGAGGCCCCAGAAGCCGAGGCGGCTGACGGAGCGGACGCGGACCGCGTGCCGCTGCCCGAGGTCTGGCTGAACGCGTGGGAAGCGAGCTACCGCGCGGAACTCGTCGAGCCGCTCACCGACGCGAGTGCGTCGTTCGACGACGCTCGTGGCGGGGACCGTCCGGACGCGCAGTTGGTCTTCTGCATCGATACGCGCTCTGAGATCATCCGGCGTCACGTCGAATCCGCCGGCAACTACGAGACCCACGGCTACGCCGGCTTCTTCGGGATTCCGATGCGCTATACGGGGTACGATTCGGACGTGAGCGTGGACGCCTGTCCACCGATCCTCGACGCGGAACACCGGATCAGCGACCGGCCGCAGCAGACGACCGACGAGACACGGGGGGCGTACGATCGCTGGCAGAGCGCGCTACAGGTCGGAAAATCTGCGATCAAGAGCCTCAAGTCCAACGCCGCGACGGCGTTCAGCTTCGTCGAAAGCACCGGTGTCGGATACGGGCTTGCGCTGGCCGTTCGGACACTAAGCCCCGCAGGCTTCGCCGGCTTCCTCGACAGGAAGGACGCCCACGTCCCCAACGAAGCGGACTTCTGTGCGCCGGCAGTCGATCACGATCCGGGCTCGGCAGGGGACCTGCCCGCGGGCCTGACGCTCGACGAGAAGGTCGAGTACGCCGCGACGGCCTTCGAGCTGATGGGGATCGAGGAGTTCGCCAGGGTGTTCGTCTTCGCCGGGCACGCCAGCCAGACCGCGAACAACCCCTTCGATTCCAGTCTCGACTGCGGCGCCTGCGCCGGTAATCCGGGGGGCCCGAACGCCCGTGTCCTGGCGACAATCTGCAACGAGGACGCGGTGGGGCGTGAACTCCGCGAGCGCGGGATCGACGTCCCGGAGGATACGGTCTTCGTCGCGGGCGAACACAACACGACGACCGACGAGGTGGAACTGTATGCGGGAGACGTCCCCGAGACCCACGCCAACGACATCGAACAACTGCGTGCCGACCTCGACGTCGCACGCGCCGGTGCGGCCGCAGAGCGGGCTGGTGATATGGGCGCCGAGACTGACTCGGGAGTTCGCGAGACCCGGCGTCGTGCCGCCGACTGGGCGGAGACGCGGCCCGAGTGGGGCCTCGCCGGAAACGCGGGGTTCGTCGTCGGACCCCGTCCGCTGACCGACGGCCTCGATCTGGACGGTCGGTCCTTCCTCCATTCCTACGACTGGCGGACCGACCCCGACGGCGACGCGCTGGAGGCGATCCTGACCGGCCCGATGGTGGTCACCCAGTGGATCAACACGCAGTATTACTTCGCGACCGTCGACAACGCCGTCTACGGGAGTGGCTCGAAGGTGACGCACAATCCCGTCGGCAACGTCGGCGTCTACCAGGGCAACGGCGGCGATCTGATGGGGGGCCTGCCGCTGCAGTCCCTCCGGAGCACCGACGACGAGCCCTACCACCAGCCGCTCCGGCTCTCGACTGTCATCCACGCGCCGGTCGACCGCGTGACTGCAGTTCTCTCGGAACACGACCAGCTGATCGAGCTGCTGGACAACCACTGGCTCTCCTTGACGGTCGTCGATCCGACGCAGGATCACCGGGCGTTCCACTACGACGGGGAACTGACGTGGACGCGGATTTCGGAGCAGTCGAAAGTCAGCCCTGATCTCTCGGCGACCGCCTCGGTCGCGGACGATTAGCCGCTACGACTTCTGAAACCACCCACATCAGCTCGTTTTCCCTCGATGAGGATCGCTATAGTAGCGTTTGCAACTTATTGCTCATTCGATCGCACGCAGTCGTGCGATCGGATGAGTGAAGACTTGCAAACGCTACTATAGTCGGGTCTCTGTCGGCTGCGCTGCAATCACCGTCAATCGCTGGCCGCCGGGGTCGTCGTGACCTCCACTGTTCGCGTCCGAGGACCGTCGCACTCGACGAACAGGATCGACTGCCAGCGTCCGAGATCGAGGTCGCCGTCGACGACGGGGACGGTCACGCTCTCGCCGAGGAAAATCGCACGGAGGTGCGCGGCGGCGTTGTCGTCGATCTCGTCGTGACTGTATCGCTCCTCGTCCGGCACGATCCGCCCGAGCGCGGTTTCAATGTCCGACAGCAGTCGTGACTCCCGTTCGTTGACGACGACGCCCGCGGTCGTGTGCTGGACAAACACCGTACAGGTGCCGCTGGTGAGGTCTGATGGGACCTCGGCTGCGACGTCGTCGGTCACATCCACTGTATCCGTCTTGTCTGTCGACTTTACGGTAATCGACATAGCGGAGGGTACGAGAGAGAACGTGTTTAGTCTGGCCGTGGCTCCGAGTCGACGTTCGATGTCCGAATTCGCGGTCACCGACGGCGTGCCGCGTGTGACGGTGGGATCCCACTGCCGACTTTCGGGCTCATCGGCTCCTGCCGCTCTCGCTGCGATGGCATTTCGATCGAGTTCTCCCGCCGATCTGCACCAGGAGGCTCGTCCGGAGATTTATATCAGAGTGCGCGGCCACCGCTCACCGTGACGTGAGAACGGCCCCGCGTCGGGCAGCGGTAGCTCGGCACGTCGACGCGGGGAGCGAAACGTGTGCCGACTGTTTGCCTTCATCCGTCTGAGGGGACACGCATCTCCTCCCTCCGGATCAGAACCCTCACGAACGGCTCGTAACCCGTCTGTTAGAGATCCGACCAGGCACCCCAGAACCGCTGCAGCGCGGTCAGGTGACCGACCACGGCGAAGAAGACCAGGAGCCAGCCGACGAGAGAGAGCCCGAGCGGACTGGCGGGAACAGCGGGGACGGCAAGCGAGACGGCCGCCACGACCGCCATCGCGCCGATGATCGCCAGCCGGTCCGCCCGTCCGACCAGACCGCCGTAGGCCCGGCCGAGTCCGACGGCCTGGATCTGGGTGCCGAGGTACGAGGTCATCAGGACGCCCGTCACCGCTGCCAGGCCCAGCGCGTACGCATCGACACCCGCTGCAAGCCCCACGAGCATCGCGATGTCGGCGTAGCGGTCCAGCACGTGATCGAGGAGGTCGCCGCCGTCGCTCTCGATACCTTGCGCCCGGGCGAGTGCCCCGTCGACGAGGTCGAGCCAGCCGTTCGCGAACACACACGCTGCACCAAGAACGTACCACAGCGGCGACCCGACGGCAAAGGCGCCGCCGGCAGCGACCGCGAACCCGAACGCGGCGAGGCTGACGCCGTCCGGACTCAGTCCCAGCCGGTCCGCCACGGCGACGAACGGTTCCAACAGCCGATCCGCGAGACCGCGGTACTGATCTAAGGTCATCGGAACCCTCCAGCGAGGTGGACCGCACTCATAGGTATTCGACGAAGTCGACGACGCCGACCCGCGGCGCTAGCTCTCCTTCGATAGCGGCGACGACATCCTCAGCCACTGCCTCCGGCGTTCGGTCGGTCGTGTTGATCTCCCAGACCGAGTCCTCGCCGTGCATCTCGACCGCTTCCGCGAGGATCAGATCCAGCGCCTCGCTCTCGGCGTTCTCCGCAATCGTCGCCTCCGATTCGCCGCGCTCGCGGAGCCGGGGTTTCAGCGACTCCGGGTGACAGCGGAGCACGATCACCTTCTCGACGTCGAGAAGGTGAGACAGGTGCGACTCCACGAGGAGGTCGCCCCCGTCGTCGGACTCGTTCCGATAGTCGTCGAGCCACGCCCCCACGGCCTCGATGTCTGCGACGAGCGAATCTCTGTCGAGGTCGTGTTCCGCCACGAGGTCCTTCTCGCGGACCACCTCGTTGAGGTGGATCACCTCGACGTCCGTCCGCGCTTCGACTGCCTCGGAGACCGAGGTCTTTCCCGTTCCCGGCGTCCCGCTGAGCGCGACCCGGGTCACGGTTCGACGGCCTCCGGTCGGATGTCAGCGACGACGTCGTTGATCACCTCGACCGCCCGGCGTGTCTCCTCGCGGGTCCCGCAAGAGACCCGGATACACTCGGGGAGGCCGAAACTGGAGGTGTCGCGGACGATGACGCCGCGCCGCTGGGAGGCGTCGGCGACGGCTGAGGCGTCGCCGACCGCACAGAGCACGAAGTTGCCGCCCGAGGGCCACGTCGGCACGTCCAGTTCCTCGCGGAGATACTCGCGAGACCAGCGTGCGGTTTCGACAGAGCGTTCGAGGTGGTCGTCGTCGTCGAGCGCCGCGAGCGCGGCGCGGCAGGCCACCTCGTTGGCGGCGAAGGGAGTGTTCACTCGCGCGTAGACCTCCGCCCACTCGCGGGGGACGGCCGCGTAGCCGATTCGCAATCCGGCGAGACCGTAGGCCTTCGAGAAGGTCCGGAGGACCGCGACGTTGTCGTACTCGCCGAGGAGATCGATCGCCGACGGTTCCTCGGCGTATTCGGCGTAGGCCTCGTCGACGACGACGAGCGTCTGGTCGTGAACGCGTTCCGCGAGGGTCCGGATCTCCTCGCCGTCGAGTACTGCTCCGGTCGGGTTGTGTGGGGTCGTCACGAAGACGATTCGCTCGCCGTCGTACGACGACAGGACGCCTTCGGCGGTCTGCTCGAAGTCTTCAGCCTTCGAGAGCGGATACGTCGACACCTCGCCGTGGTGGTACCGCGCCGACATCGGGTAATACGAGAAGCCGGGATCGGGGGCGAGAATCTCGTCGCCGGGTTCCAGGAAGGCACGCGAGAGGTAGTCGATCGCGCCGTCGGCGCCGGCGCTGACCCACACTTGTTTGGCGTCGATCTCCCACTTCTCGGCGATCCGATCGGTGAGATCCGTGTGGGAGGCCTTCGGGTAGACGTTCACGTCCGCGGCGGCGGCTTCGACCGCCGCGACGGCGTCCGGGCTCGGGCCGTGCGGGTTCTCGTTGGACGACAGTTTCGTCAGTTCCTCGGGGTCCATCCCGAGATCGCGGGCCACCTCCTCGGTCCCGCGTCCGGGTACGTACGCTTCGTGTGCGGAGAGGTCCCTGGGTTGCATACACGTACGCAGTTGCCCGCGGGTCTTGAAGGGTACGTCTCGGATCGGTGGAGACGGCGAATCCGTCTCCGAGTCGTCGGCGATGACCTACAGCGATTCCTCGATCGCCGTCGCCGCCCGGAGCGACAGCGCAGCGATCGTAAGCGTGGGGTTCATCGCCCCGCCCGTCGGGAACACCGACGAACCGACGATCCAGAGGTTCGAGAGGTCGTGCGTCCGGCAGTCGGCGTCGACGACGCTCCGTTCGGGATCCTCCCCCATCCGCGTCGTCCCCATCTGGTGGAACGCCGGCCCGGTGGCATCCGGGCCGACGGTCCACTCGATCGACGCGCCGAGTTCTTCGAGGATCGCGTGCTGGATCTCGTTGGCGCGGCGGATCGCCCGCTTCGTCCGATCCGACAGCGACCACTCGACGTTCGGGACCGGGTTCCCGTGGTCGTCGCGGCGGTCCGGATCGAGCGTGATCCGGTTTTCGGCGTCCGGGAGTTGCTCGACGAGACCACCGATCGCGACGTGGGTCCCGTAGGACTCGCGGAGTCGATCCAGGAGTTCGTCGCCCCACGTGTCGGCGCCGAGCGCCTCGATCACCGGTGACGGGCCGGCGTAGTTGAGAAATTCGAGTTTGACGCCTTCCACGGGGCCGGTATCGTCGTAAAACTGGTGGCATTCGCTGGTGTTGAACCCGACGTGGTTCTGGCGCGTCGGCTCGTCGAGCCGCCCGCCGGCCCCCGCGAACAAATGGTCCATAAAGAACCGGCCGACCGCGTCTGAGGAGTTCGCCAGTCCGTCGGGATACTGGTCAGACTCCGAGAGGAGGAGCAGTCGGGCGTTTTCGACGCCGCCGCAGGCGAGGACGAACTGCCCGGCGGGCTGCCGGTGTTCGGTCCCATCGGGCGTCGCGTACACCGCCGCCTCGATCGTCTCCCCGCGTTCGTCGTGTTCCAACCGCTGAACGGGAACGCGGTCGACGATGCGTGCGCCGGCCGCTCTCGCCTTCTCGATGTGCGATTCGGCGGTGTACTTCGCCCCGGAGGGACAGACCGGTTTACACGTCCCGTATCCCTGGCAGGCCGCGCGCCCGTCGTACGGTTCTGGGTTGCGAGCGTTCGGAACCGAGTGCATATCGAGCTCCAGGCGCTCGCAGGCTTCTGCAAAGAGCGAATCCGAGTAGGAGGGCGGAAACGCCGGGAGAGGAAACGGCTCCTCCCGCGGCGGCGCGTAGGGGTTGTCCATCGCGCCCGCGACGCCCAGCGCGCGCTCGGCCGTTGCGTAGTAGGGCCGCAGGTCCGCGTAGTCGATCGGCCAATCAGTGCCGACACCGTGCCGGGTCGCCAGCTCGAAGTCCCGCTCGTGCAGCCGCATCACCATCCCTTGCCAGTGGAGGGTCGAGCCGCCGACGCCCTTCACCCGCGCAGCGTTTAGCGGGTACTCCCGGCCGGCGGTGCTGTAGGCATCCCGCGGCCCGCCCATCTCCCAGGGGTCACCCATCCCGGGGCGGATGTGGCGCTCCTGCGCTTCGGTCCGCCGCGAGATGTCGAATCGGGGGCCAGCCTCGAGTACAACCACGTCCGCACCCGCCGCCGCGAGTCGATGAGCGACGAGTGCGCCCGCGGGACCCGCCCCGACGATGCAGACGTCCGCCCGCGACGACGGGGTGCGGTCGACTCCGTCGCCGGCGCCGCCGTCGTCTTGACTGCGGGCCCGGCGGCGATCACTCACCGTCGCCACCACTCGTTGTTCCGCCCGGCGTCTCCTCCATCGACGCCCGCTGGTAGCTCTCGATCCCGCCAGGGTGGCCGATCGGGTTCTCGATACCGACCAGCCGTCCCCCAGTCGGCGACGAGTAGAACGCGAAGAGGAGGTCGTTGACGACGTAAAATCGGATCCGGTCGGTGATCGGTCCCTCGGGATCCGGATCGGCGGTTTCGACGCCCAGATCGCGGAGCAACTGGTCTCTCGTGTCGGGTTCGAGGTCTGCGTAGGCCGTTCCGTGCCAGTCGCGGGCGGTCGCGTCCAACTGGGCGGCGGCTTCGTGCAATCCGTCGCGGTACGCCGGGCGGTTCTCGACGCGCCCCAGGACGTACGTCTCGACGAACGCCCGGCGGCCCTCGACGTCGTCTGGATAGACGACTTCGGCGGCCGCATCCAGTAAATCGAGGAGATCGGCCGAGAGGTCCGGCGAATCCCTCGGATTCGAGTCCTGAGCGTCGGCCGCGCCCGCGTCTGCCCGTGGCGGGTCCAGGCGGCCGACGAGTACGCCTGCCCCGACGGTGGCCCCCGCGGCCGACAGTGCCGCCAGCGCGTCGCGTCGCGTCAGTTCCACGCCCCCGGATTAGGTTAGCCTAAACTTAGGGGTTGCCTTTCGGGATGGCGCCGCTACGGAATCCGGATGTCGTGTTCGAGGACGCCGACGCCTTCGAGTTCGACCTCGACGTGGTCGCCGTCTTCGAGCGGTGCGACGCCGGCGGGCGTGCCGGTCGCGATGACGTCGCCCGGTTCGAGCGTCAGGTAGGTCGTGATCTCCTCGATGAGATCGGGGACCGAAAACGCCAGGTGGTCACGCGAGGAGGACTGGCGCGTCTCGCCGTTGACGCGGAGTTCGATCGTCGCGTCCTCGGGCACCTCGTCGGGAGAGGCGACGACCGGGCCGATCGGCGCGGCGTTGTCGAAGGCCTTCCCCCGGACCCAGTTTGTTTCCTGCCGCTGGTCGTCGCGGTTCGAGAGATCGTTCAGGCAGGTGAAGCCTGCGACGTACTCCATCGCCTCGTCAGCCGCGACGTTTCGTGCCGCATCGCCGATCACGACCGCGATCTCGGCCTCGTGGTCGATCCGTTCCTTGCCGGCCGGCAGCGTCACCGTGTCGTTGTGGCCCGACACCGCGTTCGGGGGTTTGAGAAAGAGGAGTGGACGGTCGGGGATCTCGTTGTCCATCTCCGCGGCGTGGTCGGCGTAGTTGCGGCCGATACAGACGATTTTCGAGGGCTCACTCGGGGGGAGCACGTCGATTTCGTCGAGGTCGTACGTCCGCCCGCCGAAGGAGACGTGATCGCCGTGCCACTCGCCGTGTCGGGTCGATCCGGCCGGGTCTCTGAATCTGACGGTGTGCATATCTGCGGATTCGTCACTGTGGCGTTTTGTTCTTTCTATCTGGCGTCGGGCCGACGGGGCGCGGCGTTCTCACGCGCTTGGAAAAGTAGGGGATGATTTAGTTTGGGATCGTATATCATAATACACGATGAACAGCGCAGAAGGAGGAGAGTACGTCTTCGTCTGCGTCGAATGCCGCGAACGGCTGGTGGTGAACGAGTCGATGAAAGACGAACTCGTCGAGCAGGGATGTGTCATCTGTGGGGCGACCGTGACGCCCGACGCCTTCTTCCGAAACCCGACGTCTGACTCGGCGTGATCCCTCCGGGCACCATCGCTTCAGTATCTCTCCGGACACCCTCGCTTCAGTATCTCTCCGGACACCCTCGCTTCAGTATCTCCCCGGACACCCTCGCTTCAGTATCTCCCCGGACACCCTCGCTTCAGCGCTTCCGCGGCGTGCGTCCGCACGATCGACCCATCGTAACCTCCCTATAATTATACACTGCCACGAGGATCACTAGGGACATTTATGCCGACCGGGATCCGAACCACAGTCGAGATTCCCGCCGTCGACGTCTGTCCGATCGTGGAACTCTCGGGGGCGGCCCAGACGACGATCGACTCGATATCGCCGAACATCTGCCCGCCCGACTGTGCGGAGAGCGTGACCGAATTTTCGACGGACGAAGACCACGTCCCGGACGGCGACGTCACGCGGGTCTTCTCGGACGGGGAGACGCACCGATACCGGCTGACGCACGGCGACGGGGTAAGCTGTCCGTGCGAATGTCTCGGTGCCCACGGATGTCCGGTCACTCGATACATCGCAGCGGAGGGCACACTTACCGTGGTGTTCTATGCGGCCGAGTACGATCAGCTCCAGGCGGTCGTCAGCGCACTCCGCGAACGGTTTCCGGACGTGGACATCAAGCGGTTAGTTCGGTCGCCGACGGAAGCGGACGACCGAGACAGCGTGCTGGTGGATCGCAGCAGGATCACGGCTCGCCAGCTCGAAGTGCTCGAAGCCGCACACGAGATGGGATACTTCGAGCGGCCGCGGGAGACCAACGCAACGCAGGTCGCCGCCGAACTCGACATCCACCCATCCACCTTCAGAGAACATCTCACTGCGGCGGAATCGAAAATCCTCGACGATCTCTTATAAACCTGCCCGGATATCGGGGGTGCGCCTTCCTCCCGGTGGCTGACAAACGTACGTATATGGGACTATCACTGGCATCACCTGCGATCGGCTATCACCTCGACCCAGCCGCGGAGCACGTCCGTAGGGTAGAAGACGAAACCGCGATTCAGGTACTCCTCGAGGCGCTCAACGACCCCGACTGCCGCGACATTCTCGATGTGACCAGCGACTTCGCACTCACCGCGGCCGAGGTTTCTGAAACGTGCGACATACCACTCTCGACGACCTACCGAAAACTCGATCACCTCACCGACGCCGGACTGCTCGAAGAAGGGACTCGCATCCGTAACTCCGGCAAGCACACAAGCGAGTATCGTCGACTGGTGGAGAGCGTGATCGTCTCGCTCACCCCCTCGGGGGAGACAGCGCTGCACGTGGCGAACCGGCGGGACGCCGAACGTATCGGTTCACCCGCTCAGTGACCGGTGCGATCGAAGTCGTCTGGCCGTTCCGGGGCACTGCGGACCCGCCCCGTGTTCCGGGCCTTGTCGTCGAGTGCACGCCGAAGTGTCGTCGACGGTAACGGTGTCAGCTCCCGAAGAACGACAGCAGGTCCGAAAGCGAACGCGTATTGAGGACGTGTTCCGGCTCGCACCAGCCGCGTCGGGCCTGTGAGACGCCCAGATGCAGAAAGTCCAGTTCGCTGGTCGTGTGAGCGTCCGTCGAGACGACGTAAGCGACGGTGTCGCGATGCTCTTTGACGGCCTGCCAGACGAGGTCCAGCCGTTCGGGTTGCCCGTTGATTTCGAGGGCGACGTTCTCCCGAGCGGCCGTTCGAGCGACGGCGTCCAGATCGAGTTCCAGCGGATCGCGCTCGTTGATTAGCCTGTTTATCGGGTGTGCCAGGACGTCGACCGGGAACTCCTCGAGCGCCCGGATCACCTGCTCGGTGGGATCGGACGGTCGGCTGTGTATCCCCGCGACCACGAGGTCGCAGGCCTCGTACCACTCGGGAGGGATCTCCAGTCCGTTCTCGGTGATCTCGGCTTCGACGCCCTGGAGGATCGTGACCTCGACGCCGTCGTCGACCGCCTCGATCTCCGCTCTTTGCTCATCGAAAGCCGCCGAATCGAGTGTACTCGGGATCGGAGCGTGGGGACCGTGATCGGTCACGAGGACGTACTCGGGTCCCCGCTCGTCGGCGGCGGCAGCCATCTCGCGGACGCTGTGGGTCCCGTCGGAGTACTCGGTGTGGAGTTGCAAATCGCCCCGGACGTCGTCGGTCGATACCAGATCCGGCAGTTCTCCTGCTGCCGCTGCGTCGACTTCGCCGGTGTCCTCGCGAAGTTCCGGTGGGATCCACTGGTCGGGTAAGTATCCGGACGCTCCTTCCCAGGAACTCGTAAGTCCAGCCGGAACGTCGCGCGGACCGGACGGTCCGGTCCACTACCGGTCGCGAAGCTCCGCAGCGCAGTCGGTACAGAGGTCGGTTCTGCTGTCGTAGTGGCTGCTGCAGACGAGCGCCCCACAGCGGGAACACTGGTGCTCGGCGGGCGCCGCCTCGCAGATCTGACAGAGGCCCTCGATGCTCATCGGTTAGCTCCTGGTCAGGACGGGCACGGTCGAACAGCGGACGATACGCGCGGTCGTGCTCCCGAACAGCCGATCCGTTTCCGCGACCCGGCCCCGGGTTCCCATCGCGATCAGGTCGGCATCGACTCCCTCGGCGTAGTCGAGGATCTCCTCGTGGGGGATGCCGCGGACCACGTCGGTCGTCACCGGCAGATTTCGCTCGCGGGCGTCGGCCGCTATCTCCTCGATCGCATTTCCACCGCTCTGTTTGAGGAGGCCGGCGATGCTCCCGGGGGACCCCTCGAAACCGTAGGTCGACTCGTCGACGACGTACACCAGGTGAACGTCGGCGCCGTAGCGTTCGGCGATGCGGAGTCCGTGGTCGGCGGCACGCTCGGCGGCGTCGCTTCCGTCGGTCGGAATCAGGACGTGATCGTACATCCCGTAGCCCGACTCGGGAACGTCTGTGTCCACCGCGAGGGGGACGGCGATTACCGGAACGTCGGCGAGGGCCACGACTCGCTCTGTGGTGCTACCCAGCCGGGACGCGGTTCGACTGCGCGTCCCCATCACGACGAGGTCGATGCCGTTTTCCTCCACGTACGTCAGTATCTCCCGGTAGGGAACACCTTCCACGACGTCGCGGGCGGTTTCGAGACCGAGGCTCGACGCCCGTTCCTCGATCTGGACCGTCGCCGCCTGCCCTCGTTTTTCGGCGTCGCGTCGCCATTCGGTTCGCGCTTCGTCATCGAGACGGTGCAGATCGAGGCTCGTGTCGACCACGTGGACTACGTGGACCGTCGCCTCGCTTGTTCGCGCCAGATTCAGCGCGCGATCGACTGCGACGTCGGCCTCCTGGCTGCCGTCTGTCGGGACGAGGATGTCTTGATATATCCGAGTCGACACCTACGGGGTCGAGGCGTAAGTAGACTGCCCGCACGGGAGAGGTCTTGTACAGACGACCGGGCAGGGCGGGTAACGGCAGCCGAGGAGCCATCGAATTCAAACTTTTCACACGTCGAACCGACGTTTCAGCTCCTCCCGCAGCGATTCTGTCGCTTCTTCCAGCCCGTGGCCGATCTCCACCTCGTATTTACACACCGGGACGCCCGGATGGATTCTCGGTTCTCTGAAACGAACGGGGCTGTTTTACTTATACGGAGAGAGAGGTCTCGTATGTACGACGACATCCTGATTCCAACGGACGGAAGCGAGGGCACCCGGGGGGCGATCGAACACGGTATCGATCTCGCTACGAAGTACGGTGCAACGCTTCATACCCTCTACGTTGTCAATACGAACGTGACAGTCGAAACGACGTCCGCGCAGACGCTCGCTGCGCTCGAAGAGATCGGCCAGGAGGCGATCGACGAGGTGACCCAGCAAGCGGAGGCGGCCGACGTCGAGACGATCGAGGGAACCGTCGCGCAGGGAGTACCCCACCACGCGATCCTCGATTACGTCGACGAGAACGACGTCGACCTCGTCGTGATGGGCACCCACGGACGGACGGGGCTGGATCGATATCTCCTCGGGAGTGTCACCGAAAAGGTCGTTCGACTGTCCGAGGTGCCAGTGGTGACGGTCCCGATGCTGTCCGAGTCGGAGTCGTAATCACAGATAAACAGGGCGGAGGCCCACGAGCCCAGTCGTGGGTCACTGACCCCGAAGTTTTCCCACAGAACAGTAACGAGGACCGCTGATAAGAGGCCACGAGGCGTTCACCCGAATGGGTGTTACGTGGTGAACGCAAATTCGTCGACGCGCTTCGAGAAGGAGACAGAACTGACGGCCGAATCGCCGACGCTCATCGAGGGACTTCCCGGACTGGGACTGGTTGCGTCGATCGCCGTCGATCAGATCACGAAACAACTCGAGTTAGAGCAACACGGGACCATCGTCTCCGAGGACTTTCCGCCGGTCGCGTCGTTCGACGAGGGTCGGGTTCGGGACGCCGTCCGCGTATACGCCGGCGAGGATCCGGCCGTGATGACGCTTCAAAGCGACGTCCCGATCCATCCGACGGCGGTCGAATCGTTGAGTCAATGCGTTCTGAGCGACGTAGCCCAAGAGTTCGATCGTGCCGTCTTCCTCGCCGGTGCACCGGCGGAGTCCGAAAGCGAGATCGGGGACGTCGTCGGCGTCGCCACGACCGATCGACTGGAGAGGGAGATCACCGACGCAGGGATCTCCCTGGCGGAGGGCTCCGGCGTCATCGGCGGCGTTACCGGGGCGCTGTTGCGGGACTGTTATTACGGCGACGTTCCGGCGGCAGTGCTCATCGTCCGCTCGAACCCCTACATTCCGGATCCGGGGGCCGCCCGTGCCGTCATCGAGAACGCGCTGGAACCGCTCGTGGAGTTCGACATCGACACCAAAGAACTCCTCGAACAGTCCGAGAAGATCCAAAAACAGAAACAACTGCTGTGTTGAATAGCGGTGCTGGTCAGGACAGTCGGAATTTGAGTTGGGTTGTCAGGGGCCGATGCCGCTGGTCTCAAAGCTGGTGTCACTTCGTTATGGCTCAGAGGACGCTATTCAACACAGCAGAAACAACAGATCGCCGAGCAACTAAAGCAGTATCAACAACAGGAACAGCAACAGCAACCGCGAATGGGGATGTACCAGTAAAACGCGCTTCCAGTCCAATGGAATTACCAGAGACCCCTACTGAACCCGGACCTGACGGGAGCGTACCGATGAGCCACCAGACGGAGGACGACCGATCCACACCCGATCGGGAACTGTTCGGACCGACCACCGTCCGGGGGGCGGGCGAATGACGAAGAACGTCCTCGTGCCGGTCGACGGGTCGCCACTGTCCCACGAGGCCCTTCGTCACGCGCTGCGGGAGTTTCCGGACGCGTCGATCACCGTCCTCCACGTGGTGGATCTCTTCGAGCCGAGTTACGGCGCGTATCCCGACTTCGACACCTCGTATGAACCCCTGATGGGGTCCGAAGAGTGGTACGAGCGAGCCGAGGAGATCTCGGAGCGACTCCTCGAGGAGGCCAGTGAGATCGCCGCCGATCACGACCGCGAGGTCGACACCGCGTCCGAGATCGGCGATCCGAAGCGAATCATCGTCGATTTCGCCGACGAAGAGGACATAGACCAGATCGTGCTCGGGGCGCACGGACGGACCGAGGGCGAGCGGCCCGTGTACGGAAGCATCGCCGAGATCGTGGCGCGTCGCGCGTCGGTTCCGGTGACGCTCGTCCGATGACAGAGCCAGCAGCGACGCCGCAAGCAACGGCGGTGACGGACCGTCGGGTGCAGACTGTCACCGGCCGGACCGCCCCGCTTTCGCGTCCCGGAGGTCGATCCAGGAAAACCACCGCAGTCATCCTCCGCCGACCACCCCGGCACGAGCGCGTCAGTATTCCCGCGCGATGGGAAGGATGGAACTTTTGATTCGGTCTCGCCTCGTACCCCCGTTGAGAGATGGCTAAACAGACAAACCCGTTCAAGGACCTCACGCAGGTCTTCGAGCGAATGCAAGAAGAGTTCGATGAGATAGCCCGAAGGTGGGACAGCGAGGAGCTTCCAATGGAACCGACGACGACGTCGTCGATCAGGATCGATCTCGAAGATCAAGACGAGGAACTCGTGTTGACCGCCGAACTGCCGGGATTCGACTCCGAGGACATCGACGTTCGAGTGACCGGTCAAACGCTCGAACTCGAAGCCGAACACGAGGAATCCGAGAAAGAGGAGACAAGCGAGTACATCCGACAGGAGCGTCGCCGTGCTTCCGCTGTTCGTTCCGTTCCGCTTCCCGTCGACATCGAGGCCGAAGACGTCTCGGCAAGCTACAGTAACGGTGTCCTGACGGTCCGGATGCCGAAGAGCGAACCAGCCGCAGAGACTACCGAGATCGACATCGACTGATCACCGAGACCGACGAGGTTCCTCGTTTCCTTCGACGGATCCGACAGTAGCGTTTGCAAGCCTTCGCTCATCTGATCGCACAACGGCGTTCGGTCGGATGAGCAATCAGTTGCAAACGCTACTGTAGCTGGCAGAGGCTGCACTGACGAGAGCATCGGAGCACGGGGCGGCACTCGACGAAGACGTCACCGCCGCCACAGTCATCCCCGACGACGAACCCTCTGCCGCCCAGAAGCGGTGCTACGACAGCGACGAAACAGAGCCCTTCAGCGTCCCGTACATCGCAGGCAGAATTCACGCCGGGGAGCGTCAGAAACCAGTCGAAAGTATCGGTCGGTGAGTACTATGGGGCGAGAATCGCAGGGTGAAGTATTAACCTCCGGACTACGATACAACTGGTGACGGAATCCCACCGTCGCCCACTATGACATACACGCTCGAAATAAGTGAGGAGCTCAAAGAGCGACTGGACGGCCACCTCGAGGAGGACGAATCCCACGAGGAGTTCATCGAGGAGTTGGTGTCGATGTACGAGACGGAAGGGACGTTCCTCACGGAAGGCTACTCCGAGTAACCACGACTGCCGTGTGACCCGACGGCGCGGGGATTCGCCTCGGAGATCCGCAGACCGTCCTGCGAGCTGCGGCCGGAGGGCCTCGAACTGCTCGAAGCCGACGTGAGCAGGAGGCGGTCCAGCCGCGTCCCTATTCGGTCCCGCCGGTCGTGCTGTCGGGCTCTTGCGAATTGGACTGTCCGGTGAGGAGGCGCCGGGGGACGGGGGACCCGGACCGATACGTGACGAGATCACATTATGGGGGAGGTACGCGGAAGGTCGGCTGGTCGCGTGATCCGCTACGCGGTGGGAGTGGGATTCGAACCCACGAGGCCTCTCGGCCACCTGCTTTCCAGGCAGGCACGTTAGTCCACTCTGTCATCCCACCACAGCGGTCGACCCGTACCGAACCCGGACGCGATCTGATGCTCTCCGTCCCGGAACGGAGACGTCCGCCACCGACGATCGAGTCCGGATCCGACTACTCCGACGTCTCTGAGGGGGTTTCGTCCCCATTGTCGCCTTCGCCCTGGTCCGTCGCTTCGGACTGTGGGCCGCCACCCGTCTGTGCTTCCTCGGCGTCGCCCCAGCCGCCAGCATCGACAATCTCGAAGAGTTTGCGCCAGTTCTCCTCGTCCTCGCTTTCGGGAAGCGAGTCACGCAGTTGCTGGAAGTCGGACTCGGGGACCTGCGAGTGGACGAGGTCGACGACGACGCGTGCGTGATAGGCCGCATCCGCGGGGTCGGCGCTCTCGATTTCGCTGACCCGGTCGACGAACTCCTGCCAGCCGAACCGCTGGCCGTGTTCGTGGACTGCACCGGTCAGATACCACTTGATCTCCATCGGGAGCGACGCGGCGAGGTCCTCGGCGTTCCCCTGCGGAATCCGTTGCCCCAGCGTCATCAACGTCGCTCGGGCCGCTCGCACTGCCTCGCCCGTCCCGGACAGTTCGAGTCGGTGCTGCAGTTGACCGATGAACTCATCGAATTTCATACGAGTGCTCAATGGACGGTCTAAGACGTCAAACCGGACGGCCTTTCCCATTTCGTGAAAACAGTCTCGTTTTCGCTGTCAACCGCGCCTGGAACGGACAGGTGTCGCGTTCACGTGCAAAATCAAGAGTTTCCCGTCGAGAATTTGTGGAGATCCCATCCGAGTCGACGGCGTGCCGCGAGCGCTCAGCGGAGTGTCTCGGCGAACCAGTCGGCGGCCACGTCCGCCACCTCCTCGAGTTCACCCTCCCCCTCGAAGAGGTGTCCCGCTCCCTCGACGACGTGTAACTCCTTCTCAGAGGAGAGTCGTTCGTAGGCCTCCCGATTGAGTTCGAGCACCTGCGTGTCGGCGCCGCCGACGATGAAAAGCGTCGGCACGTGAACGTCGCTGAGGACCTCTTCGGCCAGGTCGACGCGGCCGCCGCGGGAGACGACCGCGCTGACGGCTCCCTGCAGACGCACGGCCGCCCGGAGTGCGGATGCAGCACCGGTACTGGAGCCGAAGTACCCGATGTTCAACCCCCGAGTGGCGTCGCGATCCCGGAGCCACCGGGTAACGGCGACGAGGCGGTCCGTGAGTAGCGGGATGTCGAACCGGTTCTCACGAACCCGGTCTTCCTCCTCGGTGAGCAGATCGAACAGGAGCGTCCCGAGCCCCCGCTTTCGGATGACCTCCGCGACGAAGTTGTTGCGCGGGCTCTTCCGACTGGAGCCGCTCCCGTGGGCGAACATCACCAGCCCCGATGCTTCCGCCGGGACGTTCAGGTTCCCCTGGAGTTCCACATCGCCGACAGGGATCTGTAGCTGAGTCTCCGTCATCTCTTCTCTGAATTGACGTTCTCGCTCGCCTTTATGACAACTGTCGTTACCGATTCCCGAGAATATCCGCAGACTACAGGTCGCCGAACCCGCTTGACCTCTAGTGAGGGACTATGCCAGGACCTGACCGATTCAGAGACCGTGCCGAAGCGGGCGAACAACTCGGTGAGGCACTTCGGGAGCAGGAGCCGGACGTCGACATCGTGCTCGCCATCCCCCGGGGCGGCCTCCCGCTCGGACGGGCTGTCGCCGACGCACTCGACGTGCCGCTGGACATCGTCGTCGCGTCGAAGATCGGCGCCCCGGGAAATCCGGAGTACGCCATCGGCGCTGTCGCCAGCGACGGCAGCGTCTGGCGCAACGAAGAGGCGTTTCGCGGGACGGGGTCCGACGACGCGTACTTCGACCGGGAACGCGAGAAGGAGGCGGAGAACGCGCGTCAGAAGGCCGACCGCTACCGGGACGGCCGGCCGGAACCGGACCTGACTGGAAAGACCGTCGCCGTCGTCGACGACGGCGTGGCCACGGGGTCGACTGCCAGAGCGTGTCTGGAAAAGCTCGAAGGGAGCGACGCGGACCGCATCGTCCTGGCGATCCCTGTCGGCCCGCCGCAAACCGTTCGGGAGTTGGAGGAGATGGCCGACGCGGTCGTCTGCCTCCAGACGCCGAGGGACTTCAGGGGGGTCGGACAGTTCTACGACCGATTCGACCAGGTCAGTGACGAAGAAGCAATAGCGTACCTCGACTCGGGGGAGTGACTCTCCCTGTGCTCTGCTGCGCGGGCGCTCGACCGCAGTCGGATCGTTCGGCCGGCCGCAACTTTCGAAGGACGGCGTCGTTTCCGGTCCACGAGAACTGTTCACTCGACCTATTCGATTTCTTCGATGCCGTCTCGTCCCTCTTCGATGCCGTCTCGTCCCTCTTCGATGCGCGATTGGTTCAAACACGACACCGCGAATCCTCGGGTCCGAAAGCGAGAGCGGCGGGGGAATTCGGTTCGCCGTAGCCCGCTCTGCGATCTGCAGTGTCTCTCGATAGTACGCTTTATTGTCGACCCATTCGAATTACCGCGTGGATATGACGATGGAACTCACTTGGCACGGCCACTCTACGTGGCACGTCGACGTCGACGGCACAACCTTCCTGATCGACCCGTTCTTCGACAACCCGAAGACGGATCTCTCGGCCGCGGACGTCGAGACGCCGGACTACCTGCTTTTGACGCACGGCCACGCTGACCACATCGCCGACGCCGGCGCATTCACCGACGCGACGGTCGTCGGGGTCCCGGAGATGACCGGATATATGGAATCGGAGGTCGGCTTCGAGGACTCGATCGGCATGAACATCGGCGGCACCGTCGAGTGCGGCGAGGCGTTCGTGACGATGCACCGCGCCGATCACACGAACGGGCTCAACACCGACTACGAGTACAGCCTCGGCACGCCGGTGGGCTTCCTCATCAGCGACAAAAAGCCGACCCAGGAGTCCGATCCGGACACGACGACCTTCTACCACGCGGGCGATACCGGCCTGATGTCCGAGATGAAAGACGTCGTCGGGCCGTATCTCGAACCCGACGCCGCCGCGCTCCCCGCCGGGGACCACTTCACGATGGGGCCGACGCAGGCGGCGATCGCCACCGATTGGCTCGCCGTCGATCACGTCTTCCCGATGCACTACGACTCGTTCCCGCCGATCGAAATCGACACCGACGACTTCGTCCGCGAGGTGAAGGCGACCGGGACAGGTGCCGAGGTCCACGTCCTCGACGGCGACGAGACGTTCCTTTTGGAGTGATCGGGCATCGCCCGGATTCGACCGAGGAGCACCGATTGCCGGGCGGTCGGCAGCCTTTAGATGGCCCCGACCCTGTGTGTATCCGATGAGCGACATTCAGACTTCGACCATCAGCGAGGAAGGGTTCGCAAGCACGAGTCAGGTGGGCGACTTCGAACTTACGATCGACGCGACGGACGAGGCGGGACCGAACCCGAACGCCGTGCTCGTCGCCGATTACGCGTCCTGTTTCCTCCCAGCGTTCCGGGTCGGCGGCGAACAGCGCGGCCACGACGACCTCGGGAAGATCCAGATCGACGCCGACGCCGATCTCGACGACGATGACGACCTCGAAGCGATCCGCTTCGACGTCTACGTCGAGGCCGACCTCGACGACGGCACCCTCGCGGAGATCCTCGACCGCGCGAAAGACATCTGCCACGTCCACTCGGCGCTCCGCGAGGAACTGCACGCGGAGGCGACGGTCCACGGCGACGCGTTCTGACTGGACGGCAGCAGGAGTGATCCGGCGGCTTACCGTTGCCGATTGTACGCCCGGAAACTCATCGCTCGCCCCTCGGCGATCACGACGTCCCGGCCTTCCGGGTCGGGGAGGGGATCTTCTTCGACCTCGTCGTGGGACACGTACGGGTCGACGGGCTCGGGAACATCCTCCGAGTAGACGTATGGACTGTTCGGCTGACTTTCCATACACGGTATCTCGCGACGAACCTATATAAAAGTTTGTCAGACGGTATCATACCACGCGACGGGGGTCGTCTGCGTGCCTCGTACCGTCTGGGCTCCGTTCGCGATCGGTTACGAAATCCGGGAGTGCGATCCCGACGGCTCCCGTCCGACCGAATATCAGTCGTCCGCGACTGCCGGCTCGCCCGCCTCGACTTCCGTCCCCAGGAGGTCGAGAAACGCCGCGAGCCACTCGGGGTGGTCCGGCCACGCTTGCCCGGTGACGAGGTTGCCGTCGACGGTGACCTCGTCGACCCACGAACAGCCGGCGGCCTCGACCTCGGCACGAACGGCGGGGTAGGCGGTCATCTCGTAGCCGTCGAGGACGCCCGCGGCGGCGAGAATCTGCGGCCCGTGACAGACCGCCGCGACCGGCTTGTCCTCCTCGAAGAAGTGCCGGACGGTGTCGAGAACGATGTCGTGCGTGCGCAGATACTCTGGCGCACGTCCGCCCGGAACGACAAGCGCGTCGTAGTCTGCGGGATCGATCGACGCGAAGGTCGTGTTGACCTCGAAGTCGTGGCCGCGCTCCTCGAGGTACGTCTGGTCGCCGCGGAAGTCGTGGATCGCGGTCTTGACCGTCTCACCGGCCTCTTTCTCCGGACACACCGTATCGACGTTGTGGCCGACCATCTCGAGGGCCTGGTACGGTACCATCGTCTCGTAATCCTCGCCAAAGTCGCCGACGATCATCAGGATGTTCTTGCCCATCGTTTTACCTCACTGATTATTTCGTCCCAGCGTCTATAACTATTGTGCGTGTCATTCCGACAGCGTCGCCAGCACCTCTTCGAGGCCCGCAAGCGAATCGAGGACGAAGTCGGGTTCCTCATCGGGGCTACTCCGCCCCGTTTCGACCGACACGCCGGTCCGGACCAGTGCGGTCGCCATCCCCGCACGGTTGCCGAAGGCGATGTCCGTATCGGGTCGATCGCCGACGACCAGGACGTCCTCCGGCGGGAGCCCTAACCGCTCCAGTGCCATCCGGCGGGCGGGCTTGCTCGGCTTCCCGAGGACCGTCGTCGGATCGCGCCCGGCGACGTTCGCAATCGCGTCGATCACCGCCCCGGAGCCCGGGATATCGCCCTCGGCCGCCGGGATGACGACGTCGGGGTCGGTGCCGACGAAGGTGACGTCCGGATCCTCGAGGAGCCACAGACACTCGCGTAGCGTCTCGTAGTCGAACCTTCGATCGACTGAGGCGACCAGGACATCAGGGTCGAGTCCGGGCGGCGTAGCGGCTTCGCCGCCGTCCGTTCTCCCGGCTACAGTGTCGGCGCTGGATCCGTACGGAAGTACGGAGAGGCCGGCGTCCCGGAGGAGATCGACCAGCCCCGATTCGCCGACGACCGCGATCTCGCTTTTCGCGTGCTGTTCCGTGAGATACCGTGCGGTCACGGTGCCGGCGGTGATGATCTCGTCGGCGTCGACGGTGATGCCGGCGCTCGCGAGCCGATCCTCGTACGCTTCGGGCGGTTTGGTCGGGTTGTTCGAGACGAAGAGCCGATCAAGTCCCGCCGATTCTACTGCCTCCAGGCCGGCGTCGGTTCCTTCCAACGGTTGCTCTCCGCGCACGATCGTCCCGTCGACATCGAAGATGACTCCGCGGACACCCATCACTCGGGGTTAGGACGGGGGGCTGTTGAACGTAGCGGGCGGTTCGTGGCGATCGGCAGCGGGCTGATTTCCGTCGATCGCGTCCAGCACCGTTTCCGTTCCAGATCTGAGACGGTAATCCAATCTGATACGGAAAGACCGATATATGTCACGTCCTTCGGGACAGACGTGACGAACTCCCAGCTCACACTCATTCAGATCGACAACTACGGGCCGTGGACCGTGACACCGGATCCACGTCGTGAGATGGACCTCCAGACGCTTCAATCGCGGTTGTTTGCCGACCTGGCTCAGTTCGTCGGGAGTCGCGACGGCTACGTCTTCTTCACGCGATTCGACAATATGGTCGCGATCACGAACGGGCTCGACCGCGACGACCACGAACTCCTCCAGGAGTCGATCGGGAACCGTTACCCCGTCTCGATCAGCCTCGGCACTGGTGTCGACCCCTCGCCGATCGAGGCGCTCGAACGGGCGACTGCGGGGCTCCAGCAGGCCGGCTCGGCACAGGACGGCGATCGCCGCGAAGTGCTCGCCGGCGATTATCTGACGACGGACCGGCGGACGCCGTCGGACGTGCAGATCGCTCACTTCGACGTCAACGACGCGACGGGGAAGTACACCGACCGGCTCAACGAGTTCGATTCGTTCATTCGGATCGAACAGGGCTATGCGACCCTGATGCGGCACCTCCGCGAGGAACACGGAGCCCTTTCGTTCTTCGTCGGCGGCGACAACATCATCTCAATCTGTCCGGCGATGGACGAAGACGACTACCACGGGGCGATATCGCAGGTGGAAGCCGACGCGGGCGTCGAACTCAAAGTGGGCGTCGGGAAAGCGGAGAACCCGCACGTCGCGGGAATGGACGCAAAGCACGCGCTGGAAGATTGCCGACACTACGGGACGGCGGTCGAACTGAGCACTCCCAAGGAAGACGTCGGCGTGGCAACGGACTGACAGCGGTATCCCGCCCACAGATTACGGTCAAAAAAGCCGGTATCGGCCGGGACAGGGGTATCAGGATTTTCGATTGAGAAAAATATATTTCCGAATGTCAAAGTATTAAGCCCCTGGCGATCCTACTGACAACTGCAATGAGTACCCAACGGACAGTCCGACAGCAGGCCGGCGAGGTTGAGGGAAGCGAAGCGCTCCGGATGGACGCCGAGAAGGCCGAACAGATCGTCGACGCGCTCAACACCGACCTCGCGTCGACCTACGTGCTGTATCACCAACTGCGCAAGCACCACTGGAACGTCGAGGGCGCGGAGTTCCGCGACCTCCATCTCTTCCTCGGCGAGGCCGCCGAAGAGGCCGAGGCGTTCGCGGACGAACTCGCCGAACGCGCGCAGGCGCTCGGTGGCGTCCCGGTCGCCGGGATGAGCGCGCTCGAAGAGCGGGCCACAGTCGAGCCCGAAGACGAGGACGTCTACGACATCCGGACGTCGCTTCGGAACGATATGGAGATGTACGGGGACATCATCGAGACGCTCCGCGACCACGTCGAACTCGCGGAGAACCTCGGCGATCACACGACCGCGCATATGCTCCGGGAGAACCTCATCGAGGTCGAAGAGGCCGCCCATCACGTCGAACACTACCTCGAAGACGACTCGCTCGTCCTCGAATCGGCGACGCAGTAAGTCGGCGCCGCTCGCTGCTGTCTGACTGACCTTTTTGAAGCTGATTGATCAGCGGGCCGCCGACCTTACCGGCGGAGCGAAACCGCAGCGTCGACGTCGAAGGCGATCCACCCGTCGCTGTTCCCGTCTTCGGTCAGTACGACGCGATCGGGCGAGGACTGGTGAGCGGAGATCTCGGCCACCGGTGGCGCGAACTCCCCGTCGGACTCGGTCGATCCGTCCGCGTCGATCACGTTTGATCCGTCCATCACCCGGAGCTGGTGCTCGGACAGATATAATGGTTTTGGTACACCTAAAACGTCGACTGTGACGTAGTGGTACCGGTCCAATTTTTGCGGGAATCCGCCTCTACCCTTTCCTATCAGTTAGATTAGCGGGCACATCTCGGAATATTTGTGACGATGTACCTCACAAATACACGGATATCTCACCAAACTCGTAGCACGATTTATACGTGGGGGCTATGATTATAATGATGGATTATGCCATTTGGTAACGAGAACGGAATCCTGTATCGCATCTACCGAGACCGGGTGGGCGAACCGACGACGCACGACGAGGTCAGGGGGTACTGGGTGTTCCTGACAGGTCTCGTGCTCGGGACGCTCGGCATCCTTCTCTTTTTGCCGAGTTCCTCACCGGGAACGACCGCCTTCACGGTCCGGGAAGCGAGTATCTTCATCGCGGCCGTCGGAATGGCGATGCTGGTCGCCGGCCCGGTGATCAGACTCCCGCTCGCGTCCTGGTCGAACTATGCGGCGTACCTCGGACAGGCCATCTGCTTCCTTGCAGCCGTCTGGTTCGTCCTGATATTCCCGAACAACTGGTTCGTCGGGACCGGCAATCAACCGGTGGTTGTCCTCTACGCAGTCGGAATCGTAATCATCGGGGTCGGCGGCGCACTCGGGCCGCTCGTTGCGGGTGTGACCCAGGAAGACCTCGAAGGCAGCGAGCGCCGCGGCGCTGCGCTCGAATCGGAACTGGCCGAGGTCAGAGCGGAGCGGGATCGGCTCGAAGACGAACTTGCGGAAGTCGAGGCGGACTCGGACGCCGACGAAGCCGTGAGCCGCGGCGCTGCGCTCGAATCGGAACTGGCAGAGGTTAGAGCGGAGCGGGATCGGCTCGAATCGGAACTGCCAGAAGTCAGAGCGGAGCGGGATCGGCTCGAAGACGAACTTGCGAAAATCGAGGCGGACTCGGACGCCGACGAAGCCGTGACAGCGGACCTGCACGCACGGATCGACGACCTCTATTCGAGCCAGGCCCGGTTCGAACTCTACGAGGACAGGGCCGAGGAGTGGCGCTGGCGACTCCGACACCGGAATGGGAATCTCATCGCCAACAGCGGCGAGGGATACACCCGGAAGTACAACGCTCAGAAGGGAATGCAGAGCATCCGACGGAACGCGCTCGGCGCCGAAACGCTCCTCTTCGAACGGGAAGCCGAACTTCCCGAACCCGAGACAGAGTTCGAGCCCGTCGAAGAGCGAGACAGCCAGGCTACCTTCGAGATGTTCGAGGATAAAGCGGGCGAGGCCCGCTTCCGACTCCGGCACGAGAACGGGAACATCATCGCCGACGGCGGCGAGGGATACGCCTCCCGCGGCAACGCAAAGCGGGCGATCGAACGCCTCCGGGAGTACGTCGGGCCGGCGGATTACCTCTGGTTCGACCCGACCGGCTTCGAGGTGTACGAGGACAGGGCCGGCGAGTGGCGCTTCCGACTCCTCCACCGCAACGGGGAGGTCCTCGCCGACAGTGGCGAGGGGTACACACGGCGGAACGACGCTAACCGGGCCGTCGACCGGCTCCGCGAGCGGATCGACGAACTGGAGTTCGAGATATTCGAGGACAACGCCGGCGAGTACCGCTGGCGGTTGCTCGCCGGCAACGACGAGATCCTCGCCGACAGCGGCGAAGGGTACGAATCGAGAAGCGGCGCCGAGGAGGCCGTCGAACGGGTAACGGAGTATGCGCCCGACGCGGACGTCCTCGACATCGGGCGTGCAGCGTTCGAGATCTACGAGGACAACGCCGGCCAGCACCGGTGGCGACTCCGCCACCGCAACGGGAACATCCTGCTGGACAGCGGCGAGGGATACAGCGACCGGAGCGGCGCCAGAGACGGCATCGAGAGCGTCAAACGGAACGCACCGGGCGCGGAACTGGACGCGTAACTGATCTTCAGTCGGCGCCCGGTTTTCACCGACGAACCAGCGTCGAGTTCGTCGAAGCCGGGCCACGACGAAGCCGACCGCGCTCGTGTAGCAGCCGATTTTTTCACGCTGCTCGTCATACCGGCGCCCGATGGATTCCGAGAGCGTCGATATGTGGCGACCGACCACGCCGCTCATCTCGCTTCGCGCGGCGGCCGACCGCCTGTTTCTCGCCAGCGACGACCAAGTGATGGCCGTCGCGGCGCACTCGAAACGGATCGAGTGGCAGTTCTCCGTGAGCGGCACCCAGCTGATGCACGCGCCGGTCTCGAACGGGGAGTCGGTCTTCGTCGGCACCGACGACGGGACGCTTTACGCCCTCGACATCCGGACCGGGCGGGAGGTGTGGATCTTCGAGGCCGACCACGCGATTTACGGTGCCCCTGCAGTTCAGGGCGACGACCTGTTCGTCGGCAGCCACGACGGTCGCGTGTACGCTCTCGACGCGCGAGACGGTCGGGAACGGTGGCGGTACGACGCCGACGGTGGGATCTCGGCGACGCCCACGGTCGCCGCCGACACCATCTACGTCGGCGGTGACAGCCACGAAGTCGCCGCGCTCCGACGGCGGAGTGGGTTCGAGGAGTGGCGATACGGGACCCGCGCCCCCGTCGACGTCGGACCCGTCGTCGTCGACGACGTGCTCTACGTCGGCACTCACCCCGGTACCCTCCACGTCCTCGACAGGGGGACCGGGACGTCGCTTTCGACACGTTCGCTCGGGCGCTCCCCGTGCCGCGGGATGGTCCGCGAGGGGGAGACACTCGTGGTGAGCGCGGGTGACACCGCCTTCGGGTTCGACGTCACGACCCGGCGGTTCGACGTCGCCTGGCAGGCCCAGTTCGGGGCGGAAGTCGGCGTCCCCACCGCCACCGACGGTGTCGTCTACTGTGTGACCTACGACGGTGCCGTCACCGAAATCGACGTCTCGTCCGGGCGACTCAACTGGGAGTTCGATACGGAACGCCCTGTCTACGCACGGCCGAGCGTCGCCGGCGAAACCCTCTACGTCGGCTCCGAGGAGGGGTATCTGTACACCGTCCCGATCGGAGGCGGCGCAGACGAGACGAGCGTCTACGTGCCGGAGGGCCACGACGGCGCAGGGTCAGGTCCGGAGCAGGTCGGCGGGACTCCCGCCTCTTCGGGCTCGTCGGAGACCGAGGTCTTCACGCCCGGCGCCGACACCGGACAGGAAACCCGCTACTGCTCGGCCTGTGGCGCCGCGGTCGATCCGGGAGACAGTTACTGTTCGTCCTGTGGCGAGAAGCTCTGATAGTGACTGTTGTAACAGTTCACATTGTCTTGGTGCTGTCGCCGACGGCCCTCCTCAGTTGAACGACCAGTCGTCGTACACCTCCTGGGCGTTCGTTTCGGCCGGCGATTCGTCGGTTCCCTGCGTGACGTACCCGTCTAAAGCCTCTAGTTCGTCTGTCAGGGATTCGTAGACGTACGCGAGGCGTTCGCGCTCGTTGGCCGCGATTTCGTCGTCGTTCGCGTCGACGCGTTGGAGCAACTCCCGGGTGCTCGCCAGAAGGGTCCGGGCGAACATCAGTGCCTGCGAGGGGGGATGAGCGAACTCACAGAGCCTGACGTCCCCGGAGTAGACGTCGTACCCGAGGCGGGGGAGTTTGATCGATTCGGAGTACCGGAACGCACATTTCACCTGCGGCATCGGGTTCCGGAGATCCTGTGTCTGTTCGGCGAACACCAGTTCGATTTCGTCCGAAAGCCGCTGATACTCCCGGCCCAGGGCGCGGAGTTCCTCGGTGGGCGCCTCTCCGTCGTCGTACTGTTCCGCCAGGTCGTCGTAGACCGTCTCGATGTCGATGGTGACGAGCGCGATGAGGCGGAAGATGCCCGGTTCCGCCTCCCCGAAGGCCCGTAACCGTTCGCGGACCGCCTCGGTTTCGCCGAGCAGATGTTGCTCTCTGATCCCGTCCAGCACGTCGCGGACCTCCGCCTCGCTCTCGTGGAACGACTCGACCCACGCTCGTGGCGGATCGGCGGCGTCGTCAGTCTGTGACATCGTCGTGCCCCGTTTATTCCGCAACGACATGTGATTTTCTCCGATTCTCTCCCGGTCACTTTCCGACACCCCGCACACGAACGATTTACAACCGTCGAACCAGGGACTATGTGTATGTTTCCCGTGGGGGCTCGTCCACTGCAGATCGCAGTGGTGGGAGGAAATCGGGTCGTCGAGGCGCTGACCGGATGGGAGGACGACGCCAGCATCGACTTCGCGATCGACGCGGTCGAGCCGACAGCCGGTGGTATCGACACCGAACGGGTAGACTGCGTGGTCGCCGACGGTGGGTGCTCGACGATCGACGTCGTCGACGCAGCCAGTCGATGGGGCGACGAGTCGGAATCCGTCGCTGTCGTGGTCCTGGCCGACACCTGGACCACGGACCGCGTGACCGAGGCGCTCGCCGTCGGGGCCGACGAGGCGATGCCCCGGGAGCTGATCGACACCGATCCCGATCTCGTCGGGGAACGGATCGCCACGGCAGTCACCTCGGCGGGCGATCCGCGCGGGATACGGACGCTTTTCGACACCATCAACGACGGCGTCTGTCTGCACGACCCGTGGGCCGAGAACCTGCTCGACGTCAACGAGCGGATGGTCGAACTGACGGGCTACGACCGGGAGACGCTACTGGACCGCGGCGTTTCCTGGCTGAGTGTCGAGGCTGACGGATACACGAGGGAGAGCGCCTACGAACTCCAGCGGCGGGTCGCCACGACCGGCGAACCCGAAACCGTCGAGTGGGGGATCGAGACGGCCGACGGCGGCGACCGACTGCTGGAGGCGACGATCACGCCGGCCACTGCTGCCGGGGCGGATCGGGTGTTCGTCGTCTCCCGTGACGTGACCGAACGCCGCGAACTCGAAGTGACCTACCGCAACCTCTTCGAGAACGTCTCGGACGGGCTCGTGGTCCACCATCCCGAAACCGGCGAGATCCGCGACGTCAACAGCCGCTTCTGCGAGATGAACGGGTACGACCGCGAGGATCTGATCGGGGAGACGATCGACGTCGTCACCGCGCCCGAATTCGCCTACGAGCGGACACAGGAGCAGATCGAGATGGCACGCGAGGAGGGCCCACAGCTCTTCGAGTGGCGCAACCAGCGGGCCGACGGGGAGACGTTCCCGGTCGAAGTTCACCTGAGCGTCGTCGAGATTCGGGGCGAAGAGCGGATCCTCGGGAGCGTCCGCGACATCACCGAACGGAAACGGCGGGAACGCGAGTACGCGCAGATCTTCGACGGCGTCAACAGCCCGATCACGGTGAACGACCCGGAGACCGGCGAGATCGTCGATGCCAACCGGGCGATGTGCGATCTTTTGGGTTACAGTCGCGAGGAGATACTCGATCGAAACGTCGACGGGGTCAGCGTCACCGACGAGGGGTACACGATGTCCGAGGCCCGGGCGGTCGTCGAACGAGTGATGGACTCGGGGGAGACGGAACCCGTCGAGTGGAAGGTCGAGACCGCCGACGGCGAGCATCGCTGGCTGGAAATCGAGGGGACGACGGCCGAAATCGGCGGCGAGGAGCGGTATCTCGGGCTCGGCCGGGACGTCACCGAACATCGCCGCACGGAGCAGCGCCTGCGTGCGATCCTGGACCGCATCGACGAAGCGGTCTATCTCACCCCGGTCGAGGAGCTGCCGGCGGACTCACAGCCCCCGGAGTACCTCAGCTCCGGGTACGAGGAGATCTGGGGCCAGTCGCTCGATCAACTCCGTGAGACGTACGAGAACGGGTTCTTCGATACGCTCCATCCGGACGACAAGGGTGACTACCGGGCGTTCGTCGAGCGTATCGTCGACGACGTGAAATCCGATACCGCGTCGGACAGATACACCGTCGAGTATCGGATCAGACGCCCGGACGGGGGGATTCGGTGGGTGCACTCCGAGTACTACCCGCTCGAGTGGGACCGCGGGCCGCCGCGGGTCGTGATCGTCAGCCGCGACGTCACAGAACGGAAGCGAACGGAGCGGAATCTCCGCGTGATCGCCAGACGCGTCGACGAGGCCATCTATATGTCCTCGCCGGACAAAACGGAGGTCTACTACGCCTCGCCGTCCTTCGAGGAACTCTGGGATATCCCGACCGAGCGGATCTACGAGAACCCCCAGGCGTTCATCGAGCGGGTCCATCCCGACGACAGAGAGTGGTTCCGGGAGGAGTACGAACGGATCCGCACGGACCTCACCGATCCGGACCGCGAGCCACAGGACACGTACGAACTGGAGTATCGCGTCCGACACGAGGACGGCGAGGTCCGGTGGATCAGCGTCCGTGGATATCCCGTGTTCGACGACCGCGGCGACGTCGATCGCTGGATCGCCGTGAACCGCGACGTAACCGATCGCAAAGAGCGGGAGCGACGCGTGGCGTCGTTCGAGGAGGCGACCGACGATCTCGTGACGGCTGACTCCCCCGCAGAAGCCACCGAAACGGCAGTCACGGCGGGTAGTGAGACACTGGAGTTGCCCGCGATCGGCGCGTTCCTCTACGACGGTGAGGACGGCGTGCTTCGCCCCGAGTCGCTCGCCGGCCCGCTTCTCGCCGAGGCTGGTCTCGATGCTGTCGGACCGGACGACGGGCCGCTCTGGGACGCGTTCGCGACCGGGGAGCCGGTGACCTCCGCCAGGACCGGGACCGACGCCAGGAGTGTCGTCTCGGAGAGCACGTCCGGAATTCCCGAGTATCTCGACGCCTGGCGGGTTCTCACACTCGGGAACCACGGTGTCCTGCTGGTCGGGACGGCCGAGCAGTCGCTCGATTCCGAAAGTGTTCAGGGGGCACACATCCTCGCTGCGACGCTCGAAGCTGCACTCAATCACCTCCGTGGGCAAAAACGGCTGGCAGCACAGGAAGAACAGCTCCGGACACAGACCGAGCGGGCGGAGCGCCTGGACCGGATCGCACGCCTGACGCAACAGGTCGAGGCGGCGATCACCGATGCCTCGAGCCGTACTGAGGTCGAAACCGCGGTCTGTGAGCGGCTCGTCGACGCCGGACCGTACGATCTCGCGTGGATCGGGGGCGTCGAGGTCGGCAGCGACCGGCTCACCGCGAGGGCAGTCGTCGGCACCGGGGAGCAGTACGTCGCGGCGATGGATCTGACGACGACCGACGGAGTGGCAGATCCCCACCCCGCCGTGGCGGCCTGGCGCAACGAAGCGGTCCGGGTGGTGAACTCGCTGGTGGACGAGGGGCTGTCCGGAAACTGGCGGCAAAACGCCCTTTCGGCGGGCTACCAGTCGCTCTGTGCCGTTCCGTTGATGCACGAGGGAATCGTTCACGGCGTGCTGACGATCGGCACCGACACGCCGCAGGCCTTCGCGGACCGCGAACGTGACGTGCTCGGCCAGCTGGGGAGGACGATCGCGAACGCACTGTCGGCGATCGAGCGGCGACGAGCCCTCGAATCCGACGAGACCGTCGAACTGGAGTTCCGTGGTCCGGGCGACGCCCTCCCGTTCGCTCGCGTTGCTACCGCTGCCGACTGTACCGTGCGACTCGAACGGACTGCCGCTCGGGAAGACGGCGCCGTGAGCGTCTATTTCAGTTTCGCCGGCGGCATACCGGACGACGCACCGGAGCTCGCGCGACGGTCGCTGCCCGGGTCGGTCGACGTCGTAACCGAGACCGGCCCGTTGGTGGTGGAGATGCGGACCGACGAGTGGTTCGGGGCTCCACTGGCGGCGTACGGGGGTCGACTGCGCGAAGCCAGAGCGGGTGCGGGCGAGACGGTCATCAGAGTCGAGGTGCCGACGCAGACCGACGTCCGCTCGTTCGTCGAGCGGATGGGCGATATCGCGCCGTCCCTGGAACTGGTCGCAAAACGACAACACAGAAAACGGCAGCAGACGCCGATGGAGCTGAGCGACCAGGTTCGCGCGGAACTCACCGATCGACAGCTCGAGGTGCTCCGGACGGCCCTCTCGGCGGGATACTTCGAGTGGCCGCGGGACCACGACGGCAGCGAGGTCGCAGAACGCCTCGGGATCACCCAGCCGACGTTCAACAAGCACCTCCGGATCGCCGAACGGGAGACGTTCGGGTTGCTGTTCGGTGATGAGTGAACTCCCCACGGTTTCGGAATCATCGAGGTCGACCACGGGCAGACACGTGCTCCGAACCCGATGTCAGTCGCCCAGTTGCGGCGTCGGCTTGGAAGCGATCGACCGGCGGGCGTCCGAAACGGCGTCCTGTTCGCCGACGACCAGCACGAACGGGCTCGATTCGGGGGCGTACACGTCCATCTCCCGTCCCTTCTCGGAGTACCACTCGTCGATAACGGTTACGAGGCCGGCATCCGAGAGGTTCTCCAGGTGGTGGCTGACGTTCTGAATCGACGTCCCGACCCGGGCCGCGAGTTCGGATTTCGTCGCCGGGTCCCGGTACAGTTCGACGAGGATCGAGCGGGCGCTCTCGGAGGCGAGCACCGAGAAGACGTCCTCGGAACCCCGGCTATCGAGTCCGACGACTTCTGGCTCCGGATCGGGTCGGTCAGTGATCGGTTCCTTCGAGAGGAGGTGGGGCATACACAGGTGGTCGGATTCTATCTCTACAAGTGGTTTCACTACGACTGTCGACCCCCGCGACGGGCCAGGCTAGATAGATAGTCTCTTTTTAAACGACGCTGCGCTCCCCACCGACTACGTGTTCGCAGCGGACTGGCACCACGACAGCAGGGGGTCCGTCGAGAACTCACGGGTGTCCACGACAGCGCGGCGCGGTCGACCGAGCGGGCGTTTCGGAGTCGCTACTGGTCGAAGCCCTGCGCTTCGAGCCCGTCCTCGATAGCGGCGAGGAGGAACTCGATGTTCTGCGGGCGAGCGGAGTAACCCATACAGCCGATTCGCAGAATCTCGCCTTCCAGCGCACCGAGGCCGCTGGCGACTTCGATGTCGTACTCGCGCTTGAGGTAGTCCAAGAGTTCAGTGTCGTCGACGCCGTCAGGGACACGGACCGCGTTCAGCGACGGCAGCCAGAACTCGTCGTCGGGGTTCAGCTCGAAGCCGAGGTCCTCCAGGCCGGTTTTGAGCTTCGTCGCCATCTCTCGGTGCCGTTCCCAGCGGGCTTCGAGCCCCTCTTCGGCGACCAACTGCAGGGACTCCCGGAGCGCGTACACGTTCGTGATCGGCGCGGTGTGGTGGTACGCCCGTTCCTCGCCCCAGTAGCCTTCCAGAAGCGAGAGGTCGAGATACCACGAGCGGACTTCCGTGTCACGGTTGAGCACCTTCTCCATCGTCCGATCGTTGACCGTCAGCGGACTCGCACCCGGCGGACAGGAGAGACACTTCTGGCCGCCCGAGTAGGCGACATCGATGTCCCACTCGTCGACGCGGAGTTCCACGCCGCCGAGAGAGGTGACTGTGTCCGCGATGACGTAGGCATCGTGCTCGTGGGCGATGCTCGTGAGTTCGGAAACGTGCGGCTGCAGGACACCCGTACTCGTCTCCGCGTGGACGAACCCGAACACGTCGGGGTCGTGCTCGTCGAAGGCCGCGGCCACGTCGTCGGGTTGGAGCGGCTCACCCCACGGGGCGTCGACGGTGACGACGTCGCCGCCGGCCCGCTCGGCCATCGACTCCATTCGCCCGCCGAAGTAGCCGTTCGTCGGGACGAGGACGGTTTCCCCGGGTTCGACTACGTTCGCGAAGGCCGTCTCCATCGACGCGGAGCCGGTCCCGCTGACCGGAATTGTCCATTTGTTGTCGGTCTGGAACGTGTATCGGAGAAGCTCCTGGACCTCGTCCATAATCTCGATGAACGCGGCGTCCAGGTGGCCGATGAGCGGTGCAGACATCACCCGGAGTACGCGGGGGTGGACCTCGCTCGGTCCCGGCCCCATCAGCGTTCGTTCCGGCGGGTTGAGTGGCTCGGTCTCTGGCGGTTGCTGCATACGGTTTCCGGTAGGTCACCCGTGAAATAAAAAGGACAGGAATCGGTTCCCTCCGTGCTACCCGCACTCGTCCGCCTACTGGTCCTGCTTGGAAAAGACTGGACTCAGCGGGAACGTGGCTCCTTCCAGATCCACCTAAGAGCATTTCCGGAGGGCTATCGAGTAACGAAACACGACCCGAGACGGAACGACGCGATCGTGGGGGCTTATCGCCGACCCCGCACGTGTTGGCTCGTGTCGACGTCGATATTGAGATGCTCAGTCCCGCGGATCCACGCGAGGTAGTCCGCCAGTCGATCGGCATCCCGCAGTTTCTCGGCCGTATCGAACCCTTCGCGCAGTTCCTCGTTGGTGAAGAGCGCGTGGACCTGTTTGTGGCAGGGGCGACACAGCAGCACGGTCGCGCTCTCTGCACGGCGCTCGGGGCGGAGATGATGCTCTTGGACGGCCTGGGGGTCCGCGAGTCGTTCGGTCGGGATCCGCCGTCGGCAGAGCGCACACACCGTCGACATCGACGCACCAGAGAGCCCGGAGACGGATGAATATCGGGTTGGGGACTCGCAGGTACCGTGGTGCCTCGTAGTGATTACTCTCGTCTCTTCGCGCCGAGCACCATCGACGGGGGTGGCACTCGGCGGGAACCAGTGAGAGTAACCATCATCAATCGATCCCGACAGCCCGGCCGGATTTTTCCTCGGCCTCGAGGACCCACACCTGTGGGTTGTCCTGTCGGTCGACGTCGACAAGCAGATCCGGCTTGAAGGCGTTTTCTGCGATCAGTTCACGGGCCTGTTCCCACTCTTCGGCGGTGATGCGGTCGAAGGAACCCGTGACGATCGCGCTCCGCCATCCCGATGCGGATTCCACGTCGAGGGCCAGGAGACTCACGGTTTCAGACTCATCGGCGAAAGTCATCTTTTTCCACTGCTCGGAATATCCGACGAACACGAAGTACAAGCGTTCGCTCCCGTCGTACCCGAACGACAGCGGGATACCGTACGGAACGCCGTCGGCCACCATCGAAAGGACGCCGTACCCGCGCTCTTCGAGGAACTGATCGATCTCCGATTCCGTCATCTGCTTGCCATACAGTGATTCGATTCCGGATGTCATAGTCCCTGATATGAAACACCGATATAAATGGTTTGATTCGTTTCCCAAACAGGAATAAATATGTGCCGAACAGCTATGATCAGAAGCTGAATTTGGACACTGGAAAACAATACCGGTGTTTTAGCTAGTGGGCTGGCTGTTTGAAATATTGCTGCATTCGTCGGGGAGGCCACTCCGTCGAGGACTCTTCTGCCCGCTCGTGGTGGCTTCCGAGAGCCATTTCCCTTCCGAAGACCCCGAGCTCTCCGAGCTACCAGCCTACTGTAGGGTTTGCAAGCTTTCACTCAGTGAACTATGGTAAGATGGGTCCCGTTCCGTTTCGACGCCTTCGGGGGTCGTCTACAGTATATTCCCCGAAACCCGATTTTGCACCGCCGTCCAGGCGGGTCGCTCCGGGCTACGGAACGAGCACAACAGGTGTCTTCCGTTCTTCGAGAATCTGTTCCGGGGTACTGCCGGTGAACATCGCATCGGCGAACGAATCCTCCTCGTACCCCATCACGACCGTCTCGATGTCCTCTTGGGCGACGATATCGAGAATCTCCTGTCTCAGGTCCGCCATCGATTCGAGGTCCTGTACGGAGTGCATCGAGATCTCCGCGTTCGCGCCCAGTTCATCGGCTATCTTCCGCATCTCGGCGACACCCATATTCTCCTCGAGATCGATCGTGTCGGCGGTCAGTTGGACGGCGATGATTTCGAGATCGTCGTGATCGCCGAAAATCTCCAGCGCATACCGTACGGCCCGCTCACTTGCGGGCGCGACGCCGAATGCGCTCTGTGGCACCTGGGTTTCCACCGGGACGATGTCGAACGGGATCAACAGTCGCATACACATATCTAGTACTCAATATCAAGTAAGTGTTACGTCGAGGGGACCACTCGTCGGGGACTGCTCGACCGGGACGGCTGGTAGATCAGTGTTTAGGTCCCAATCCAGCGGGGACGTTCGTGAGTATCTACCCGGATCGGTGGCTCTAGATGTAGCTGTGAAGCGCCCAATAATGATTACTCTCGTCTCTTCGCGCCGAGCGCCATCCCCGTTGGCGGCGCTCGGCGAGAGAAAGTGAGAGTAATCATTATAAGACACACCACCCGAAAGCCCGAACTATGACAGATGGTCAGCCGCGACAGCCCGCGCGCTCCGGGCCGACATTATATCTGGAATCGTCCGAAATCGACCTCTCGGAGGCGTTGTGTACGGAGGTCTTCGCGGATACCGACGAAAGCGAGTATAGAGTGGTTCAGGTGACAGCGACGCAGTCGTTCGAATCCGTTCGGGACGCGCTGGACGCACGACTCGAACAGATCAACGATCCGTCCGAGGCGGCGGTCATCATCACCACCCCCCAGGCGGAAGAAGACGCCGAAGTGACAGAGGTCGGCGATCAGACGCCGCTGTACGGATTCAGAGTGAGCCCGGACGATCTCACTGGGATCTCGATCGCGTTCTCCCAACTGATCGAAAAGTGGGAACAGGAGGAGGGCCAGGTGAAAATCTGTCTCCGGGATATCGAATCGTTGCTTCCGTACCACGAAACCGAACTCGTCTACCGATTTCTCAACACCGTGCTTGCGACGCTTCAGGGGGCTGGCGCCGACGTCCACGCCCACCTCCAGCCGGACGTCGCCGACGAACAGGCGCTCCAGTTGTTCCGGTCGCTGTTCGAGAGCGTCGTCGATCAGGACGCATCGACGTTGGAGACGGGATCGGCGTCAAAGTCAGATGCCAAACGAGAGCGGTCAGCCGGAACACCCGGGACAAAGGAGGGCGCGCCTAGCGAATCAACGGACCGAAAGTCGTCGAGCGGGAGCCTTTCGAGCGCGCGTATGTCGGCGGAGGAGATCGACGCATTTCTCGAACGTGAGGGCTACGGGACCCTCGCGTTCAGCGGCGAGCCACCGTATGCGGTCCCGATCTCGTACGGATACGACGCCGACAAGCGGGTCCTGTTTATGCATATGGCCGCCTTCGACGGGAGCGAGAAGCAATCACGACTGGAAGAGTCGATGGCGGTTTCGCTGGTCGTCTCCCGGTACGAACGGCCGGACAAATGGCGGAGCGTCATCGTCGATGGGTCGGTATCACGCCTCTCGAACGAGGAAATCCGTGATCGAGACGGACTCTCGGCGTTCGCCGAAAGCGAGATGGCCTCTGTCGATATCTTCACTCGTGATCTCGCAAATCTCGATTTCGACTGGTACGTTCTCGAACCCACGTCGATCAGCGGCCGGCGGAGCGTCGGATCGATGTAATCGTCCCCGGAAGCTTTCTTTTCAGTGAGCGAATGGTGGGGGAGTAGTTACGGCTACTGTCCAGAAATTCTATGAATTCATATATAAAAATAAAAATGAAGTAATAGCTTTGTAAGTCGTAGAATAAGAATAATACCAACAATAAACTCGTCGAATGATTATAATATACATAAATATCTTATAAATAAGAATTTCTGACCTGAAAAAATTATTTCCACAGTCGCATTGATATACAAAGCATATTATAGTAAGCACTTAATATACGAAAATTTATAATATTTCGTAAGCCGGTTCACGCTCGTAATCGGCGTGAGAATCGCTCGGGGGAGCCACCCAAACTTGCTCAATCGCTCGGGAGAGCCACCCAAACTTGCTCGACAGACACGTCAGGTAGAGGCCCGCAGGGGAAGGCCGACTTCAAAAATAACAAGCGTACATCTGTTTATTTGATCATCCTCCGAGGGATCCACACCCCGAAAGGAACGGAAGTTGCTACTGAACCAACCATTATGCAAATACCGAATTTGGTTTGTCACTGATACTCAAGCTTCAGTTCGATCGTATCGACGGCCTCCAGGATTTTTGTCGGAATCGATTCGGTGAACCGCTCACCGCTCAACCGATGTTTCGGACCAGCGATACCGACCGCTCCGCGGACCTCGTTGTCCCAGATGATCGGGCTGGCCACCGCGCGAACTTTCTCAGTCGTTTCGCCGTCGTTGGTCGCATACCCCTGGTCCCGGATCGATTCGAGTTCCTCGTCCAGCGTTTCCCGTTCGGTAATCGTGTTGTCGGTCCGCTCTGGGAGGCCGAAGGCGTCGATGATGTCGCCTACTCGTGACTCCGGCAGATGAGCGAGAATTGCCTTTCCGGCCGCGATGTCGTGCATCGTCGTTCGCCGCCCGACCCGCCCACGGGTACGCACGGCGTTTTCGCCGCTGCTTTTCATCAGGTACACCGCCCGGCCGTGTTCCTCGACCACTACCCATGCAACCTCCCCGGTGTCGTCGGAGAGCTGTTCGATAACCGGTTTCGCGGCCCGCGTCAGCGGCAGTTCACCCCGCACACGGATTCCGTGATCGAGAAACTTCAGGCTCAGCCGGTAGGTCGTTCCGTCTTTCACCACGTACTCGTGATCGAGAAGGGTCGCCAGATGACTGTGGACGGTGCTTTGAGCCATCTCTTGGCTCTCTGCGATCTCTTTCACCCCCGACCCACCGTTCTCGAGGAGGAATTCGACAATCCCGAATATCGTATCCGCCGTTTTCACGGATCGTTTGGGTGACTCGTCAAGGCCCATACTACCCTACAAGGCCTGTGGCGACTAATATGTTTGTAACTGGTTCACGCACGTACCCCCGAAAGCGGTCGGAAGGATTCGGTATCTGCATAACGGAACTGCTGGCTGTGGATCTGCTTTTCAACACGAGAGAACTGATCGGGCTACATCAGCGGCCAGTTGCAACAGACTCCCCCGTCAGGCCGTCCCGCGTTAGACCGCACGCTCCCAGTAGTTCAGGAAGTTCTCGCCCAGGATTCCCTCGACTTCGGCTGCCGAGAACCGCTCGCCGAGCTTCTGGGGGATAACCGGCCAGTCCTCGTAGGTCTCGAACTCGCCGATACCGCGCGCGATGGTTCGGCTTTCGACCTTTTCGCGGTCGAACCCGAGACCGATGATGAACTCCTTGTAGTAACTCAACAGCTCCTCGGGGAACTGCGAGTCCGCGGGGAAAAAGTCGGTTCCGATCCCGACGTTGTCGGGGCCGAGGATCGAACTCGCGTGTTCCAGGTGGTCCGCGAGGACGTCCAGTGTCGGGTTTTCGTCGCCCGGGGCGATGAACCACGGGAGACCGACGATCCCCATATATCCGTCCGCGTCGGCGAGTGCCTCGATCTCCTCGTCGGACTTCCCGCGGTAGTGGTCCGCAACTGCCTGACAGCCGGCGTGGGTGACAGCCACGGGATCGTCCGAGTATTCGATCGCATCGAGCGTTGTCTGCTTGCCACAGTGAGACAGGTCCACGATGCCGCCCAGTTCGTTGATTCGATCCACCGCCTCCCGGCCGAAGGAGGACAGCCCACCTTCGGAGGGATCGTTACACCCGGTCCCAAGCAGGTTCTGGTAGTTGTACGTGAGCTGGAAGATCCTGACGCCCTCGTTGTACAGGATGTCGATCGTCTCCAGAGAGCCGTCGATGGCGCCGCCGACGTTCTGGGTGTTCAGGATGATTCCCACCTCGTCCGTTTCTGCCACCTGCCGGACGTCTCGGGGAGAAGTGATCTTCCGGAGCCAATCTGCAGCAGTGAACCGTGACTGCCAGCGCGACAGGTCACGCCGCTGACCCACGTGTTCGGGGACGCCCCGCTCGTGGACCCACGGGGTGACGCTGATGACGTCGACTCCCGCAGTTTGGTAGACACGCTGGACGGCCTTCCGGAACTCCGCGTCCGTCTCGAACCGGCGGGCCTCGTGGTCCCAGATCCGCTCCCAGCACTCGTCTTTAGAGACGCCATCGGCGACCAGCCGTCTGATCTCCTCGTCGAGTTCCTCGCGGCCGCCGTACGCTCTGATGACCTGCTCCCACGGAGCGGAGGCTGCATAGTCGAAAACGGGCGCTCGATCGGACATATTCGGCACGAAACAGCGAACGGTATTAATGGTTCGGTTGTGAGTCCTTCGAGAAATCGAGAACCAGAAGCGGAGTGGCCGTCAGTCGTCGTCAGTCGGCACGGTGCTCTCGTCCGGTGTCACGCTCCGATCCGGTTTACTGAACCAGGAGAAGCCGGATTCGAACACCATCGCGTCGTGATCCTGGCCCAACCGCACGAGGAACAGTCCGAATGCGAGCAGACACACGATGGCGAACGGAGCCCCGGTGACGATGACCGACGTCCGCAGCGCGCTGGCGCCACCGAGGACGATGAGGATTGAGGCAATAACCCCCTGCAAGACGCCCCAGAACACGCGGTTGAGGCTCGATGGCTCCTCCTTCCCGCCCGTAGTCAGGAACGCGACCGCAAGCGTCGACGAGTCAGCGGAGGTTGCAAAGAAGGTGATAACCAGGATCAGGAAGATGGTTCCCCACAGATCTCCGAGCGCGAACGACTCGAAGAGCACGTAGCCGGCGACGCCGTCGCCGTACTCGCCGACCGCCCCGAGGATGTCGACGGCGCCGGCGTTCTGCAGCCACATCGACGTGCCGCCGACGACGGTGAACCAGATGAACGAAACGCTCGTCATCGTGATGAGCGCCGTGAAGAGCACCTCCCGGATGGTGCGGCCCTTCGAGATCCGTGCCAGGAACAGGCCCACGAACGGCGCCCACGCGATCCACCACGACCAGTAGAAGACCGTCCAGAAGGAGGTCCACGTGGCACCGCCCTCGGTGCCACTCCCGGTGAAGAGGCTCATCTGGCCGATGTTCTGCACGTACGTTCCGAGCGCTGCCACGCCGGTGTTCAGGACGTTAAGCGTCGGTCCGAGCACGAGGGCGACGATCAGGAGAACCACCATCATCGCGATGTTGAAGTCCGACAGCCGCCTGATACCCCGGTCCACGCCGGCGACGAGCGAGATGGTGAAGATCACCGTGATGCCGACGACTGCGATGATCGTCTCGACGTTGCCGAACTGGATCCCAGTCCGATACGTGACCCCGGCGAGCAACTGCTGGGCGATGAACCCGAGTCCGGTCGCGATACCACCCAGCGTCGCGACGACCGCCAGCGTGTCGACGGTCTTGCCGACGATACCGTCGAGGTTGTCCTCGCCGATGAGCGGCGCGAGCGCGGTCGAGGTCCGCATCGGCATCCCGTAGTTGTACACGTAGTATCCGACGGGAATGCCGATTGCGAGGTAGCCACCCCACGCGTGGACGCCGTAGTGGAAGATGCTGTACGCCAGCGCCGGCACCATCGCAGCTTGGGTGTTGGCTTCGATCCCACTGGAAAAGAGCGGCGGCACGCTGCTGTAGTGGGTGAGTGCTTCGACAGGTCCGAAGAACACGATCCCCGCCGAGAGGCCGGCCGAGAAGAACATCGCCACGTACGAGAAGTAACTGTACTCGGGTTGCCCCTCGCCCAGTTTGATACGTCCGTACTTGCTCATCATCAGGTAGATCCCGACGATCAGGAGGGCACTCATCGAACCGAGGTACATCCAGGCGAGGCCCTGCCCGAACACGTTGAAGGCGGTGCCCAACTGTGTACTCATCCAGTCTGTTCTGAACCCGGCCACGAGGACGAAGGCCAACGTTACCAACGCCCCGACCACGAAGGGGATCGGGTCGATCTCGTCGATGAATTCTCCGATGACTCCCGTTTCTGACGAACTTGACATGCTATGTCTACCAACCTTTTTCATACCTTTTGTCTCTTATATTTTTTGGTGAGGGATGCGGCCGGATACCGGACCTCGGTGAAGCTCCAGCGGTACTAACTGTCGTGTTTCGGTAATCGATTGCCGGGGGAAAGAACTGGAGTCTCAGGACTTCCTTCCGACAGTATATCAACTGGGGACGATCGGTTTTCACACCGATAAACTATTATCGTTCCACAACAGGGCTTCTCGTATCGCAATGAAAAACGAACATTTTGAGTTCGTCAGCGACGTCCCCGTCAGCTTTGGACAGAACAGGGCCGCAGAACTCGGCAGTCTTGTATCTCAAGAGGGATGTAGCCATCCAGTTATCATTACGGATCCGGCTCTCGAAGAGATGTCTGTCATTGCCCCAGTCTGCCAGGCACTTGAGGAGAGCAGTATTGAGTACAGTATCTACACCAACGTCGAACCCAACCCGAAGGCTCAAGATGTAGATGCTGGCGCTGAACGTGCTGTGGAGGAAGGATGGGATGGGATCGTCGCGGTTGGGGGAGGAAGTACCATTGACACTGCGAAAGGTATCGCAATAGTCGCAACCAATGCTGGAAGTATAACCGACTACCAGAGGAAGAGCGGTTCCTACCCGACACTCAGTTCCGATCCCCTGCCGTTATTTGCGGTCCCAACCACCGTAGGAACCGGGAGCGAAGTCACCACAGGTGCTTTGGTTACAGATGTTGACGCGGGCGAAAAGATCGTCGTCGGTGCCCAATCGTTTGCTCCCACCCGGGCTGTACTTGATCCCTGTCTGTTGGAGACGCTCCCACCGGATATCATCGCCTCGACGGGTATGGACTCGTTTACACAGGCAGTCGAATCATACATCGCACTTGATGCAAACCCGTTCACGGAAGCGCTTGCACTTGAAGCTATCAGGATCATCTCCAAGAACATTCGTCCGGCTGTCTCCGGGACGAATCTGGAAGCTCTTGGGGATATGCAAATAGCGACAACGCTGGGTGGTGTCGCCTTCAACGTCTCCGGATTAGGACTCGTTCACGGCATCTCCCACCAGGTCAGTGCGATGTACGATACTCCACACGGAATCACAAATGCTGTTCTTCTCCCTCACGTCCTCAAATTTAACCAGATAGCAGCGCCCGAAAAATACGCCCGTATGGCTAAAGTGATCGGTCTCCCCGTGGCTGATTTAACATCCAGACAGGCAGCGGCGAGGTTCCTGGATGAAGTTGATCGATTAGTTGCCGACCTCGGGATTCCGGACGGACTAAACGAACTCGGGGTTGAGATGGAGGCTCTACCAAAAATCGCAGGGATGGTGATGGAAACCGGTTCGACGAACGTTCGAGAGTATTCTGAGGACGATGTGATCGAGATTCTCGAATCTTCTTTCTGAATCGGGTTTCACCGCCATCTTGACGCTTAAATCACAGCGCTCGGAACCGTCGAATCCGATTGTTATCACAAATTACACAAAAGGGACGCGTCTGAAAAACGGTCTTACCGTCACGCGGATTCGCCCCCCGTATTCGTAAGGAAAGATCGTGAGATCAATAAATATATAAGGCATTGCTATTATCTCCCAGTGAGGAAGCCACTATGAAGGAAAGCGAACAGCCGTCAGAGTCGGAAAATGTCAGAAATAAGAAATTTGGCCGCCGGGACTTCTTGGCGAGCACGGCGGTCGCTGGTGCTATTGGGATAGCTGGTTGCGCTGGAGGAGGAGGTGGCAGTGATGGTGGCGACAGTGACGGTAGCAGCAGTGACGACAGTAGCGGCAGTGAGGAAACCGAGTCTGAGGTCGCCAGCGTCGAACTAGCGTCGGGTACTCAGGGGACGAACGCTTACGATAGTGGTCTCGGAATACTCAGAGCGGTTGAAGAACACAGCGACACGCTGGATTTGACGATCACCGAAGGCGGTGGGTACGTCAACCAGGCGTATTTATTCGATAGTGGTGAAATCAACGCAGTAGCTCTGAACAACAACACGATCGTTCAGGCGAGGGACGGAACCGGTCCGTTCGCAGATAAAGCCGTCGACATCGTTCCCGCACAGGGCCACTGGTTCCAGAGCTCTCACATCTACTTCCTGGCGAGGGAGGGCTCTGGAGTCGAATCACTCGCGGACATTGATGGGCACTCGGTGTATCCCCTTCAGCCGGGATGGGGCGCACGCGAACTTACCGAGACGATACTCGAAGATGCGGGTATCGCCGATAGAGCCGAGTACGTAAACCTCGATATCGGCGATATGCCGGGGGCATTAGAAGAGGGGAGAGTCGATGTCACCGCCATCACTGCTGCAAATATGATACAGTTGGGTGGCTGGGTACAGGAGATGGATGTTCGTAACGACCTCTATGCCGTCGAAACCACGGACAGCTACGCGCAGGCTATCAAAGACCACCCGGGGGCACGCCACATCGTGATGGAGCCTTACGGGTGGGAGCAGGACGTAACCGGAGTCACGAACGAGGTTGACACGATCGTCAACGACGCGCAGATGTTCTTCGGCGACGAAGTGAGTGCCACGGCGGTTCGTGAACTGACTCGAACTGCCTACGAACATCAGGACACGATCCGGGAGGCAGCAAAGCACTACCCGGAGATGGATGGTCCCGAAGAGTTGACTAAAGCGGTCATCGGAAATCACCCGGTCCACGAGGGTGCCGCGGAGTACTACAAAGAGCAGGAAATCTGGAACGACGACTGGACGGTTGGTAACGTCTACGAGGGTTAAGACCGCCCTCAGGTCGTCAGTACCGCCAATCGAGTAAACCGACGCGAACCTACAAAACGATTATACCGCTATATGTCGAACAAAATAAACTGGAATTCGATCGAGCCGAGAATATCATCGTTCATCACCGTCGCTGCCATCGTGCTCTGGGCGGTCGTTATTTATTACGCTTACACTCTGGAGATATCGAGACATGCCTACACCATCATTTTCCTCATATTTATTCTGCTGATCTACTCGGCTAACGAATTCATCAAAGACGTCAATCGAGGGAATCGGCTACAAGCCGCCCTCGTTTCGATCGCTACTGTCTTTTCAGTTATTCCGCTTGGGTACGTGTTTCTGAATTTCGAGGCCCTCCTCACGACCCGCGTCGGGTACGCGTTCACCCACGAATATGTACTCGCCTTCGCGTTCACCCTGGCAGTCATCTACTACACGTGGCGCTCGTTCGGGCGGGGTTTCCTATTCGTACTCCTATTCGCCATCTTTTACGGAATCTTCGGTCAGTACTTCCCGGGGGTTCTCGCTCATTCGGGTATCTCCCCAACCCGGATGATGTTGATTTTGGTCTTGGATATTGAGGGATTCCTCGGAGGGATCGTACGACTAGTGGCAGCGTGGGTCGCACTCTTCCTGCTGTACGCCGGGCTGATGAAAGAGTATGGCTTGTTTGATCTGTTGCTCAGAGCCGCTTCTAAATCACGAAATTACATCAGCTCTGGCGTTGCTCAGTCCGCCGTTCTCGGGAGCGTGGCTATTGGCTCGATTATGGGGAGCCAGACAGCAAACACCGGTATGACCGGTTCGTTTACCATCCCGATGATGCAGGAGAACGGGATGAAAGGAACGACCGCCGGAGGCATCGAATCCGTTGCTTCGACGTTGGGACAGATTTTGCCTCCGATTATGGGCGCCGCGGCGTTTATTATGCCCACACTGATCCCCGGCATCTCGTATTGGGACGTCGTCAGATCCGGGCTCGTTCCTGCGCTTATCGTACTCAGCTCGGTGATTCTGTCGGTACACTTCGCGGGTATCAGACAGCTTGAGTCGCACGTTATCGACGAACTTGTTCAAGGGAAACTTTCGACCCGACAAAAGCTGATTGAGATTGTCCGGTTTGGACTTCCATTTGCAGTGTTGCTCTGGGCCCTTGGAATTCGTCAGTACACCGTTATGACCTCTGCACTCTATGCGAGTGTTCTTATGCTGATCATCGGAACGTTTGCACCGGTTTTGGGCGTTGTCTATGAGATTGCCCTGGGGAAAGACCCCCAAATCGTTGATGTAGAAGAAAATCCGGATACGTCTGCGTCATACTCCGGCACCATTGCTGGTCTACTCTCGAAACGATTCAGCGCGATAACAGACCAAGTGCAGAAGAACAGACCGATATATACTGTTGTCTCTCAAACAAAAAAGAGCATTGCGGGAGCACGTGAGGGAGCGATCATTCTGGCCCCGATCGTAATTATCGTGGTTGCAATCAATGGGATTGTTGATATCCTGACCGTAACTGGTGTCCCGAATATCATCGCCCTACAGCTGTATCAGCTCTCGGGCGGGATCCTCTTCGTTGCAACAGTACTCTCGATCCTCATTTGTATTCTGCTGGGTCTTGGGATGCCAACGATCGCTTCGTATACACTCGTTGCGCTGCTGATTGCACCTGGGCTGATCTCACAGTTCAACGTCCCGGACTTAGCTGCTCATTTCTTGGTCTTCTACGGGGCAATTCTGGCAGGACTGACCCCACCAATTGCGACGTGTTGTGCAGTTGCGGCCGGTATTGCTCAAGCAAGTTTCCTCAAGACCTGTTATGAAGCGATCAAAATAGCTGCCCCGATCTTCGTCATTCCGATATCGTTCGTCTATTATCCAGTTCTGGTGAGTGGCGAATTCTCAGCCTCACTCCTAGTACCGCTCTTCCCTATCTTCGTCGGATCCTTAGCGATAGTGATCGGACTAAACGCTCCCTTCCGTTTCGGGAAGTACACTACGTACGGCGCACGCGGACTCTACACGACACTCGGAGGTGTACTCGTAGTATTCCCCGATCTTCGAGTTAAGTATCTAACAGTTACCGCTCTGCTTGTGATCTTGGCTGCAACGAAGCTTCTCGAAGAAGAGCCGCTCGGGAATATAAAGCAGACGTACTTCTCATAAGGAAGTTTATATTTTGTTCAGTAATTGTCGTGGCTACGATCTCTGACCGACAATAAATTTAAATATTAGGCTAAGGGACCGTGAGACGATGTACGAAGTACTCGTACCGGTCGATCAGGACGAAGAGCGAGCGAAACACCAGGCAGAATACGTGGCATCGCTTCCCGGTGCCGGAGACGAGGTGCGAGCGACGGTCCTGTACGTGACGCCGCGCGAGGAGTACTCGGACGGGCCACGCGACTTCGAGGAAGTCGATTCGGCGGTCGCCGCCGCCGACGAGTTGGAAGGGGCAGGCGTGGCCGTCGAACGCGCGGCGGCGGTCGGGACGGTCTCGCGGGAGATCATCGACCACGCCGACGAGATCGACGCCGACGAGATCGTGATGGGCGGCCGAAAGCGCTCGGGCGTCGCGAAGGTACTGGTCGGGAGCAGCACTCAGGACGTGATCTATTCCACCGAACGCCCCGTTGTCGTCACCGGCTAATCGTGGTGAAGCGGCGCGCGGGCCGCCTGCCACCAATACCCAAAGATTTTAATCTGGGGAGCGAGCACCTCCGTTATGAATGCCAGTGAATAGAGAAATGGATAGATTCGAGGCGGGACCGCTCCGGGACGCGACAGAACTGATGCAACCGGAGCGGCTCGCCTCCCTCAAGCAGACGCGGCTGAGTTTCGCGCGTCTCCTGATCGACAAGATGACGCGCGAAGAGTGGGAGATCGAGCGCGCCGAGGGCGGCTACGACGAGCACGGTGTCGGTCGTGCCGTGTATAGCATCGAAACGCCGGACCGCCGATTCTCGTTTTGTGTCTTCTCACACGAAGCCGGGGAGGGCGACCACACCGGCCGGATCGTCGCCGAGGACTGGGATATGTGGGGGTTCCTCTGTGAGGGAGAGCCGACAGAGGAGCTGATGGAGTCCCAGTACGAAGAGCTGCCGAAAGTCCGGGAGGGACGCGCGACGTCGGATATCCTCATCTGGGTGCGCGGCAACCGGAGTACCCGCGTTTTCGATCACGTCGTCGAGTCGCTTGCGGCCGGCCATCAGCCGGACATCGACCGGCTGGCGAAAGGCGGGTATCTCACGCGCTCGTCGGGGTACTACGGGAACGGACTCAACGGGACGAAGGAGTTCAAAGCGATGGACGACGACCATCCGCTGAGTGGGCCGTATATGGCGCAGATGCTCACGATCTGGATGCTCCGCATCTACGGCTTCGACGTCGCCGAGGAGATGGCGGCGTCTCGGAGTGCGGACGCGGCCTCACTGGATTACGAGATCAAGCGCTACCTCGGGACCGGCAACTCCTCCGGGATCGGCATCATCCACTACGTCATCAACCACCCCCAACTGATCCACACCTGGATTCGGGCCCGGGAAGTCGCCCTCGCCCGAGTGAAGACGATCGAACCGACGACAGACGAGATCCGTCAGTTCGAGAGCCTGCTCGCGGACGCGACGCGGTGGTTCCGGGAGGACGAAAGCGAGACCAAGGAGTTCTTCCAGTCGAAGGATCTGATCGCCGACGGACTGACCCGGATCGACGAACGACTCGCAGCCAGAGAGGAGGCCGCCGGTGAACCGACGCTCTGGGCCGACCTCTGTTCGTGGGCCGACGAGGCACTCGAGATGGAGACACAGGAGGTGTTGCACTCCCTGTTGCTCGACGTGTACCCGGAAGTCTCTCAGGGCCTGGAGAACACGCTGACGATCAAAGAGCAAAGTGATATTGTTCCCGGGATGACGCTCGACAGACTCGAGTCGCAGATCCTCTCGAGCTACCAGTGGGCCCTCGACATCGATCTGACCGAACCGGGCACCCAGCGGTACTTCTGGTATCGCTCCATCGACAGCGAGGAGCCGCGCCTCGGGATCAGGGGCGAACACGAGTACGAGGAGTACGGGTTGCCGGTCGACATCGCACGGCAGGTCCAGCGCCTCGAACTCGATCTGCAGGCGTTCGATGCGACCGATACAGTCGCGGAGTTCCTGCTTCAGCATCCGGAACACCGGAGCATCGTCGAACGCGTTCAGACCGTCCACAACCTCCCGTACGCGGAGGTCCGGGCGAACCCACTCGGCAGGGATTTCGTCCCGTTGTCCCTGATCTCGTGTCTCAAAGCGATCTGGGGAATCCAGAAGGCGCACCCCAAATCCGAGGGCTGGGTGCGTGGAACGTTCTTCCAGGGGGCGCCGCTCCCGGTCGATATCAAACACGGCGACGAATCGTACTGGCTGTATCCCGAGAAACCACAGCGAGCCGACACATGGAGGGAGAACTGATGCATCTGAGCATTCGAGAGGTGCTACAGCTCGCCGAACGGTGTTTCTACGTGGCGGGCTTCGACCAGGGCCCCGCCCGGGCGAACGCCGAAACGGTCTGGTGGATGGAAGCCTACCGGGGGACCGGGCTATCGACGCTCCACGGCCTGTTAGACGATCTCGACGAATTCGATCGATCGTGCCTGTCGATCGACGAGGACGGTGCCGAAATCTCCGTCGTCGACAGCGGCGCCCAGCCGAGTATCGTCTCGGCCAACCCCACTGTGGACCTGAGCTGTTCGCTGGCGGAACAGAACGGGCTCGGCATCGCGTGTACGAGCACCGCTGCCGGCGACGATACGCTGGATGCGCTCGGACACCAGGCTTACCGGGCAGGGAAGCGTGGATACGTGGCGCTGACACTGTACGCTGACGAGAAGGGATCGGGCACCATCCTCGGCGTTCCGGAGGAACCGTACCCAACCGTGGTCGAGAAAACACTCGACGAGCCGTCGGTGACCCAAACCGAGATCACGAAAATCGTCGACGCGGGGCTGCACCAGCGACGGCAGAGCCCGCTGGTTCAGTCGCTTCTGACCACCGCTGTCGACGAGCAACTCGCCGCCGAGGAACACCTGCTAACGATGCTCCTGCGGAGTTCGCTGGAAGCCTCCTCACGCTCCGAACTCGACGACGAATCCGGGTTCGTCACGATCTGTATCGATCCCGATCATCCGCGGTACGCTGGGGGGGCACAGAACACCGCCGAGGAGTTCCTCGAAACCCGCGAGACCGAGTTCACCGAGACGTTCCATCCGAGTACCGTCGGTCCCCGCGTCGAGAAACTGTTGAACGACGGCGTCGAAATCGAAGAGCCAGTGTGGCGCGATATCTTCGAGTACAGTAGCGACATCCTGGCTCCGGAGTTCGAGGGCTCCTATCGCGGCGCAGGGTTCGACATCAACGAGTAAGCGGCCGCGTCGAGGGACCGTTCGTAACTGCAGACAAACTACTGACATAAAATGACAGACACACAGTACCAGTACATCGACGGCGAGTGGACCGAGGGCGAGAGCGACGAGACGATGACGGTTCGTGATCCGGCGGCACCCGACGACCCCGTCATCTCGTTCCCGCAGGCGGACAGAAACCAGGCCAGATCGGCGGTTGAGGCCGCCGATGCCGCAAGCGACCAGTGGGCGGCGACCACCCCGGACGAGCGCGATACGATCCTCTACGACGTCGCCGACCGAATCGAGGACAACCTGGATGAACTCGCGGCGACGCTCACCCGCGAGGAGGGCAAACCGATCTCGTCGAGCCGCGCCGAAGTGTCCAGAGCCGCGGAGCTCTTCCGCTATATCGCCAGCTATGCCCGGACGGCGACCGGCGATACGGTGCCGTCGAGCGATCCCGAGACGTTCACCTACACGTTCCGGGAGCCGCTGGGTGTCGTCGCGCTCGTCACCCCGTGGAACTTCCCCATCGCGACACCGTCGTGGAAGCTCGCAACGGCGCTTGCGACCGGCAATACGGTGGTATTCAAGCCCTCCTCGGAGACTCCGATGATCGCAAAACGGCTGGTCGAACTGGTCGAAGCGGCCGGCTTGCCGGACGGCGTACTGAATCTGGTCGTCGGATCGGGATCGACCGTCGGTGACGAGGTCACGACCAACGAGCGCATCGACGGCATCTCCTTTACCGGCTCGACGGGGACCGGCCAGCACATCGCCGAGTCGGTGGCCGACCGCGGGATTCCGGTCCAGACCGAGATGGGCGGCAAGAACCCGCTCGTGGTGCTGCCCGACGCAGACATCGAGGCGGCCGCCGACGCTGCGACCGCCGGCGCGTTCGGGCTGACCGGCCAGGCCTGTACCGCGACGAGCCGTCTGATCGTTCACGAGGACGTCGCCGAGGAGGTGACCGAGGCAGTCGTCGACCGCGCGGAGTCGCTGTCGGTCGGCCCCGGGATGGACGATCCGGATATGGGCCCGGCAGTCTCTGCCGATCAGGACGAAACCAACTTCGAGTACGTCGACGTCGCCGCAGACGACGGCGCGACGCTCCTGACCGGCGGGGGTCGCCCGACGGGCCTCGATTCGGGCTACTTCATCGAGCCCACCGTCTTCGGCGACGTGGAATCCGAGATGCAGATCGCCCAAGAGGAGGTGTTCGGTCCCGTGCTTTCGGTGATGGAAGTCGGGGACTTCGCGGAAGCCGTCACCGTCGCCAACGACGTCGCCTTCGGGCTCTCGGCAAGCATCTTCACGTCGGATATGGCCGCTGCGCGGCAGTTCACAGAGCAGGTCGAGGTCGGCGTGATCAAAGTCAACGGGACGACGACCGGATCACAGATCCAGATGCCCTTCGGCGGGATGAAGGCGTCCTCGTCGGAACGACAGAAAGAGATGGGGCAGCGCGCCTACGAGTTCTACACCCACGAGAAGGTGGTGTACCGAACAGATCCGTGAACCCGGTCGACTGACACTGTCGTCCCGAAGTCCGTTGCCGTACTGAAGGAACTGCCCGACCGAAATGAACGCTACTCCGGCGATGCCGCCGACCAACTGATAGACAATGGCTACCAAACTATACGCGAAAGAGGACATCCGTACTCATCTGGACCTCGCCGACTCGCTCGCTGCCGTCGAACAGACGTACACCGAACTCGCCCGCGACCGAGTCCTGAATCCGCCGAAACTCACGATGCATATGGGGGACGACGGGGAATGGCCGCACCACAACGCGTTCTCGATCGATATGCCCGCGTACGTGGACTGGCTCGACGTCGCGGGGATGAAGTGGGCCGTCGCGACCTGGGATCTCGATGCGGCGGTCCCGATCAGTTCGCAGATTCTCCTCTTCGACCTCGACGCGGGGACGTTCACCGCGGTGATGGAGGGGATGTACGTGACAGGTGTACGGACTGCCTTACAGTCCGTCGTGGGCCTCGAGCATCTCGCCGCGGAGGCTCCGTCGACGATCGGCGTGTTCGGCGCGGGATTCCAGGCCGGATTTCAGGTGTCGACGATCGATAGTCTCCTCGATATCGACGAGTTTCGCGTCTACGACGTCGACCCGGACGCTGCACACGAGTTTGCAGCGGACCTGAACCCGGAAACCGACGCCGAAATCGTCGTCACCGACTCCCCCGCCGAGGCGGCCGGACAGGAGGCTGTGATTACTGTCACAGATTCCAAGACGCCCGTTCTCGAGGCCGAGTGGCTCGACGATGCGGCGTTCGTCATCGCGCTGGGATCGTATCGGGAACTGCCGGACGATGCCATCCTCGCGACGGACCACATCGTCGTCGATCAGGTAGAGCAGTGTCTGCAGCGGGGCAGTCTCGCCGATGCCGTTGAGAGAGGCGTTTTGACGGAGGACGACATCGACACCACGATCGGGTCGGTTCTCACCGAGGGGTACGAAGGCGAGATCACTGCCGACGATTTCACGCTGTTCGTCCCGATCGGCCTAGGCGCACTCGACATCGCGCTCGCGGAGCGCATCCACAGAACCGGATCGTCGACCGGCATCAGCGAGTTCGAGTTCGTCTGAACGGTTTGGGCCCAGGGTCTTTCGAGACCTCTCATACTGATTACTCTCACTGTTTCCCGCCGAGCGCCGCCAACAGGGATGGCGCTCGACGGGAAGAGACGAGAGTAATCAGTATCAGTCGCTTTCGCTCGTTCGATAACGGCATCCGTTTGTGGGTTCCCAAGGGCGGGGGACCGATCTTTTTCGCGTCGTATCTTCGGAGTGCTGACCGAGATCTTTGCGGAACGTAATGGCTGCTACGCTCCAAACTGCTCTCACCTGTCTTTCGCAGCCTCGAACATCGTCATCCTCGACACGTGGTCGTTCAGTGCGGCGGTTCTGAGTCGAACATACATATTTTGGATGCGACCCCAACAAATATATGGTTTTGCTACGGAACGGTTGATGATGCCTGACAATCAGCCGCTAGAACTGACGTTCCTACCACAGGAGGGTGCAGTCGAGGCGGGCGCCGCAGCGATGGTACCCTGCGTGGAGACGATCGAATACGCGTTCGACCTGTACAACCACAACCGGGTCGCGATGGGTGATGCCGGGCAGCATATGCACGGCCACGTCACAACCTTCCCGGGGGAACTGGAGGGCGAAGACCTGGGTGGCGGTCCCGACCGGCGGTTCAGCGCGATGCCAGCCTACGTCGGCGGCGACATCCGCAAGATGGGGATCAAGTGGTACGGATCGAACGTCACGAATCCCGACGAGTACGGCTTGCCCCGCTCGCTGCACACGATCACGCTCAACGACCCCGCGAGCGGCCGGCCACTGTTCCTGACCGACGGGCAAGTGATCAGTTCGATGCGGACCGGTGCTGTCGCCGGGATCGGCGCGAAGCAGATTCAGGGCGACCGTGCTCGCGTCGCGACGATCATTGGTCCTGGCGTGATCGGACAGACGTCGGCACTCGCGCTGGACGAGGCGCTTTCCTCGCTTGAGGAACTCCGAATCGTCCACCCCGAACGATCGAAGGCTGAAGCCTTCGCAGCCGAGATGCGAGACGACGTCGACGCCGAGATCACGCCGATCGATTCGACCGCCGAGGCGGTGACTGGCGCCGACGTGACAGTGGTCGCCACGACCGCGTCTCCGCCGCCGAAAATCGACCCCTCGTGGTTGGAGGAAGATTCACTGGTGATCCCACTGGGCGACCTCCGGATGCCGCTTTCGGCGTTCGACTCGGACCGGATCTTCTGCGACATTCCGCAGAACACCTTGGAGTTCGCCAACCAGGTCGACTGGCAGATCTTCAACGCGATCGGCGCAGCGGTGGAGTACGGCGTGGGACTCGATATCGATCGCGCGGATCTCAGAGCGCTTCACGAACTCGTCGGTGAAGACGATACGGCGTCGACCGACGGAACCTCGATCCTGTTCGCGCCGGGACTGCCGATGGAGGACGTCGCCTGGGCCAGCCACGTCTACGAGAACGCCCGGGAAGCGGATCTCGGCCAGACGCTGCGGCTGTTCTCGGAGCCGTACTTCACCAAGCCGTACTGATGCGTCGAATCAGCAGGTACAAATCTCAGCAGAAAGAGCCCAAATCGAAGAAGTAGATATCTCTCACTATGTCAGACCACTACGATGTGATCGTGATCGGCGTCGGCGGAATGGGTAGCGCAGCGGCGTATCACCTGGCGGACCGGGGCATCGACACGCTCGCTCTCGAACGGTACGACATCCCGCACGGGATGGGCTCGTCCCACGGGATCACGCGAATCATCCGGCGGGCGCCCTCGGAAGATCCCGCGTATCTCCCGCTCGTCGAACGTGCCTACGAGAACTGGCGGGAACTCGAATCGGAGACCGGACGGGACCTGCTCCACATCACGGGCGGTATCGACGCCGGCCCACCGGATAGTACCGTGTTTACGGGCTCCCGACAGTCCTGTGAAGAACACGATATCGACCACGAGATCCTCACCGGTGACGAAGTAAACGAGCGATTCCCCGGGTACGGGATTCCCGAGAACCACCGCGCGGTATACCAAGCGGAGAGCGGGTTTCTGGTCCCCGAGCAGGGTATCATCGCCCACGTCGAGGCGGCACGCGCAGCGGGTGCCGAAATCCGCGCCCGTGAACCTGTCGAGGACTTCACTACCCAATCAGACGGAGACATCCGTGTCTCCACATCACGGGGCACGTACGAAGCCGACAAGCTTGTCGTCACTGCAGGCGCGTGGACGAGCGAGTTCCTGCCCGAGTTTGAGGCGTACGCGGTGCCCGTCCGGCAGGCACTCGCGTGGTTCGGGACGTCTGATCCGGACCTGTTCGCGCCGGATAACTTCCCGGTCTTCGTTCACGGCACGGAAGCAGACCACTACTACGGGTTCCCCGAACACGACGTGCCGGGATTCAAACTCGGGAAGTTCAACCACTTCGGGAACACTGTCGACCCCGACGAGATGGACAGAACGCCGAATCAGGACGACGAAGACCTCCTCCGGTCGTACGCCGAGAACACGTTCCCCGAGGGCGCGGGCCCGACGATGCAACTCGCCACGTGTCTGTTCACAAATACGCCGGACAACCACTTCATCGTCGATACGCTTCCCGACCGATCGGACATCACCGTCGGCGCGGGGTTCTCCGGACACGGGTACAAATACGCGAGCGCTATCGGAGAGATTCTCGCCAGTCTGGCCATTTCCGGGGAATCGGACCTGGATATCGGATTGTTCAGTGCGGACCGATTCGACTGACAACTGGCTTCTGCGGAAGTTTTCGAAGTTTGAATATAATACTAATATAACAGATAGTGAATAATAATTGGGATATGAATCGAAACCGGGAGTAGAGCTCAGAATCTGGATAAACACCCCATACTAATCGTTATTACTCGATTTTTTTGGCTCTATTCATTTTCGAACTCCACCATACTGTCATCAGAGACTAAAAAGACAACAATATCTACTATACAGAAAATTTATATAAATATCTTATTACCTGGAGCAACTCGTCCGGAGGAAAGACTCAACCGACTCCAAAACCATCTGTCGTGTATGACGGAGAAGGCCCTGGCAGACCAGGAGTGTGAGGCATGCACGAGCGACGACGAACCACTCGCCGGCGACGAGTTGACGTCGCTGTACGAACAGATCGATACCGACGTCTGGGACGTCGTCGACGGGCACCACCTGGAAGGGAGCTACGAGTTCGAGGATTTCCGGGACGCCCTGGAGTTCACCTACGAGATCGGCGAACTCGCAGAAGCGGAATGGCACCACCCCGACATCCACCTGGCGTGGGGTGAGGTGGTCGTCGAAATGTGGACACACAAGATCGACGGTCTGCATCACGCGGACTTCGTGATGGCCGCCCGGATGGATCGCATCCACGAGGACTACGCGCCCGGCGCATAGCTGGCTGGCACCTATAGGGTAATGACGTTATCTACGCCGTCTTCCCCGAGCGCCGCATAGAGGTCGGGGAAGCAGCCGACGGTAGCGTTCTCGACGGTCCCGACCGGCTCGTACTGATCGCGGCCCGCGTCGTCGGTGTGATCGAACTCCGCGAGTCCACGCTTCGTCGCACACTGGTCACAGAGCATCAGCAGGATGTCCCGCTCGGCAGCGACTGTGGCGAGTCGGTCGCCGAGCGGATCGCCCTCCCGTAGCGCGTACGTGTTGTCGTGGAAGAAGAACATCCCGGCGACGTCGACGCCGTGGGTGTCGTTCTCCAGTTGCGGGAGGATCATCTCTCCGAGCACGTAGTCGATGGTCTGGCCGGCGGTCGCAAAGATGTACGCGACGTCCATACCCGTCGCTCGGTCCGACAGGGATTTGCTCTACCGACAGCGGCGCGAATCACCGACGTCTCTGACGTGACCGTCGTAGGTGAACGCTCGGACCTCGCTCCTATTTATCAGGTCGACTCACCTCGCCGGAGTCGAACCTGTTCGGTGATTTTCAGGTCGACTTACCTCGCCGGAGTCGAACGTATTCGGTGATCGACCGAACGAGGCTTCCGAAAAGAATCAGCAGGCTGAGACCGACGAGTATGTAGAAGAGGCCGAGCGCTCCCGGTCCCGCCATTGGGCCGTCGGGGAGCAACACGAGAATAACACCGACCGCGCCGACGGCCAGAAGTGCAAAGAGGAACTCCCCTATGCGAACCACGCCGTACAGCGGATCTCTTGAGAATCGTTCCGCAAACGACGTTCCATTTTGCACGACATGATAGCCAGCGAGTACTGTCTCGGCGGTGATCACCACCGCGAACACGAATGCGACGACCGGCACGAAAAACAGCACTGTGATGCTCTCGGTCGGAACAATCTCGAAGACGATTCCGAACAGGACGGCGGCGGTAGTGACCACGCCGAGGAGCTTGCACGCCTGGAGGGGCTTCGTAGTGAGGAACGGAGGGACCATCTGCGTACCGAAGAATTCGATCGGTCCTGTAAGCGCTTTGTGGTGGCCTCCGGCGGATGCATTTTGCAGCTTTCCCGAAAGCTCCCAAAGTGCTGACTCGACAAGCGGGTCGTCAGCGGCTATCTCACCACCACACACTTCCGGTTCACCGACGAAGAGACCAGTATGAAACAGAATTCAGCGGACGCCGTCCGCGTCTGGCTGGTCGAGCGAACGTACTCCGACGACGAACAGAACCTCATCATCCTCACCTACGCCACCACCGACGGTGAGCAGTACTTCCGGAAGGAGCGGGCGCTGACGTCCTTTACCGACGTTCGCGATACGACCGCCGCCGTCGACGCCGACCCGGACAACCTGGGGCCGGTCGACGAACCGGAACTCCGGGAGCGGTATGCCGCCGAAGCCACGCGGATGGCAGACGAACACGCGCCAGACGACGTCATCTGACCTCCCTCGGGCCGTACGCTGAATTCACTGTAGGGGAACTTCCCCGATGATCACTCGTACCGCAGAGCGTCGATCGGGTCGACGTGCGCCGCCCGCCAGGCGGGATAGAGCCCGGCGACAACGCCTACGAGCACTCCCACGAGCACGGCCAGCGCCGTCCAGTACGGCGCGAACGCGAACCCGACCTCGGCGTAGCGGGTCGCAGCCCAGCCGACGACGAGCCCCAGCGGGAGTCCGAGCAGCGCGCCCCCGGCTCCCAGCAACGTCGCTTCGAGAAGAAACAGTTCCATCACGTCGCGGTTCCGCGCCCCGACGGCCTTCATAATCCCGATTTCGCGGGTCCGTTCGGTGACGCTGACCAGCATAATGTTGGCGATGCCGATCGCGCCGACGACCAGGGCGATCACCGCGATCCCGGTGACGAACCGGGTGATCTGGTCGATCACGTCGCTGATCTCCTCGGCGAAGTCCCCGCTGGTGCGCGCCACCAGATCGACGCCCGCGGGGGCAAGCTGCCGCGCGTCAGATTCGTCCGCCAGATACGTTTCGATCGCTTCGGTGACGGCCAGCGTTTCGGCCGGCTCAGAGATGACCGTGACCTGCGGATACGCTCGCTGTCTGGCGTTCGTGGCGGGGCTTTCGACGACGGCCTGATAATGTGGGTCCGCGGGCACGTAGAACTGCGGCTGGGGGCCGAAGTTGCCGACGGGCAGTTCGCCCGCGGTCCCGTTGACGACCCCAACGACCGTCAGGTTCACCGTCTCGCCGGTCCGGCGAACGGTTATTTCGTCACCAGCTGTGATGTTTTCCTCGAAGGTCGTCTCCGCAGCGACGCGATTGAGGACCACCTCGTCTGTGCCGCTGTGGAAGCTCCGTCCCGCGACGAGCGTTTCGTTCGTCAGGGCGGCCGGTGTCGTCGCCGTGAGCTGCTGGATCGAGACCGTATCGCCGCCGTGACTCACCGAATTGGCCGGGATCGACCCCCGCGGAATGACGGCCTCGACTCCCTCCAACTCCGACAGCCGGTCGATATCGTGTTCGGTGAAGAGGGGCTGGAGCGCCTGCTCGAACCCCTCCTCGTCGGCCGGCTGTCCGAGCACGTAGATATTGTTCGCCCCGGAATCGGCGATGCTCCCGACGATCTCGGACTCGACGCTGGCCCCGAACGTCGCGAAGGTGACCACCGACGCGATCCCGATGACGACACCGATCACCGTGAGCGTCGAGCGCAGTTTGTGTGATCGGATCGATCGGGCCGCGATCGTGAACGATTCACGCGGATCCATCAGTCGGTCAGCTCCTCGGTCCGTTCGATACTGCCGTCCCGAACGTGGACGATGCGTTCTGCACGCTCTGCTATCCGTCGCTCGTGCGTCACGAGCAGGATCGTGTTCCCGGCAGTATGGAGCTCGTCGAGCAGGCGCATAATTCGGTCACCAGTCTCGGTGTCGACGTTGCCGGTCGGCTCGTCGGCAAGCAGTAGCTCCGGGTCCGGCGCCAGCGCGCGGGCGATGGCGACCCGCTGCCGTTGTCCGCCGCTGAGTTCCGTCGGCTTGTGGTCGAGTCGGTCGCCCAATCCGACGTCCGAGAGCAGCGCTCGAGCGCGCTCACGGCGGCGGGGTCGCTCCCAGCCGTCGAACACCAGCGGCATCGTCACGTTCTCGAGCGCCGTGAGCCGCGGCATCAGATTGAACGTCTGGAAGATGAACCCGACTTGCGTGCCCCGAACTGCCGCCCGCTCCGTCTCGCTGGCTGCCGCGAGGTCCTGTCCCGCCACGGTGACCTGGCCCTCCGTTGGGGTATCCAGGCCCCCCACGAGATTCAACAGCGTGCTCTTCCCCGATCCGCTCGGGCCCATCACCGCCGTATAGGATCCTCTCGGCAACGACAGCGACACGTCGGCCAGCGCTTCGACGATGCCGCCGAGCCGATAGGTCTTCCGCACGTTCGACAGCGTAACCACGTCATCGGTGTCTGCCTGCGCCATTCGATCGCGTTTGGGGGGCGACGGGTATGAGCGTTTTCCGCCAGCGGGCGTGGGAGAGCAAGAACACACTTTACTGTCCAGTCCTAATCGACTGTTATGTTACCGAGATTGGGTGGACGTCGCGGCCTGCTGGGCGTTCTCGTGGTGGTACTCGCGGTCGTTCTCGCGGGATCGGCAGCCGTCACGGGCGCGCTCGGGCCGCTTCAGCAACCGTCCGGCGACGAGGTCCTCGATCGCGTCGAGCAGCGGTACGAGTCAGCCGAGACCGCGACGAGCACCGCGCGCGTCACAGTCGAAAACGAAACCACGTCGACGACGGCGACTGTCGAAGTCGCTGCCGCCGCCGACAACAGGTCTCGAACGATCGTCACCCACGACGGCACGACGTACCGGATGGGCTCGAACGGGTCGGTTGTCTGGGCCGTCGGTCCGAACCACTCGGCCGCGTGGCCCGTTGAGGCGGTGGAAGCCGGCGCTGCTCCCGACCTCTCCTCGCCTGCGACCGGCGAGGCCGTGGTGCCGGACGAATCCGACGCACAACTCCCACACGAGGGAGCGCCGGAGTTCAACGGATCGAACGTGTCGGCGACGCTCGTCGGGACGCCGACGGTCGACGGGATCAGTACCTACGAGGTCGAACTCACCCACCCTGAGGTGGACGCTACCACCTCGCTTTGGGTCGCCCAGGACGACTACCGAGTCGTGCGTGCGGTCGCCACCGACGGAACGAACCGGACTGTTGTCGCCGTCCAATCGACCGAATTCAACGTCTCGATCCACGAGAGTACGTTCGAACCGCCGAACAATCGGATCGCGCTGACGACACACGATCAGTACGACGACTTCGCGGCCGCCCAGCAGGCGACTGATCTCACGCTGCCCCGCCTGGACGGAACGTTCGCGGAGGCCAGCGTCACTGTCCGGCAGAACGAGACGATCGTCGGCCAACGCTACGTCACCGATGACGGCAACGTCAGCATCGTCTCGACCACCGCCACAGACCGGTTCGATCGCGTGTCGGAGAACGCATCCACCACGACGATCGACGGGCAGACGGTCACCGTGACGACTGCCGAGGACCGCGCGATCGCCGCCTGGACCGACGACGGTGTGACGACGGCTGTCGTCGTCGAAGGATCCACCGACCGCGCTGTGGCGGTTGCCGGCGACCTGTCCCGATAACGGTTCCCAATCACCCATCGAATTCGGCGCCCTCAAGTTCGGCGCCCTCGAGTTCCTTCGTCTCGCGTCCTTGCCGTTCGCCCGTTGTCCTGGAATCCAGCTCGCGAGTTCACTCCTCGGACCGAAAGGCAGTCGCGGCCGCGTCGACCACCGCGAGCGCGTCTCGGCTCCCCTCGGAATCGCCTTTCTCGAAGTCCGTCTCGGTCTGTCCCATCTGGTTCGTCACGTACGCGAAACACACGACCGGCCGGTCGCGGACCGCCGCGAACGTATAGAGGGCCGACGCCTCCATCTCGACGGCGAGGATACCCTCCGATCGGGCGCGCTCGATCGCGGTCTCCGTTTCCCTGAAGGGCGCATCTGTCGTCCACGTTGCTCCGGGGTACACCGGTCGGGCGACAGCTTCGCAGGCCTCCTCGACCCTCGCCCCGAGTTCGGTGTCGATGGTCGCGTAGCGCCCGCTGGCGCGGTAGTGGTGGCTCGTTCCCTCGTCGCGGAGCGCTCGCTCGATGAGCACGAAATACGGGGGGTCGTCTTTCGGGACGATCTGGCCCGAGGAGGTGATACTAACGAGAAACTGGCAGCCGGCAGCAAACAGTTGCTCTGCGACGAGCACGGCGAAGGAGGCCCCGACGGCACAGCCGATGATCCCGAACTCCTCGCCGTTGCGCTCGAACCGATACAGATCCGTGTGGTAGCCTGGCCAGGTCGGGTCCTTCGACGCATCGCCCGAGGCAGCGAGTTGACGGACGACGTCGCCGTCGGGGTCGAGAACACAGATATCCGGGACCGATCGCTTGGGGAGGTCCTTCTGGCGGCGTGCGTTTTCCAGCAGCGATTCGGGCGTGAACACGGAGGATTCGTCGAACGCTTTCGCCTCCAGGAGCGGGGGTCGATCAGGGTTCGGCGAGTCGGTCATACGGAGGGTGTTCGGGGAATCCCCCAAAGGAGATTGTGGTCACCTCGCTGGTGTTCCGACAACCGGGACGATGGCGGCAGTCGTCGGATCCTTACTCTCGATGACAGTCCGATCTGCGACGCCCAGGAAATATTCGCTGTCACCGTCGATGTACTCGAATATCGTGTCCGTCAACGCGTCGGTATCTCGGTGGTGCAGCCGCTGAAAGTAGGAACCCTCCCGTCGGAGGCCCGAGCGGACGTACTCGGAACGGGTGTTCAAGATCAGCGCAACGAAGGTCCCGTCGGTATCGAGGATCCGAACGGCCTCAGCGAGCACTGCGTCGATATCGGGGATGAATTCGAGCGTCGCAACGGAGACGAACGCGTCGACGGCGCCGGTCGCGACGGGAAGTGCGGTCGCATCTCCGAGGACGAACGGCGCCGAGACGCGTTCCCACGCAGTCCGAATCATCGCCTGCGAGCGATCGAGGCCGACAATTTCGTACTTCGGGAGTCGTTCTTCGAGCGCCCCGATCCCGCAACCGACGTCGAGGACCCGGTCCTCCGGAGCGAGGTACTGCTCGATGTACGCGGCCTCACGCTCCATCACGGCCGTGCCGAACTCGCTCTCACAGAAGCGAACGAAGTTTTGAACGTCGATCATAGGCGACCCTCCTGCCGACTCATTCGGTATCGGGAGCACCTTGGCTTAACTGTCACTGTGATTTCTCGTGTCGGAGAACCGGACTGTGCGTTCAAGGTGCGGCTCTCGAACAGTCGCGTATGGACCTCGGAATCATCCTCGAAACCAACGATCCCGAACGGGTCTGGAACGCGTTTCGGCTGGCGAACACCGCGCTCGACGCCGAGCACACGGTGGAGGTGTTCCTCCTCGGCGACGGCGTCGAGGCGCCGGACCTCGACCATCCGAAATTCAACCCGCACGGTGTAATGCTCAAATACGGGCAGAACGGCGGTCAGCTCTCCGCTTGCGGGACGTGTCTCGACTCTCGGGACCTCGAAGCGGACGGTCTGAGACCCCGCGGAACGATGGAAGAGTGCCTCGAAATCGTCGAGTCCGCCGACAAGGTGCTCACGATCGGATAACCTATAGCAGCGTTTGCAAGTCTTCGCTCACACGATCGCACGACAGCGTGCGACCGGTTGAGTAATCAGTTGCAAACCCTGCTATAGTGCCCCACACGCTCGATTCATCGAAACGGAAGCAGTTCAATCCCCGGCGGGAGCGGCGACCGTCTCGTCGGAGTCCGGTTCGACCACCTGCGTGATTACCAACACGAGTCCGATCGCCCCGCCGGCGGTCGCGACGATGAATGGAACCACGAACCCGAAACTCACCAATACGCCCGAAAGCAGGGTGCCGACCGCGATTCCGAGGCCGAACCCCATCGTCAGCAACGACAATGTCGATCCCGACGCACCCTCGCGTGCCAGGTCGCCGGCCAGTGCCAGCGACGGAGCGAACACCGCGGCGACAGCGACACCCTGCAGGAAGCGGGCGACGATCATCCCCGTCGACGAGGTGACGAGCCCCTGTGCCAGCGTCGTCGGCAGCAACAGGATGAATCCGCCGATCAGGAACGGTCGACGCCCGTAGGTGTCGCTCAGGCGCCCCAGGGGCAACTGAAACAGCACGTTCGCGAGCACCGTCGCGCCGAACTGGATCGAATACAGGAAACTCCCCTGGTTGAGCCGTTCGTTGATGACGTTCGCGAGCGGCGCGTAGATGGCGATCGATAGCGCCATCACGATCGTTGCGACGCCGAGCGCGAACACCGGGTCCAAGCCGCCGTGTTCGCCGCGAACGCGGATGGAGATATCCTCGCCGGCGGTCTCCTCGGCCCGCTCGGGATCGCTGATCAAAAGCGTGATGAGCGCGAAACTCACTGCGGCGCCGACGACCGCGACGAGGAACGCGGCGTCGAATCCGGAGATCGACCGTCCGGTGAGCACGTACGGACCGCCGGCGACGACGACCCCGGCGACGAGCGGGCCGACGCCGAAGCCCAGCAGCCGGAAGGTGTTGAACAGGCCGAAGTTGTTGCCGCGTTCCTCCGGATCGGATAGTTCGTTCACGAGGGCGACGGAGATCGGGATCGAAAACGCCGCGCCGATGCCCTGTAGTCCGCGCATCGCGAGGACGAGCAGGTAGTCGGTGAAGATCAGATACCCCGCACTACCGCTCGCGACGAGGGCCAACCCGAAGAGGAGGAACGGTTTCCGCCGGCCGGTCCGATCTGATAGCGACCCAGTCAGGGGCTGGCTCAGGCTGTTGAGAAAGCCGAACAGCGACAGCACAATCGCGATCAACAGTTCCACGCTGACCGCGATCCGAACGCCGAGCACGGAGACCGCCGATCCGGTGAGAGCCGGGAGTCGTACTGCCTGGCTCCCGATATACAGCGGGAGGACGACGACCAGAAACGAGTTCGCGAGCGCGCTGACCATCCGCGCGATCGCAAGCGAGAAGATTCGAGGATCGAGGAGCGGCGACTCTCGCATCTAGTGTAGTCGTGACGCTGCTCCGCATCAAAGGTGTCGGCCGCGGCCGGAGGATCGGGTTACGTTAGCGGATGATGCGTTCGAGTTCAGCGCGTCTATGCCCGATATCAAGCGCCTTAGTGGTTCTATCGAGTAGTTTGGCTTGTCGTTTGTGGAGCGCGATCGGACTTTCGAATTGGCGAGTAGGTATCCGGTATCATCTAGCAAATATATCACATCAATATTCAAGTCAGTTTTTCGATTATTTAAAAGTCGACCGCGGTCACCTCGCTATTCCTATCTGGGTGCACACCGCCGGTATACAGCCCGTTTCGGCGGTAACTGCGGAACAACTCGCAGTTGACGAAAAGTGATCCGCGTCAACGGCGACGACTACTGGCTGTGCGTGCTGTTGATCCTGAAACGCACGAAATATTGCAGTTCAGTCTGTTTTCGACGACAACAAACCAGACGGCGCGATCGTTTTTGACAGAGCTCTATCGACGATAGAAACGGTATAACGTCGAATTTACCGTTGCTGACGCCGATTCTTGGTGAACGTCCTCGACGGAGATGGATACTGATTCTAGATGGTATCACACGGGGATCGGAACGCCATCGGACATATATTTTTAGAAATAGAACAACGAAATTTTTCGTTTACGAATAGTTTCAGCCATATCGATCCGTCGACAGCAGAATCGTGGCTCCAGGCCTTCCCCGTCCGGCACAACTCACGCCAAAGTTAACGCGACCATTCGACGAGCCCGTAAACCACGATGCTGATCTGGATGCCCGGTCGATGGCTGATTGCTATCCCCGAGCGAGTGGATGGCAGCCGGAGATTACGACTCGGCTGTCACCTCCAGGAGGGATGTTTTGTACTCGGAGAGTTCGATCGCCGACTTCGGAACCGGATTCGGGTCGATCCGAACTTTCAGCCGCGAGCGGATGCGGCCGGCCGCATCGTCGGCAACGTCGCTTGGATCGCGATCCGACGCCGGATCCAAGACGACGTCGACCGGTATCGGCGACTCGAAGTGCACAGTGTCCGTCGAGGGGACTTTCACGCGAGCGTAGGGGAGCGCTCCCTCGACTTCGGCGACGACGTCGCGGATCGCTGACGGAAACACGTTCATTCCCTTGTAGATGAGCATCTCGTCGACGCGGCCGATACACTGCATCCGGGGCGAGGTCCGCCCGCAGGAGCAGGTCGTCCCGGTCACGCGGACGTAATCTCCCGAACGGTACCGGAGCAACGGCGTCGCCTCGCGGCCGAGCGGCGTGTAGACGAGTTCTCCCTCGGTACCCTCCTCGAACGGAATGACCCCGCCCGTGTCGGGGTCGATCAGTTCCACGTGGGCGTGGCCCTGTGCGCAGTAGTGCATCCCGTCTTCGGCCTCGCACTCGGCCCACATACAGCCGATGACGTCGCCGAGACCCATCAGCTCGCGGACCAGGGTCGCGTCCCACTCATCGTAGAGGGTCTGGCGGATCTCCGGGGTTGCAATCCCGGGGCCCCCTCCGCCGATCAGTTTGACCGCGGGCAGCTCGTCGACGCCGTGATCCAGAATTTCCGGTGCGCGCTCCGTGAGATAGCGGAGATGGGAGGTCGTCGTGAAAAGCACCGGTGCGTTCAAGTCCTGTATCGCGGACAGCAGCCGTTCCGTGGTGCCGCCGCCGGCGGGCACCACGTTCGCGCCGAGTTCTGTCATCGCCTCGAAGTAGGGCGTTCCTCCCGGCACCATCGTCTGTCCGACGCCGAAGATCACCGTCTCCTCGGGACGGATACCCGTGGCGTAGAAACAGCGCTCGATCACTGTGTTCCAGTGTTCGCGGTCCCCTGCCGTGAGTCCGAAGTACGTCGGCTTGCCGGTCGTCCCGGACGAGGAGATCGTCCGGTTCAGCTCCTCGGTCGGCACAGCCTGGTGGCTTCCGAGCGGCCGCTCCGGCGAGGGGTTCGCCTGGTTCCGGCGCTCGTCTTCCTTCGTCGTGAAGGGGACCTCGCGAAATTCGGCGAGTGTGTCGATCGTGGTCGGATCGATATCCCACTCGTCGAATTTCGAGCTGTAGTACTCGGAGTTCTCCGCTAGGTACGCGAGTTGCTCACTCAGTAGCGACTCGTGGCGGTCGACGACCTCGTCCCAGGGCGCCGTTTCGATCGGATCGTGTGTCTCACTCATAACTGATACCCCCCGATCGTCACATCCGCATCACGGGGCCTTCCTTCGCCGCGTCGGGCCAGCTCCCGTAATGCTGCAGGATCTCCTCGGGCGGCTGCTTCTCCGACCACTCTTCTTCGAACTCGTCGAACGGCACCGCCTCTTCGAGCCGACGCTTTCGGTACTGGTCGCGACGCTCCGCCGTCGCTTCCTCGTCGACGGTCAGCGATTCCTCGTCGTACTCGATCTCGTAGATGTTCTCGGCCGCCCAGTGGGAGACGCGGTCGGCCTCGATGTCCGCCATCACGGCTTCGGGATCGCGTTCGAGCGCGTCGCCGTAGCCGCATCCGCCGCCGGAATGGCCGACGAACAGGTCGCCGTTCTCGTAGGGCTGGGACTCGCGGACGTGGCTCGTGATGTTGTAGTCCGCGTCGAGCGGCTGCTCGGTGAGCAGCTCGATGAGGTCGTCGGGGACGTACTCGCCGTTTGCCATCCGCTCTTTCAGATCGGAGTCGGTGATCGTGACCCCGGGGATCGTTCGCGGGGGGTACCCCCCGAACAGTCCCTGCCCGGTCACGAGCTTGGAGTTGTGACAGATCGACAGCCACTCGACCGCCGGGACGTGGTGCTGCATATACGCTAACTGCATCCCGATCCCGCCGCGATGCTTGCCGTGCCCACAGGAGTCGGTTCCGTGGCGGAAGTACTGGTGCGTGAACGGGTACTCGTTCTCGACGAACTCCATATTCGAGGCGTGCCCGAACGGACACCACGGGAAGATGGCCTCGTCCTCGCCGTCCCGACGGGCCTGCCCGCCGGTCCCGTCGGTGTTGAGCGCGTGCGACATCAGGTCGGCGACCGGTTCGCCGTGCTGGCTGACCGCGCCGAACGCATAGCCCGCGCCGGTGTTGGCCATCGGCGCCGTCACGTGCTCGTTTTCAGTTTCGTCGTCGTACATCGACCGCGAGAACAGCGTGGTGGTCGAGTCCATCACCACCTGGTTGACCATCACGGCCTGCACGGTGGCCGCCTCGGCGTCCGGATAGAGGATCGACCCCTTCGGGATGTCGAAGTCGATCAGGTCGTAGGTGCCGTTGCTCTTCGGCAGGTCGTGGAACGGGACGCTGAAGAGGTAGTTCGCCGTGTGCGCGATCGAGGCCACCGGCTGGGAGTTGAACGACCCGTCGTTCTCTGGCGACGTCCCGGCGTAGTCGATGAGGATCTCCGGCCCCTCCTTCTCCATCGTCGCCTTGAGACGCCAGAGCCCGTCCTCGTAGCCGACGGAGTCGGCGAAGTGGACGGTCCGGAACGTGCCGTCGTTCCACGACTCGACTCGCTTTTTGGCGCCCTCGCGGGATTCCTCGATGTTGCGGCGGATGAGGCCCCTGAAGAAGTCAGGCCCCTTCTTCTCGATGATGAGTTCCTTCACCCGGCGTCTGACGCGATCGCACGTCGTCAGGCGGGCACGGAGGTCGATCTCGTGCATCCGCGGGGCCCGCGAGATGAAGTTCTTCTGCATCTCGACCATATCGCTCTTGAGCTGGTAGTTCTCGCCGATCTTGATCGGGGAGAGTTTCATCCCCTCGTCGTGCCGCGTCCGCGCGGAGATCGGCATTCCACCGGGTTCGATCGCGCCGGTCTCGGTGGTGTGGACCGCCGCCGAGACCCACGCCATAATTTCGCCCTCGTGGAAGACCGGCATAAACGCAATCTGGTCGGGGTTGTGGATGCCGCCGTAGAGCGCGTCGTTCGCGTAGAAGACGTCGCCGGGCTCGACGCCGACGGTCTCGTCGTCGGCGAAGTTGTTGATGACGTACTTCAGCGGCGGGATCCCGGTGACGACGTGGAGGTACGCGCCCGCCGCCGAGTCGATGAGGTCGCCCTCCGGCGTGTAGATGGCGACCGCCAGGTCGCGGGCGGCGATGAACTGCGAGACCCCCGAGCGCACGAACACGTCGATCCCCTCATCGAGGATCAATCGCAGGCGTTCGGAGTAGATCTCGTAGTCCCCGTGGTCGAGTTCGTCCATACAGGCCAGTTCCTCCGCCGAGGGCTCTTCGAGGTCGAGCCAGTCGATCAGTTGGTCGCGGTTGACAGTCATTGGGTGCCTCCTGGTTGTTGGTCGGTAGTTCCGTCGCTCGTCTGTTCGAGGATGCCGTTGCGGTACGTATCGAGGTGGTAGGTCCACCCGTCGGGAACGGCGGTCGTGGTGTAGTCGGCGTCGACGACCGCGGGCCCCTCGACCGTCATCCCCGGACGCATCTCGTCGTACTCGAAGACGGGGGTCGAACGGTACTCGTCGGCGTCGGCCCACAGGATGTCGCGCTCCCCGTCTCGGGCGGGATCCGGGACAGACTCTCCCACCGGTTCGGTCGGGAGATCGATGTCCTCACTGTCGACGCGCGCCTTCAGCGCGAAGTTCTCCACCGTGATCCCGTGTTCGGGCGTCACCGAGTACGAGGAGAACCGCTCGGTGTACTGGTCGATGAAGTGGTCACAGATCGCCTCGACGTCGGACTCGTCGTGGACCTCGAGTCGCGGCGATCCGACCCGCGCGACGTGGATCTGCCCACCGAACCGCATATCGAGTTCGAGTTCGTAGGTGATGTCGTCGGGGTCGTAGCCCTCGCTTTCGATGTCTCGTCGCCCCTTCGCTTTCAGGTCGTCGACGACGCCGTTGAACACGTCGTAGTCGATCTCGTAACTGGGCTCCCCGCCGGACTCCCGCAGGAACATCGACCGGGACTGCTCGTAGATGTGCAGCGTGTCCATCGTCGCCGAGCCCATCGCGCAGAACACCGGCGAGTACGGCGTCGTGACCACCGTGTCGATGTCGAGGTACGACGAGAACGACGCCGCGTGCAGCGGCCCCGCGCCGCCGAAGCTATACAGGATGAACTCCCGTGGGTCGTGACCGCGGAGCATCGTCTCCTTGCGGACCGTGTTCCCCATATTGCCGTCGGCGATCCGGCGAATGTTCCGTGCGGCCTCGGTGACCGACATCCCCGCGGGGTCGGCGACGTGCGTTTCGATCGCGTCTTCGGCCCGTTCGACGGCGAGCCGCTGGTTCCCGGCGTAGAACTTCTCGGGATCGATGAAGCCGAGCACGACGTCGGCGTCGGTGACTGTCGGCTTCGTACCCCCGCGGTTGTAACAGGCGGGGCCGGGATCCGCCCCCGCGCTTTCGGGACCGACCTCAAGCCGGCCGCCGAGTTCGTCGTTGACCGACGCGATCGAGCCGCCGCCTGCGCCGATCGACTTCGACTCGATCATCGTCCCCGAGACCCGCCACCGGTCGATGATCGGTTCGAACTCGTAGGACTGGACGCCGCCGCCGGTGAGAATGCCGATGTCGAAACTGGTGCCACCCATATCCGTCACGACGGCCTTCTCGTAGCCGAGGAGGTCACAGAGGTACTCGCCGCCTTTGAGTCCCGCGACGGGGCCGCCGTTGAACGTCTCGACGGCGGTGGTTTTGTAGGATTCGGCCATCCCGCCGGTGTTGTGCAACATCTGGACGTCGCCCTCGTAGCCGAACGCCTCCAGCCGCTCTTTGATGTCGGCGATGTGTTCCTGCATCAGCTCCGAGAGGTAGGCGTCCAGAAGCGTCGTGTTCGTCCGCTCGTACTCCTGTTTCGTCGGCATCACCTCCGAGGAGAGGAACACCGGAATACTTCCCAGATACGACGGGGGGTACTCCTCGCGGACGAGTTCCCGGATCCGCTGTTCGTGCTCGGGGTACTCGTAGGACCACAGCAGGTTGACGACGATCGCCCGCGCGCCGCGGTCGACGAGGTCGCGGATCTGTTCGCGGGCGTGCGCTTCGTCGAGCGGGCGCAGGACGTTGCCCTCGCTGTCGACGCGTTCGCGGATCCCCTTGGTTCGGGAGTCGGGGACGAGATACTCCGGTTTCTTCGCGTCGGAGATGTTGCGTTGCTCGCTGTCGGTGAGGCCGTCCGCCCAGCGCGGCCCGCGGCCGATCTGCGGGTAGTCTTGGACCCCTGCCGTGGTGAGCAGCCCGAGTTTGGGACCCTTCCGCTCGATCAGGCGGTTCATCGCGGTGGTCGTGGAGTACCGGATCGAGTCCACGTCCGAGATGAGATCAGCGAGGTCGACGTCGAGTTGCCCCGCGCATTTGCGGATCCCCTGGAAGAAACACTCCGACATGTCGTGTTCGGTCGTCGGCGTCTTCGCGGAGACAGCCTCGCCGTCGTGGACCGTGAAACAGTCGGTGAACGTTCCGCCCGCGTCGATGTTGATCCGCGTCGTCATTGTGACTCCCCGTGACGTTCGATTAGCGTCTCGATGTCCAGTTCGGTGTCGTGTGTGATCGGGTGTCCCGGCGGGAGATACTCGTTTTCGATCATCGTCCCGCAGCCGGGACAGTAGAACTCGACGATCCGCACCCATTCGGGGTCCGGCGCAAAGGAGTACTCCGCGTCCTCGATCAGCGGCCGGTGGACCTCGTGGGGGTGGCGTTCCCGGACCAGACACCCCCGCTTGTAGTTCTCCGCTGCCGGACCGATGGTCTCTGCACACTCCGTGCAGACCCAGGTCCGGTCGTCGAGATCGATCTCCAGGTATTCGGTGATCTGTTTCGTCGTGCTCATCTGTTCGCACCCCGTTTTTCAACTGGTTCGCTCGGTTCGGTCGGTTCGCTCAGTACGTTCGATGTGGCCGTGCCGTTCGGTTCGGCCGATCCGTTCGATTCCCCGCGTCCGATTCGCGTAGTCGTGTCGTTTGGTTCGTTCCTTCGTATCATATTCTCTGTTTCGAGACGGCTCACAGCGTCGTCGAGACGGCTCATAGCGTCGCCTCCACCGCCCGAGCGACGGCTTGGAGTTTTGTCGGATGGATCGCTGCCGGGATCTCCGTGCCGCTCGCCGGGAACACCGACGTCGGCGCGCCCGCGAACCGCGACTCGATCGCCGATTCGATCTCGTCGGTCGACTCGGCCAGGAGTTCGGGCGTGATCCCGCCCCCGACGCGGACGTCGGGGAAGCGGTCGGCCACAGACGCCGGATCCGTGCTGTCGACGAACACGCCGTCGACGGCAGTTTCTTCGACGATCTCGGCGGCGACGTCGACGTCGAAACCTTCGGGGACGAACGCCACAGGGACCCCGAAGAACTCCGCGATGTTCCCGAGCATCTCCAGGGCCGCCACGTCCGCCTCGATGACCGCAGACGGTGACTGGGCGCCACTTGCGAACTCGGTAACCAGAAACGCGTCGACCCCGGCACGGCCGTACGCCCGCGCCAGGTCGCCGAAGACCTCCCGGATCAGCTCGTTTGCTCCCCGGTTCGCGTCGATTTTCGCGTCGCCGAGCAGTTCGTTGAACGTCGCCACCGGTCCCGGAATCCCGCCGACGACCGCACAGTCGTCGAGGGTCGAAGCGAGCCGTTCGGTCACTTCGAGTGCGACCGGGACGCGCCCCGCGGCCGTCACGTCGGACGGTGCGTTCAGGTCCGTCGCGCCCGAGACGGACTCGACGACGAACCGGTCTGCATCGTCGCTCCACTCGACGGCGGCGTCGAGGACGTCACACAGCAGCGTCCGATCGAGCGTGGTCACGACCGCGTCGTGCTCGAAGAGCCGCTGGGCGCGCTTTCGGCTGTTCGCCGAGTGGGTTGCGTTGCGGTGGAACTCCTCGTGGGGGATCTGATTGATCTCCGCCGCCAGCGTGTCGACGAGCGGCACGAACGGACGGCTCTCCGAGAACCCCTCGAAGTACTCGACGGCCGGCGGCGATCCGAAACTCATCGTTCGATGATTCCGTTTCCGTACTCGTCGATTCGGTACGTCCACGCCGAGGGAACGACGTAGGTCGTGTCGGTCGCCTCGATCAGCGCCCGTCCCTCGACGACGTTGCCGGGCCGGAGATCCTCCCGCTGATACACGCCCGTCTCCTCCCAGCCGTCGACCGGCCAGTAGGCCTCACGGGAGCCCTTGCGGGCGTCGCTCGGATCTTCACCCTCCAAGGCCTGCGGTTCCAGCGTCTCGGTGGCGACGGGCCCGACGGCTGTGAGGACCACCGTGTCGAGATCGATCTCCTCTTCGGCATCCGCGTCGAAGGCCTCGATCACCGGATCGAGGTCGTCTGTCCCCCGAAGCCGGGAGGGGAGCGTGACCTCCCTGACCTCCGAACCCCTGCGGGCGAGGATCGACGTCTGAAGCTGGACGTCCTCCTCGTCGAACCCCTCGCCGGCCATGTCCTGAATAGCCTCCGCCTCCAGTTGTTCGACGGTCCGGTCGAACGCGCGAGTGTCGATCGACGGCGCGTCGCCGGTGATCGTTTCCCCGAACGCCTCCGAGTAGCGGTGCTCCACATCGAGCGTGGCGCCGCCGAAGGCGCTGAACTCCGCGGCCGCAGGCGCGGTTATGACGCGACTCAGGCCGGCCTTTTCGGCGAACGTACAGCAGTGAGTCGGACCGGCGCCGCCGTAGGCGATCAGCGTGACGTCTTCCGGGTCCTCGCCGCGTTCGGCGAGCTGTGATTCGATGCTGTCGGCGATGTTCTGGTCGACGCGCTCTCGGATCTGCAACGCGGCTTCCGCAACCGAGACGTCGAGCGCGTCGGCGACCTGGCGCTCGATCGCCTCCTCGGCCCGTTCGGCGTTCAGTTGCTGATCGCCGCCGAGGAAGTAGTCCGGGTCGATGTATCCCAGGGCGACGTCCGCGTCGGTCGTGGTCGGATCGAACCCGCCCAGGTCGTAGCAGGCCGGTCCCGGCTCCGCACCGGCACTTTCCGGTCCCACGGAGAGTTCCCCGTCGCGGACCGATGCGATACTCCCGCCGCCTGCCCCGGCGGTGTGGACGTCGATCATCGGAACGTGGACCGGTAGTCCGGCGACCTCCGGGAGGAGGTTCCGGTCGAGTTCGCCATCGACGATCGTTCCCAGGTCGATACTCGTCCCGCCCATATCGGCGCTCATCACCGAGTCGAGGTCGTACAGTTTCCGGAACGCGTCCGCCCCGAGAACGCCGGCGACGGGGCCGGAGTTGTAGGTGTGCAACGCGACGGTCTTCGAGACGCCGGCGACGCCGCCGGTCGACTGGCCGATGAGAAGCGGGTTCGAGTAGCCGCTGTTGCGGGCGTCGTCTTCCGCCTTGTACAACGATCGGGCCATCGGACGGTGGACGTACGCGTTGACGAGCGCGGTGTAGGTCCGGGTCCGGTAGCCCGGTCGGCTACTGACCTCGTTTGCGGTGAGGACCTGGTTGGGGCCGAGATAGTGGGGTGGGTACTCCGTCTCGATGACGGTCCGGGCCCGCTCCTCGTTGGTCTCGTCGTGGTACGAGTTGGCAAAGCTGATGAGCAGGAGCTTCGCCCCCCGGTTCATCAGCGTCTTCGCCGCCGACTGTACCTCGTCGGCGTTGACGGGTTCGATAACCTCTCCGTTGGCGCTGGTCCGCTCCTCGACGCCGACTACGAGGTCGTCGCTTGCGATCAACTCTCCGTCGCCGTCCTCCGCGCGAAACAGGTCGTCCTCGTTGCCGCCGGTCACGATGAGTCCGATCTTCGGCCCGGACCGCTCGATGATCGTGTTCGTCCCGATCGTCGTCGAAAACCGGATGACGTCGGTGTCGACGAGAAACTCCTCGGTTGGTTTTTCCAGTTTGTCCGCTGCCTTGTCGATACAGTTGCGGAAACACACCGTGAGGTCGTGGTCCGTCGTCGGAACCTTGACCGTCGTGGACCCTCCCGGATACGACACGTATCCGTCGGTGAAGGTGCCACCTGTGTCTACGCTTACGTAGTAGTTTTCCTCCGCCATACGATCGGCCAATGGCAAACAATTATTATAAATATTGGGGTGAACTCGGTCGAGGGAGTCAGTTCGATCGACGTTTGGAATTGACAAAGGATTGACGCTGCGGAACGAAATTCTGTACGCGGTCGTCGTCAGCTACTATCAGTCACAAAAGTATCTGTTACGGGAAGGCCCGAGTCTGGCGTTTCTCACTATAACTGTAGCCGAACACGGTTGCTCTGAGAGCAGATTGCCCCCTACGGAACAGATCGAGCCGCGCGATCGAATCGCCCTACCGGTCAGTTTCTCCCCGTTGGAACCAACTTATTCAGTATTAACAAACGAGTACGGACGAGGCGATCTCCATCCGTCATCTCAGGAACTGAGTTCCTCAGTGTGAATCCGTATTTCGATCTCGTTTGCTGCCTTCTTTACGACAGTCGGAAGTTCCTCTCTGAAGAGGTCTCCGGTCCAGCTCGCGGCGGAGACGGACACGCTGACGGTCCCGATCACGTCGCCGCTATCGTCGTGACGGACCGGTGCTCCCACCGCACGAATCCCGGGCATATGTTCCTGATCGTTGAGCGCGTAGCCGCGCTCGCGCACCCGCTCCAGTTCGTCGAACAGCCGGTCTCGATCGGTGACCGTGTGGGACGTTCGAGCGGGAAGTCCGTGGCTATCGAGAATCTCGTGGACCCGCGGTTCCGAAACGTGAGCGAGGATAGACTTCCCACCGGCCGTACAGTGGAGATGAGGCTGTAACCGTCCGCGCTTTTTGAAGTGGAAGTCCTTATCGACCGCATCTTCCCCGTACACTTCGTCGAGGATGAGGAGCCGATCTTCGTACTCGGTCATCAGGTGGACGCACCCGCCCGTGCTCTGGGCAAGTTGATGGATGATCGTCTTCGCGGCGGGGTAGAGGCTCGATTGGTTCCGGACCCGGACCCCAAACGGGATGAATAGCGCTCCGAGCCGGTATCGTGACTCCTCCTGTTCGACGAACCCGTAGTCTTTGAACGTCGATAGATACGTGTGAATACTCCCAGCTGATAGCTCCGAGTGCGACTCCATCTCCGCGATCGTCGCCGGGCCGTTCCGGCGAAGGTAATCCAGTAACTCACATCCCCGTTCGATGGATTGGATGGTTCGTTTCCCCGTGTTGTGTGTCATACTGTCACATTACCTCTTCGGACCTTAGTTTTTGTTATTCCCAAACTCCCACTACGGGCAACAGATACGGACTGCGGTCGCGTTTCACTGCCGATCACAGTACCATATGGGGTAACCAGTAAGAGGCGAACGTTTTTACTTCACATACGGAGATTACTTCGGTATGAACCAGTCCGATCCGCCGAATCGACCGATCAAATCTGCGCTCCGTGCGTTCGATATCCTCGAAACAGTGCACGCGTTGGAGGAGCCCACGTTCACTGATATTGCCGAGGAGTTTGCTGTCTCCGATAGCACGCTGTACGACTACCTGGAGACGCTCACCTATCGGGGATATCTCACGAAGGACGACGGCACCTATCGCCTGACGCTTCGGTTCTTCGACCTCGGGGCTGCGGCGCGGGATCGATTTCCCGTCTACAGGAAATCCCGCGAGCCGTTGAAAAAGACGGCCGACGAGAGCGGTGCGGCTGTGTGGTTGATGGTGGAGGAAGCCGGCAAAGCCGTCTATCTCGCACGTGAGATGGGCGAACAGTCCATCGAAACCCACGAACGGCTGGGCAAACGGGAGTATATGCACTGCCTGGCCTCGGGGAAGGCGATGCTTGCGTTCGCTCCGCCGGATCACGTCGAGAACGTCATCCAGCGCCACGGCCTTCCGGAGCGGACCCACGAATCGATCACCACGAAGGAGGAACTCACCGCGGAACTGGATCGGATCCGCGAACAGGGATACGCGACGAACGAACACGAGACTGCAGAGGGCGTCTCGGCTGTCGCAGCGCCCATCATAGCCAACGATCGGGTGTACGGGGCGGTTGCGATCGCCGAACCTGTCGCACGGATGCGAAACGAGTCCCGGAAACAACGGCTCATCGAACTGGTTACCACGGCCTCGAACGAGATTGAACTCAAACTGACCTACGAGTAGACGCAGACACTTTCTTCACGTGAATGCAAACCCGTATCGCCAACGGGCGACCGCAGGAGATAACAGAAGTACATATGTTATCTATCTCCCCGTCCCGATCAGTAACTTCGACAATTCCGAAATTCAATCGCCGAGGTTGGACGAGAGTTCAGGAGTGAATTCGACGGGGAGAGACTCATCTATCCCCCGTATTCCGTGAATTATTGGATCAATTCAGCTGACTGTCCAGCAGGAACTATCTCAATCTATTTCCCGTATATCGAAGTAGGGCGGTACTTTTCGAATCCCTGTCAGTCCGGATCGAGAGGGGGTGGGATTCCGACCATACCAAAGAATATATAATATATTATCTCCACAATCCGGATATGGAATCGTCGATCAGGAGACTCGACTCCGACGTAGAGGTTCCGGCGGAGGCCGCCGACGTGGAAGTCATCGATCTGGACTTCCACGTGAATCCGCTGGAGGAAGAACTCCGCCCATACGTCGATGACGAGCGGGCCTTAGACCGACTGACGACGGAATTCGGGATGTGGCCGATTCCCGACAAGTGGGACGCGGCCTACGCCATCTCCGAAGGGACCGAGGGCCTGTTCACACAGGGCCGTGCGGAGTATCCGGAAGACGTCCGGGAGGCCTGCGAGAAGTTCTCGATCGACACGCCCATCGTCAACGCGGGGCTGAATATGCTCCCCCAGCAGCACCATCCGGTACTGAAAAACGCCGTGTTGAAGGCCGGCAACTCCTATATGCTCGATCACTTCGTCGACGAGGGGATCCCGACGGCGCTGTCGATCGCCAAGTGGGATGTCGACCACGCGCTGGCCGAACTCGATCGCTGGGGCGACGAGGACGGCGTCGTTGGCGTCTACAGCTGGTTCGATCCGCGCGAACCCTGGGGCGTCGAGGAGTTCGATCCCGTCTTCGAGAAACTGGAGTCGCTCGGACTGCCGCTTATCCTCCACGGCTCCCTGGCCTTCTGGCCACAGCATTCCTACATCGGCGACGAGATGCTCACGTGGACCGAGGTGCTCGGCCTCGACTGGCCGATCCACGGGATCGTTAACACGGCGAATATGATAATGCGCGGCGTCTTCGACAAGTATCCGGACCTGAACGTCGTCTTCCAGGAGGCCGGCCACTGGTGGATTCCGTTCCTGCGGTACCGGCTGGACGAGTTCTACGAGATGCACCCCGAGGACATCCAGATCACGCCGCGGAAGTTCCCGGAGGGCGGAGAGTACCTCGGTCGGGCACCGAGCGAGTACCTCCGTGACAACATCTACGTCTGTACCCAGCCGTTCGCGTTGCCGCGCGGGGCCGGAGATGCGCGGAGTATGCTCGACCTGAGTATGGCCGGAGACACGTTTATGTACTCCTCGGACTGGCCACACCAGACGCTCGACCCGCCGACGTGGTTCTTCACGAGCCGGGCCTTCCGCGAGGACGAGGAACTGCGCGACGACGTCCTGCACGGAAACGCCAGGGAGATCCTGCGCCTGTGACAATGTCAAGCGAAAGTACCACCATCGACGGCGACGAGTACACGAAGGTCGCCGAAATAGCCGACTTTGAAGCCGGTAACGACGGAATCGCTGTGGACGTAAACGGCATCGAGATCGCCATCTTCGAGGCCGACGGGGATCTGTACGCGATCAGCAACCGCTGCTCACACCAGAACGCCCCGCTGTGTAAAGCGGGCGAACGGAAGATCAACGCCGATCACACGTGGACCGAGTCGCGAGGCGGGGTAAACGAAGAGAAATGTACCGTCTCCTGTCCGTGGCACCTCTGGGAGTGGGACCTCGAAACGGGGAAAAACGAGGTCTCCGGGGAACGCATCGCGACGTTCGACGTTGCAGTCCGCGACGAGGACGTCTTCGTCCGGATCTGAGAGCCAAGAGCGGGGCTCCGACCCTTGCATCCGACCCGTCGTGGCCGTTTGGCGGGGTGTTGTGCGTCGCCCGCGGCGCCGCCGAATCGATAGATAGCGTCCGAACCGTCGTGGCAGTGTGACACTGCGGGAGTCACAGAGCTGCTCTCTGGTACTGTAGACATCGGTAGTGGGGTGTATGGCGGTGGGGGCACGTTCGGGCGGTGGAAATCCAACCGTGAATGGCCATCTCTTCGTCTAATATTATTGGACACAGCGGATATCCGCGAATCGCTTCGTCCGCCAGTTCGGGGTCCGAAATAGCCCGACAGAATGGACTCGGTAGTGATCACGGTTTCAGGGGCCACGCTAATTTTTAAGACTCGCACGGTCGTATCAGGCTGCGATCGATATACGTCTAACAATATTAGACATATGACGCCGCTCTGACTCACAGGGGCGTCGTGGATCGGATTAGTTCTGATACCGGTAGTTGATCCCGAGAGTGTCCACCGCGCCCCGGAGTTTCTGCAGTAGTTCTTGACGGTAGGACTCGTGCTGTAGTCTCCCCGTCGGACAGGCCACTGCCAACGTGGCCTTGATTTCGGAATCCACGAAGACGGGGAGCGAAACGATTCCCATCCCTGTCACCTGCTGATCACAGTCGAAGGCAAACCCCGTCTCGCGGATTTCCTCAAGGACACTCTCCAGTTTGACCCGATCAGTGATCGTCTCTTCGGTGACTGCCTCCAGCCCGTAGCGATCGATGACCTCACTCCGGCGTTGGGGGTTCATATGGGCGAGAAATAGCTTCCCCGACGCGTGAGAGTGCAAGGGAAGCGACATCCCGGGATAGGTGCCTAACTGGAGCGACCGATCGCCAGTTTCCTGATGGAGAAGGATCGATTTACCGTCCTCTTCGACGAAGAGAGCGACTAGCTCGCCGGTTTCCTCCGCGAGCGCCGCCATCACGTCGCGGGCGGTGTGAAACAGTCTGCTCCGGAACTTCAGCCGGGAGCCCATCGAGAGGAATTTGTAGCTGAGCCGGTACGTTCCGTCGTCGTTGACGACATACCCCGTCGATTCCAGCGTCCGCAGATACACGTGGGCGGTGCTCTTCGAGACACCCAGGTGATCCGAGAGTTCGGACGGGCCCACCTGATCGCGCTCCCAGATCGCCTGGAGCACCTCGAAGGCCCGCAGTACTGATTTGATCGGGGGTGTCGATCCCTCCATAGATCCCATACCCCCGCGTATCCCATTAACCGTTTGGATATGTTAGACGCAACCGACCCGAGATCGGCTCCTTCGAAGGAGATCAGGAGAGCAATTCGCGCGCGATGATGTTCTTCTGAATCTCCGTCGCGCCCTCGTAGATCTGTGTGATCTTCGCGTCGCGGTAGAACCGTTCGACGTCGAAATCGTTGACGTATCCGGATCCCCCGTAAATCTGGACCGCCTCCTGCGTCGTCTCGACGGCGACGCGGGAGCTGTACTCTTTCGCCATCGAAGCGAGTTTCGTCGCGTCGTCGTGGTCGTTCTCGACGGCCCACGCGGCTCTCCGTGTCAGGTGCCGCGCCGCCTCGATGTCCGTAAACATCTCCGCGAGTTTGTGCTGGATCGCTTGGAACTCACTGATCGACTGGCCGAACTGCTCGCGTTCCTGTGCGTACTCCTTTGCCCGTTCGGCGGCCCCGCGCGCGATCCCGACGCCCTGGCTGGCGACGATGATCCGGGTTTCGTCGAAAAACTGCATCTGCTGATAGAAGCCCTCCCCGCGCGTTCCAACGAGGTTCTCCTCGGGAACCCGGACGTTGTCGAGAACGAGTTCGGCCGTGTCACTCGCTCTGACGCCCATCTTTCCGGTGATCTTGTCGGCCTCGAAGCCGTCCCGGTCGGCTTCGACGATGATCTGTGAGAATCCGCCGTGGCGGCTGTCGGCGTCGGGGTCGGTCTTGCAGAGCACGACGAAATAGTCGCCGACGGTACCGTTCGTGATCCACATCTTGTTCCCGTTGATGACCCACTCGTCGCCGTCTTTCTCCGCACGGGTGGCGACGGACGACACGTCCGAGCCGGCCTGGGGTTCCGAGATCGCCGCCCCCATAATCGTCTCGGCGTCGGTGATCGGCGGGAGATACGTCTCACACTGCTTTTCAGTGCCGAATTCCAGCAGGACCTCGCTCCCGAAATCGGTCGACGTGATCGCCAGGGCGATACCGGGGTCGTGAGCGAACAGCTCTTCGGTAATCAGCACGCGCTCGATCGGAGAGGCGTCTACCCCACCGTACTCGACCGGGAACTGTGCCCCGAGCAGACCGAGTTGTGCGGACTGCTCGACGATGTCGTGAGGGAACGTCTCCTCCCGGTCGTATTCACTCGCGACCGGCCGGATCTCGTTTTCGCCGAATTTGCGCACCTCTTTGAGCATCGCCTGTTGTGCGGACGGAATCTCGAAGTCCATAGATGCTGGTAGCGATTCGCAGTACCTAAATCTGGGGGGTCGATCGCTCGACTAGGCCAAATTTCGATTATGATGGAAACCGAATTACCCATATCAGTTCATATCGGTTGTGAATCACCGATAATTATTAACGGTTGGTTACTAAAGGCCGAGTATGCGAGTCTTGACCACCGCCACGGAGGTGGCTTCAGTAGACGACGAATTCGCGATCGACGGAGACGCTGTGCCTGCGGAGTATCTGTCCTACGAACTCAACGAGTGGGACGACTACGCGATCGAAGCAGCGGTGCAGATCAAAGAGGCGCGGGAGGACGTCGAAGTCGTCGCCGTGACGATCGGTCCCGAACGGAGCGAGGAGGTCGCCCGGGAGGCACTAGCGAAAGGCGCCGATCGGGCCCTGCGCGTCTGGGACGACGCACTCGGGGACCGCGCCGTTCTCGATCCCACCTCGAAGGCACAGATCCTGGCCGCCGTCGCCGAGACTGAGGAGCCTGATCTGGTTCTCACCGGCGTCCAGTCCGGCGACGACGCCTGGGGAGCCACCGGTGTCGCACTCGCCCGCGACCTCGGGTACCAGTGGGCGGCAGTCGTCAACGATCTCGAACTCGACGACTCCGCCACGACGGCACACGTCCACCGGGAACTGGAGGGTGGCGTCGAAGAACTGACCGAGATCGGCCTCCCGGCGGTGTTGACGATCCAGACCGGGATCAACGACCCCCGGTATGCGAGCCTCCGCGGGATCCGTCAGGCACACGCGAAGCCGCTCGATGTCCAGTCGCTTTCGGATCTCGGACTCGATACGCTCCCTGAACGCCTGCGCCTGCGTGAGATGCGGATCCCGGAGAGCGAAAGCGAAACGGAGTATCTGTCCGGGAGTCCGGGCGATCAGGCCTCACAGCTGGCTACCGTGCTCTCCGACGAGGGGGTGATCGACGGATGAGCGGCGTGCTCGCGGTCGCCGAACACAGACAGGGCGAACTCCGAGACGTCAGCTACCAGCTCATCACCGCGGCACGGCGTCTCGCCGACGACCTCGATAGTGCGGTCCACGTTGCCATCATCGGCGGGGAACCCTCGACGTTCGCCGCCCAACTCGACCGCGAGGGCGTCGATGTCGTTCACACCGTTGCTGAGGGGGACGAGTTCAACCACGACGTCTACACGCAAGCGGTCGAACAGTTGTGCGACCAGCTCGAGCCCGAGGTTCTGGTGACGCCGAACAGCGTCAACGGACTCGATTACGCGCCTGCGGTGGCACGCGGGCTCGACTGGCCGATCGTGACCAATCTGGTCGGCGCGCGGATCGAGGAGGGATCGCTGATCGCGACGCGGGAGCGGTACGGGTCGAAAGTCGAGGCCGATCTCGAAGTGGCGGAACTCCCCTGTCTGTTGACGCTGCGCGAGGGAGAGTGGGACCCGGCACCGGACGGCGGTCACGCGGAAATCCGCGAGGCCGACGTCAGCATCGACGGGAGCGCCGTCGGTTCGACTGTCACCGGGTTCGAGGCGGTCGCTGCCGGCGACGTCGATATTTCGGAAGCGGAGTTCCTGGTGAGTATCGGCCGCGGGATCGACGAGGAGGAGAACCTCGAACTGATCGAGGAACTGTGCGACGTGACCGGTGCGACGCTGTCGGCGTCCCGGCCGATCGTGGACAACGGCTGGTTGCCGCCGAACCGGCAGGTCGGGCAGTCGGGGAAGACCGTCACGCCGGACGTCTACCTGGCAATCGGCATCTCCGGGGCGGTCCAGCATCTCGCCGGAATGAAAGGTGCAGAGACCATCGTCGCCATCAACACGGATCCTGACGCACCGATCTTCGACGTTGCGGACTACGGCGTCGTCGGCGACCTGTTCGAGGTCGTTCCGGAACTCATAGACGCCTTCGAGTAGGTTCGGGCGGACTAATCGACACAATGGACGGACCTGTGCACATCGTCACGGGCGGTACCGGGGGACTGGGGAGCGCCACCGCTCGCGAACTGGGAGCCAACGGTTCGACGGTCGTTATCAGCGATCTGCCGACTCAAGAGACCGAAGCGGAAACCCTCGCCCGGGAGATCCGAGCGGCCGGCGGGAGTGCCACGACCGATCTCGGCGACGTCACGGATTTCGAGTATGCGGACGCGTTGGTCGAATCCGTCGTCGACGAATACGGTAGACTCGACAGCATCATCAACTACGCGGGGCTGATTCGCGACTCGTATCTCACGAAAATGACCGACGCGGCGTGGGAGCAGGTCACGGACGTCCACCTCCGCGGTCATTTCGGCCTGTTGCGGAGCGCTGCGAGACACTGGCAGACGACCGCGGAGGAACGCTCAGGCGGAAGGGCGTTCGTCTGCGTGACGAGTCCGGCCGCGCTGGGGAACGTCGGACAGGCGAACTACGCCACGGCAAAGGCGGGTGTGCTCGGGCTGATGCGCACGGCAGCGGCCGAACTCGACAGATTCGACGTCCGCGTCAACGCACTGTTGCCCATCGCGCACACGGCGATGACTGAGTCCTTTCTCGATCCCGAGGAGTATCCGCCCGAGAAGGTCGCTCCCGTGGCGGCGTTCCTCGCAAGCGAGAAGGCGGCGGACGTCTCGGGCTGCACCGTCCGGGCCGCCGGCGACAGCGTCGGCCTGGTGTCGAACCCGGAACTGGAGCGCGTCGCGTTCAACGAGGGGGGCTGGGACGTCGATGCACTCGAAACGCGGATCGAATCAGTCTTCGGCGACGAGGCGAACCGGTCCCGGACGGATCCCCGGCCGGAGCGTAACTGACTCTTCTCTCATACTGTTGTAACTTTCTCCCAGTGCTCGCCACTCCCGGTACCGGCGAGCACCGATAAGGGACTACAACGGTCGGTATCAGTCGTCCCGATACCCGAACAGCATCACCGCTTCCATCGTCACGACGGTGTCTCCCGACCGCGTGTGGACGCGTATTCGAGTACGGACCCGTCCGAATCGAGCCGTCGAAGGCTCTTTCGCGACGATTTCGATCGTCACTCCGAGCGTATCGCCGGGGCGAACCGGTTCGGTCCATCTGAGTTCGTCGACCGCGGTGCCGCCGAGGAAGTCGGTTTCGGCTGTGAAGTGATCGGTCAGCAGTCGCATCGTCAGTGCAGTCGTATGCCAACCGCTCGCGATCAAGCCGCCGTACATACTCTCCTCTGCGGCTTCGGGGTCCGTGTGATACGGCTGTGGGTCGAACTGCTCGCCGAATTCGATGATCTCCGATTCCGTGATCGTGTAGCCGCCGAACGTCCGACTCTCCCCCACCTCGAAGTCCTCGTAGTAGCGCATCGATGTGTAGCGTACAGTCCTTTACAATAAATAATGTTCTACGAAAATTATTTACCAGTCAGTCCGGATTTAACGTATATGAATTTCCACCGCGCATTTTCGAGGCGGAATTTTCGTACGATGACCCTCATCGCTTCCGAGTCGAGCGAATCTCGAACGAACGGCGGGGGCGAAGGAGGGTCATAGATGGTCGATCCGAGCGACCGAGTCGAGGACGAGAACGTCGCTGAGGCGCTCTTTTCGACCGACGCGGTCGCAGAAAGGGAGAAGTCGGAGGGCGATGGGGAAACCACCGACAACACCCCGGATTGGGAGTTCAAGACGCGCGACGTGATCATCCTCCGTGAACTGGCACGTGATCCGCAACTGTCCGCACGGGAGGTGACTGACGTCTTAGCGGAGAAACACGGAATCGACGTGAGTCACGTGACCGTGAGCAAGGCGATTCGGAATATGCGTGACGAAGGCGTCTTCCGGGAGGCGCTCATCCCTCACGAGTCGTACTTCGTCTTCGCGCTGATGGAGTTTATGTTCAACCCGGAGCACTTCGCGGACAACTGGCGGGACGCGATGGAGCACATCCGAGACAGCCAGTACTCGATCTTCTACTTCCTCGCGGACGGCGTCTATCAGTGGAAGGCCGTGATGATGTTCCCGAGCCAGGAGGCCGAATCCCGGTGGCTCCACGAGTTCTACAAAGAACACGGAAAGGTCGTCAACAACGTCCGCAGTTCGACGATGACGAACGTGCTGAAGTTCGGGACGACCCCGGGCCTGTTCGATCACCTCGAATCCGAGGAAGGCTGATACGGTCGGTCGTAACGATTTCCGGTGATCACTTCGGACGGTATCGGTGATCGTCGGTAAGGCTACGACCGACCGTACGAGACTAGACGCCCAGATACTCCTGTCTGAGCGCTTCGTCCTCGCGGAGTTCCGCAGTCGAGACCTCGGTGACGATCTCGCCCTCGTCGAGGATGTAGTGTCGCTCGGCGACGGCCATCGCCACCGCGACGTTCTGTTCGACGAGGAGGACGCTCACGTCCCGTTCTGCGTTGATGTCCTCGATAATCGACTCGATCCGGCGGACGATGTACGGGGCGAGCCCCTCACAGGGTTCGTCCAGGAGGATGAGTTCCGGGTTCGTCACGAGGCTGCGGGCGATCGCTAGCATCTGCTGTTCCCCGCCGCTCATATTCTTCGAGGGGCGGTCCCGCATCTCTTCGAGTTCCGGGAACTGATCGAGCATCTCCTCTACCGACAACGGGTCCGTGGCGTGATTCGCGGCGAGCCGAAGGTTCTCCTCGACAGTGAGATCCCGGAAGCACCGCCGACCTTCGGGCACGAGACTCAGGCCAAGCCCGGAGATCTCGTAGTTGCGGCGGGCCCGGAGGTCCTGGCCGTCGAACGTCATCGAACCGCCGAGCACACGCGGCACGTCGGCGCCCACGATAGCATGCATCGTGGTGGTCTTGCCGGCGCCGTTGCGACCGAGCAACGAGACGACCTCGTTTTCCTCGACCGCGAGGTCGACGCCGAAGAGCACCTGTCCGGTCTCGTAGCCGGCCTCCAGATCGGATATTTCGAGTAAACTCATAGTTCCTCCCGCATCCCGCCGAGGTACGCCTCCTGTACCTCATCGTTGTTCTGCACCTCGTCGGCGGTTCCGGTCGCGAGCACCTGTCCCTGATCGAGCACGGTGATTCGGTCACTGATCGACAGGACGATCTCCATATCGTGTTCGATCAAAAGCAGCGTCAGGCCGAGATCCTCCTGGACCGACTCGATGAGATCAGTCGCTTGTTCGGTTTCGCTGGATCCCAGACCGCTCGTCGGTTCGTCGAGCAACAGCACCGACGGGTCGGTCGAGATCGCCATCGCGATCCCGAGGCGTCGCTGATCCCCGTGGGAGAGGTTCTTGGCCTCGACGTCGCGTTTGTCGGTCAGGCCGACCGAGTCCAGGACGTCGAGTGCCTGCTCGACGTACTGGGTGCGGCCCTCGCCGAGCAGATCGAACGAGAACGGCCCGGATTCCATCGTCTGGACGACGATGCGAACGTTCTCCAGGACGCTCAGTTCGTTGAACAACTGATTTGACTGGAACGAACGTGCCAGTCCGCGGTGTGGCCGTTTTTCCTGCGCGATGTCGGTGATCTCCTCGCCGTGGAGATACACCGAGCCCCTGGTCGGCGCCAGCGCGTTGGTGAGGACGTTGAAGAGCGTGGTCTTTCCGGCCCCGTTGGGGCCGATGATGGCCCGCAGTTCGCCTTCCGGAACGGCGAGGTCGACGTCGTCGACGGCGACGATCCCGCCGAACCGTTTCGTGAGTCCCGTCGCGCCGAGAGCAGCGGACTGTGGGTCTCCGTCTCCGTTCGGTCGGTCTGTCGTCGTGATTTGCTGTTCAGACATCGTCTCCCTCGGATCGGAATCGTTCATAAACCCGTTCGAGACCGCCTCTGGCGAGTCCCCAGACCCCTTCACGCGGCGCGATGAGGACCGCAATCACGAACAGCAGGCCCAGGAAGAACTGCCAGTAGGCGAGCACGCCGGCCAGTTCGAGGCTGACGATCGGCAGCTCCGACGCGGGCAAGACGAGCATCTCGAAGTCCGTGAGGTAGTCCTCGGCGAACAGCCAGATGAACGCGCCCGCAGGCGGGCCGAAGAAGTAGTTCGCCCCACCCAGGACGGTCATCAGGATGACGTCGCCGCTGGTGACGACCGTCAGAAGCGAGAGCGTCGCGCCCTGCTCGTTGATTTCGAGGATCGTGCCGGCGTAGGCCGCGATGATCGCGCTCAGCGTGAACGCCCACACCTTGTACCGGTAGGTGTTGATCCCCATCGCGCGGGCGAGTTCCCCGTTCTCGCGGATGGCGATGAGTGTCCGACCGAACGGTGATCGGACGATCTGCCACAGTATCAGCAACCCGACGAACACGGCCACGGCGACGAAGTAGTACCAGTCGAACTCGAAGCCACCAAGGCTCACGTACTTGAGACCGCGCTCGGTCTCGATCCACGCCGGGACGGCGCCGCCCGCGATGCCGGTCGTCCCGCCGGTCAGTCCGGCGGGGTTGAAATTCGCGATGAAGTGTGCGGTCGTCCCGAACGCCAGTGTGAGCATCGCGAAGTAGATCTCGCCTTTCTGGACCGTGATCCGGCCGATGAGGTACGCGACGACCCCCGCAAGCAGGAGGGCGACGACGGCGGAGAACACGAACGACGAGTCGAACCGCGAGAGCCCGATCGCCGTGACGTACGCGCCGATTCCCAGGAACATCGCGTGACCGAACGAGAGCAGCCCCGTGTACCCCAAGAGGAGGTTGAACGAGGCCGCAAACAGCATCCAGATGAGGATGGTGTTGGCGACCGCCCCGTAGCCCAGGAACGCGTCGAGCGAAATGATCGGACGCACGAGGACGACCAAAAGCAGTGCACCGATCGGGACCTGATACCGGCGCAGCGCTGTCAGCGGGAGGTTCGACGCGAGCCCCTGGTCGGACTCGTGGCTCATTCGAGGAACCCCTCCTGACCGAACAGCCCGCGCGGTCGGGCGAGCAGCACCACGATCATCACCAGATACGGGACCAGCCCGCTGATTCCGGGGATGTTGATCGCCTGGATGCTCGTCGCGTCCGCGAGCGTCTGCAGATACAACGGCGTGAGGTAGGAGGCCTCCCCGATGAGGATTCCGGCGACGACGCTCCCGAACAGGCTGCCGATCCCGCCGACGACGACGACGACGAACGCGAGGATGATGAACTGGTTCGCCATCCCGAGTTCCATTCCGACAGCCGTCCCTCGCAGCACGCCCCCGAGCCCGGCGATGGCCGCCCCGAGGACGAACATCGAGATGAACCGGACGTTCATATTCACCCCGAGGAACTCGGCCATCTCACGGTCGAGCACCCCCGCACGGACGGACAGCCCGAAGTCGGTCCGCTCGATGAGCAGGTACACCGCAGCGATGACGACGACCGAGACGACGACGGTGAAGATCCTGATGCGCGAGACGGTCGTGACGCCCAGGTTCAACCCCAGATCGAGCACCTCCGGGGTCGTCACACTCAGCGGCGACCCGCCCCAGGTCGCCCGGGTCGCCTCCCCGAGCATCATCGCGATCCCGAAGGTCGCAAGCAGTCCGTTCAGCGGGTCCTCGTTGTAGAGGTGGCGCAGCACGGACCGCTCGATGACGACCCCCACGAGACCGACTGCCAGCGGCGCGAGGACCAGGGTGGCCCAGAAGGAAACCCCCCACACCTCCATAAACTGGAAGGTGAAGTACGCGCCGAGCATAAACAGCGCCCCGTGGGCGAAGTTCACGATCCCGAGTAACCCCAGGACGATAGAGAGCCCCAGCGCGATCAGCACCAACACGAGCCCGTAGACGAGTCCCCCGACGGCCTGATCGATGAACAGGCCGGGACGCGCGACTGCGCTCATCACTGTCAAAAGCAGCAAGGCGCCCCAGATGAGCGCGGCTGCGGGGGTGGTGCTGCGGTTTGTTCCGGGGATCGGAATTTCGTTCATTCGTCTCACAACGAGCAGCCGGTCTCCTCACAGGATCGCATCACGTCCCCGCCGGCGGCTGTCGCCTCGATCTGGAACCACGCCTTGTAGGGATCGTCCTGCATATCCTCCATCGCCCGTCCCGAGACGGCCCAGGTCGGGTGGACGAGCTGGTGGTCGCAGGCCCGCCACTCGAGTTCGCCCGGCATAATATCGAGGCTGTTCTGGCTCTCGACGGTGTGGCCCTCCAGTTCGCCGCGGATCGCCTCGGCGTCAGTGGAACCCGCGCGGAGCGCCGCTCGGACCTGCTGATCCATCGCGATGTAGGCGTTGGCGTGGCGGACGAAGGGATCCGTCTCGCCCTCGTCGGCGACGCGCTGGCTGAAGTCCTGGGCGCTCTCCAAGGAGTTCGTCCAGCCGACCGAGGCGATGTCCATCATCGCCGCCGACTCCTGGTTGAGGCCCCAGAAGGCGATGTCCTCGGCCTGATGTCCCATCAGCCTGAAGTTCTCGTGCATCCCCTTGTTCCGCAGCTGCTTCATCGCCAGTCGCTTGTCCAGTGCCGGAAGGACGAGGCCGATCCCGTCCGCCTCCGAGTTCTGGATGTTGTTGAGGAAGGAGGTGTAGTCGTCGTTCGGGAACGGGGTCGCTTCGGACTCGACGACGGTGCCGCCGTTTGCTTCGATCTCGTTAATGTAGATCTCCTGTGCGTTCTGCCCCCAGATGTAATCGGAGTAAAGCAGGTACCAGTTGTCCGCGATGTCGGCCATCCGCGAGCCGATAGACCGGGCGAGCATCGTATTCGAGGAATACGTACTGAACATATGGGGGAGACAGTTCTCCCCTGTTAGCGTGTCGGACGCGCCGTCGGCGATGTACGACACGCCGTTGTCGGAGGCCCACGTCCCGATCTTCGTACACACGGCCGAGGAGAGCGCACCCTGGGCGAAGTCGATTCCGTCCGACGTCACCGCCCGTTTCATCCGCTCCAGCGCCGCACTCGGGTTGACCTCGGTGTCGTACGTGCTGATCTCGATATCGATGTCGAACTCGTTTTCGAGATCTGTCGCCGCGAGTTCCGCACCAGTCTTGAGTGACGATCCCCAGGGGGCGAAGGGGCCTGTCTGCGGGTTGAACACGCCCACGTGGAGTGAACTCGGTCCAGTGTCCTGGCTTGTCGTTCCACCTGATCCGGAATCCCCGTCACCGCCATCACCGCCTGAGTCGCCGCCGGAGTCGCCACCGCCACCGGAACAACCTGCAAGCCCCGTGGTAGCAATGACTGACGCCGCTCCCGCCTTCTTCAGAACCGACCGTCTGGTAGGTGAACTCATGGTTCACTCACCCACTTAGGACATAACATTATAATACTTTCGTTAAGGATTTATACGCTTTACTGGTAGATAGTAAACGAGCACCCGGTAGTAGAGACATCTTGTTAGAAATACTCTGCTACTCCGAACGCACGATAGTGGTACGTGCCACTCTCCCAAGCAGTGTCCGACTGCCGGAGTCCCGCAGGATCCGATAGTGACTCTCCCAACAATTCATCGGTCCGCTTCATACCGCCGGCGAGAGGTCCCTGCGGACTTGCGACAATCACCGTGATTCCCAGGCGAGACCACTCACGCGATGCTAACAAAATGTATCTAAGAGAGTTTTCTAATAACCAGTCTTTCCTCGATGTGCTATTTTTGTATACAATCGATTATTCCACCACAAGATTGAATAGCTACGTTATCCCCATAGTACTTGATGCAGGAGTCGAACGTCCAACACGTCGCAGTCCTCGGTGCCGGGAGTATGGGACACGGCATCGCCGAGGTCGCTGCGATGGCCGGATATACCGTATCAATCCGCGACATCGAAACGGAGTTCGTCGAGGACGGCCTCGACAACATCGAGTGGAGTCTCGGCAAACTCGAAGAGAAGGGTCAGATCGACGAGTCAGCCGAGGAGGTTTTTGCTCGCGTCGAGGGATACACCGACCTCGAAGCCGCCGTCGAAGACGCCGACCTCGTCGTCGAGGCGGTCCCCGAAAAGATGGAGCTCAAAAGGGAAACGTTTGCCGAGGTCGACGAACACGCCCCGGAAGACGCGATTCTCGCGAGCAACACGTCCGGCCTCTCGATCACGGAGATGGCGGCCGCGACGGACCGCCCCGAACAGGTCGTCGGTACCCACTACTTCAACCCGCCGGTGAAGATGGACCTCGTCGAGGTCGTTCACGGCGAGGAGACCAGCCAGGAGACGATCGAACGCGTTCACGCGTACGTCGAATCCATCGGGAAGGTCGGCATCGACGTGAAGAAGGACGTCCACGGCTTCGTCGTCAACAACGTCCTCGTCCCGTTTATGGGCGAGGCGGCGTGGATGTACGACACCGGCGAGAGTACGATCGAAGCCGCCGACGCCGGGATGGTGTACAACCGCGGGTATCCGATGGGGCCCTTCGAGCTCAACGACTACGGCGGCATCGACATCGCCTACGACTTCCTCGACGCCGGCGAGTACGACGTCCCGCCGTCGATCAGCGAGATGGTCGACGAGGACACCCTCGGCCGCAAGAGCGGCGCCGGCTACTACCAGTACGAGGACGGCGAGGGACCGACCTACGAACCCGGCGACGGCGAGGACTTCGATACGCTCCGGATCGAGGCGCGGATGGTCAACGAGGCCGCCAAACTGGTCGGGAACGACGTCGCGACGCCTGAGGACATCGACCTCGGCGTCCGTCTCGGCGGGCGGTTCCCGCTGGGGACCTGCCGGGTCGGCGACAACCTCGGGCTCGACACCGTCCTCGAGAAGCTCGAAACTCTCCACGAGGAGACCGGCGCACCTCGCTATGAACCCGCCGACTACCTCGTCGAACGCGTCGAGGCCGGCGAGACCGGCGTCGACGCCGGGAAAGGCTTCTACGACTACTCCGGCGAGTGGCCCTACCAGTTCCTGAACGTCGACCTCGACGACCGCGGCGTCCTCTCGATCGAATTCGACCGGACCGAACGACTCAACGCGTTCAGCGAGGAGATGTTCGCGGAGGTCGGGCACGCGCTGGACGACCAAGACACCGACGAGGTCTCCTGTGTCGTGTTCTCGGGCGCGGGCGACCGCGCCTTCTCGGCGGGCGCGGACATTACCGGGTTTATGGCCAACGAGCCGACCGAGATAATGGACGTCGAGGAGTCGATCGAGCAGATTTACAACTTCGATCGGCCGACGATCGCGGCCATCGACGGCTTCTGTCTCGGCGGCGGCTTCGAGCTGATGCTCGCCTGCGATATCCGCCTCGCGACGGCAAACTCCACGTTCGGCAGCCCGGAGGTCGACCTCGGCCTCATCCCGGGCGGCGGCGGGACCCAGCGGCTCACACGCCTCGTCGGCGAGCCGCGCGCCAAAGAGATCATCTTCCGCGGCAACCACTTCAGCGCCGAGCGGGCGGCCGACTGGGGGATCATCAATCGGGCGGTCGACCCCGAGGCGTTCGACGACACGGTCGCGGAGTTCGTCGACGACATCGCTTCGGGCCCGAAGACGGCGCTCAAGGTGGCAAAGCAGGTCATCAACGAGGGCCAGGACGCCAGCCTCGATGCGGGCCTGAAGATGGAGAGCCAGGGCTTCGGCCTCCTGACCACCACGGACGATATGATCGAGGGCGTGCAAGCCTTCAGAGCCGACCGCGAACCGGAGTTCGAGGACTGATTCGTATGTCACAGAACGCAGCAATCGTCGGCGGCGGGCTCACGAAATGGGGTGAGCGCGACGCCACGTGGAAGGATCTCGCACAGGAAGCCGGGAAGGCGACCTTCGACGACGTCGAGGGGATCGAGCCCGACGACGTCGAGGGGCTGTTCGTCGGCGCCGTCCAGCCGGAGCGCTTCGCGTTCCAGAGCCACGTCGCGCCGCTCGTCGCCGAACTGCTCGGCGTCGACGTGAACGGAATGCTCGCGCGGACCGAACTCGCCTGCGCGAGCGGGCAGGCCGCGCTTCGGTATGCCTGGCTGGCGATCGAAGCCGGCAAGATAGACGTCGCGCTCGTGCTCGGCGTCGAGAAAATGAACATCGACCGCGAGCATATGCCGGAGATCCAGTCGAATATGACGAACGTGCTGGATCGCGAGTTCGACGGCGTCAACGGACTCAACGGCCCCTCGTGGTTCGCACAGTACGCCCAGCGCCACATGCACGAGCACGGAACGACACCGGAACAGCTCGCGATGGTGAGCGCGAAGAACAAGAGCCACGCCGCAGAAACCGACTTCGCGCAGTACCAGAAGCACGTCGACGTCGACGACGTGCTGGAGTCGTACGAGATCGCGCCCCCGCTGCGGTTGCTGGACTGTAGCGGAATCACCGACGGGGCCGCGGGCGTCATCCTCGTCAGCGAGGAGAAAGCCGAGGAACTGGACGTCGACAATGCCGCCTACATCACCGGCAGCGGTCAGTCCTGTCAGGCGAGCAATTCCGTCAACAACATCCCGTCGTTGACCACGTGGCCGCAGGCGCGCGAGGCGTCCCAGCAGGCCTACGACGAGGCTGGCATCGAGGATCCCGTCGAGGAACTCGACGTCGCGGAGGTTCACGACTGCTTCTCTATCAGCGAGATCATCGAGTACGAACAGCTCGGATTCGCCGAAGAGGGCGAAGGCGGGAAATTCATCGAAGAGGGTCGCAGCCACCTCGACGGCGACGTCGCGGTCAACCCCCGCGGCGGCCTCCTCGGCTGTGGCCACCCGCTCGGCGCGACGGGCGTCTGTCAGGCCCTGGAGGTCTATCGCCAGTTCGCCGGCGACGTCCCCAGCGCGCGACAGGTACCGAACGACCCCGAGACGGGACTCATTCACAACCTCAGCGGCAGCGCCTCGGTGCACAGTGTGATGACGCTCGCGAGGGACCCACAATGACCAGCCACGACAGCCCACACGACGAACAGGGCGAGCACCGCAACACAGACGAGCGACTCCGACCCGACGGCGGCGAATCCGAACCGCCGAGAGGGACGATCACGCTCCCCGAGACGGTGGAGTTCCCGGTGCTCTTGGACTTCTATGACCTCCAGGACCCGGAGCACACCCAGATCCACGAGTTCTACGAGAACCTCCGTGCGGGCTCGCTCACCACGACCGAGTGTGCCGACTGCGAGGCGATCCACTTCCCGCCGCGTATCGTCTGTCCGGAGTGTCACAGCGACGACCTCGACTACACGGAACTGCCCCACGAGGGAGAGATGCACTCCTTTACGGAAGTTCGCGGCACCGCGCCGATCGGGATGACCGACGACCCGCCTTTCGTCGTCGGTGTCGTCGACCTCGGTCCGGTTCGACTCTCCGCGCGCATCGACGACGCCGCGTACGAGGACCTCGACATCGGCGATACGGTCCGACTGAAGGTGATGGACATCGACGGGCCGACCGAGCAGGATCGCGTGTTCTACCGGTTCGTGCCGGTCTAATCGAGCAGGTCCAAAGAAAAAATCGTCGAACGGATTCGCCTCTCGGTCAGTTCACGTCGCGCTCTTCGTCGTCCCAGTGTTCCTCGCGGAGTTCGAACTTCTGGATCTTCCCGGTCGAGGTCTGGGGGAGGTCCTCGCGGAACTCGACGCTCGTGGGACATTTGTAGTGGGCGAGGCGGTCGCGGCAGAATTCGATCAGTCCCTCCTCCGTAAGGTCAGACCCCTCCCGTTTGACGACGAGCGCTTTCGGTGTCTCGCCCCACTTCTCGTGGGGGACGCCGATGACGGCGGCCACCTTCACTTCGGGGTGATCGTAGATCGTGTCCTGTACCTCGATGCTGGAGATGTTCTCGCCCCCGGAGATGATGATGTCCTTCTTCCGGTCGACGATGGTGAGCATATGGTTCTCGTCCCAGGTGGCGATATCGCCAGTGTGGAACCACCCGTCGATGCGGTCGTTGAAGGCCTGCTCGGTCTTCTCGGGTTTGTTCCAGTAGCGGTCTAACACTTGGTTACCGCGGACGACGACCTCACCTTTCGTTTGATCGTCCGTCGGGACGACGTCGCCGTCCTCGTCGACGACCTTGATCTCGGTGTTGAGCGTCGCGAAGCCGGGTTTGTTGATGATGTCGTATTTGTCTCCCTGGTCGATCTTGCGCCGAGAGTTGCTGGTGGTGACGATCGGACCGGTCTCGGTGGCGCCGTAGGCGTGGATGATCCGCCAGTCGAGTTCGTCCTCCGTGCGCCTGATCGTCTGCTTCGGCGGCGGGCTCGCGGCCGTCTCGACGCGGACGTCTTTCTCGCCCGTCGAGGGGACGTCGCTGTCCTCGTAGTATTCCAAGAGCATATTCAGGACGGTCGGCGCGCCGCCGAGGTAGGAGACGTCGTACTCGTTGATCCGCTCGAACACCGTCGCGGGGTCGAACTGCCGCTGGATGACGTGTCTGCCGCCGATTCCCGTGAGGCCGTAGATGTGCCCCCAGCCGTTGATGTGGAACATCGGCGACGTCCAAAGCAGCGTGTCGTCGTCCTCGAACTCGACGTGGTGGGAGTGGATCAGCGCGTGGTAGTGCTGGATGCGATGAGTGTGGACGACGCCCTTCGGATCGCCCGTCGTGCCGCTGGTGTAGAGAATCGTCGCGTCGTCGTCTTCGCTGATGTCGGGCCGTTCGACCGCGTCGGGGTCGGCATCGCTCAGCACGGACTCGTAGTCGTGCCACGCCGCTGCGTCGCCGTCGTAGCGGTCGGCGTCGTAGACGACCCACTCGTCGACGTCGCTCTCGTCGCGGAGGTGTTCGAGTTTCCCCGCGTAGTCGTAATCGGCGACGACGACGTCCGGAGCGCAGTCGTCGATGAGGTAGTCGTACTCGTCAGGCTGTAGCCGAAAGTTCAGCGGGACGAAAAGCGCCCCGAGTTGCATCGTCGCGTACAGCGTCTCGATGAAGTAATGCGAATTCGGGGACAGCAGCGCGACGCGGTCGCCCTTCTCGACGCCCCACTCCGAGAGCGCATCCGAGAGCCGGTCGACGCGCTCGCCTACCTCGTTGTACGTGTATTCGGTCCCGTCCTCGGCGATGACGCCGGTGTCGTCGCCGAACAGTTCGACTGCGCGATCCAGAAAGTCCGTCGTGAGTAGTGGTCGGTGCATAGGTGATCAGCCGTGAGTTACGGTGTGGGAAGCAAGCGGGTCGTCCGCCGAGAGGGTTTCCGCGACCCGAGCGGCGGCCGTGTGCAATCACCACCTCCGACGGGGTGGTTTTGCTAATCGTTGCCTTCCCACGCTGCTGTTCGTGTACTGATTAACAATCGATTTTAAACTTTCGGTAAGGTTTACCATCCTATTACTATGCCACGCTGACTGCAACTAAATTAATGCACCCTGTGGACACAGCACACAGGTTCCGGCGTTACTCTTCCGCGCTCAACCGCACTTCATTCATAAAGAACGACTCCTCGTCGAAGTCGCGGCCGTCGGTGAAGGCGTCGGTGTACTCCATCAACTGGAACAGGACGCCAGTCTCGTTCCGGGGCGAGACGAACGCCTCGGTCCACTCGTCGTAGGATCGGCGGTCGATCGTTTCGATGCCCGCGCTACCGAGCGATTCGATGACCTCGTCGATATCAGCCACTTCGAGTGTGACGTGATGGAGTCCGGATCCGTGCCGCTCTAGATACTCCGTGAGAAACGAGTCTTCGGCGATCGGTTCGATGAGTTCGATTCTTGACACGTCCCCCAGCACGTAGTAGACCCAGCGGAAACGGTCCTCGACGGTGTCGTCGATAATTTTCTCACAGCCCAGAGCGGTCAGGACTGGCTCGGCGGACTCGACTGATTCGACTGCGATACCGATATGATCGACACGGATGTTCGGCGCCATCTCGTCTCACGAGTTTGCAAGCATCTCGTAAAACTGCTTTGTAGCGCGTTTCTTCGGGTTGGATGGTACGGATTTGGGGCAGATTCACAACCCCATTGACAGACTGCATTTGAATGTCCCTGGCGGAACTCGGTTCACTCGCGCCTGGTAACCTCTTGAACGGTAACTCAAAGCGAGTACAATAAGTATATTATATATTTGTCTTATATATTTAAAAATTGATGGTAATAGATCGACTATTATTGACTTGGTTTTGATGACTATAGAAGCGGGCGAACAACGAGTAGTTCAGCGATTCGAACGAACTCAGACTGTTACTTATATCACAAGTTAAATATCATATATCAGTACATACTTTCCAAATGTAATTCGAAGCTCTATACGATTTTTTCCACCAACAGCAACGGGGAGTAATCGTCCAAGACCGAGTGAAAGACTTAATTCGACCGTAGTTCATTTGGGTAACTATGTCCGAGTCCTCCACATCGCCGTCGACGACGTCCGACTACAACATCTCCACCGTCGATCTGGACGACGACCGCTACGAAGTCAAGCAGTCGATGATCCGGAACAAGTACGTCGTCCGAGACAGCGCCGGCGACGTCGCCCTGAGCGGAAAGCAGAAGCTCTTCAAGATGAAAGAGGAGTTCCCCTTTGTCAACGGCGACGGCGAGGACGCGTTTACCGTGAAGGCCGGTGGGATTCTCGACATCGCGGGGAACTACGCGATCATCGACGCGGGGACCGGCGAGGAGGTCGTCGTTCTCGACGAGGATTTCTCGCTGTTCGTGGAAAACTGGACGGTTCGGGATCCCGATTCGGGGGCAGTACTGGCGACCATCCGATCGAAAAACAAACTGTTGGCGGCGCTGCGACATCTGATCTCCGTCGCGAATCTCATCCCGAACAAATACGAAATCTTCGACGCGGACGGCGATCACGTCGGCGACATCGAGGGGAAGTTTTCACTCCGAGACGCCTATACTGTCACCATCGACGATGCCAGCGAGGTCCCGAAGGAGGCGGTGATCGCCACCGCGTGTGTTCTCGACGCGCTCGAAAACAAGTAGGCTGGCGGCGTCGCCTTTGACCCGGTAACTCATTCGATCGACGACGGACGCCAGTCGGCCTGTGGATCGGCGCGACGGCCCTCCGCGTCCGCTTGGCAGGACCACGGGCGGGAACGCCTCCCCGGACTGGATCGATGAACCCAATCGTTCGATGCCGGTCGGGTTCGGGGTTGCACGCCCGCGGATGATTCTTACACCAGGGCCCCGAGGGTACCCTATGGACGAAGTTGACTTCCTGGTGATCGGCTCCGGTTCCGGGCTCGACGTCGCGAACGCCGCCGCGAACCAAGGGCAGTCGGTGGCCATCGTCGAGAAGGGCCCGCTCGGCGGCACGTGTCTCAATCGGGGGTGTATTCCCTCGAAGCAGTTACTCTACCACGCGGACGTCCTGGAGACGATCGAACGCGCAGGCGAGTTCAACATCGAGGCCGAGGTGACGGACGTCGCGTTCGCGGATATCGTCCGCGAGGTCAACGAGGGCGTTTCGGAGGATTCGGAGTCGATCCGGCGCGGACTCCGCTCGTCGTCACAACATACCCTCTATGAGGGTGAAGGGCGGTTCGTCGCCAGCGAGGGGGGAGATCCCTCGGGCAGCCGGACAGTCGAAATCGTCGACGGCGCCGACGAGGGAGCACGCGTGCGGGCCGAGACGGTCCTGATCGCTGCGGGAACCCGACCGTCGATTCCGCCGATCGGCGGGATGGACGACGTCGACTACCTGACGAGCACCGAAGCGCTCCAGCTCGAGACGCCGCCGGACCATCTCGTCGTCGTCGGTGGCGGGTACATCGCGGCCGAACTGGGGCACTTCTTCGGGACGTTCGGCAGCGACGTGACCATCGTCGGCCGGCGGCCGAACCTGCTTCCGACGGCAGACGAAGAGGTCGCCGAGGCGTTCACCGAGCGATACACGGACCGTTTTACCGTCCACACCGGCCACGCGGCCACCGCCGTCTCGGAATCGAACGGCGCGGTGACCGTCGAAGCCAAGCCCTACGAGTACGGCGACGACAGCGGCGTGATCGACGAAGAAGGCGTTACGGTCACGGGTGACGAACTGCTCGTCGCTGCGGGACGGCGGCCGAACACTGACCTGCTGAACGTCGAGGCCGCGGGCGTCGAAACCGACGACCGCGGGTTCGTCGAGACCGACGAGTACCTGCGGACGACCGCCGAGGGCGTGTGGGCGCTGGGCGACATCGTCGGGGAGTACCTCCTCAAACACAGCGCCAATCACGAGGCGGGGGCGGTCGCCCGGAACCTCTTCGGCGAGGAACTCTCGCCGGTCGATTACACTGCGATGCCCTTTGCGGTGTTCGCCTCCCCCGAGGTCGCCGGTGTGGGTGCGACCGAGGGAGAACTTCGCACGGCCGGCACCGAGTATGCGACCCGGACGTACGAGTACGACCGGACGGCCCGCGGCAGCGCGATGCACGCCGACGGCTTCCTGAAGGCGATCATCGACCTCGAGGGGACCATCCTCGGCTGTCATATCATCGGGCCGGAGGCCTCTGACCTGATTCAGGAGGTCGTCGTCGCAATGAAGGCCGGGTCGGGAACGGTACAGGACATCAGAGAGTCGGTCCACATCCACCCCGCACTGTCGGAGGTCGTCCAGCGTGGCTTCTCGGGGCAGTTCACCCGCGGCGGACACGAGCACTCCCATTGAGGTAGCGCGAACGGACGTCGCCGATCCGAAATCGCCTCGGCCTACGTGACGGCATCCGTTTTGGGTCTACTGGTCCTCCTGCTGCCGGGACACCTCTCCCTACTTAAATCTTGGTCGCGGAGACAGTTCCGTCGCACGCCTGCCAACGTCATATATCGGAGCCGGTCCCAGAGAGAGGTGTAATGACGAAGGCAGCAGTCATCATTCTGGCAGGGACAGAAGGACACGAGAACCTCGGTCGCATCGTCAACGGGCTCGAAGCCGCCAAAGAGTTCGCCGAGACCGACGGCGACGACGTCGAAGTCATCTTCGACGGTGCGGGCACGGAGTGGATCCCGGAACTCGAAGACGAGGACCACGACCTCCACGGACTCTACCAGACTGTCCGCGACGACAGCGCCGTCTGTGACTACTGTTCGGGCGCCTTCGGCGTCGCGGACGCGGTCGCCGACTCCGGGCTGGTGACCCTCGACGACCACGACGGCCACCCGAGCGTCCGCTCGCTTGTCGACGAGGGCTTCGAAGTCCTCACCTTCTGAAACTTCTCCGGCGGAGCGGTACCCCACCCACTGTTTTGATCCCGCGAGTCCATCAGAGTCGTACGCGATGATCGTGACGGCCACACCGACGACGATCGCAATCGTGACAGCCGTCGTGCTCGTCGCCGGCGCAACCAACGGGGTCGCCGGCTTCGGGTTCGCCGTCGTCGGAACGATGGCGCTGGCGACGATGATCGACCCGGCGACCGCGGTCGTGTTTATGATCGTCCCGATCTTCGCGGTGAACCTCTCCCTCGTGAGCGATCTCTCCCGCCGGGAACTGCGGACGTGTAGCCGGCGGTTCTGGCCGCTGATCGGGGCGGCACTCGTCGGGACGGTCGTCGGAATGGCCGTACTCGGCCGGATCCCGGAGGCCCCGCTCCGCGTCGGCCTCGGCGTCCTGACGCTGGGCTTCGTCCTGAGCGCGCAAAAGCGGGTCCCGCTGCCGGCGTGGACGGCGGTCGGGAGCAGCGATCTCGGCAGATCGCGAGCGGGAATGTTCGGCGTCGGCGCCGTGTCGGGCCTGCTGTTCGGCGGCACCAACGTCGGCGTCCAACTGATCGCGTATCTCCGGAGCTTCGACCTCTCTCACGGCCTCTTCGTCGGCGTCGTTGCGCTGGTGTTCCTCGGCCTGAACGGCATTCGCGTGGTCGTCGCGGGAGTATTGGGCCTCTACCCGAGTTCGACGGTCGCCGCCGCGTCGCTTGCGGCCGCGCTGCCGGCAGTCGCGGGCGTCGCCGTCGGCAAACGGTTCCGAAGCCGGATCTCCGCGCGCGCACGACGGTTCACCGTCCTCGGGCTGTTGACAGTCGTCGGTCTCAGACTGGTGACTGGCGGACTCGGCATCCCCTGAACCGGGCGTCTGTGTCCCTCGGTTTCCTGCCCGCGGCGGTTTTAAACAGAACCGGCACACCTACCTGTCGTATGACCGTTTCCGGGTCCGATTCGGACGGCGCTTCCGACTCGGCGCTGCGTGCCCAGCGGTACGAGAAGATCTTCCGTCACAGCAACGACGCCGTGCTGATCGTCGACTTCGAGAGCGAAGCGTTCGTCGACGCCAACCCGGCCGCCTGCGAGATGCTCGGCTATCCCCGCGAGGAACTGCTGTCGCTCGACCCCGCCGACCTGCATCCGGGCGAGATGGACCGTATCAGAGCGGAGTTTCTGTCGCAGGTGTACGAGAACGGCTCGGGTTGGACGGACGACCTCGACTGCGTCACGAAATCCGGACAGGTGGTCTCGACGGAGATCTCCGGTGCCGTGCTCCCGGAGGGTGAGACGGACGGTGAGCCGACACGGATGGTCGCGATGCTCCGTGACGTGACCGAGCGCCGGAGGCGAAAACGGGAGGCAGAGCGGACCTTCGTGGAACTTGAAGGAGTCCTCGATAGCCTGAACGATCTGGTGTTTCTCCACGACGCCGACGGTACGATGCGATACGTCAACGAGGCCGCCGTCACGCGACTCGGATACACGAAAGCGGAACTGCTGGATGCCTCGCCGCAAGAGCTCTCGTCGCGGGAGGACGTCGGACGGTACGACGCGCTGGTCGAGCGGGTCAGAAAGGAGGGTTCGGTGACGTTCGAGACGACGCTCGTGACCGCCGCGGACCGCGAGATCCCCGTCGAAATCAGCACCTCGAAAACCCGGTTCCGCGGCGACCGGGCGCTTCTCAGCGTGGCCAGGGACGTCAGCGGTCGAAAGGAACGGGAACGGGCGTTGCGGCGGTTCAAAAAGGCGGTCCAGCAGGCCGCCCACGCCGTCTTCATCACCGACACGGACGGGACGATCGAGTACGTCAACGCGGCCTTCGAGAGACAGACCGGTTTCGCAGCCGCGGAGGCGATCGGGCGGACGCCTCATATTTTGGATTCCGGCACTCACGACGAGGCATTCTTCGCAGATTTGTGGGGGACGCTCCTCTCGGGGGGAGTCTGGCAGGGTGAGATCGTCAACGAACGGGCCGACGCGAGCGAGTACTACGCCGACCAGACGATTGCGCCGATACGCGACGACGACGGCGATCTCGAAGCCTTCGTCGCGGTGAGCACCGAGATAACGGAACAGAAGAAACTCGAACGGAAACTCACCGAACAGCGGGACAACCTCGACGTCCTGAACCAGATGTTGCGGCACGACATCCGGAACGATCTCCAGTTGGTGACCGCCTACGGCGAGATGCTCACGGATCACGTCGGGGACGGAGGCGATGCGGCCGAGTACCTCCAGACGGTACTCGAAAGTGCCGAGCACGCGGTCGGATTGACCAGAACCACACGGGAGATGTCCACCGTGATGCTCAGCAACGATGCGGACCGACACCCAGTCGACCTCCGGGATACGGTCGAAGCCGAACTCGAAAACTGCCGGTCGTCGTACTCGGAAGCACAGATCACAATCGAAGAGCCGTTCCCCGCCGTGGACGTCGCAGCGAACGAAATGCTGAGTTCGGTGTTTCGCAATCTGATCGAAAACGCCGTCCAACACAACGACAAGGCAGTTCCGAAGGTTGCCATCTCCGCATCCGAACGCGACGGAGACGTCGCTGTCAGGATCGCCGACAACGGCCCCGGCATTGCCGACGCACGTAAGGAGGCGATCTTCAACAAAGGGGAGAAGGGCGTCGACAGTGGTGGCACCGGACTCGGTCTGTTCCTCGTCGAGACGGTGGTCGAACAGTTCGACGGCGACATCCGGGTAGAAGACGGGCCTGCAGCGGAGTTCTCCGACGACGTTGCCGGCCCGGGGACGGTGTTCGTCGTCGAGGTCCCGACCGCGTCCAGCGCGGCGTAGCAGATCGCCCGACGGAACCTGGAGACATCGATGTGAGCGAAATTGGGTTTTGTTTGCACACCCGAACGGGGATTAATACGTCGTGTCACCCAGTTGCGATTGACTATGAAGCGTGCTAGCGTCATAGCTACGAACAACTGCGTCGGCCCGCGGACCCGGGCCATACTCCGAGTCGAACGATGATCGATCAGGGAGCGACGGCACCCGAGTTCTCGCTGCCCGGAATCAAGGTGAGTGCGGAGGATGGGACGCCGTCTACGTATCGGTTATCCGATGCGCTCGAAGACGGTCCGGTCTTCCTGAACTTCTACGTGTTTGACTTCCACCCTAAATGCACGGAGAACCTGTGTGACCTCCACGACGTCGAGTGGTTCGGCCTCGAAGAGTCGGTGACGGTCTTCGGGGTCTCAACCGACGGATCGTTCAGTCATCGGGCCTTCGCAGCGGAGCAGGGGCTGGACTATGCGCTGCTTTCGGACGGCGACGGAAGCGTCGCAGAAGCGTACGATGTTCTCTACGAGGAATTCAAGGGCCACAAGCGGGTTGCGAAACGCGCGGTCTTCCTCATCGACACGGATCGCACGGTTCGCTACGCCTGGAGCACGGACGATCCGAGTCGGCAGCCGAACTGGACGGAAATCGAAGCGGCACTCAGTCCGTTGATTCCGTCCCATTGAGTGCCCACGCGGACATCGACTGCAGAACCCCTCGTTTCGGGGACCGAGTATTCACCGTCCTTCGAGGCGGAGGCCCCGCCCTCAAGGAGCGCAGGGCTTCCGGCTCTGGCGGAAGCACAAGCGAGTAGGGCGGGGAGGAAGCCGACCCAGTGAGAAACAACCGAATAAGGGGCTGCATTGATGGTTCCGGAACGTTTTTGCGCTCCAACGTACCGTATCTCTGGTACTGCATCGGAACCAAACTGGGGTCGATGCAGGGGCCGCCGTAGACCGGCCCTGAACTCGGGGACGAGGACACGTCCCTGCACCGCAAATGTGTCCGTCTGAGTCCACCGGGAATTGAAGTCAGGTGAGACGGCTTCGGACGCTGACCACGGAACGGAACACCGCACAGGAATCCCCTCTGCGTGCCTGTTCTGCCGTCCTCCACCGCGCCACGTCCACGCACGGGGGCGGCTGGCTGAAACCGCAACCACGGAGAAAGCCCCGCCCTCAAGGAGCGAGCCGAAAGGCCAGTGAGTAGGGCGGGGTAGTTTACTCCCCGGTGCTGCCGAGTGTGTTTTCGAGCTTCCGGAGTAGCTCCTGGTTGTGACTCTTGATCCCGTTTGCCTCTGTCAAGATCATCTCGGATTTCCGAGTCGCTTCGTCGGTCATCATCGCGAGTTCCTCGGTGCTTTCGGCCTGTTGGCCGGTCGCGGTGGCAATCTCGTCCATACTGGCAGAGAGCCGACCCGTAACCTCCTCGATCTCCTCGAAGGTATCGACAGACTTCGACACCTCACGCCGTCCGGCCTCGGTCTGTTCGGACACGCCCTGAATGTCTTCGGCCACCGTTTCGGTCGCGTCCGTTATCGTCGTAACCAGGTCTCGAATCTGTGCGGCCTCCTTTTGACTGTCCTCTGCGAGCGACTTCACCTCCTCGGCGACGACAGCGAATCCCTCACCCCCATCGACGCGGGCCGCCTCGATGGAGGCGTTGATCGCGAGCATATCCGTCTGATCTGCGATCTCGTCGATGGTATCGACGAAGCGATCGATATCGTCGACGTGCGCCGAGAGCGCCTCGATCGCCTCGGCAACGCGTGTCGCCCGGGTATGAATCTCGTCGATACGCTCGCGCAGCGCACGGGCTTTCGTGTATCCCTCCTCGGCGAGGTCCGCCGCGTTGTCGCTTTGGTCGCTAACCTCGTCGGTCGAGGCGGCGATCTCTTCGACGGCGGCACTGATGTCTCCGACCTCCTGGCTCAGCTTTTCCATATTCCGTGCCTGTTGCTCCGTGAGAGACTCGATCTCGGTCGATCGCTCCGTGACTTCTTCGGTCTTCCCGTGTATTTCCGAAAGCGTCTCGGTCGTATCTTCGATTCCGTCCGCTCTTGCCTCTATGCGGGCGTGTGCGGTCGCGATTCCGGCGATATCTCTCGCGGTACTCCGTTGGATCTGAGAGACAGGAGCCGCCTTTTGATCCGCCTCCCGGAGGAGCCGCGTCTGGAGTTCCACCAGTAGCGTCGACAGGTGCTCCGAGGTGAGACCGCATTCGGCACAGCGGCGGGCGAACGCGGTGATCGCCTCGTCGCTCCCCGAAGGGAGAACCGACGTGAGATACGCCGCACCCAGTCCGGAGAGACGCTCCGATGGCTGGGCACTGGCATCAACCAGATCCGCCGGGATCGCCTCCCCGGCGAACGATTCCGCGCGTGCTTCGGTGTCCGGAAGGACCCCGTTCAGTTCCGCTCGGGTCAGTTCGCGCGAGGTGCTTTGCGGTTCGTTCATACGGTTTCTCGGAGTTGTTCGGTTGGGCTACTCGATTGCTGACGCGAGACGGAGGTCACACTCACTGTGAGCGATCAGCCGTAGGTCCGTTCCAGGTGAGCGACGATCTCGTCGCTGTCGGTGAGCCACCCGCTCTCTGTGGCCGGATCGAAGAGTGCAGGGACGCTCCGCTGTCCGGTCCGTTCGTGCAACTCCTCGCGATCAGTGTGTTTGTCCGGGACTACCGTCTCGTCGTACGCCAGGTCCAGTTCGCTCAGTTTACTGCGGACGCGCTTCGAGTATGGACAGTCACGCCGGTCGTACAGTTCCAGGTCGGACATTCCACTCGCGTGTACGATCGTGGGTATATTAGCCGTACATCGGGCGTGCAACTGGTCTACACACTCAAGGCGACGAGGCAGAGATGAGAGTCACTGTGTCGTGATCTCGACGGTCGGTGCGTCCAGTTCGGTCCGACAGAGCGCGTGAAGGAAACAGGTCTGTTCGGACATTTCGACGATGTCGCGGGCGGACGACTCGGATCCGTCGGCGTCGAGGAACACGGCCGTCTCGACGGGGTCGGCCCGACCGGGCGCTTCACCGCGTTCTCTCGCGCCAACCGAGAAATGTGTCTCTTGGACGATCCGGTAGGCGTCGAGATCTCTATCGACGATGTCCGCATAGCGGCCGATCTGCGTCATAAAGCAGAATCCCAACCCTGCGGCCACGTACGTCATCGCCGGCGGGGCTCGACCGCGCCCGCCGTGGCCCGACGGCTCCTCGGACCGCAACTCGAAGACGGTGCTGATCGGGCTAAACAGCTCGACTTCGACGGTTTTGACGCCGTCCTCGCCGATCGTGCAGGTGCCGCGGATATGGAGCACGCGGTCGTGATCCTCCTGGAGGCTGGATCCGCTGCCGCTCGTGTACTTTTCTTCTGCGTCCGGCAGTGGCTCTGTCGTCCGACCGGTCCGATGGATCGTCGGTCGGTCCTATTCCGCCGCGTCGTACGTCAGGTCCTCGAACGCCTCTTTCGGATCCTCGACGGACGTCGCCGTCGCGGCCCCGTTTTCGTCCAGCGGAACTGGGGAACCGTTGAGGGACAGCTCGAATGTGCTCTCCCGTACGTCGATCAGCAGGCCGTTGACCGGCGACGTCCGCGTCGCAGTCTCCGCGAGGTCGCAGAGCGTCTCGGCAGGGGCGTCGGCGTCGAGGTCGACCGACAACTCGACCGGGAGCGCGCCGCCCGTCATCGTCCCAGCGAGTGCCGATCCGTTCATCGTGTAGTAGTTGTCCTGTACCAGCGTGACGTCGCCGATCTCGATCCCGCGATCATCAGCCAGCGCCAGGAGTTCGTTCGCGAAGGAACTGACCATCCCCGTCGTGAAAAACGCGAGCGGCGCGGGAGCGATGTCGTCGCCGTCGAGGTACTCGCCCTCGTCGCTGACGAGCCGCCACGTCGCCCCGGAGACTGAATCGGTCACGAGCGCCTCCTTTTGCATCCCCGACAACGAGCGTACGAGGGTCCGTTGTGACTGTCCGAGTCTCGGTTCGGATGCATCGAATAACGGCGACGTCCGGTCTGTGACCTCGAACCCGAGCGGTTCGACTGCCCGGTGTTGACGACGTTCAAGGCGAAAGGACAGATCCCTGATTCCCACCCGCTCGCGGGCGGCGTTCTCGGTCGGAGCGGAACGCCGATCGCGAGCCACTTCATGAACGAGTCGGATCTCCTCGCGGTCTTCGGGGCGAGCTTTTCGAACCACACCGGGATCGCGGAGTACAAACCGATCATCCACGTCGACTTCGACGCGATGACGCTCGGGAAGTTCCACAGCGTCGACGTGCCGGTGTGGGGCGAGATCGGCGTCACGGTCGAGGAACTGGACGCGCGTCTCGACGACGACCTCGCGGCCGAGAGCCAGCGGGCGGAGCTCGCAGACCGGTGGGAGATCTGGCGCGAGGAGAAGGCCACGCGCCGCGCGGAGCCGCCCGAGCGCGGGATCAACTACGCGACCGCCTTCGAGGCGATGAGTCGGATCGTCCCCGACGACGCCATCATCCCCGTCGACGTCGGCAACAACACCTACGCGTTCGGTCGATACTTCGAGCCGGCGGGACAGTCCGTTCTTATGTCCGGCTACCTCGGCTCGATCGGCTTTGCCTTCCCGGCGGCGCTCGGCGCGTGGGCGGCCACGCAGGAGGCCGATTCGCGGTTCACGGGGTGTCCCGTCGTTTCGGTCTCAAGCGACGGCGGGTTCGGCCAGTACCTGAGCGAGTTCACGACCGCCGTCAAATACGAGATGGATCTCACGCACGTCCTGCTCAACGACGACGAACTCGGGAAGATCAGCAAAGAGCAGCGGACCGGCGGGTGGGACGTCTGGCAGACTGACCTCGTGAACCCGGATTTCGCCGCCTTCGCCGAGAACTGCGGCGGGTACGGTGTCCGGGTCGAGGACAGCAAAGACCTCGACGACGCGCTCGAAACCGCGATCGAGTACGAGGGCCCCGCCGTCGTCGAGATCCTGACTGACTCCGATCCCATCTGAATGCCGGATCGGACGGTCCGCAGACGACTCTCAGTCGGCTTGCCTCCCCACAATGAGTGAACTCACACCGCTCGTGGTGAACGTCATCGGCGTGTTCACCCTGGCGCTCGTCGCCCGCTTTCTCGTCCGGAACCGTGACCGACTGGCCTTCGCGAGCGTCCTCGTCTCTCTGGGGGTCCTCGTCTCGGCGCTGGGGCTCTCGTTCGACCTCGAACTCACGTCCGATCTAATTCTGACCGTCTTCCTCCCGACGATCATCTTCCAGGGGACGACGACGCTCGATGCCCGCCGGTTGTGGCGGAACGCCGGCCTGATCACCGTTCTCACCGTGCTCGGACTGCCGCTGGCGATCGTCCTCCTGGGAGCGGTGGGGACGGTCGCGTTCGGGTTTCCGCTGCTCGTCGCGCTGCTTTTCGCCGGGGTCATCCTTCCGACCGATCCCGCCGCCGTGCTGTCGATCTTCGAGGAACTCGACGTCTCCGAACGCCTCGCGATCACCATCGAGGGCGAGAGCCTCCTGAACGACGGCGTCGCCGTGGTGATCTTTTCGACGTTGCTCGCCGCCTTCGGCTCGACGGGGTCCGTCGCGGCGCTCGCGACGCCGCGCGGGCTGGCCGCCCTGGCCGGGGACGTCGCGGTGGTCGGCGGGGGCGGACTGCTCCTCGGCGCGGCGGTCGGGTACGCCGCCCACGCCGTGATGCGGCGGCTGGAAGACGAGATGAGTATCCTCCTGCTCACCGTCATCGTCGCCTACGGCGGGTTTCTCCTGGCCGAACACTACCTCGGGCTGAGCGGGATCCTCGCGGTGGTCGGCGCCGGGTTGCTGATGGGGGCCCACGAGGAGACCCACCACAAGATGAGCACGAGCGAGTACCACGTCCAGGAGCTGTGGACCACGGCGGGCTTTCTCGTCACGACGGTGCTGTACGTGCTCATCGGGGCCGAGGTCCAACTCGGCGCCTTCGTCCGGCACGCGGACCTCGTGGTGGCTGCCGCCGTGCTGGTCGTACTGGCCCGCGCAGCCACGATCTACCCACTGGTCTCGGCTACGAACGTCCTCGGCGACCGGCCCGTCCCCCTGTACTGCCAGCACGTGATGGTCTGGGGCGGCCTCCACACCGTGGTTCCCGTGGCGCTTGTGTTGTCGCTCCCGACGCAGTTTCCCTTCCGCGAGGAACTCCAGGTGATGGTCTTCGGCGTGGCGGTGGTCAGCATCGTCGCCCAGGGGCTTTTGATGCCGGCCGTGTTGTCGCGTCTGGGGATGGGAGATGCCGCATAAAAGCGACGGGCGCTCTTCCCATCGCGGCAGTTCCGCCCTCACCGCGTCACGCGGCGGCCGAGCGAAAAGACGAAAACTGCAGTCAGGAACGCCCCTGCGAGCCCCTCGGAGGCGGCCAGAAAGCGGCCGACGTCGCCGACCGGATGAACGTCGCCGAGGCCGAGCGTCGCGAAGGTCACGATGCTGAAATAGAGGCCGTCCAGCGCGGCGACGGCCCCGTGGCTGCCGTAGTTTACGACTTGGTTGCCGGACGAGAGACCGGCGGTCGCCGGGTAGACGAGCGCACTGACCGCGATGACCGCCCCTGCCAGCAGGGCCGTCCGCTGCGGCCGCTCCCCGTAGCCGGCGATCGTATCGAGGAAGGCGTTCGTCAGCCAGCGCACCCCGGCGTCGAAGCGATGGGCAGGCGTGTATGCGGCCGACGCCGCGTGGCTCGCGTACCGCTGCCGCCGGTATCGTAACTCCCGGACGAAAAACATCGACGCCGTCTCGCCGTCGCCGACTCCCGAGGCCCCCTGCTTGGCTTCGAGATACGTGTGTTCGAGTCCGTCCGTGTCCTCGGTCGCTTCAGCGTCTCCGATGTACTCGTGGAGGCGCCAGTCGTTGGCTCGCAGTACCTCCCGGTAGGCCGCGAAGGGGAACCCCTCGAACCGCGTCCGGTAGAACCGGTACCGGTCGAAGGTGTCCGGTTCACAGTCGAGGTCGACGTCGCCGACAGTGGCGTCGGTGAGATCGTAGGTCGCGACCGCCGAATCGGGTTGGTCGAGATGTCCTTCCGAGACCGTCGCTCGCGTCAGGCGACACCGGAGGCCGGCAGCCGGAAAGACGCGAAGTTCCCCGACGGACGTCTCCGAGGGGTCGAATTCGGTATCCACGTTTTCGCTCCCGACACGGTCGAACGTCGCGTGCTCGACGGCTGCGCCGACGAACTCCGCGCCCTGCTGGAACTCCGTCGCGACGAACTGCACCCGCCCCAGCGCGGCGTTCGGGAAGTGGCCACCGCCCGCGAGGATGACGTCGTCGAAGTCGAGCCACCCGTCCACCCGGCAGGCGGCACACTCGACGGTGCCGCCGAACTCCGTGTCTCTGACCTCTAGGTTCCGCTCGAAGGCACCACGGCGGGCACGCAGCGCGACCGACTGCTCGCTTGTGGCGCCGAACGCCGTTCCCTCGACGGTGACGTCCATCTCGGCTGAGGCGCCCGTCACGTCGAGTTGGCCGATCCGAGAGTCCGCGATCGCGAGCGGGTGTCGGACGACCGATCCCGAGAGGTCGAGCGTCCTCTCGACGGTTATCTCCCGGAACGTGATTCTGCCGACGTCGTCGCCGTCGATGACGAGCGCCGAGAGGTCCAGCCCGGTCAGGTCGACGTCGACGTACTCCCGGCGGGCGGGGTCGTCCGCGGTGACATCCGCGAGGAACGCAGTCCGGAGTTCCGACGGCGTGACCTCGGCTGCGCGCCGTTCGTCCGGCGTGAGATGGAACACACACCGCTCGTGATCTCCCGTCGTCGGTCGTGGGCACGTTCGCTCGGCCCCATCGACGGTGTAGCGGTAGGTACAGCGGCTCATACTGGTCGCTCCGCTCGGAGTGTCGGGACGGGTGTCGAGCGTTCCGGTGTCGGTTCTTGCTGCATCACTACTGAGGTGGTCCTGGGATCATCTGAATGTACTGTCTGGGTCGTTTTTGGGTTCGGAGCTCAGTCCGGTGCGTCCGGAGAAATCCAGGGGTTTGTTTCGATCAGCGGGAGGCCGTTCGCAGCCAGTGTCGCCACCGAGTGAAGCTGTCTCGACGTCGTTGCCGGGAGGACGGTCGTCCTCTCGGCACGCGTTCGGGAATCACTCCTGTGCCCGCTCCATCTCGTAGCTCAGCCGGTGGGGCATCACGCTCAGCGCGCGGACGATGGCGCCGAGGGCGATGAAGATGCCCACGAGGATGTGGCCGACGCCGCCGAGTTTGAGCCACAGGAGCGTCGAGGGCCACTTGTGGATCGTCGCAAGCGTCGCGTTGACGGCGCCGCCGCGCGTTCCACCACTGCCACCCGCGAGACTCGTGTCGGGGAACGACGCGAAGAAGTTCTCCAAGAGCGGATGGAACGACGTCAGCTCGAAGAACAGCGCGGCACCGATCAACAGATACCCCACGGCGGCGAAGACGGCGCCGACGGCGAGCATCTTTTTGATCGATCCGACCGTCGCTTCGATCTCTGCGAGGGATTGTCGGTCCGGGTATTCGTCTGCCATACCCGTTCATTCGAGGGAGTTATATATAGCGCCACAGCGAGCGTGGGTGTCGGTTACACACACGCCCAGCAGTTCTATTCCTCTGGGAACTCTGCAAGAAGTGAACAGTATGTTTTCAGGACACGAACGCAGGCAATACCGACTATCGAGTACGGTGTTTTGCGAAGAGGAGTACCGAATAGGCGGGCGAAAACGAAACGCGCGTCACGTCCGACTCCGCTCGAAGCGAGGGAGAGACGAATGAGCCGGAGCGACGCTGGGTCGCCGGAACGCGTCGCGACGTGGAGCGACCTGCCTGACCGGGAGCCGAGACACGTCCGGGTTGCGGACGTCGATCTCGTCGTCGTCCGGTACGACGGGGAGGTTTCTGTGCTCTACGGCCGGTGTCTCCACCGAGGCGTGCTCCTCGGCGACGGACGCGTCGAGGGCGATAACCTCATCTGCGGCGTTCACGGCTGGGACTACCGCATCGACACGGGGGTCAGCGAGTACGACAACTCAGAGGTCCTAGCGACGTTCACGGCCTGGGTCGACGAAGCTGAAGACGCCGTGTACGTTGATGCCGCGGAAGTCACGGAGTGGGCCGAGGACAACCCCCAGCCGTACGATGAGCCCGAGGAGGCCGACAGCGCGGCAAACCCCGAGTTCTACGGCGACCCCGACGAGGAGAAAGAACCCTACACCCACTACATCCAGAAGCTCGCACAGAGAGGGGCTGAGGGGATCGGCGAGCACGGCAGCGTCTCGGCGATGGGCGTGCCCCGCAGCGAACTCCCGAGCTGGGACGACCTCCAGATCCTGACGGCGCAACTGGCGCGGCGGCCGCTCGCCGACGGGGCACCCGTCGACACCGAACTGGTCGTTGGCCCGAACGCGGAGAACCCACTCGAACTGGAGATTCCGATCTTCGTCAGCGATATGAGCTTCGGCGCACTCAGCGAGGAGGCCAAAGTCGCCATCTCGACGGGCGCCGAACGCGCGGGGACGGGCGTCTGTTCCGGTGAGGGCGGGATGCTCCCCGAGGAACAGGAAGCCAACTCGCGGTACTTTTACGAGTACGCCACGGGCAAATTCGGTTGGGATCTCGACCTCGTCGAAGGGGTCCAGGCGTTCCACTTCAAGGCCGGCCAGGGCGCGAAGACGGGAACCGGCGGCCACTTACCGGGCGAGAAGGTCCAGGGTCGCATCGCCGAGGTCCGCGACCTCGAACCGGGAACCGACGCGGTGAGCCCCGCCCGCTTCGAGGAGTTACGGACCCCTGAGGACTTCGCCGCGATGGCCGATCGGGTCCGCGAGGTCGGCGGCGGCATCCCGATCGGGTTCAAACTCTCCGCCCAGCACGTCGAAGACGACATCGACTTCGCGCTGGAGGCTGGTGCGGACTACATCATTCTCGACGGCCGCGGCGGCGGGACCGGCGCGGCACCGGACGTGTTCAAAGACAATATCTCCGTCCCGACGATGGCCGCCCTGGCCCGCGCCCGCCGACACCTCGATTCGCGCGGCCGGTCGGACGTGACGCTCATCGCGACGGGCGGACTCCGGACGGAATCGGACTTCCTCAAGGCGATGGCACTCGGCGCAGACGGCGTCGCGGTCGCCAACTCGGCGATGCAGGCGATCGGCTGTCTCGGGATGCGCGCCTGCGACTCGAACAACTGTCCTGTTGGAATTGCGACACAGCGGGAGGATCTCAGAAGCCGGGTCGTCGTCGAATCCGCGGCGGAGGGGCTCCAGAACTTCTTCGAGGCGACGATCGAACTGATGAAGGTGCTGGCCCGCGCTTGCGGTCACGACAGCCTTGCGGGGTTCAACCGGCAGGATCTGACGACCTGGAAAAAAGACATCGCGGAGCTGACCGGCGTCGAATACGCGGGATTCGGGCAGTGACAGGACCTCCGGAATAAATGTATCGCCAGCGTGCGTCCCCGGGGGCATCGCGCGATAACTCCTAACCCGTACGGCACCACGGTGGATTATGGCGATTGAAACGACTCCCGAGCCGACACCGACCCGCAACGACGTCATCCCGGACTCATATGCGGTGTACGTGGACCCAGGACGGATCTACGTGTGGCAGTACCGGGTCAACATTTCCGAGCCGGACGGGCAGTGGTACTTCGTCGAGACGCTCGACCGCGACAACGATCCGAAACTCTCGATGGACCACGCCTCGCTGATGCCGCCGACGGGGGACGGATACTGGATCTACAGCCGAACGTACGACTGCGAACTGGATTGCGAATGACGGGGACAGACGTCGAACTGACGAGCGTCGCGGCCGTGGCGGAAAACGGCGTCATCGGGCGAGACGGTGAGATCCCCTGGCCGAGCATTCCGACGGACAAACGACAGTACCGGAACCGGATCGCCGACTCGCCCGTGATCTTGGGACGGGTGACGTTCGACTCGATGCGTGAGGACCTTCCCGGGACGGCCCAGATCGTGTTGAGTCGCTCGGAAACCGGGTACGATGTTGAGACGGCGTACCCTGCTTCCGGCGTCGCGGAGGCGATCGCGACCGTCGAATCGCTCGGAGCCGAAGAAGGATACGTGATCGGCGGTGCCGGCATCTACGGACTCTTTCAGCCGGCCGTTGATCGGATGGTTCTGAGTCGAATCCCCGGCGAGTACGAGGGAGACGCCTACTTCCCCGAGTGGGATACAGCCGAGTGGAGTCGGGTAAAGACCGTGGCGTACGACCGTTTCACGCTCGAAGAGTGGGAGCGGGCATCGTCCTGAAGCTGATGTTGTATCGAGGATGACACCCCCGACACTTCCCGACGATCTCGCGGCTTCGCTCGCGAACAACCAGGCGGAGCTGATCGGGTTTCTGGAGACCCTCGTGGGCTTTGACACGCAGAACCCGCCCGACGAAAGGGTCGCCATCGTCGAATGGCTCGAATCGACGCTCTCGGCGGGTCGCCGTTGACGACCATCACGTCGTCGTCATCGTCGCCGAAGTACTCGGGGCCGAACGATGGGGCCGACGCTCGGGATAGCGTCCCGAGGAAGAACGTCCTGAACGTGCACACCGTCCGTGCTGCTGCAGGAGACAGAATTCCCAGCCACGCCCCGCACAGCGACCGATAGTTACCTCCCACTCACTGCGAAATATTTGTCTGTACCGCGCGACAGGGAGGTATGACCCGAACCGAATTCCGCACTGTGGGCGGCAACGACGTCACGGCGATCACCGCCGCGGGGATGCGCGAGGTCGACCGCGTCGCCGTCGAGGAAGTGGGGCTGGAGCTGCTGCAGATGATGGAGAACGCCGGGCGAGCGCTCGCGTGGCACGTCCGGGACGTCCGCGACGATGCAGGCGATGTTGTCGTCGCGGCCGGCAACGGCGGCAACGGCGGCGGCGGGATGGCCTGCGCGCGGCACCTCGCGAACCGCGGCGTGGCTGTCCGGGTAGTGCTTGATCGGGCGCCGTCGGAGCTGACAGGTGCGGCGGCTCACCAGGCACGGATTCTCGACGAGATGTCCGTCCCGATCACGACCGGGACCGAGGAACTCGCCGGCGCGGACTTGTCTCCGGTCGTCGTGGACGCGCTCATCGGGTACGGGATCGCCGGCGAGGTTCGGCCCCCGGCGAGTGACTACATCGAGACACTGAACAGTCGATCGGAGCCCGTGGTGTCGCTGGATGTGCCGTCCGGACTGGACGCGACGACGGGAGACACACACGGAACCAGAGCGAGGCCCGACCGTACGGTGACGCTCGCACTTCCGAAAACGGGACTCCACGCCGTCGAGAACGACCTGTATCTCGCGGATATCGGGATCCCGAACGTCGTCTTCCACCGGCTCGATATCGCGTACGATACCCCGTTTTCGGACGGTGATTGGGTCGAACTGGAGCGGTCGGGGCCCGACGGTCAGTAGGAACGATCCCTCCGAGCGGATCGTCACCCCCGGCCCTCAGCGAGTAACTTAACTTCGGGACGGCCACGCAGTGTGAGCATCGCAGCCGTGCCGACCACGGGGCCGATTGCAAGCGGGGCGAATGCCCACCGCCACCCGATCAGATCCGCGACGACGGGCGTCAACTGTATCGATCCCAGGGTTAGCAGGAAGCCGATCGCGGTCTGGAACGTGAGTGCGCTCCCGACGTACGAATCGTCGGCGAGTTCAGAGACGGCAGCCGAGAACTGTGCGGAGTCCGCGACGATAGCGAACCCCCACAGGAGGACGAACGGGACGACCAGGACCGTCGGCGCGCCAAAGACGAACCCGGCGGTCAGGCACGCCCCGCCGCTTGTGACCATACTCGCACTGGTGACGGTCGTCCGACCTAACCGATCCGCGCTGATGCCTGCGACGACGGCACCGATCCCACCGATTGCAATCGTCCCAAACGTCACCAACGCGGCGAAGGCTTCGGTCTCGCCACCGCTTGCGGTGAAACTCGAAGAGAGGTACACCGGGATCCAGGCCCAGACCGCGTAGAGTTCCCACATATGACCGAAGTAGCCGATATTGGCGAGGGTCGTTGCCCGGTCCCCGACGATCCGCCGGATCGCCCCCGGATCGAACGGGGCCGCCATTGCCTGATACGGGCCGGGTTCCACGAACAGGACCAGCACGGCACCGAGCGTAGCGAGGCCCGCAGCACCGAGCAAAACGGGCGTGGGCTGTCCGACGCCACCGACGGCGCGCAGGAGGTGAGGCATCGCGGACCCGACGGTCAGTGCACCGACCAACACGCCGATTGCGAACCCCCGTCCGGCCCGAAACCAGCCCGCCATAATCTTCATCCCGGGGGGATATACCCCCGCGAGAGCCACACCGGTCAGGAATCGAAGGACGACTGCCGGGAGAAAGGAACTGACACTCGTCGCAATGACAACCGTCGCAGCCGCACCCGCGACTGCCGAGCCCGAAAACAGGTAGCGCGGCTTGATCACGTCGGAGACGGTGAAAAGCGCCGAGAGGAGCGCGCCGACGACGAACCCGAGCTGGACCGCGTTGGTGAGCCACGCGGTTTCAGTCGCTGAGAGACTCCAAGCCGCCGCCAACTCCGGACCCACTGCCGAGACGCTGAACCAGAGCGTCATCGCCAGTAATTCGGCTGTCGCGAGCAGTGTGAGGACCCGGTATTTCCGAGAGCGCGTGAATTCTTCGGCCATTATCTCACTCGTTTAATCCGGTTCTCCCGACTGCGCCAGTAGTTCGAGAACTTCTCGACAGTCTCATTCGCCGTAGGTGTGGAAGTCGACGGCCTGCTCGAGGAGTTCGTCGGGGAGCCCCGGAACCTCCTCGGAACGGACCGGCCCCTGTTCGTCGAGGAGGTCCGGATCACGCGGGAAGTCCCGGAGTTGGAAGTGCACGTCGATCCCGGCTTTCGCGCCCTGCCCGAGCGCGACCGGGACCTGGTTGTGGCCGGGCGTGCAGTCGCCGACGGCGTAGACGTCGTCGACGGAGGTCCGCCCGTGGTCGTCGACCACGATCGAGCCGTCGTCGTTGATCTCGCAGCCGAGTTCCAGCGCGAGGCCGTTGTTGTACTCCGCGCCGTACATCGCGAAGCCGCCTTTGTACTCTCTGACCGTTCCGTCCTCGAACTCTAAAGCCTTCAACCACCCGTCCTCGCCGTTCTGGACGCCGGAGACGTCCTCCTCGACGACGTCGATCGGGTGGCCGTCGAGCATCTCCGCGGTTTCCGCGCTCCACTCGGGGTCGTGACCCCGCGTGAGTATATCGACCTCGTCGGTGAAGTTGAGCATAATCCCCGCGACGTGGGCAGCGCTCTCGGCGTGGCCCATCACGTACACGGGCTCGTCGACGAACATATGCGCGTCACAGTGGAGGCAGTAGTGGAGTCCGCGTCCGGTGCGCGGCAGCGGCGGGTCCGGTCTGACGTCGTTGAATCCGGTCGCCAGCACGACCTGGTCGGCAGCATAGGTCGCGCTGTTGCCCAACAGGCGAAGTTTGTCACCGCGAGAGCAGGAAGTGACCATATCGCGGTGGATGTCGCAGCCGTAGGCGTCGAGTTGCTCCTGGCCGATTCCGAGGAACTCCGCGCCGGTAGTCCCCTCTTTGACGCCCAGAAGGTTGTGGACCTCCTGCATCATCGCCGCGCGGCCGCCGCCGCGGTTGATGACCGCCGTATCGTGTCCGAGGCGCGTGCTGTACAGTGCCGCCGTCATCCCGGCTGGGCCGCCACCGACGACGACGACCTCGTACTCGTGGTGAGTTTCATCTGTGCTCATATACACCACCTCCGCAGCGGTCTACAAGGGTCTTTTCGCGAGTGTGCAAGCGGATACAACACCCGCGTCGTGGCTTAATACGCGTCTCTCTTCTGTTCGGTCGAACGATGGCATCAGTTATCGCCGGTCTGGCGGGCGGGCTCGCGGCAACGATCGTAATGACTGCTTTGATGATGGTGATGGGCGGCGGCGACCCCCCGCCGACCGCGGGCCTCGTCGCGAAGGTCGCGGGTGGAGAGCCCGAGGACCACGCGATGCCGGGGATGGTGTTACACCTGATCTACGGCATCGTCGCGGGCGCCGTCTTCGCAATCGGCGTTCCCGTGCTCGGACTATCACTCGGTTCTCTCGGGATTGCGATCGGACTCGGGATCGTGTACGGGATCGTCTTGATGATCGGCGGGATGCTGTTCTGGATGCGGATGGTCCTCGGGATGGAACCCGACGAGGGGATGATGGTGATGTTCGGGACGGTCCATGTCGTCTACGGGATCGTGCTGGGTGCGTTCCTCGGACTCGGCATTCTCGCGTAACCCGCGTGACTACCTTCGCGTGCGATTCGGGAGCGAGTGGTCTTCGACGGCCGTCGACCCGCAGACCGGTGCTCGGCGGCGATCGACCCACCGCACGGGAGTTTCAACGAGCGGACCCCAAAACCGGGCGTCGAACGGCGGAGAGCTCATTTGACTCGATATGATGGTAACGACGATTAGTTCTGGACAGAGTGGTATCGACTACGCGAACAGAAGCGGCCGGGGTGAAGCAATCAGTAGCCTCGATGGAACAGCCAGTTCGGCGGACCGATGAGGGGGAACCGCGCTTTCGGGATTACCGGAGCGGTCTCGCTGCTCGGAGCGCTCAGCATTCCACTGCTACTTGGGGCATCCACAATCGAACCGGAAACGATCGCTCTGCAGTCGGGAGTGGTTCCGGCTGGCTTCCCGATCGAACGGTTTCTGGCCCACTGGTGGGTGTTTCCCGCGTCGATCCTGTTTTCCGGAGTGGCGCTGGCCTCGGGCGTTTCGGGGGCGCTCTTCTTCAGCCCGTTTTTTATGTTAGCCGTGGGGCTCTCGCCGGCGCAGGCGATCGGTGCCGGCCTCCTGACCGAAGTGTTCGGGATGGGCAACGGCCTGTTGAACTACGTCCGACAGCGGGTCGTCGATTACGCGACGGCCAAGTGGCTCCTCCTCGGCGCTATCCCGGCGGTCGTCGTGGGGGCCATCGCCGCGCACTACGTCCCGACGACGCTTCTCAAACTCGCTTTCGGGATCGGACTGCTCGCACTCGGGGCGTTCCTCGTGCTTCACGACTCGCCCGAGGACTGTGTCCCGGGTGAGGGCGAGGGGCAATTTCTCCGGCGGAAGAACGAGGGTCGCGGCGAGACGACGATCCGGTCGAGAGACGGCGAGACGTTCACGTACGCGAAATGCTGGCGGCCGCCGGGTGTCGGATTGGCGACCGTCGGCGGATTCGTGACCGGACTCATCAGCGCCGGCCTCCCCGAAATCACGACCACACAACTGATCGTCCGGTGTCGGCTGCCGCCCCGTGTCGCGGTCGCGACGAGCGTGTTTGTCCTTGCCGTCGCCGCGATCGCCGGGGCGGCCGTCCACGCGCTCGCGGCGACCCCAGTGTGGTACGTCGTGGCGTGGTCGATCCCCGGTGTCCTGACCGGCGGCACCGTCGGGACGCGCGTCGGCAAATACGTTCCGAGTGATGTGATGGAACCGGCCCTCGGGGTTGTCTTCGGCCTCGTCGGCGTGATCGTCCTCGCGAGCGAACTACTCGCTTGAGGGGCGCACGCGGAACCGGTTCCCCGCCCGCCGCGAGCGGAAATAGGATCGCGGGAAGAGACCGGTCATACTGAGTCCTCTCGTCTCTTCCCGCCGAGCGCCACCCCGGTGACGGCGCTCGGCGGAAACAAGTGAGAGAAATCAGTATCAGTCGTCGGGGAAGGCCTCCCAGAAGATGTCCGGGAGTTCCCGGTTGGGGTTCTCGTCGAGGTACTCCTGTTTCGTGATGTTCGCGTCCTCGATGAGCGCGGCCGCTTCGCCGGCCCAGACGTAAAAGCCGATCAGGGTCTCCCGCCGCATCCGTTCGAGGTCGATCGAGTGGTAGACGTTGACGACGCCGCCGCCCTCCCGGTTGAGCTCCGACCGGCGGAGCAGGCCCAGGTCGACGAGTTTGTTGAGATAGCGAGTCACCGTACTGCGGTCGTAGCCCAGCGTCTCGGCCACCTCGTTTGCCGATAGCGGGCCCTCGCCGATGACACACAGGCAGATGTCCAATCCGGCTTTCGGCAGTCCAAACGCCTGGAGCAATACCTGCTTGACGTCCGGGGGTTTGACGGTGATATCTGGATCGGTCACGCGCACCATCGACTCGCCGTGGCACGACATCGGTGGTTCGTCCCGGCCAAGCGCGAGGACGACGTTGTCGCAATCGGGACACTCGTAGACGTGATACCGGCTCGACGCGGGGTCGTAGTTGATCTCTTCTCGATCTGCCATCGATCCGTCCGTCTCGTCGGTGGTCATCGCGGGTGCATCTCCGTTAGGGTACAATCACGTGGGTCCGTCATAAATTCCGCCCCGTCACCGGTCCGACCTCTCAGTTTGAGGCTCGCCGCCCTCAGTTTGAGGCTCGACGATCACTAGTTCGTCGGTATCGAGGTCCAGTAGTTCCTCACCAGTAACGGTCACTCTGATACTGTCGTCTGCGTCTCTCCGGGCCAACTCGCACGCCAGTAGCCCCTCCAGATGCCGTTCGACCTCGTCCTCGTCGACGGCCAATGCAGCCGCGAGCGCCGCCGTCGTCGTCGTTTCCTGTCGCTGGGCATCGGTTTGAGTTGCCAGTTGCGAAAGGACGTTTCGTCTTGTTACGGGCATCGTGGTGGAGTGTGAGTTCTTGCGTGTCGTCAGGGCGGCGTCCGACTATTCTGTGAGTCAGATGCCGACCGACAGACCCGCAATCAGCAGCGGTGCACATCGGGCCGGTGACTTTGGTCGTTTCCTTACGGTACCGACCATCTCCTATTAATTTGTTCGCGAGTGTGCAAAGGAGTTCAGCGTCCGTGTTGAGACGAGAATACTCTGTTGACTTCCTCCTCGTGAAGCGGAGTTATCCCCCAACGGGATTGCAGGCCGGGCGTTGTGGCCTGTGAGTTTCAAGATGCATACGTTCCACGCGTCACCTGCTGGATTTCAGCATCCGCGTGGCTGTCCTGACCCCGGTCAAAGAGATCCTTCGAGACGCGGAGCGTCTCGTCATCACGATAATCATCGATTTTCGAACGACCCTTGGGCATTCTCCTTGCATTCTGTAAAACACTGCAGAGACAGCCCGCGCAGATCTCCACACCGCGTTCGATGAAGCAGCGGAACGAGACCCCTGTGCAGAGAGCGTATGGCTCGTCTCTTCCGGCGATCGTCAGGGGTCGAATGGTCGTACTTTGGTTGCAGCTCCCTCGTCTTTGAGCCGAGTTTCGAAGCCGGTGATTGTGTTTTGAATGATTTTGTTGTTGTCCGCAACGGGAACGAATTCGTTGTCAATATTGTCCTCGACCAGGATGCCAACACCGATGTTCCCGTCCGGGTCTGCCGTCCCCTCGATGCGGTTATTGACGACCTTGTTGTTACCAGTGATTACGCACTCATCAGTGTCTCAACAGCCTGCTTTGAGATACCTGGAGCTGCCCGTCCGATGGCAGTCGCGATAGTGTACTCAGCGATGGTAGTATCGAGACGTGACACGGCGATCTCTCCCTCGTACCGGGCGAGTTCCCAGTCGGCACTTACGACTCGCCACGCAGCACTGGTGAGGGCTGTTCGCGTCAAATCCGGTGCGGAACTCTCCTCGATTGCTGCATTTAGAGCATCGTAGGCAGTCGACCGGATTTCTCGGACAGCCTCGGCACTCTGTGGTCGGGACAGTTCGCCGTCATCGACACGCTCCTGTAGACGGTCCAGGGCCTGGAATTGCGTGAGGCGTCTATGCGCGTCGATCACGGCACCGGCTGGCCCGTTCGCGTCTGCGACGCGAGCGACCCCGCCGTCGGCTTCCCGGCGGAGGTCGCCGATCACCTGCTCGGGGATGTCCCACTCCTCTGCGGTCGGCTCCGACGGTAAGCCCGACCTGCGCGACCGGACGTCCGCGAGTAACGTCTCGGCGGCCTCGGTGAGTGTCTCCTCGACAGTGCCAGCGTCAGCAGGCAGCGACGTCGTGAACTGCTCGTCGAGATGGCGTGCATCGTCGAGGTGTGCCTGTGCTGACTCGGCTGTCTCACCCCACTCTGCAACGTACAGAAGGCCGTTCTCTTCCGTTGCGGGCTCCCGACTGTCGATCACTCGTTGCAGTGTGTTCTCAATACGAGCGTGGACAAGCGCTGCTCGAACAGGGTCACTCCCCACGTACTCGTGGGCATCCCGAACCGACTTGGCGTCCGAGACGGTTTGCCTGTACTCCTGCTGGATGGGTTCGACCGAGAGGTCCCGGTCGGCGACTGCCCACCCAGCGGCGGCGTACCGGGCCTCGGCACGTGCCCGCCGGAGTGACTCGAGTGCCACCAGTCCCGTCGGAGCGTTGCGCGCGTCGTCGAGCCCGGTGGTGGCGTCGGTTGCAGCGTCGGAGAGTTGCTGGCGGATATAGCCGTTCGGGATATCCCCCGGCCCCAGCGGCGTCGGAAGCTCTGCGAGTAGTGTCGTGACCCTGTTCCGGGCAGCGTCGAAGTGATCTGGGGCGATGTCGACGGGAACCGATTCGGGTATAGCCGGGTCCGGATCCTCGTCGGGGTCGATGTCCGGCAGGTCGGAGGCTCGTATCGTCGGTTCCTGCTCGTCCCCCAGTCCAGCGAGGCCACTACAGCCAGCAAGGACGCTCGTTCCGGCCAGTGCCAGCACCCCCCGGCGGGTCATTCGGCCCCGATCTGTCGCGGGCGCGCTCTCCTCGTTCATCGCTGGCCACCTCCGGAATCGACCGGTGCCGCTTCTGTTCGAACAGCGTTCTCGCTGACGGCTGCAGGCTCGGCTCCGGCCGCTTCCTCGGCGTTGCCTCGGCGCCGGTCGCAGGTTCCGGTTCCGATCGAAGACGAGTAGTTATTGACGTTGTCGGCCTCGATCGTGTCGGGGATCCGGATGAGTCGGGCCTCGGTCACCCACTCGTCGACTGCACACTGCGCCGTGTACGGTCGGGTCCGCCGGGTGTAGTCAGTCGAGATACTGCTCGGTGTCCAGCTGATGTGGCAGAGATCGAGCCGGAAACACTCCTCTACCGCTCCCATCTCGACGTAGACTGTCTCGGTGGTGAAGTCCGTTGCCGCGACAAACGACTCGACCTGTTCACGGTCTACGGGCTCCCCGATACCGAGACGGTCTGCACGGTCAGTACCGTCGACGACGATGGAATCGCGCCAGCGGTTACGCTGGCTCGGAGTCGGACGACCGCTGGATTCGCTGTTCGGCTCCGCGAGCCATATCGGTAGCCGATCAGTGTCTACGCGGATCAGGTGGATCTCTGGATCCGTCACCGACCCGGACGCGGGACCATCGTCCCTGCCATCTTGCGGTGCTGTGCGCGTCGATTCGGTGGAGCCGTCGAGCACTCCGCTACATCCGGCAAGGCCGGTGGCCAGTCCCGCGGCTCCGTGGAGGAGGGCACGACGTGTCGGGGTGACCATTACTCACCCGTCTTTCGTGTGGGTGTGTGTTAAAAACCAACCATATTTCTCTGGGTGCGCAGCGCTCACCTCAGATCCGTCTGTTCGGCCGTCGACTGCCAACTGTCGTACCTTTGCAACTGATTACGCATCCGATCGCCCGTTGTCGTGCGATCGAGTAAGTGAAGACTTGCAAACGCTACTAAAACAGTCCTGAAAGAGTCATTCTGGCATCGCTGTGGGTGGAGTGAGCGAACGGTCACTCCAGCGCCAACAACCCAGATTCGGTGTCTTCGCCTCCCGTGATCGGCACGAACAACGCGCCATCGGCGACGGTGAGGTTGCCACCGGACCCTTCGCCAAACCTGTAGGTCCAGCGCCGGGCCTCGACACGGGCCCCGCCGATTCCGAGGCCACCGCTGATCTTGAACGCCGCCACTTCTCTTTGCCCGCCGACGTAAACTGTATCACCACCAGCTGCTGCCGCTGAAAAGTAGTCGTCCCCGAGCCGCCAGTCACGCTCACCGGTGCGGTGGTTTTGGCGCGTGAGTCCGGCGCCGTCTGCACCGAACAGACCGATCCCGGCTAGCACGAACGATCGGTGTGCTGTCGGCCCGTCCGCAGTATGCCAGCGTGGACGCCCGGCGTGGGCACCGCCAGCGAGTCGGAGAGTCCCTCCACCGAAGGTCGCGACGTAGACGTCGCTTCCCTCGGCCCCGGCGAGTGCAGTCACCTTTCCCGGAACCGGCTGGCGCCAGAGCCCCTGCTCGTCATACAGGGCGTGGACCTCGCCTGCCGTCGTCCCGACGAACACCCCAGCAGGTTCGTGGGCGACCAGCCGCGTCACTGATCCGTACACGTCGGTAGTCCATTCGATTTCGCCGTCTGGGGTCACACGAACGACTCGGCCCGCATCATCGCCGACATAGAGCGCACGCCAGTCCCTGGTCGGGGCGGGCGGCGCTCGCATCCGATCGTCGCTCTCGACAGTCCACTTGACCGTTCCGTCGGTGACATCTATAGTAGCGTTTGCAACTGATTGCTCATCCGATCGCACGACTGCGTGCGATCGTGTGAGTGAAGACTTGCAAACGCTACTATAGTGCGACCAAGCCGGGATCTTCCCCGGTGACGTACACTGTTCCGTCGTGGACTGCCGGAGATGGGAAAAAGTGGGCAGCTTCCGCGGGTGCATATCGCCACTGTTCCTCGCCGTCGGCGGCGTCAAGCGCGATCAGACCGCCCATTGTCGGGAGAAAGACGGTCCCGTCGGCGACGACGGGGCGATCGGTCGGACTCGGGAGGTCGATTCGGAAGCGTTCTTTTGGGGCCTCTCGGGGGCGGCTGCATCGCGGGCCCAGCTAGTGGCCCGGCTATCGAAATCCGGCATAGGCCAGTCAGTGTCCGTGCTGGTTCCCGGATCTATGTCGCTGCTGACGTCGAGACAGCCAGCAGTTGCCGCGGTTGCGAGACTCCCAATGGAGGCGAGTACACTTCGTCTGGAGGGCATACAGCCATCCGGCGGGAGCTACTTCAATACGTTTTGTGGTTTTTCCATCCGAGACGCTCAGTCACCATTCCTGGAACGGCCGATTGCCGTTCCGGAACCAGCAGGCCGGTTCAGACACTAACGCTGAGCTGGCGTTAGTGTGTATCCGGGAACAGCTGTCCGGACAGCGAGGGCTGCTGATGCGACCAGCCACGGGAGCGGGTACAGCCAATAGGTATGATACGGTCTTACCAACAGGAATGCACTAAACAGCCCGGTGGTCCCGACAATAAGGGTCAGGAGTTGCGATCGAGAATTTCCTCTCTCCGACGGTTCGCCTATCGGGACTCGTCTTGTAACGACAGCTATCGTCCCAGCCGCGGCAAGTACGAGAAGCGGCCATAGTCGAGTTGTGAGTGCCAAGGTATATTTCCACCAAGCCCGCCGCCCGATCCATACGGACGGACCATATGCGGTGAAGTACTGCTCTGCAACGCCAGTCGTCCAATACAGACTGCCAATAAATGATGGCCATCCCCAGATCACGAAGACGGCACCGTAGGTAACGGCGATGAGCGTCATCGCCGCGCCGGCAAATCGAATCAGCCACGTTCGTGGCGTATCCGTTCGTCTATCTCCCCGGGGAGCGAGAATCCACCAACAGATTATGGGAAAACCGACGATCAGGTACTGTGAAAAGAGGGCTGCGACAGCGACGGCAGTCCCACAGCATACTGCTCGCCGACTGGAAAGTGCTAACAAAAACGCACAGACAGCGAACGATCGAACATTGATGTAGTGCCCTTTGATTACTGGGACGACGAGAACGAATCCGATCGCTGCGAGCAGACCCGTTCGCCACATCGTGTGTCGAACAAACAAGCGATAAAGAAGAAGGGCACTCAGTCCATTCGCTAAGCCGACCAAGAGCAGAAAACTGAACGCATACGCGTCTGTCGCTGCGACAAGGAGATTGAGGAACTCGAATAACGGTGTTTTGTTATCTGTCGCGGGAGCCACATACAGAGCAGCGTCATTGTGAACCGCCCGGGCTAGCGGTCGCCATACAAGCCGTGCATCAGGATGGAGAGTAGTACTCCCAGTGATTAATCTGTAGTATCGAATACTAGCCTCCCCAATAGTAAGGACAAGCAGTCCGATACCGAGTCCGAGATCACGCTGGTGACTTGTAAAGTCAAATCCCGGAAGTAACTGAGTGGAGGGCTCATTCGGGGACACACCGAGAATCTCTATCTTACTTGCAAAAGGGCCCTGTAAGGTCAAAACGCCACTATAGTATCCGTTACTGGATCTCTCTTTTGTCAGTAATCCCAGCAACAAATAGGAGAGGAGAACGTGTCGAAACCGGATGTGACTGTACCAAGCGGTTTGCGTTAGTCGCTTTCATACTGATTACTCTCACTGTTTACCGCCGAGCGCCGCCAACGGGGATGTCGCTCGGCGATAAGAGACGCGAGTAATCAGTATCAGCTTAGATTTACTGACCCAGATGTAGAACCGCACTTGCGAAGAGTTCAGAACCAACTGGTTCTATAATGGACTGAAAACCGTGCGGTGTATTTATAATGAATTAGCATCAAAGTCTAGAATAGTGGTATGTATGACCACACCAAAAAACACGGGAGGGCGTCCTCAACAAATCAAAGGTGCTAAACCCCGGTTCAACACGGTCTTGCGGTCTCTCGAGTGTGTTATGGCAGCAACTATCGCAGTGGTTATCAGCCTGTTCTCGTACTCAGTATTTCTTGATCTGGCAGCAGCGATGGGTCTGCTATCCTCGACGATGGTTACATTCGTCATTCTTTTCACGTGGATCTTTGTTTGGGGATTCATCGCAACCACTCGGGACCACGTTATGGGGGATACGTAGTGAAAGCCATTTTTCAGGCACAATACCGTATGAAACAGCCGGTAGTTCGAGAGTGCTTAGGAACCGACAAACGTTCTGTCAGAAGCGATAGGAGAGCCACAGGATACCGTCTACTCGGAGAATCCCCGATTGTACTCTTTCAACAGGTGAACGAGTGGTTCCACCTCAGTGAACTTCGGCCCTTTCGAGATGGTGTCCGCATCACTGTCCCACTGGATGTATCCGGCGTCGGCTAATTTGGGTAAATGAATATGGTACAGCCGTAGTCGCCCGTTCTCGTGGTTTACCCGTCGTTCGAGGGTGGCGATACTGGTCGTGGGATCTTCTAACAGCGTCATAAGAACGACGCGCCGTGTGCGACTTCTGAGTGCGTCCATCATCGAGTCGATAGCTTCTGAGGGAACGGCGCGTCCCTCGATGGTGTCGAGACGCGTTTCTCGGATCGACAACTCCTCCCAGAGGGTCAAGAGGTACTCTACCCACTGGCCGTGCATCTCGATAATGGCTTTTTCTTTTTCGGTGAGTTGGTCATCACGGGCGTCGGTGTCCGCAAAACACAGCGTTCCAAAGAACTCGTCGTCAACCGAAACGGTCGTCCCGAGGTAACTCTCCAACTCGAGTGTCTCATACGCTGGATCGTCTTCCCACCCTTCATCGGAGGCTTCACTGATAGCCATCGTCCCCTCCGGGTCTGCAATGGTTTTCCGACAGTATGTTTTCGAGAGTGGGAAGGTGGTGTCCGGTTTTAGCATCTCGTGGGAGCCGTGAACGACCTCCAAGCGTTGCGTCTCGTTTTCGAGATCGATGGACGACAGAAACGCGTAGCTCAGATCGAATTCGGCGGTTTCCTGTTCGAAAAGTTGTTCGAGTCTGGTTCTGGGGTCGGTATTGGGGGCCATCAGCGTTCGCCATAGCCGCTGTAAGTAGGGCAACTCCCCGTCGGCTTCCGATGTACAGATGCTATGTGCCATTAAACGAGTCAGGTGGCCGAGGCCGGTAGCGGGATCTTTCTGATGGGTTGGACAGTAACGTATCCGCCGTTATCGCACATAACTATGAAGTTCTTAACTGGCGATTAGGACCCACTCTACGAGTACTCCGTCTGGTTAATCAACATTCTGTCCTGCGCGAGTTGTGTTCGTTGCTTTCGAGTGAGCTGGATCGGACCGCCCGTACATTCGCGCTTGCGAATATGGTATGACAGATTCTATCAGATCCAACGTGTGTCGAGGGTCATCTACTGGATACACCGCGTACCGCTTCTCATTTCTCGAAGATACCGAGCAATATTTGTGGCGATAGTTGAGGCCAGTTCCGTGGAGAAAATATTTTAATTGTGGGGGGGAAGGGCACATTATCCATTGTGACTGATCCAAATAAATCGGAGTATGTCGTCGAAATTGGCGAAGAAGAGAACGTCAGCGAGGCCGTTCTACGAGCCGTTGAGCCTCTATCTGACAGACCGCTTCTCGATTTACCGCCATTGCAGGAGTCCATAGACGTAGATTCGTTAGATCGGTTATTCGAGACCTCGGAATCGATCGATCAGCTACAGTTTGAGTATGTGGAATACGAAGTGACGATTGAACCAGAGTCCGTACGGGTCAGTGGACCCTATTAATCGGTATCTCTCTTTTGACTACCCGTCGTTGAGATCACTCTGATTTAGGAGCGTCGTTAGGGTGGGCGTACGGGTGATCGTTTTTTCATCGTGATCATATTCAATCAGTCCAGCCTCCGCTAACTTCGGCAGATCAAGGTGATGAAGCGTACTGAGAAGGGTGGATTCGCTCTCAGGTTGCTCATCTGTCCGAGAGTCAGGGCCCCACTCCTCAAGTTCGGTGGCCAATTCCTCCAGAGAGAGGTTGGGGGGTTGGTCGGCAATGATTGAAACCAATTCCATTCTGCGGGGGCGTGCAAAAAGCGTGCTAACCGCCTCCCAGAACGGATGTTCAGGGTTCTGTAGATCGGGAGCCGACGAGTCTTCATCCCAGGACACAAGCGACTCAGTAGTGATCACTCCTTCCGGAGACCGCTCGATCCACCCGGCAGCCTCTAACTTCGGAAGACACCGGTGATACAGATCTACTTGGATCGTCTCGTGTTCCTCGTCAGCCACCTCCGCCGGTTCCTTACTCGTCTCTTGAGCCGCAACTTGGAGGCTAAGATCACGCTCCGTCAGTGGATGCGTCTGATCCAATAAGATAGAAAGTATCTGTCGCTGGCGCGGATCCGCGAGGACCGAGAAGGGCCCACAATCTTCGTCGCCCTCTGACAGCAGTTGTCCGTCGCTGTCCATAGTTCGAAAAACTCGCGGATGAGTATAATATAGTCGCCGAAAATTTGTGACTGTGTGGTCGCACTCCGGTTCAGGTGAATACCACGTCAAGGAGTTTCTTCTCGGCCTTTCGGATGTGCTGATGGAACGTTGATGCGCCAATGTCGAGCGACTCAGCGACTTCCTCGCCAGATCGGTCACGGGGCCACTCGAAAAAGCCCCCGTGGTACCCTGCTTCGAGTGCCGCCCGCTGGCGCTGGGTCAGCTTTTCGGTGAGGAGACTCAGTGTCTGGTGTGACGAGGAGTCTTCACGAGTCACCTGTCGCTGGCTGAGGGATTCAACACTCGGGTATATCTCCCGAATATCGGCGATAATCTGCCGGACATCAGCCCCCGGTGGGAGATGGACGGTTAGGGTGTACTCCCCGTCTTCGATCCGCCCTTTCTCAAAGTGTCCCCCTTGATCTGCGATAATCGAGGTCACCGGTGGACTTGAGAGCCGCTGTTCGAATCGGACCTCGCCGTCCGTCTCGCCGAACGTACGTACGGATTTCCAGTCCGGGAACCGCTCGCCCATCGCGTGTATCATATCGATAGAATCTGCGGTCGCCGTGCCATATACGAGGTACTCGTCGTCGCCCAGCGGCACCGTCCGCTTGATCGTAACCGCCTCGTCGGCCGCGACTGAAACGTCTCGCGACTCCAGCAATTGTGGAATCCGAAGCTTGAGTTCGATGACCTCGTCGCTCATCAGCGCACGTTTCCTATCGAGTGCGGCGATTGTGTGGCCAATCACCTCACCGAGTTGCCCGAGTACCTCTCGTTCCTCCCTGGCAAACGCATCGGTGCGTTCCGAGTAGACACTGATCACTCCGTACAGTCTGGCCCCGTGAACGATAGGAATCGCCGCCGCCGATTTGAACCCGTACTCATCTGCGTATTGGTGCCACGGTTCGGAGTCCGGGCCCTCGGAGGGGTTCTGTGCGATCTGTATCTCCTGTGTTCGCACGGCTTTCCCGGTCGGTCCCTGACCCGCCTGGTCGTCCGAGCTGAGCGAGAGCGGAATGTCAGCGAACGCAGCAAATTGATACGACTCGGATTCGGCCAGCCGGTCACACACCGCGCGCTCGATCTCTTCTCGGGTCGACTGCTCGATTACTGCCTCGGTGATTTCGCGAACAACTCCGTTGAGGTCGTTGAGGGCCTCGAGTTGCTCCTGCTGCCGTTCCAGTTCCCGTTCGTACTGTCTGTGATCCGAGATGTCGGTGGCCATCAGGATCCCACCGTCGAACTCGCCGCCTCGATACAGCGGGACCCCACGCCCGGTGAAGTATGCCTCTTTGCCATAGATCGATTCGAATGGGAATTCGAATTCGATCGTTTCGCCGTCTTGCAGACGGGCAAATAGATCCGCTTTGCCGGTCTCGACGATCGATGGAAGCTCTCGGATGTCTACTCCGATTGCCGCCGAGGAGTCCCTGTCCTCGGGGAGACCGACGATCTCCTGTGCCCGCGGATTTTCGTACCTGACCTGTAAGTCCTCGTCGAGTCGGAACATCCCGAAGGGAGCGTTTTCGACCAGTTCCTCGTTGAATCGGCGGGCGGCACGGAGTTCCCGTTCGCGCTCCTTACGGCCAGAGATATCACGAACGACACACACAATGCCGTCGTCGTCGGTCACCGACAGCGAGAGTTCCTGCGGGAAGGTCGTACCGTCTTTGCGCTGCCCGCGTACCTCCCCACGCCACGCTCCTTGATCGTAGAGTGTCGGCATTATGTCGGTCTCGAACCTGGCAATTTCATCCTCGTCGTAGCACATCTGCCACGTCTCACCGAGGAATGCATCCTGGTCGTCGTAGCCATAAATATCAATATGGGCCTGGTTTACGAAGGCGTATTCGCCGTTTGCGTCGAGGATTGCCATCCCGTCGATGGACGATTCCATCGCTGTTGAGCGGGCCTGTAATTTCTGCTCGCGATCCTTCCGATCGGTAATGTCGGTCGAGACAGCGCAGACGCCGGCCAGTTCCCCGTCACCGTCGAATAGTGGTGACTTCAGCGTCAGATTGGTCTGTACTCCCTCCGACATCGGGAATGATTCCTCGACTCTGATCGTCTCACCCTGCTCGAGGACGCGCTTGTCGTCCGAGTGATACTGCTCAGCTGTCTTCGGTGGGAACAGATCTTCGTCAGTCAGGCCAACGATGTCCTTCTCTGGGTCAAGCCCAAGCTGTTTTTTACACTCACCGTTCATCAGCTGATATCGTCCCTCAGTATCCTTAATGAAGATCGCCGCCTCGACGGTATCTAGCACCGCCTGCAGCTGCTGATTCGTCTCTTCGCGTTTTCGCTTGCGTTCCTTGCGGTCGGTGATATCGCGGACAACTGCGAGGATTTTCTCCCCATCATCGAGTGTTGTCCGTCGGAGGTGGACCTCAACCGGCAACTGCTCTCCCTCTTTTGTCTGGTCGGGCCACTCGAAAGTTTGGGGGCCGTCAGTTGCCGCCTGTCGGATATATTGATCCGCTTTAGCAGTAGTATATGGCGGCACGTCGGCGTGCGCTCTCTCGAAGTCGGGTGCCAAAAGTTCCTCGCGGCTGTACCCGAGCATCTCGCAATACTGCTGGTTTACGTCAATGAGTGTGCCATCGGATGCATCGCGGAGGGTAACGCCAACGGGAATTGCTTCGAAAATCTCCCGATAGCTCTGAGAGCCGTTCAGCCCCTTGTCCGACTGCGTTGACACTCGGTCGGTTGTGTCGACTTCCGGTGGGGTACTCTCATCAGGAGAATCGCCTTCGGAACGGGGTTTTCGGTCAGTGCTAACGTCAGGGTCCGTCGTAGATGGAGGAGTCGGTGGCCGCCACCAGACCCGAGAATTAGAGCCTGTTTCCTTTGTCTCGAGTTCTCCACGATCGACGAGTTTCTGCAGCCGTTTGTACACAGTCCGACGTTTAGCGCCGAGCACGTCCGCTACTTCCGGGGTGGTGAGCGGTTCGTACTGCTGGTCGTTCTGATCGAAGACAGCCAAGGTTTCGGCGTAAATGTCCTGTGACGGGTGAGAATCCATAGTCGGACATTAATGTCAAGGAGTATAGTTCCGTCGACGGTACCGGGTGCTGTACATATCATCTGTAGCCCGCACGGTGTTCCCGATAAATATCTCGCAGTTCCCGACTTACTTGCTGAACTCAGAGTGCGAATTCATCGGACCAGTGTTCACAGCGGAAGAATTCGTCAGAGGGCAAGAACTGGCCTTTCTCAATGTATCTTCAGCAGCCCTCCCGCTCGCAATCTATCTTGGCGAGTGTGTTAGCTGTGTAAGCGGACACGGCTATAGTAGCGTTTGCAAGTCTTCACTCACACGATCGCATGACTGCGCGCAATCGAATGAGCAATAAGTTGCAAACGCTACTATAATGGTTGTTTCATCGAAGCCCCCTTTGCGCCCAATTTACTACCGCTGGGTCGCCGAAGACCCTGCGAACGACCTCGACTACGAGACCTGCTCGATGCGGTCGGGGCCACGTAACTGTTCCAGTCAGATCTCCCAGGTGGACGTCGTCGTTCCGCCACGCCGTGTTCCCGAAGAGATCAGAGAGCGCGTCGTGAGCCATCGCTCCGCGCCAGGCGAGCGGAGCGCCAGTTTCCATCAGGCCGACGCTCAGTACGTCCATACTACCCGAACGGATCGGTAATGGATCACCCTCCTCGCTGGAGTGTACCGGTCCGCTCACCCGTCGGAGAGTCTCCCGTGGATGTGGTCGGCGAGCCGGAGCGTCAGCGCGGCGATAGTCAGTGTGGGATTGGCCGCGCCGCAGGTGGGGAACACGCCGCTCGAACTCACGAAGAGGTTCGACAGGTCGTGCGTTCGCAGATCCGCGTTCACGACGCTCTCCGCCGGATCACGTCCCATACGGATTCCTCCCATATGGTGGGAGCCGACGAAGGGGTTGTCCGGAGACCTGGTCACACGGATATCTGTGGCCTCGCACTCCTCGAGGATCTTCACAAAGAGGTGCTGGACCCGTTCGAGGACCGCTCTCTCCGGTCCGTCGAATGACAGCGTCAGGTCCGGCACGGGATTACCGTGATCGTCGGTCTTCGAGCGGTCGAGTGAGACCCTGTTCTCCCGACGCGGGGGTTGCTCCACCCAGCCGTTACAGCGGAGATAGCCGCCGTACTCCTCGGAGAGGCGCTCCTGAAGCGCGTCTCCCCACCGGTCTCCCTCGAAGGGAGCGATGACGTCGCCAGCGATGATCCGTCCAGAGTCGGACAGTTGGTCGAGGGCGAGGTCGACCGGTTCCGGCCCGGCGTTGTTGTCGAAATCGATGAGGAACGATCCCTCCGGGCCGCTGTCGTGATCGTAGAACTGCTCGCACATACTCGTCCCGTACCCGACGAGGTGCTGTCGCGTCGGTTCGTCCACTCGTCCTGTCAGGCTGACCCCAGCGTGCTCCATAAAGTACTCGCCCAGCACGCCGCTTGAGTTAGCCAGCCCGTCGGGATACTGTGGCGACGTCGAGAGCAACAGGAGCCTGATCGACTCGACGGCCCCGCAGGCGACGACGAACTGGCGCGCGCGCTGTCGCCGCGTCCCCCCGTCGGGCGTCGCGTGAACGGCCGCGACGACCCGCTCGCCGCTGTCGTCGTGTTCCAGCCGCTGGACCGGCGCCCGGGTGACGACGCGTGCACCCCGCTCTTCGGCCTTGCGAATGTGGACGGATGCGTCGTACTTGGCGCCGGACGGGCAGACCGGGCTACAGGTCCCGTACCCGACACACTGGCTCCGGCCGTCGTAGGGTTCGGTGTTTATTGCGAGCGGCTTCGGAACCAGTTCGATCCCGAGCGAGGAACAGGCCTCCTCGAAGATTTCATCGGAGTAACTTGATTCCGCCGACGCCAGCGGATATGGCCCACTCCGCGGACCACTGAACCGGTTTGGCTCGCCCGCGACACCCATCGCCTCCTCGGCCCGCAGGTAGTACGGTTCGAGATCCTCATAAGAGATGGGCCAGTCCCGCCCGACTCCGTGGCGGGTCTCCATCTCGAAGTCCTCCGGGTGGAGTCGCGGCGTCATTCCGCCCCAGTGCAGTGTCGTCCCACCGATCCCCTTGACGCGAGCGCGGTTGAGGTCGTACTCGTAGGTCCCCGAGGACGTGTACCTGTCCCGCGGTCCACCCATATCCCAGACGTCGAGGTCGTCGTGTTCCGGCCGCAAGGCTCGGTCCATCCGTGCCGTGCGCGACTCGAACGCAAACCGCGGGCCGGCCTCGAGGACGACGACGTCGTGGCCGCGGCCGGCCAGCGACGCGGCGAGGATGGCTCCAGCCGGCCCCGACCCCACGATGCAGACGTCCGCCTCTCCAGCAGTACCAGTCGCCGTCATCGCTCGGCCCCTCGTTGGTACGCTTCGGTCCCGCCCGGGTGTCCGGGTGGGTTCTCGACACCGAGCAACCGCCCGCCCACGGGCGTCGCGTACAGGGCATACAGCAGGTCGTTGACGACGTAGTACCTGAACTGCTGTTCGAAGGTTCCGTCGGGCGCGGACTTCGCGCGGCCCACGCCCATCCGCCGGAGCACCGTCTCCCTGCGCCGGATCGGCAGCGAGCGGAACGCGGACCCGTAGCGGTCCCGTGCGTTCGCGTCCAGGACCGAGCACAGATCGACGACCCGTCGTTCGTAGTTGTCCTGTAATTGCGTCCGCCCGGCAACGTAGTTGCGGACGTACTCGTCGGTGACATCGACGGCCGAGGGGTAGACGACCGACGCCACCGCCGCGACGGTCGGAATGACGTCCTGAAGGTCGCCGTCGGGTTCGCGAACCTCGCCGGCGACTGCGCTACCGACGCCAAGCGTCGCCAGGGCCGCGAGCGCGTCTCTCCGTGTGACCTCCATCGGGACGCGTGTTCGCCAGCGCGAACTATGTTATTGAGGAACTACCCTCGGCTCTCACCGATTAGGATGGCTTTTCTGACGTCGCATCCGCGGTATTCGCTGGCGCCACCAGAGGCAGAGCGTGACCGCGAGCGTCGCGGCGATGAACGAACCCGCCAGCACGAGCCAGTATTCGTCCAGCAACAGTCCGAGCACGATCGGTTCGAGCGAGGACGGGAGAGCCCCAGCGAGAGTCGCACGGGTACTGTCGAACGCGATAATGTCCCCACGGAGGAGACTTAGTGTGAAGGCGCCTCCAGCCCACGCGGCTGTCACGAGACCCACCGCCACCAGCCGGGCTGGACCGACCTGCGGCCCTCGAAGTGGGGGTGCAACCCCGACTCTGGTCGCTCCGAACACTAACACCAGCAGCGGCGGGCCGACGACGACGGCCGGAAAGAGCCGGTCCCCGAGGAGCGCGGGACCCGCCAGCGCGACCGAATACGGCCCGACGAGCGAGCGCAGCGTCGCAAGGGCCGTGCTACCGAAGGCGGTCGCGACGAGAGCGACCGCAGCGGCGGCGACGAGCGTCCCGCCAACGGCGCGGGCGCTGTCGGCCGGTCTCGCGACCCGTCGACCGTTCCAGAGCGCGTAGCAGAGGCCGACGAGAAGCAGGTCAGAGAGACCCCTGGCGACCGCCAAGGCCGGCACATCCCCTGCGAGCAGCGTCTCGACGGCGCCCCCGAGTGCCACGCCGACCGCCCCGACCGGCCCCAGAAAGACTCCCAGCGGGAGCGCGAACCCGTATCCGAGCGGGACTCCGAACAGCCATCCCGCAAAGAGGTTCGCACAGAGCACTGCGAGGCCGACCCCCGGGACGAGGGCGGTTCGTCTGTCCGGGGAGAGTGCGGTGGCCATAACCGAACTTCCCAGGGGCGGGTATATAATTATCCGCGGCTTTATCGGCTCCGGAACTGGATATCACGGTGATGGCCCGTCGTCGGGTCGGTCATCGATCGTTCCTGGAGTTCGCCGAACCGGCCGTAGAGATCCCAGCAACTTGCGACGACCGACGGTATCATCCGGTGCCGTCCGCCGCGAACAGAGTTCCGGACTCGACCATCACTACGAGCGGGTTGTCCGAGATCTCCAGCGTGAGCGAAGCGGCCCTCGGCGTAGCGATGGCCGGCGCGAGAACCGACGTCGCGCTCGACACTGCCGCCACGCAAGTTCGCGGCCAATCGCTATTCCGCGATCAGTCAGTCGGATGCCGGCGTGTTTCGTATAGCCGACGAACCCGCTTGCGTCGAGTCGACCGAACATCTCATACTGATTACTCTCGTTCCTTACCGCCGAGCGCCGCCAACGGGGATGGCGCTCGGCGGTAAACAGTGAGAGTAATCAGTATCAGTGACTGCCGCGGGGGTCACGTCCAAACGGTCGCTGAGCGCACTCGTCGAGATTCGATTTGAATCGTCTGTTGTGAGCCAGTACGCGGCTGTGAGATATCTCCCATCACGGCGGTCTGCACACTCACTCGGGTATGTACATTCGGACTGTGGTCCGGTTGATATTGACGCAGCCATCAACTGTCGTCCCAGGTGGAGATGAGAAAAACAAGCCCCGAACAGGTTCGTCGCCGGTCTGATCAATCATCACGGCGAAAATCACGTATTCCAGCGGATGAGCCGGTGAGAGGACACGCAGCAGTACGGCAACGCCTATAGCGAGGGACATCATCCAGAGGAGGAAGACAACCGTCGTTTCGGTGTACTCCCGCTGTGCTTGTTCTTCGCTGAGATTACGGTTACCGATCTAGCGATACCGAATAGCACGCGACTTTTGGAATACCTCTCGAATCTCCCCGCAGGTCCCCTCGATCAGCGAAATAACCCGGATGAGGTTGCGCCCACTCGTCGAATTAGCCGCACCACCAGTACGCATCCCGAGGCACATAAGCAGTATCGCCGGGAAATTCCAGAGTTGCTCCGATCCGCGGCCGGTCGTGGTCGCTCCGAATCCGGTGTTTGACGTTGCGGAGGCGAACCGGAACAGCATCCGAGATCATCTTGCAGGTATATCATTTCAAGGGGTAAGTAGTTCCTCGATAAGTAAGGGCCGAGCAGATTCACATCGCTATTTATTCCTGGAAGCATATAGCTTATCTACAGCCTATTTCGACGGTGAGTGTGGATCAGCTTGCGGTCGAAAAATGTGACCCGCCCCGACGGCGACGACTACCCACTGGACGGTACGGCCGATCCCGAAACGAACGAAATATTGCAGTACAGACCGTTTTCGACGACAACGAAACAGACGACGCGATGGTCTTTGACCGAACGACATCGCCAATCACAACTCGATAACGTCGAGTTTCTCGTCGAAACCACCGATCACTTAGTGAACGTCCTTGCCGAAGATGGGTCCCGGTTTCGGATGATTCGACACGGGAACCTAAATTTCATCAAATGTGTTTTTTAAAATATTGAAAGACGAACTATCTCCTTCAGGATGATTTTCGGCCACGTCAACCGACGGACAGCGAAATCGTGGCTCCGAGCTCTCGGCGCCCGTCAGAACTACCGCCAAAATCCCCGCGAATTTTGTTAGCTAACGGCTTTGCAACCTGTAGCACCTGTCCCACCCGTGTTCGTAATTGGAACGATTAGAGAGCACGAGTTTTGTATAGAGTCTACCTCCCCTCTTCTCCCGGCTACGAAAATCAATAACGGTGAGTTCTCGAAGTTCAGTGGATACTATACGGAAAATCGGATATATTCGAGTAAATATCATCATTTCCGTGTGAATTTTTTAAGGAGCTGGTGACTGTTCGGTTTTCATTCCGAATTAGAATACTAAGTGGAGATACCAGAGGAACGACGTGAATCGACACGCCTAATTTCTGCCATCAAGAATCCGGAGGTATGTTATCGAGACAGTTTGTCCGTGAGAACCCAGAGACGGTCCGTGACGCTATCGAGCGCAAGGGTGTCACAGGCATCGATTTCGACGAGATTCTGGCGATCGACGAGGAGTGGCGCGAACTGAAGACCACGGGCGACAGCCTGCGACAGAAACGTAACGAGGTGTCCAGCGAGATAGGCAAGCTCAAACAGGAAGGCGAAGAAGAGGCCGCTCAAGCGGCCATTGAGCGGTCTCAGGAACTCAAAGACGAACTCCAAGACGTCGAGGAGCGAGCAGACAAACTGGAGTCCGAACTTGAGAAGGCGTTGCTCAGACTTCCAAACATCCCTCACGAGTCTGTGCCGGATGGCGAGGACGAAAGCGACAACGTCGAGCGTTACCGCGAAGGGTTCGATGACTTGCGTGACCTCCCCGAGGACGTGGTCCCCCACTACGACCTCGGCGAACAACTGGACATTCTGGACTTCGAGCGGGGCGCGAAGGTCACCGGCGGCGGCTTCCAGTTCGTCAAGGGCGAGGGGGCGCGACTGGAACACGCGCTGGTCCAGTTTATGCTCGACGTCCACCGAGAACAGGGGTACTCGGACGTGCTTCCACCCATCCCAGTCAACTCCGCCTCGATGGAGGGGACCGGCCAACTTCCAAAGTTCGCCGAGGACGCCTATCGAGTAGGCGCGCGCCAGGACGATGACATCAACGAGGACGACCTGTGGCTGCTCCCCACCGCGGAGGTCCCCGTGACGAATATGTACCGAGACGAGATACTGCTGGACGACGACCTGCCGGTGAAACACCAGGCGTTCTCGCCGAACTTCCGTCGCGAGGCCGGTGAACACGGCACCGAGACGCGCGGCTACGTCCGTGTCCACCAGTTCCACAAGGTCGAACTCGTGAACTTCGTCCGGCCGGAGGACAGCTACGACCGAATGGAGAGCCTGCTAGAGGAGGCCATCGAAGTACTCGACCGGCTCGAACTCCCGTACCGCGTGCTGGATATGTGTACTGGCGATATGGGATTCACCCAGGCCAAAAAATACGACATAGAGGTGTGGGCACCCGGCGACGATATGGACGACGGTCCCGACGTCGGCGGCCGCTGGCTGGAGGTCTCCTCCGTCTCTAATTTCGAGGACTTTCAGGCCCGGCGTGCCGGCCTGCGCTACCGGCCCGAACGCCACGAGTCCGCGGAGTACCTCCACACGCTCAACGGCTCCGGGCTGGCGGTCCCGCGGGTGATGGTCGCCATCCTTGAGTACTACCAGAACCAAGACGGCACCGTCACGGTTCCTGAAGCCCTCCGCCCGTATATGAGCGGTCAGGAGCGGATCGAGGGGCAGGAACCGCTGGGTGAGAGTGCTGTCGGCGCTGGGAAAAAAGAATAACGGCGATCGTCGTCGCCCGTTCGCTGGCTAACCCGTTATTTATGCTATGTTGTGATTTCTATTGTGGAGCTGGGAAATTACTCAGAGTAGTTGACTGCAGCGGACGGCGAAAGCTTGTAACCACGTTTCTGCTGTGTTCGGATCAGCGTGTCTGAAGTGGTTGGCAATCACTTCAGTTTGACTTTTCAGCTCTTAAAATCGCGTTCGACGGCGTTCCGATTCCTCTGGGGGATGGCGGAGCGAGTGGCGATGGCAGGCCGCTGCAGCCACGGCGCACCGTCGACCAGGAAATCGCGTCGTCGACGAGATGGTTCTCCTGGAGTCCTGCGAGGATCAGGTCGATCAGCGCGTGGTATAGTCGAGAACAGTCGCACGTGCAACAAACGGTTCGTGTCGGGATCGACCGCAGCAAACAGCCAGTAGCGCTGGCAATTCACGCGAGTTACAGTTTCATCAACCTCGGCGTAATTCGGAACACTCTCGCTGCAGAGACTCTCATTCCGGGAAGCCAGTACATTCGGTGAGGCGGCTGATTTCTGGTACAGGTACAAAGCAAATACGACCCCCTCACATTTCGATCCTATCTGCACAGTGCCCACTGTAATTCTCCAAGGTTCGATCTGCTTAGGAACGCTCGTAGTGATATCCTGAATGTATTCGCGATGAGGGTTTTCAAAACATCTACCAGTGTGCTCTAAAAGTACACGCGGAATTTGTTTCCGACACCCCCAGATGCTGAGGGATGTCTTTGTTATAACAACTGTACGTTAGTTACGTAATCAGGGTGAGATCCTATAGTAAAGATCGCACGTAGCAAAATCCCTACGGATCCATTCTGGACTTTCGGGGCGGTGTTCCGCTTCCCTAACTCTCGTCGACCGACTCCCCCGTCTTTGCGGACACGACCGAGTCCTATCGAGAACGACTCGAGTAGCGGTTAGTGCGGGCTGACCGGCCGACCGATGGACAAACAAATATATACTGCGTTCAAAAAACATCCCGCCTTGTCGCTCGACCACATCGAGACGTTGGAGTGCACGCTGTGTTCAGCAGAGTACGACCTCGACCACATCATCGATATATGTCCGAAGCACGAGGGTACCAAGGGTATCTTGGGAGTGAAATACGACTACGACGTCGTCGCAGACCGTTTCGATGCTGACCTCGACGGAAACATCCGGAGTCAATGGAAGTACGAGGCGTTCCTGCCGGTGGACACCAGCGCAGACCGAGTGACGCTGAATGAGGGCAGTACCGACCTTTTCGACGCACCGCGGTCGCGCTCGCCCGCTGGGGGTAATGCGCTTCGAGGTACGCCTCGTTGACACACCAGCCACACCACGCAGAGATATAGCGGTAATAGGTTTGTATAGTATTCTCTTTGAGCCCGTACCGGCGAGGGGCCAGGCAAACTCTCGGCAGACGCGTTCGTCAAGGTCCTCAAAGGGGGGTCGCGGTTGACGTCGTCGGGGACGATCCCGGTCCAGTCTTCATCGCCGTGATCTCCGGCGTCCACTCGGCAAACCGCCTGGGTTCGCGAGCGGCGTTCCGTCGGCAGTTCCCACCGTTGGTAAGCCTTTCGCCCGTCCTGAAGGTACGGTCGATCTCGATTCGACCTCTTCCAACCATCTCGAAGGCGTCCTGTGCACGCTCACGTGCTGCGAGCACTGAACCTGGGTCCCAGCGGCTACTCATAGGCAGCACCTTCCTCCAGAGGAGGATTTTCCGCGGTTTCGAAGTCACTCGTTTTATAGACTGGAATTCCCGAGACGATGAGTTCTAATTTCATCAGTGGAAGCCGGAATCTCCTGGACTGCCTCAACGTCGATATCGTACGCGTACCGGTCACCAACGACTCCTCTCTTCGAGGTCGTTGAAGTATTCGCGCTTCACCCCGGCAGCGGGGTACTTCAAAGTGGTCGTAATTTGCAGAATAATTATAGTAGCGTTTGCAACTGATTACGCATCCGATCGCACGACAGCGTTCGATCGTGTGAGCGAAGACTTGCAAACGCTACTATAGATCCGAGTGAAAAGCCGAGCAGATTCGTCGAATCCAGGAGTTTTCAGACGCCCACCCCCCGAATTACTCAGAATGTGATCGTGTATATGCTATACCGCTATATCAAATCTCCAGAAGAACTTCCAGCTCAGTTGATGCACTATAGTAGCGTTTGCAACTGATTGCACATCCGATCGCACGACTGCGTGCGATCGTGTGAGTGAAGACTTGCAAACGCTACTATAGATAACCACATTCCCTTCACTCAAACTGTGGAGACGGTAATGACAGAGATCCCAGATCCAGTACATCTCCTTGATGAAGCAACGCTCGAAAAACGCGTAGACGATACGTGATTTCGGTCCCGGGGGAATTATCGCCGGAAGCTCACTCACCGCTGTCGTTTCCGGCACCCAAGCAGGCAATAAGACTGATGTCGAGAGTGCGGGTGTTAGCGAGGGTTGCATTCGCTGTGCCAGTAACCGATCCTGACGTTCGATAACTGACCACCGCCCCTGCGCAGTTTTCGAGTCCACTATACGCCGTCGGTATTATTCATCAATACACACCAGGACATACATTCACTAAATTTATTCATCGGATGCATTCATTGGTTATGTTCACTAGTTGAGTTCAACGATGTAACTCAATAGTTCTCATAGTTAACTACAGTAATGAATGAACGTACCGAACTTTCAAGGTGGGTAGTATCTACGGTGTGGGTATGTTAGCGTACTCAACGTACAGTGAAGCAGGTGGAGTGGGGAAGACGACGACAGCCGCAAACCTGGCCGTCGCACACGCGCGAGCAGGCTTGAAACCACTCGTCGTCCCACTCGATCCCCAAGACGGCGATCTCTCCCGACTTTTCGGCGTCGACAGGGATCGAACCGAGTCCGTCGATAATCTCGTTCGGCACATGATTCGCCGACCAAGTGGCGATTTCGACGACCTCGTTCGGACTGTCGAAGGTGTCGACATCGTCCCGGAGCACAATATGCTCTCGGACCTCGCGGAGTACCTCCAGCGTGAGAAAGACCAAGCGGAGGCGATGGGAGAAGCGTTCGGAATGCACGCACAGTTGCTCCGCGTCCTCCGCGAGGCCGGCGTCCCAGACGAATACGACGTTCTCATCTGTGACCCGCCAGCGACCGAGGGGCCGCATCTCTACAACGCAATCCACGCCACACGCTCACTCGTCATTCCTGTTGAACCGAGTGCGAAGGGGCGAGCGGCCGTCGAGGGCCTGGAATCGCTTGTTGCCGGTCTCGAAGGTCAATTGGACGTCGAAGTTGGCGTTCTTGCTGCGATCCCGGTTGGATTCAAGAATACGCGAGACCAGCGGACGATTCTCAACGAAATCGACTACCCGATACCAGAGATCATCGGCGAGCGCGCGTCGCTGATGGAGGGATGTTGGATGCAGCAGTGTTCGGCGTTCGAGTACGTCCGGGAAATCCGCGACCGACGACGGGATTATGAGATCGAAACGCTTGCACAGTTCGATCGAATTGCGCGCCACTTAGAACAGCAAGTCGGGATCGAGGCACCGAATCCGCCGACTCCCGGTGACCTCGACCACGAGGTGCTATCCGTATGACGGGGATGAAGGAGGGTGCTGGCGAGGACCCTTTCGCATCAAGTGATGAGAGTTCGGAGACACCAGGGGAAGCGACAACGACCGAGTCATCCAGAACCGAGACCAAAACGACAGAGGCCGAGTCAACGCAATCGTCTCGAAAGCGGCGCTCGATGCGGATCCCGTACAAATTCCGCCGAGACGGCGTGCAGGATGGCCGTGATCGCGTCCCGTTGTTCCTCCAGAGTGAAACCAAGAGCAGTGAACGCGATGCCCAGCGGGAGCTGGAGGACCGCTTCGACGACGATGTCTCACTGACTGACCTTCGGGAGGCTCTGATGATGGCCGGCCTGAACCACCTCGACGAGGTCGAAGCACATCTCGAAGAGTGGGGCTACGGAATGACATTCGAGGAGTAACTACCGCTCCGGAAAGAGAATATTACTTTGGACGCTCTCGTGTAGCACATTGATGATCTCAGAGCGTTGCTCGGACAGCGTGTTTGAGCGCGTTCCGTCCCGTTTTTCGGGATAATTCTCGTCGGAGTTGGAAGGCTCAGACTACTGTGGCAACTTGTCCTTGGAGGTGCCTCGATGGGGAGAGAGCCGCTGTCGCGTCAGCGACGCGTGGCTTTCGAAGGTGTTGACGTGCACCTCGTCGTCGTCGTATTCGCCGTCGCCGTGGACGAGGTAATTACGGTCGAAATCGTCGTCCTCTTCGAGCGTTCGTACGACCGAAAGCTGTCGGTATAGACAGTCAGCGACTCCCGTTGGCGGTCGGCCAGCAGGAGTCGAATCGTCGATTCGTCCGCGGCTTGCGCCGGAATCACCGAGATACGTCTCGCTTACCGCACAGCGGAGCCCCGCTGTCTCACTGTGTTCGATCCGTCCCCCTCGAACGTGAAGCCTCGGCTTCCTGAGTGGTCGTCGATGCGTTGGCGTACGTTACAATCGGAATAACTCGGTAGGATGGTTGTAACTATCTTGCACACTCTCGGAACGGATAACGTCCGAGCCTGCGAATCTGTAAAGACGCCCGCTCCGATGACCACCTATTCCGACCCGCCACGTACGGGGGGAACGACGGACGTTTCGCGTTCTGTGAGCGCCGACTCTCGGACTGAGTCCGGGACACAGCGGGTCGGCGTGTTGAGTCCGCACAACAGCAAAGAGACGAAGGCGATTCTGAACGCCGTCCGGGCGCTGGGTCACGAGCCGGTCTGGATCCGCGACGAGAACGTGACGTCGTGGATCGAAAACGGGACTGTCGGTGTCTCGCCGCGCATCGACGTACTCGTCAACCGGCTGTTGCTCACGAAGAGCGACCACCGGTTCGAGGATCTCCAGCTCGCCGCGCTCTATGAGTCGACGGCACCGGCCGTGAACCCGTCGGGGATCGTCGCAAGCGCGATCCACAAATATCGGACCGGGGTGACGCTCGCCGCGGCCGACCTGCCCGTTCCGGACGCGTACTTCGGCCGCTCTCCGCGGACGTTCGAGGAGTGGCCCGAGCGGCTCCCCGGCCTCGCCGCACACAAGCAGACCATCGGCACCAACGGAAAACAGATGTCTGTCGTGGGGCCAGCCGATCCCGTGAGTCCGCGGATCGACGACAGACAGGCGTTCGTCCAGGAGTTCCTGACCGACAGCGACGAGCGTCCCTCCGACGTCCGGGTGTACGTCGTCGACGGCGAAATCGTGGGCGCGATGCGGCGTCGTGCCCCCGAGGGCGACTGGCGGACGAACGTCGCGCTCGGCGGCGAGGTCGAGGGGATCACCGACGAACTCGGCGCGGAGCCGCGTCGTCTCGCGGTGGAAGCGACGGCGGTTCTCGGTCTCGATATTTCGGGAGTCGACCTGATGCCGGTCGACGGCGAGTGGTACATCCTCGAGGTCAACGCCACAGCCGGGTTCAGAGGGCTCTACGAAGCGACAGGCGTCTCCGTGGCGCCCCATATCGCGCGCCTGGCGATAGAGCGTGCGGGCAGTAGCGTCGACCCATCCCGAGTGACGGAACTCGATTCGACGCTCGATGATTCGGTTCCCGCGTGCAAGCCGCCGGTGGACGAGGGGGACAGCGACGACGACCTGCTCGGGTACACGACACGAGTCCGGATCTCCGGCCGGGACGACGCGGCGGCGGTGATCGCGAAATCCGACACGGGAGCGAAACGGACCAGCATCGACGTCGAACTCGCGGGGCGCGTCGGCGCCGGGCCGCTCGTGGGGACCACGGAGGTCCGCTCTGGAACCCGGAGCGACACGGAAACGCGCCCGCTCGTCGACGTCCAGTTACGGATAAACGGCAATTGGCGGACCCTCACCGTGAGCCTCACCGATCGGTCCGCGATGAACTATCCCGTGCTTCTCGGCCGCGACGTGCTCGAATCGTACACGCTTGATGTCTCTGTAACCGTCGAAGAATGAGCGACGAGCGCTGGGTTCCCACACTCCGCTGCGACGGCCGGTCGGGAACTCTTTAGCCGAAGTGTCCGTCAACGCCGCCGCAGCCGGGGGTGTCCTCTCGCCTGGGTAGCAGCGTCGAGACTCTGGCGTTCTCTTTGAGGCGAAGCCCCGCCCCCGCAACGGTCAAGGGCACGCGGGGCAGTTCCTCGACGCGGATCGTCGGATGCGTCCCGCCGCGTGCGAGGATCTCGGTCCGTGGCTGGAGCAGCGCAGTCCCCGACAGCGACTCGTTGTACTCGATCAGATAGGTTCCCGATTCGAGGTGCCACCACTGGTAGTCGTCGTCAGGGTTCCGCCAGACCTTGGGATGCGGCTCCAACTCCGCGGGTTCGAGTTCCCCACCGCCGAAGTCCACCCGTCCCGGGGATCGGACTTCGTAAATCTCCGTCACGGTGAGATCGACTCCGCCGTCCTCGTGAACCTGACTGGGTTCGTGGATGATTCCGTCGACCGCGTCGACGAGATCGCTCATACTGATACTGATTACTCTCACTGTTTGCCGCCGAGTGCCACCCCCGTTGACGGCACTCGGGGGTAAGAGACGAGAGTAATCAGTATGAGAGGTGGGTCGTCCAGCGACAAAAATCCCGAGGCACTGGGGGGCTGTTGCAACTATTTCTGGGTCTACTACGGGGAAGATGCCGTGGGTCCGATCTCTGCAACGCAATATTTTAGCGGGATTCCGGCGTGGTTGCGATATGAAGTTCGCGATTTTCGGTGCCGGCGGGATCGGTGCGTACCTCGGTGCTCGACTTGCGGATGTGGGCCACGAGGTACACCTCATCGCTCGGGGCGAGCACCTCGCCGCGTTGCAATCGGAGGGGTTGCGCGTCGAAAGCGTCGCCGGCGACACGATTGTCGATCTCCCGGCGACCGACGATCCCGCCGAGATCGGACCGTGTGATTACGTCCTTTTTTGTGTGAAAGGCTACGATACCCGGGACGCGGCCACTGATCTCGACCCATTGCTCAAAGCGGAGACTGCTGTGGTCTCTTTCCAGAACGGCGTCGACAACGAGCGCTGGCTCGCCGACGCGATCGGCCGAGAGCACGTCGTCGGCGGTGTCGCATACGTCTTCTCGACGATCAAGGAGCCAGGTGTCGTCGAGCACACCGGTGGCCCGGCACGGTTCGTCTACGGCGAATTCGATGGTGAACGGACGGCGCGGATTACAGCACTCGACGATGCGCTGTCCGCGAGCCAGGGAGTCGAAGCGGTGTTAGCGGACGACATCGAAGTCGAACTCTGGCGGAAGTTCGCGTTCATTTGTGCACAGGCGGGGATGACCGCGACCACGCGACTCCCCCTCGGCACCATCCGGGACACGGACGCGACCTGGGAGATGTACCGCCGGATTATCGACGAGGTGACCGCGGTGGCACAGGAGAGAGACGTCGACCTCCCGACGGACGTCGTTGCGGACTGGATGGAGTTCGCTCGCGGTCTCGATCCCGAGAGCTACTCGTCTTTGCACTACGATCTGACCCACGACAAGCGGCTGGAACTGGACGTGCTCCACGGCTCGGTGGTTCGTCACGCGTCTGAGACGGAAGTTGATGTCCCGATGAACGAGGCCGTCTACGCGATGTTGCGCCCGTGGGCGGACCGGGCGGAAGCCTCTGGCGAAAAGTCATAATTGGAATTCCCGGGTCACAGAGCGGAATCCCCGCTGTCGAGTAATCATATCAGTTCGAATCGTTTTCCATTCGAGCGATGCCGTAGGGAAATCTTCCGAACTCGGGTCCGATACCCTAAGAAAATATAAATGAATAAGTATATTTTATACTATATTATATTAAGTAATTAACTACGAAATATATTCAAAAGGACTCTACTGAATAAGCCATTCAGTGGCCTTCAAACGTATTAAATAAATTTGAAGATTATAAGTATGATATGATACGATATCTATAATATATTCAATCGTTCATTCTATTTTGATATACCATTTGCCAGTTGTGTCTCCAGGAAAACAAAGCGAACCAGAAAACAGATTCCGGCACAATCGCTGGTCCAGATAACAAGGCAACGAACCGGACAGCCTTTTCACCGTTCAATTGTGGCTGAGATGGGAAATACAGACGTCTCGCTGACGGAGTCACTGACAAGAGGCTCCTCGAATAGGCCGCCGACTACTCGGATTCACACCCGGTGACGGTGACCTGCTGGAGTCTCACCGCCCAGTCAGATGATATCGAGTTCTCGTCCAACTTCCTCGTACACTCGTAAGGCTTCGTTGAGATCTGTCTCGGTGAGCCCGACATTTATCTGATTACGGATTCGCGCCTCCCCACGTGGAACCATCGGATAGACGATCGAGAGGGCGAAAAGACCCTCCTCGAACAATCGCTCGGCGAACTGCTTGGCCGTGTTGCTGTCTCCGATCATCACCGGAACGATCGGTGTCTCGCTTTGCCCCGTATCGAACCCCAGATCCTCTAGCTCGGATTGGAAGTACTCGCGTTTGTTCCACAGATCCTGGACGCGTTGGGGCTCGTTGTCGATGATTTCGAGGGCACGCTTGTTTGCCGCCGCAACAGCGGGTGGATAGCCGGCGCTCAGCAACCACGTCCGCGATGTGTTGTACGCGAAATCGACGACGTGCTGATCTCCCGCAAGCATCCCACCGAACCCGCCGCAGGCCTTCGAGAAGCTACCCATCTGAAAGTCGATTTCGTCTTCCAGACCGAACTCGGCTGTGATGCCGTGGCCGTCACCCAGAACGCCTTCACCGTGACAGTCGTCGACGTAGGTCATCGCCCCATACTCCTCGGCGAGGCGGTGAATCTCGTCCAGCTTTGCCACGTCGCCGTCCATCGAGAACACCCCGTCGGTCACCACGATGATCCGATTGAATTCGCTGCTCACCGACTGTAGAACCCGCTCAAGATCGGCCATATCTGAGTGATCGTACACGCGAGTGTCAGCCGGTGAGAGTCGAATTCCATCGATGATGCTCCCGTGGTTGTATTCGTCGGAGACGTACACGTCGCCGTCGTCAAGCAACTGCGGGAGCAAGCCGGCGTTCACCGAAAAGCCGGTCTGATACGATAGTCCACCCTCGGTTCCTTTGAATTCGGCGATGGTGTCGTGGAGTTCGTCCTGCAGTTCGGTGTAGCCGGCGATAGACCAGTCTGATCCTGCGCCGACGCCGAACTTCTCGATTGCGTCTACGGCTGCAGTCCGGAGACGGCTGTCGTTTGCCAGGTCGAGGTAATTGTTCGAGGCGAGCATTATCACCTCCCTGCCTTCGACAACTGGCCTCGCCTGGGATGCTGTCTGTAGTTGTTTGAGCGGCCACGTTTCGCCGCGTTCGTCCATCTGTTCGTATTTTTCTCGCAGGTACGCAGTCGTATCTCGTGTCATATATTGATTGGTCCGGTTGTTTGGATCGCCCTCCTCGCCGACGGTCGCTGGATTCTCTCTGGTGAGCTGCGGCCGTGATCAGTACGAGAGGTGTCTCGGTCCCGGCAGCTGATCGGTGGCCGGGTGAGAGTGCACAGTGGAGTTGGGACTCGGATCACGATAGCGCCCTTTCGGCCCTCTGGCGGAGATTGTGAACCATCTCGTCTACCATCTTATCGAGGTCGTACTCGGCTGACCATCCCCAGTCGGACCGTGCGGCCGTATCATCAAGCGTACTCGGCCACGAGTCAGCGATGGATTGCCGTTCGTCGGGATCGTACCGAGGATCGAACTCGTCGATCCGCTCTTCGATACGCTCGCTCAGCTCTTTGGCCGTGAAACTCAAAGCGGATATGTTGTACTCACACTGATACTGTAGGTCCGATTCGTCAGCCTCTGCGAGGGCGATGAGCGCATCGATCGCATCGGACATATACACCATCGGGAGCCGTGTGTCCTCCCGAACGAAGTAGGTGTATTCACCCTCCCAGACTGCCTCGTAGAAGGCATCGACGGCGTAGTCGGTCGTCCCACCGTTCGGTCTGGTTTTGTGGCTCACGATCCCCGGGAGCCTGATCCCCCGCACGTCCAAGTCATATTTTTCGTGGTAGTACGCACCGAGGTTCTCAGCCAGGACCTTCGTGATCCCGTACATCGTCGTCGGGGAACGGATCGTGCGTTCGGACGGGTTGTCCGGAGTCGCTGGCCCGTACACTGCAATCGAACTCGGAATTACGATACGATCGAGTTTGTACTCTCGTCCGACTTCGAGAACGTTGTGCAGCCCCCCGACGTTCACCTCGAAGGCTTTATCAGGGTTCTGCTCGCCGGCGGCGGACAGGAGGGCGGCCAAGTGAAACACGGTATCGACATCGTACTCCTCGATGACTGCCTCGACTTGAGCGCGGTCCGTCACATCCACTGCCTCGTACGCCCCCGATACATCCGGGTCAGGTTCGATGTCACTGCCCACTACCTCCACGTCCTCGTATCGAGTTCGGAGCATCGGCACGAGTTCGGAACCGATCTGACCGAGCGCTCCTGTGACTAATATTGTGTCCATTGCTGCGCATTTGGGTGGACTGCCGGCAACCAGTTATAAATATACTAACCTGCAATAATTGTCTATGACGTTAATATGCATTTTAGTAATTATATTGAGGTTGCCTGCAGACAATCGAACCGAAGAGCCAGCTATCGCCAGCCTCCCTGCACGGCAACTCCGCTGTTGCTCCGGTTCCGGGAGGTCAGATGTAGACTTATTCGCCTCAATGCGAGCTCGTGTTTGGGGGAATCACGACGTGATGCCGATGTTTTTATATACTTGTCTGCAGCAGAGAATCGTGTGATTGGTGAAATCGACCACATCGAGATTGAAGTAAGCGACGCTTCCGAGATGGCGGAGTTCCTCGAGAAGCTCGGGTACGAACAGCACCGCCAGACCGAACACCACGGAGAGTCCTACGAGTACGTCCCCGGTGATGGCGAGGGTCCGCTCTTCGAGATTCACACGGTCTCCGGCGAGGAAACCCCAGGGATCAACCACATCGCCTTCGCCGTCGACGACATCGAGGAGGAGTCTGAACGCCTCGAGGAGGCCGACGTCGATTCGATCGTCGGCCCGTACGACGTCGACAAGACGGGACGGACGATCACGAACTTCCGGGACCCCGACGGGAACCGATTCCAGATCGTCTCGGACGACGACTAAGCGGCACCTCCGGCGGGTCGTTCCCCTCGAGGGCTACTTTTATCGACTCATCGAAATAGTTACTACAGCCCGGTCACGACGCCAAGGTGCGAATGGATCAGAGCAACAGCCTTCGTCGAACCATCGAAGAGGGTGGTGTCGTCTACGGGGCACGAGCATCGACGTTTTCGCCGACCGTAATCGAGGTATTCGGGGAGTTGGGGGTCGATTTCGTCTGGCTCGACTTCGAACATATGGGTCCGAGCCCGTACGACAGTCGACTCTTCGAGGACCTCACACGGGCGGCAGAAGCCGGAAATACGGAACTGTTCGTCCGATTACCGAGTGGCGACCCTCCGCTCGTCAGGAAAGTCCTGGACGCGGGCGTCCGAAACATCCTCATCCCACGTGTCGATTCGGCCGAGGAAGTCCGGGAGGCGGTCGAAGCAACACGGTTCGTGTACGATGGCGAACCCGGCGAACGGGGCAAGGCCAGCGGGCGGTCCAGTAACTGGGGAACCGCTGATGAGTACGTCCAGACGGAGGACAACGAGGTCTGTCTCGGGGTGATGATCGAGAAGACGACCGCAGTCGACGACCTCGACGCGATCTTGGACGTCCCGGACCTTGGATTCGTCTTCATCGGCCCGTCGGATCTCTCGGTTCAGATGGGACACCCGACGAACAAGACTCATCCCGACGTGACGAGCCAAATCGAGGCTATCGAAGACGCCTGTGTGGCTGCAGACGTCCCATTGGGAGGGATTAGAAACGACCCCCAATCCATCGCGGACGCAGAGCAGGACGGATATCAGATCCTCCGAGTCGGTGGCGACCTCAGCTCTATCGAGGCGTCGCTCGGGGAGCGGCTCACGACAATTCGCAACGGCAACTGACCTTGTGACGGGCAGTAGGCGGTCGATTTATGTGGGATGAATTTATCAGACTACATATGGCGCCTGAAGTCGCACGGCTAGGCCACGTCTCGCTCGAAACCCCGAATCTGGAAGATTCGTTGTCGTTCTTCCACGATGCTGTGGGTCTCGAAATAGTTGAGAGAGTCGACGAAACCGTGTTCCTCCGGGCAGTCGACGAGCACGATCACCACTCGCTCAGCCTCACAGCGGGTGATACGGCGCGCATCGATCACATCGGCTGGCAGACCGCCGAGCCGGAAGATGTGGCGGCATTCGCCCAGCGGTTCGAAGAGCAGGGAATGGATATCACGTGGGTCGATGAGGAGACAGAGCCCGGTCAAGGGGAGGCGATCCGATTCGAGATCCCGAACGGCCACCGGTTCGAACTGTACGGAACGATGGAAAAACCCGAGCCACCTGCCGAGCGGCGATCGAAACTCAAAAATCGCGTCTACGATCCGTCAGGTAACAATCCCGTCGCTCCGAACCGCATCGATCACGTACAGATCTGGGATCCCGACGCGCGCGAGTGCGCTGAATGGATCCGTGACGAACTGGGGTACCAGGTGCAGGAGTATTACGACGAAGCCGACGGCTCACGATGGGGGACGTTCCTGAGTGCCTGTGAGGCCAAAATCGACGTCGCCGTTGTCCAGTCCGAAAGCGAGGATGATCTCCCTGCGCTCCACCACGTCGCCTACGCAGTGGACTCGCCGACCGACCTCTTCGCGGCTCACAACGCGATGAACGAACACGGGGTTCCGGTCGACGGAATCGGGCAACACGGGATCTCGCGGGGCGAATTTATGTACGCGCGGGACCCGAATAGCGGCCACCGGATCGAGTTCAATACGGGGAGTTATCTCACGCTCGATCCCCACTGGGAGCCGATCGCGTGGGAGGCAGGCGACATCAGCGACGGCGACGACCACCAGTGGATCGGCGGCATCGACAACCTCGATCGAGTCTACTACTAAGTGATCACACTGGGAGCAGATCGTCCAAAACGGTGAAATCGCGCAGGCGAATCGATAACGAAAAGAACCGACCCGTTCGTTCCAGCCGTCCGATTCGGCTTATCGCGAGTCGTCGAGATACGGACTCGGGGCGACAGTCGCAGAGATCTCTGTCTGTGAGTGCGCCTCGACGGTCGGATTCGGCGAGTGTCCACCTTCCTCGCCCCAGATGAAACTCACTTCCGTTCCGGGCTCGCTGTATTCTCTGTCGATCGAGCAGATGGAGATCATCTCACGATCGCTGTAAGAGTACGCGAAACTCTTCGAGATACCGACGACGTCGCCGTCCTTGAGCACCTTGTCGTGGTGGCCGCCCCATCGATCGCGCGGAAGGTCGATTAATTTGTTCGGGAGTCCATCGTCGTCGAACAGCGACGCGAAGATGCCGATCGCGTCGTCGTCGTCCCAGACGAGTGTCACGCGCGTGCGCTGCGGATCCTCGGCCTCCTGTTTCAGCGTCTCGTCACCGACGAACTCGTGATCGAACTCGATCATATGATCGTAGCCGATGTCGATCGGACTGACGTAGTAATCTCTGATGTCGTCGGAGTGATAGCTCCCGGCGATCGAATACGTGCCTTCGTAGCTGCTGGCGTCCAGCCACTCGCGGTACTCCGCCATCTCCTCACCGGTGTATATCGCGGGGACGTGGGTCGTGACCCAGCCGAGTTTCACGCTCAGCGGTTCGTAGGCACGCGTGCCGAGCCGCTGGATGTCGTACTCGTGACCCGCCTCGAGAATCACGTCCTTGATCAGATCGGCGTGCTCGTAGGGACCCTGCAGCTCGAAGCCTACTTCGCCGGCCATCCCGTGTCGGAGCGCTCGGACCTCTTCGCCGGCGATCGTGACTCGCTTGAAGTTGAAGAAGGGAATGTCGGTCAGCGATTCGTCGACGACCTCCTGCATCACGTCGAGTGCGTTCGGTCCCTGAACCTGGTATGTGTAGAAATGCGGGTCGCCGTCGTTCTTCGAGGACTTGGGGTGGATGGTTTCCTCGACGTCGTACTCGCTCGTCTCAGCGTTGTAGGCGACCCAGTGAGCGGCAGGGACCTTGCCGCTCATCACGAACGTCTGTTCGTCGAGTCGCTGGAGGACGCCGTCCCCGATGAACTTGCCGTCGGGATTGCAGAAAATGGCCTGCTTGGCCTTCCCCACGTCGAACCCCTCGAAACTGTTTGTGCAGAGTCCCTTCAGGAGGTCGAAGGCGTCTGGACCCTCGATCACCTGATCCATCTGATGATGGGAGAGATCCGCCAAGACACACGTTTCGCGTGCGGCGCGGAGTTCGTCCATCCAGTTGGTATACTCGCGTTCGACTTCCTGCGGCCAGACCCACCGACCGCCGGCCTGTTGGAGCATTCCCACTGGGTCCTGAGCCGCATCTAAAGCTGTTTGTAGGCTTCGGTCAGCCATACAACGGTGGATACATTTTTATTATTTAAATTTTTCGCACGGCTTGGATATGCTACGGAGACTTTGGCTCTCATAACACCGATCGAACTACTGGCTGGGTACTTGGGCGACCCTTTAGCCGGGGTTCACACAGTCGTATGGGACCGGAAATCCGTGCATAGTAAAATCAATTCTATTCTTTTGTGGGCGATATCCGGGACAGAGTGGGTGGACCGTCTATATTAGCCATTTCTGCAAAATTTGTTTAATATAGTTGAACGGCATTGGCGATCTCTCAACAGCTACATATCTATGAAAATAACAGACGTACATCTGTGAGTGCTGACCTCGAATCGGAAATTCGAGAGACGAACGAACGCCGAGGGCATTCTCCTAATGTATGTATATATGTTATTTCATAGATATCGTCCGAGGTCTCTCGGGGATGAGTCGATCTCACTCAAATCCTGGTCGGATCACCTTTCATACTGATTACTCTCGTCTCTTACCGCCCAGCGCCGCTAACGGGGGTGTCGCTCGGCGGTAAAACGTGAGAGTAATCATTATCAGACACTATGCGACATCGGATTGAGCTATTACCATACTATAACGTTCGTACATCTGTGATGTTCGTCTCTGAACCGGAGGTGTGATCGGATAGCTAAATATCCAAGAGAGTTCAGTTTGTGCAGAGATCTGCATTCCAGCAGCTTCCGACTACAGGCCACTCTCGGAATACGTCAGTTTCAGTTCGATTTCGTTGGCGGCGCCCTTGACGATGTCCGGGACCTCTTCGGTGAACCGCTCGCCGACGAATCGGTTCGCAGGCCCGGCGAGGCTTATCGAGCAGACGACCTCGCCGTCGAGCAGAATCGGTGCGGCGACCGACCGCATCCCCTCTACTGACTCTTCCCTGGAGTACGCGTGCCCCCGCTCCCGTATCCGTTGCAGTTCGTCCCGCAACTCGTCAGGGTCAGTGATCGTCTGTGGCGTCTTTCGTTCCAGGCTCTGGTGTGACAGAATCTCCTCGATTCGCTCCTCTGGAAGGTGGGCGAAAATCGCCTTTCCGCTTGCCGTGCAGTGGAGACTCGAGCGGTCTCCCATCGTGAGATCCGTCCGGACTGCTTGGTCCCCCTCCGTACCGTACACGTATACGGCATCTCCCAGTTCCTCGACAAAACAGGCCGCCAGTTCTCCCGTCGAATCGGCTAACTCTTCGACTTTCGATTTGACGTTCGGGAACACAGGTTCGCTCCAGAGGGCATACATCCCGTATTGGAGGAATTGCAGACCAATCTGGTACTTCGGGCCGTTTTTGACAACAAATTTGTTTTTCGAGAGGGTATTTAAATAGACCTGAACGGTGCTTTTCGGCATATCTAATTCTTGTGATAATTCTGTAACGGTCTTCCCACCGTTTGTTTTGAGATGTTCAACAATCTTGAACCCTTTATCGAGCGATTTGAGCACGTTGTCTTGTGTATTCATACCACAGAGTAAGTCCTTGACTCATAACAACCTTTTCTTTCACTCCCTGGTCCCGAAAGTGTTCAATTATATCAAACAGATACCATCGAAATGGCGTATCAGATGCGTAATCTATTTATCAAACCCTATGGAAAAGATTTATATTCGTGCTTGGGAATGGGCACCTATGGGTGTCAATAACAGCCCCCTGTCTAGAAGGAAAGTAGTCAAATCGCTGGCCGCAGGCACCGGTATCGCCGCGCTTGCCGGTTGTTCCGGCGGAGGAGGTGGAGGTTCAACCGATGGCGACAGCGGTAGCGGCGACGATAGTTCCGGTGATGGAGACACCACCAGCACCAGCGGCGGCAGCTCCGGTGGCGACAAAGCTGTTGTCCGCGTCGGCGGCGGCGGCGGTAGCTGGGGAGAGGCCCGGCGAAAATCGCTGTTCGAGCCGTTCGCAAACGGCGAACCCCCGTACGAAGAAGAACACAACTACAAATACATCACCTCGTCGTCCGAACAGTATACCGCGGAGCTGAAACGCGATCCGGAGAATCCTGGCTACGAACTCGTCGAACTGGACGCACAGCGCGCCGAACTTCTCGGACAGAACGACGCTCTCATCAAACAGTCGGACTTCGAGAACTACGACGACATCCCGCCGGCGTTCAAAAACGAGTATATGGGCGGGACCGTCTACTTCCCGCGCGGTATCGCCTACCGGGAGGACAAAACCGACAAGGAATTCAATACCTGGGACTCGCTCATCGACCCCGATCTCGAGGGGAAAGTCGGATTCGAGCCCTGGGACAATGCGGGGTCGAAGTACTTCTACGTCATCAACAAGATCCAGGGTGGCGACCTCGACAACATCCAACCCGGGCTGGACTGGCTCCGTGAGTTCGTCGAGACGACCGACCCAATCATTTTCGACCAGATCGACCAGGCTCGGAGCCTCTTTTTGAACGACGAGATGTACGTCGCGCCGTTCCTCTCGGCGCGAACCGAGAATATTGAGATCGATGAGGGTCTCAGTATGGGCTTCTCAGTTCCGGAGGGCGGATGCGTCCAAGACACCTGGGGGTACCCGATCACGAAACACACCGACGAGGACCGCCTCGAGGAGGCCAAAATACTCGGAAACGGCAACCTGGCTCCCGAGCCGCAGGTCCTGTTCGCCGAGACGATGGGATATCCGCCGGCCAACCCGAAGGCGATCGATATGATCTCCGATGAAGCCAAAGAGAAACATCCGATGATGAGCCCCACCGAGGAACAGATGGAACGGTACGACGTCGGTATCGACTGGCTTCAGGTCGAACAGCAGAAACAGGAAGACGGCCAGCGCTTCAAAGAGATTATCGCGAGCGCATAGTATCGTCGCCGACGATCGACGACCATTAACCCGGATCGAGCGATCGTCCGCTTAACGGCGGCTTCTCGTTGGGTGGCCGTCACACCGCTGTTTCGGTCGATCAGTTCTGTGCGAAATACGCACATTACTCGTGCAACAGCTACCGGTCGAGCAACAGTCACGTCGTCGGGACCGTGCGTCGTGCACGCCATTCCCAAAGAATAAATACAAAGAACGGTATCTCAGTTATAGCCGAGATATGTCGTTTGTAAACATCCAGAACCTACGAAAAGAATACGGGGACCTCGTCGCGGTGAACGACGTTTCATTGGACATCAAGGAAGGAGAGTTCGTCTCGATCCTCGGCCCATCGGGATCCGGGAAGACAACGATGCTGAAGTCGATCGCCGGATTCGTCGACCCCACTGCGGGAAGCATCGTCGTCGCCGGAAACGAGATGATCGGGCTTCCGCCGGAGGACCGAAATATGGGGCTCGTGTTCCAGCGCTTGGCTCTCTTCCCGCATATGTCTGTGTTCGACAACGTGGCGTTCGGTCTCCGACATCGGGAGAACCTCACTGAGGGGGAGATCGAAGAGCGCGTCGCCGACATCCTCGAAATCGTGTCACTGCCGGGCTATCAGGATCGTGGCATCCAGAATTTGAGCGGGGGGGAACAACAGCGCGTCGCGCTCGCCCGCGTGCTCGTCTTGGAGCCTGACTTGCTCCTCTACGACGAGCCGCTTTCGGACCTCGACCGCCAGCTCCGCGAGCAGATGCGCCGCGAGATCAAAGACCTCCACGACAGACTCGAGATCACCTCGATTTACGTGACACACAACCAGCGCGAGGCGCTGACGCTGTCGGATCGTGTCCTCGTCCTTCACGAAGGTGAGAAGGTCAGGTACGCGCCGCCGTCGGAGATCTACCAGGACCCACAGTCGAAGTTCGTTGCGAACTTCGTGGGCGACTCGAATTTCGTCCCGAGTTCCTTCGATCACCAGAACAATACGGTGACGTTCGACAACGACGACATCACGCTCCCGATGCACGAGGCCGACGCGGATGCGAACACCGATCTCCTCTATATTCGCCCCGAGGACATTACGATCAACCCGGACGATACTACCGACGGAGAACTCACCTACCCGGGGACTGTCCGCAGCACGGTTCATCTGGGCTCGGTGACCGAGTACAAGATCCAGGTCGGGAACAACGAGCTCCTCGCCACCTCCTTGGGCGCACCGAAGTATGGCAAGGGTGACAACGTCTCCGTCCGATTCGAGACATACGGGCTCGTGGAGGCATAGTATGCTGGGTGCAATTGCGGACCTCAGTCGATCGACCAGGGTGTCAGACTGGATAGATGAGTACCTGCCGGCCGTGCCTCCGGCGGTCTATCTGCTTGTCTTTCTGATCCTGCCAATCCTCTATGCGGCGTATATCAGCTTCTTTGAGTACAGTGCGACGACCATCATCACGTGGAATTTCACACTTGAACACTACGAGAAGCTTCTGCTCAATCCGTTCTACCAGGGGCTGCTCTGGTATACGGTCAAGTTGTCTCTCATCGTGTCCGCATTCTGTGTGCTACTCGGGTACCCACTCGGATACTTTATTGCGACGACCACGCCGCTGCGGCGCCAGCTTGCGCTATTCTCGGTGTTTCTCCCGCTTATGGTCGGGACAGTTGTCCGTGTCTACGGGTGGATCGTGCTGTTTTCCACAAACGGCGTAATCAACACTATCCTCCAGGATCTGGCGGGGTTCAAACTCGCGCTCTTTGGCAATACGCTCTCAGTCACGATCGGTCTGATCGGGGTCTACCTGCCGCTGGTCGTCCTTCCCGTCTACTCGTCGATCGAAGACATCCCGGACTCGCTCGTCCCGGCCGCGCGCAACCTCGGCGCGAACCAGCTTCAAGCGTTCTTCAAGGTGACTTTCCGGCTAAGCCTCCCCGGTCTGCTCACGGGAACGATCTTCGTGTTTGTCCTCACGATGAACTCAATTGTGACCCCTGACCTGCTCGGCGGTCGCACGGATCTGACGATGGGACGATTGATATACGACAGCGCCGTGAGCAGTCTCAACTGGCCCTTCGCGAGCGCCGTCGGGACAGTCCTGACACTCACGACGACAGCTCTTGTGTACGTCTACTTTACATTCGTCCGCGACCGAATGGGGGTGTCAGGATGGGACTGATGGTCATCCTGAGCGCCCTCTCGAGCGTGCTGACCGGCCGGGACTCGCGGTCGCTCTCGGCCCCAGCAGTCGTCGCTGGACGGGTGCTCTACTATGGGCTGCTCGGACTGGCGGTCGCCACGCTGATCCTGCCGATCATCATCGTGATCGGGATCTCTCTCAGCCCGACCCAATCTCAGGCGTTTCCCCCGTCAGGGATCTCGCTGCGCTGGTACCAGGAGTTCCTCGTGAGTTCGTTCTTCGACCCGTTCTTTTTCGTGAGCCTGCCGATCGCAGTCGCCACAGCCACCGTATCGACGATCCTCGGCATTCTCGCCGCGTACGTCGTCGTTCGCCGTGACGTCCCGTTCGAGAACGAAGTCGTTATGTACTTTATTTCTCCGCTCATCATCCCGCCGGCGATCATCGCGCTGGCGCTGATGATAACGCTCAATTTCAACTTCCTGGGCTTCGTTCCGACGTTCGCAAAGCTCGTCGTGGGCCACATCGTCATCACGATTCCCTACACGTTCCTCACGTCGATGACGGCGATCGAGTCTGTCGACACCGAACTCGTCGAGGGGGCGCGAAACCTCGGCGCGTCCAAGTTCCAGGCCTTCCGGAAGGTGACGCTTCCGTTGATGAAAAGCGGAGTCGTCTCCGGGTTCCTCCTGGCGTTCATTCTCTCGTTCACGGACTCGCTGATTGCGCTGTTCCTGTCGAGTGGGACCTCGACGACGCTACCGGTCGAGATGTTCCTCTTCCTACAGTACGAATCGTCGCCGCTAGTCGCGGCCACTGCGACGGTCCAGATCCTCCTAGTACTGGTCCTCGTGTTGCTGATCGGCCGCCTGGTCGGCTTCAAGGCCGTCACGGTCGACACCTGAGACACGTCCGATTCACCGCCACGTTTTGTTCCCCGTTCTTCGAGGCTGCAATCGGATCGATAGTACCGTTCGGGCGACAAAGCCGACGTTCGGACGCTCTGTTCCCGAAACTGACCTGACCGCCGGCTCCCAGTAGCTACTTATTTATTCTTTCGTCCCAATCCTCGTTCGAATGCCTGTAGACAAGAGACCTCTATACATCGACGGCGACTGGATGGAGTCAGGCGGCAGCGAGTCGATCCCGGTCTCCGACCCGACGACCGGAACCGAGATCCGATCGGTCCCCTCCGCGACCGAGAGCGACGTCGAGCGAGCGACGGAGGCCGCCAGGAACGCCCAGGACGACTGGGAACGACGCCCGGCGAAGGAACGGGGGGACCTGCTCCGTGAGGTCGCAGACGTGATCGAAGCTCACGCCGAACAGCTGGCGGAGACGCTCGTCGCCGAGCAGGGAAAGACGTCCTCGGTTGCGGAGTACGAGATCCGCGCGGGCGCCGACATCGCGCGGTATATGTCGGAGTGGGATCGTCGGATCGAAGGCGACGTCGTGCCGGGGAGCGAACCGCGCCAGTCGATCAGTCTGCTGCGGAAGCCCTACGGCGTGGTCGCAGGGATCATCCCCTGGAACTTCCCGATCTCGGTGTTCGTGCGGAAGTTCGCACCCGCGCTCGTCACGGGCAATACAACGGTTCTGAAACCCAGTGAAATGACGCCGCTGACGACACTCGAACTCGTCGACGTCGTCGACCGCGAGGTCGATCTTCCACCAGGGGTACTCAACGTCGTGACCGGCGGTGGGGCGGTCGGAGCCGGACTCGTCAGTGACGACGAGGTCGACTACGTGACGATGACCGGAAACGTCGATACCGGAAAGGCGATTATGCGCAACGCCGCCGACGACCTCACGCGGGTTTCGCTGGAACTCGGCGGCAAGGCACCGGCGATCGTCTGCGCGGATGCCGACATCGAACTCGCTGTCGAGAACATCGTCGCCTCCCGGACGATCAACGCCGGACAGGCCTGTACGTGCGTCGAGCGAGTGTACGTCCACTCCGACGTCCGCGAGGAGTTCGAAGCGCAGTTCGTCGCGGCGATGGACGCACTCGAGATCGGCGACCCGAGAGACGACCTCGATATGGGGCCGCAGGTGAGTGCGGCAGAACAAGAGAAGACCCAGGAGGCGATCGAGCGGGCAGTCGAGCAGGGAGCGACGGTGCTCACCGGCGGCGCCACGGTGCAGGACCCGCCGACTGACGACGGACACTGGGTGCAGCCGACCGTCCTCGCCGACGTCGACCAGGGGATGGACGTCGTCAGCGAGGAGGTCTTCGGCCCGGTGGCTCCCATCATCGAGGTGGATTCCGTGGCTCAGGCCGTCGAATACGCCAACGACTCCCATTACGGGCTGTCCTCGTACGTGTTCACCGAGAGCTACCGGGACGCGATGCAGATCGCGGAGGACCTCGACTTCGGCGAGACGTTTATCAACGGAAGCGGCGGCGCTCAGCAGGGCCACCACATCGGCTGGAAGGAGTCCGGTCTGGGCGGTGAGGACGGCAAACACGGCGCGCTGAAGTACACGCAGATCAAGTCGGTCTACCACAACTTCCAGTGAGAGAGCACGGTTGATACCGGGAACTCTCTGCTTCCATCGAACGATCACCCTCCCTGTAGTCGGTAGATATAATAAACGGTAGTTTGAGTTTTTGCTATGGTTGAGACCACTGCCGGAGTCGTCGGACTCGGCAAAATGGGCGGTAATATGGCGAAGCACCTGCTCGATGAGGGCTTCGAGGTGTACGGACACGACCTCCAGCCGGAGGCCCGCGAAGCGTTCGCGGACTACGGCGGGATCGTCGCCGACAGCGGCCGTGACGTCGCCCGACAGAGTGACGTCACCATCACGAGCCTCCCGAACTCCGAGATCGTGAAGGGTGTCTACACCGGCGAGGGCGGACTGGCACACGAGTCCGTCGAAACGACCTTCCTGGAGATGAGCACGATCGCGCCGCCGACGACCGAAGTCGTGGCAGACGCCATCGAGGAGACGCCGGCGGAGATTCTGGACGCGCCTATCACGGGCGGTCCGGAAAACTCGCGTGACGGGACCCTCACGGGTCTGGTGGGTGGGAAGGAAACCGTCTTCGAGTCCGAGCACGCACAGGACGTCTTGCAGGCGCTCTGTGCGGAACTCCACTACGCTGGGTCCTCCGGGGCCGGACACGCGATGAAACTGCTGAACAACACGATGTCGATGGGGAACCTGCTTTTGGCGATGGAGACTGTCGCGCTCGGCGCACGGTACGGTATCGACAGCGATCGGCTCTGGGAGATCCTCGGGAACGCAAGCGCCACCTCGGTGGCGTTCGAGAGCCGGATGCCGCGCGTGCTCGAACGCGACTTCGAGGCGGGATTCAGTGTCGACTTCGCCCGGAAGGACGTCGGCCTCGCCGTCGATATGGCTGATTCGGAGGATTTCCCGATGGTAATGGGGAGCCTGGTTCACCGCCTCTACACGCAGGCCAGCGACGAGGGCTTCGGTGAGGAAGACGTGGGTGCGGTCGTGAAGATGTTCGAGCAGGAACTGGAAGACCGGGTCGGCGGCGAGTAACGTTACTCGTCGAGGCGGCTGTAGGCGACCTTACTCGTCGAGGCGGCTGTAGGCGACCTTACTCGTCGAGGCGGCTGTAGGCGACCTTACTCGTCGAGGCGGCTGTAGGCGACCTTACTCGTCGAGGCGGCTGTACAGTTCGTCCGCTTCGATCGTCTTTCGATCGTTGGCGTGGATCGACTGCCCGTCGCCGCTGAAGTTCGACTCGAAGTCGACGTATCGTTCGAGTTTCTTCGAGGCGTCTTCGAACACCGGCGTCCCGTGGTTGAGGAGGGCGACATCGAAGTCGTAGCCCAGCAGTTTTTCGAGGTTTTTCTCCGCTGCGACGGCGGCCTCAGGTGGCTGGTTCGTGTGCGTCGCCTGCGGCGGATGGAGGAGATATCCGGGCGGGAGGCCGCGGCGGTCCGAGCCGCAAACCGTGTCGGCACAGTGGGCAATCCCCGCCTCCTCGTCGACGAGGACGGAGTTTCCGGGCGAGTGACCGGGGACGTGTACGGTCTCGAACCGACCGATCTGTTCTTTATCCCCGAAGAGGTGATCAGGCTCGGTCCGGATGTCGATCCCGTAGTCGTCGATCTCGACCACGTTGTCGTCCTCAGGAACCCACGTTTCCACGTCGTAGCGGTCGACGACCTCGTCGAACGCCCCCACGTGATCCAGATGCCGGTGAGTGATGATCAGCCGTTCGGGCTCGACGCCGATCTGTTCGATCCCCTCGAAGAGGTACTCGACACGATTCTGAAAGCAGGTGTCCACGAGAGTCGGCACGTCACCCGGAAGATCGAAATAGTAGGTGCGGTGGCGCTCGCCCTGGGTGATTTCGGGCCCTTCGTCCGCGGCCTGCCAGGTGATATCGTACACGGTATCGGCGATGTCGAGCGTTCTCACCACTGGAGCGGTCTCTGACATACGAAGAGAGATTCCGTCGAGATACAAATAGTCATCGCCACTCGACCGTCTCGACGACGAGGAAACCGAATCGGTGACGGCTTCGGGCGGCTCATCCGTTGTCGGTAGGATCCCCGGTTGTCGATAGGATCCTCGAATCGTTTTTGTAACCGTGTTACGAACTCCGAGACGGGTGTTATAGATGAGCAGAACACGGAGACAGTGCACGCAGCGAGTTCACGATTTCGCGGAGTCGGTACACAGTACGGGGACCGACGGTATCGCGGACGTGCTAGAAGAACACTATCATCCCGACGCGAACTGGCAGGGCCCGGCTCCCTTCGACGAGTTGAACGGGCGGGCGGAGATCCGTGAAGGCTACTGGGAGCCACTTCTCGACTCCTTTCCGGATCTCGAACAGAACGACTACATCCTCTTCGGCGGTGAGTTTCGGGACAACACGTGGGTCTGTGCTGCAGGCAACTTCGTCGGAACCTTCGAGAATGACTGGCTCGACATTCCCGCCACAGGGCACGCGACGTGGCTCAGACACGGGACGTTCCACCGGTTCGAGGATGGGAAGATCGCGGAGACACGACTCTTCGTCGACGTTCTGGACGTGATGCGGCAGGCCGGCTTTCGCTTTGTGCCCGCACTTGCCCCCGAGGTCGTTGCGCCGGCGCCTGCGACGGCCGACGGGATTCTCCTGGACGATGCGGACGCCGGCGAGACCGAGCAGACGCAGGAGCTCGTGGAGGGGATGATTTTCGAGGGCCTGGAATCGTACGAGGACGAGGGACTCGAGGGGATGGGGATGGAGGAGTACTGGCACGAGGACTTTATGTGGTACGGGCCGGCCGGCATCGGTTCGACCCGCGGTATCGACGGGTTTCAGGCGTACCATCAGCAGCCGTTCTTGGAGGCGTTCCCCGATCGGGGGGCTGACAGCGACGACATCCGGGTGGCCGAGGGAACGTACGCTGCGTGGACCGGATGGCCGAGTCTGAAGGCGACACACCTGGGCGACGGATGGCTGGGACTTCCTGCGACGGGAGAGTCAGTCGAGATGCGGGTGATGGACTTCTGGCGACGGGAGGGCGACCTCCTCGCGGAGAACTGGGTGTTCATCGATATGATCGACCTGCTCGAACAACTCGGCGTCGACGTCTTCGAGCGACTGCGGAACGACCAGCAGTACTTCTGACGGACGCCAGGCCATCGGTGACCGGCGGATCAGCGGTCACTTTCACGTGCTCCTGACAGTGGATGGGAAGGCGATTGGCTATCGAGCCGACATCTGGAACGCTCCATCTGTTCGGGCCTCCGACAGTGTTTTATTCTTTTCGCGAGGAGAAAGACGCAACCGGTGAGAGATATGACAACACAGAGAACGGAAAACAAACAGTCAGTAGACGAATTTTCCAGTCGTGTTTGCGAGACGACTGCGGACAGCGTCGAGGATCTGCTTGCCGAATACGTCCACGAGAACGTCGAGTGGCACGGTCCGGCCCCGATCGACGAACTCGCAGGCAGGACCGAACTAGTCGAAGAGTTCTGGCGGCCGTTACTGCGTGCGTTCCCGGATCTGGAAAAGAACGATTACGTCCTGTTCGGCGGTGAGTTCGAGGGCGACGAATGGGTCTGTGCGACGGGCACTTTCGTCGGGACCTTCGAGAACGACTGGCTCGATATTCCTGCGACGGGACACGCGACGTGGCTTCGATACGGCGAGTTCCACCGGTTCGAAGACGGGAAGATCGTCGAAACCCGCACCATCATCGACGTACTGGACGTGCTTCGACAGGCGGGATACCGGTTCGTTCCGTCGCTCGCCTCGGAAGTGATCATTCCCGGTCCGTCAACCCAGGACGGAGTGCTCCTCGAACCACAAGACGAGGAAGACTCACGACAGACGATGGAACTGGTCGAGGGAATGCTGTTCGACGGACTGAATTCCTACGAAGAACAGGGACTCGAAAATATGGGGATGGAACAGTACTGGCACGAGGACTTTATGTGGTACGGCCCGGCCGGCATCGGCAGTACCAGGGGTATCGAGGGGTTCCAGGAGTTTCATCAGAATCCGTTCCTGGAGGCGTTCCCTGACCGGGAAGTTGGACACCACGACGCCCGCCTTGCCGAAGGAAACTACTGCGCTTCGACGGGGTGGCCGGCGGTTGTGGGAACACACCTGGGTGACGGGTTTCTCGGACTGCCGGCGACTGGAAATTCTGCGGATATGCGGGTCATCGACGTCTGGCGTCGGGAGGGCGACCTCCTCGCGGAGAACTGGGTGTTCATCGATCTGATCGATCTCCTGGATCAACTCGGCGTGGACGTCTTCGAGCGACTTCGAAACAATCCCGAATCAGTCCGCTGGACCGGGACGTCGTAACGTGTCGGACGGTGCTGCGCTACTGCGGTTCAGACAGATCCTGACCGCCCTCTCGTCGATGAGAGCCGCCGGAGTGCTCACCGCCATCCGGCGTGGGAGTTCACGCATACCGGATAGCAGCCTTCCCGTCGGATCAGAGTCTGTTCACCCCGACAGGAAACGCCAACCGATACTTACTTTATCGCATTACCCACCAACCTAGGTGAGAGTCATATGACGAGCGAACGCAAGCGGCTGGTCCACGAGTTTTCACAGGCGATTCACGACGCGACGGCAGCGACCGTCGGAGAGCTCCTCACCGAGTATTATCACCCTGACGCGGAGTGGCACGGCCCCGAACCGATCAACGCGGTCGAAGGCACCGACGCGATAGCCGACGCCTACTGGGAACCGCTCCTCGAGTCGTTCCCCGACCTCGAAAAGAACGATTACATCCTGTTCGCCGGTGAGTTCGAGGGCGGCGAATGGGTCTGTGCGACGGGTAATCTCGTGGGGACGTTCGAGAACGACTGGCTCGATATTCCCGCCACCGGGCACGCGACGTGGCTTCGATACGGCGAGTTCCACCGGGTCGAAGACGGACAGATCGCCGAAACCCGACTGCTCGTCGACGTTCTGGACGTGATGCGCCAGGCCGGCTATCGGTTCGTTCCGGCGCTCGCTCCGGAAGTCGTGATTCCCGGACCGACGACGCAGGACGGCGTCCTCCTCGACGAACAGGACGACGGGGAGTCCCAAAAGACGCTCGACGTGGTCGAGGGGATGATCGACGGGCTTCACGATTACGAGGAGGAGGGACTGGACGGAATGGGTCTCGAGAAGTTCTGGCACGAGGACTTTATGTGGTACGGACCGGGGGGAACCGGCACGACCCGCGGCATCGATGGATTCCAGGAGTACCACCAGGCGCCGTTTCTCAACGCGTTCCCCGACCGTGAGGGCGGAGACCACGTCGCCCGGTTCGCCGAGGGCCACTACTGTGCTTCGACGGGCTGGCCGTCAGTCAGGGCGACGCACCTGGGCGACGGGTGGATGGGTCTCCCGGCGACCGACGATCCGGTCGAGATGCGGGTGATGGACTTCTGGCGGCGGGAGGGCGATCGCCTCGCCGAAAACTGGGTCTTCATCGACAAGATCGATCTGCTCCAGCAGATTGGCGTCGACGTCTTCCAGCGGCTTCGCGACGACCGACAGCACTTCTGAACGTCGGCGGATTACGACACCTCGCTGGATCCATTCGGTTCGGACGCCACGAGACTCGATACAGGATCAGCGCAATCTTTAAGAACCAAGATGCAGACCAGAAAGTAGGGTTCAGTAGTGACACAATCAGTTCTCAGCGCTGTAACAGGTTCTAAGACCGGCATCGATCACCGGATAGCGTACGCTGCCACGGGAGGGTGGCAATGACAGAAGACTGGCGCACGGCGGACGAACTCGACGTCGAGCGGATGATCCGACAGAGCACCCGAGAGATCTGGGACGAGAAGCTCGTCGGGAAGATATACGAGTACTACGCCGACGACGTGGTCGTCCACGGCGGCGGCGGAGATATCGTCGGCTCCGAGGCGCTCGTCGAAGACACCTTGGCCCGCCTGAACGCCTTTCCCGAGACGGAGATGAACATCGAGAAGATCATCTGGGAGGGGAATCCCGAAGACGGATACTACACGTCGATGGTGCGGACGATCACCGCCGAGAACGTCGGCCCGACCGAGTACGGACCGCCGACCGGGAAGACGATGGAGGACAATCTCGGCATCGCGAACTGTCTCATCCAGAAAGTCGACGGCGAGTGGAAATACGTCGAAGAGTGGATCGCATACGACAAACTGGGGTACATCAAGGCCGTCACTCCGGACGACGATCCCATCCACGACTACTGAGCGGACTCGCGAACTAAATGGTATCAAACGTTTGTCGGATCAGGGCCTCCGACACCTCCGCAGTTATCCGGGTGCACGGGAACCCGTGCAATTTCACGACGAGTCCTCACAGCGTATGAAGCAAAGCGACGAGCGTATTCTGACGACTCACGTCGGGAGCCTCCCCCGGACGGAGCAGTTGATCGAGTTACTGCATCGACGAGGGGAAGGAAACGAGATCGATCGAAACGAACTCGACGACGCGATCAGGGATGCGACGATGCGAGCTGTCGAAAAGCAGGCCGAAGTCGGCATCGACATCGCCAACGACGGGGAGCAGTCTCGTCCGGGCTTTCACATCTACGTCGCCGAGCGTCTGGAGGGCTTTAGCGAGCAGACGATTCCCCGTCCGCTATGGGCGGACGTCGAAGACTTCCCCACCTATGCCGGCAAAGCGTTCCCGGATATCGTCTCCGAGGCTCAAACCAGGCCGGTAGCCGTCGACGATCTCCGGTACGTCGATGAGTCGTTCGTCGATACGGAGATCGAACGGTATCGACAGACGCTCGAACGTACCGACGTGGAGTTTGCGGAGGCGTTTGTGACCGCCGCATCACCGGGAGTCATCGCTTCTTCAGTGGGGAACGAGTACTACGACTCGAACGACGAGTTCACCTTCGCGCTGGCCAGAGAGATGCGAAACGAGTACGAACGGATCGCCGACGAGGGGATGGTCTTACAGATCGACGCCCCGGACCTGCTTTCCGAGCGGCACCGGAAGTTCACGGACCTCTCTCTCGAGGAATTCAAAGCCACTGCCCGTCGGCGTATCCAGGCGATCAACGAAGCCACGCGGGACATTCCCGGGGAGCAGATCCGGTTGCACACCTGTTGGGGCAACTACGAAGGGCCGCATCACAGAGACGTCCCTCTCGAAGACGTCCTCCCGATTCTCTACGAGGCCGACGTCGGGGGGTTGTTGATCGAGTATGCCAACCCCAGACACCACCACGAGTGGCGGGCGTTCGAGGAACATCCACTCCCGGACGACTGGCGATTGGCTCCGGGCGTCGTCGACGTCAAGACGAACATCATCGAGCACCCACAGACGGTCGCAGACCGTCTCTGCAAGTGGGCAGAGGTGGTGGGGGACCCCACACGGATACTCGCGGCTCCCGACTGCGGTCTCGCGACGCTGGCAGGTCACCACGTGGTCGACCCGGAGATAGCCTGGGCCAAATTAGAGACGCTCTCGCAGGGCGCTGACAACGCGAGCCAGCGACTGTTCTCTTGATTTCCCCTGACCGAGAGGAGTTCTCGCCGCCGATACCGATGAGAACCGAGACGCGGGCGATAGCAGTCCCTATTGCGATGCGATTTCGGTTTCGATCCGTGAGACAGTCTCGCGTAACTCCGGGACGATCTGTTCTTCCGAGAGTCGATAGGGCGGACCCGACACGTCGAGCGAACCCAGTACACTCCCGTCGGGGTTTGTGATTGCCGTCCCAATAGCCATCAGTCCCTCGAGCGCCTCCTGTCGGTTGACTGCGTAGCCTCGTTCGCGTGTCCGTTCTAGTTCCGCGTACAGTTCCTCTCGGCACCCTATCGTATTCTCGGTTTCCTCGGGGAGCCCCCAGCGATCGATCACCCTATCGACACGCTCACGCGACCACTCTGCGAGCATCGCTTTGCCGCTCGCAGAGTTGTGCATATGGAAGTATCTCCCCACTTGGAAGCCCTCTTTTGCAGCGTCGTTGTTTTCGTCGAATATGATGACCGAACGGCCGTGCTCGGTTATGGCGAATGCGACCTCTTCGTTGAGTTGGTTGCTCAGTTTGTGGGCGTGCCGTCGAACGATTCCGTACTCGGGCTTTCGCTGCCGCGCCTGCTCTCCCAGGTGAAAGAACTTGATTCCCAGATGGAATTCGTTGCCCTCCTTCACGAGGAGTTCGTGGTTACGAAGGGTCGTCAGGTGGGCGTGGATGGTGCTGTTGGCCAGATCCAGTTCTGCGGCAATCTCATTCATCCGGGCACCATCCAAACGGTTGATCACATCAATCACCCGGAGTGAGGTAGCAGTCGTCGTTAGTTCACGTCCGTGGTCCAGCATAGTAGATTGTTGATCGGAAGAGTATATAAACGTTCACGAGAACCGAATATTTCGGGGATTCGCACTGTGTACGTTCCGTGGCGAGCGCCGTTCCGGGAGCGGATACTTGGATGTGAATTGTAGGACGGAGAGTAAATGCACGATTGCGGACAAAATCTCACAAAAACAGCTACCTGTACAGTTGCTGTTTTCGGCAAGCGTGAATCTGCCGGCAGTCTCGATCGAACCGCGAGCAACGTACGAACCTCCGCACATATCTGTGAGTCTCCAGATTCGCCGTAGACAGGCTGGAAACGCGGAATTTGATTCGAATCGTGGTGCAGACAGACCTGGACTGGATCCGGAGTCTCAACCTGATCGAGGGAAATATTCACACATAGTGATAGACCAGGGCGACAAAATGAAATAAAAATAAATTATTCGAGTCAAAAACGCATATATACTTGAAGATTCGTAGTATTTGCTGTGTCACCTAACCAACCGCCGCTGTACGAAGCTCACCTCCGAGCGGGCGCGGACTTCACAGACTTCGGAGGGTGGGAGATGCCCGTTTCGTTTGACTCGATCCGCGCGGAACACCGGGCTGTTCGAGAAGACGTCGGGCTGTTCGACGTGAGTCATATGGGGCAGCTGGTCGTCGATGGGCCGGGGGCGGAGATGTTGTTGCACCGGCTCACCCCAAGCGATGTTCGAGGTGTCGAGCCGGGCGAGGCGGTATACACGTGTTTCCTCCGGTCAGATGGTATCATCATCGACGACATCGTCGTCTATGACCATCCGGAAGAAAGTGAGTACGTCGTTGTTCCGAACGCCGGACACGACGAGCACCTATTCGGTCGGCTGCGTGAGCACGCTGCTCGTTGGGATCTGGACGTAACGATCGCGAACCGAACCGCCGAAACCGGAATGATCGCCGTACAGGGCCCCGAAGCAATCGACCGGGTCAATACGGAGGCAAATGGGCGGATCGACGAGTTGGATCCGTTCACATCGATGGCAACAAATTTAGGGGACGTCGAGTGTCTCGTGGCTCGAACGGGATACACCGGCGAAGATGGCGTCGAGATTCTCTTCCCAGCCGAGGAGGCAACGGCGGTCGATCGGCTGTTCGAGGACACCAAGCGCTGCGGACTCGGGGCGCGAGACACCCTCAGACTCGAAACTGGCCTGCTGCTCTCCGGACAGGACTTTCACCCCGAAGAGGAACCGCACGACCCGTTCGAGGCAGGTATCGGATTCGTCGTCGACTTTGACGATCGAGACTTCGTCGGTCGGTCGGCGCTGGAAGGAGCCACGGACGGTGAGATCACCGAACAACTCGTCGGGCTGCGCCTCGATGAGCGAGCGATCGCCCGTCACGGACACCAGATCTCCGCCGATGGCGACCAGATCGGTCGGGTGACCAGTGGGACGATGAGTCCCACGCTGGAGATTCCTATCGCCCTCGGGTACGTGGATTCTGATTTTGCAACTGTCGGAACCGATCTGGCCGTAAGGATCCGTGATCGGACCGTCGAGGCGACCGTCGTCGACACACCGTTCCTCGAATCGTGTACAGAGTAATGATAGTTGAACACACACCCGATCCAGAAATGAACGACAGCGTTCAGGAACCGCAAAGACGATGACGTACGAAACACCCGCCGATTTACAGTATACCGACTCACACGAGTGGATCGACGACCGCGAAGAGGCCCTGCGAATCGGGATCAGTGACTTCGCACAGGACGAACTCGGTGACGTCGTGTTCGTCGAACTCCCGGCGGAGGGAGACACCCTACAGGAAGGTGAGGCCTGTGCCGTCGTAGAGAGTATCAAGGCCGTCTCGGACATCTACACACCAGTTTCAGGGACTGTAACTGCGACGAACGATGCTGTCCGCGACCGACCGGAACTACTCAACAGCGATCCGTACGGCGATGGCTGGCTCTTCGAGGTCGACGGACAGGCTCCCGACGACGCGCTCGATGCAGACGACTACCGCAAACAGATCGAATAACGCCAATGCAACAGACACAGGACGACAGAACGGATCAGCCGTATAATCCGGACGAATCGAGCCCCTTCGCTCCACAGACGCCCCAGGACGTGGAAGCGATGCTCTCGGCGATCGGTACCGACAGCGTCGAAGAACTGTTCGACGTCCCGGAGGCGGTCGCGTTCCGGGGGAGCTTCGATATCGAGGCGAAATCGGAGTACGAGGTCAGAAGCGAAATCGAGGGCCTGCTCGGACGGAACGCGGACCGGACGGAGTTCCTCGGGCGCGGCCACTACGATCATTACGTGCCGTCGGTCGTCGACTACCTCTCGCTGCGTTCGGAATTTCTGACCTCCTACACGCAGTACCAGCCGGAGACCTCTCAGGGGTTCCTCCAGGCGCTCTTCGAGTTCCAGTCGATGATCGTCGAACTGACCGGACTGGACGTCGCCAACTGCTCGATGTACGACGCCGCGACCGCGCTCGGCGAGGCGGCTATGCTCGCCGCGCGCGTCCGAGAGACCAGCGGGTCGCGCGTACTCGTCCCCGAGACGGTCCGTTCGGAGCGACAAAGCGTGTTAGAAAACTACGCCGACGGTGCGGAGTTGACGGTGGAGACGTATCCGCTGGACGCGGGGAACACCGACCTGGACGCGCTTTCGGAACAGATCGACGAGGACGTCGTGATGGTGTACGCCGAATCACCGACGGCCCGGGGAGCGATCGAGGAGCAACTGTCGGCGGTCGCGGCTCTCGCGGACGACCACGAGGCGGCCTTCTGCCTCGGATCGGATCCGGTCGCACTGGCGCTTTTGAAGGAGCCGGTTGCTGTCGGTGCGGACATCGTCATCGGCGATGCGAGCGTCCTCGGCCTCTCGGCCAGCCACGGAATGGGGCTCGGCCTGTTCGCCGTCAAAGAGGCGTATCTCCGACAGGTCCCCGGACGACTCGTCGGCATAAGCGAGACGGACGACGGGCGGCGTGCATATACCCTGACGCTCCAAACTCGGGAACAGCACATCCGGAAGGAGCGTGCGACCTCGAACATCTGTACGAACCAGGCGTGGGTCGCGCTGCGAACGGCAATTCACATCGCCTCGCTCGGCGCGTCCGGCCTCGCTGAGCTCGCCGAGCAGTGCGTGATAAATGCGTCCGAGGCCGCCGCTCGACTCGATGCCGTCGATGGCGTCTCGGCGCCGGTCGACGACCGTCACCATTTCCGTGAGTTCGTCGCACGGACGGACCGTCCCGCCACCGAGGTGGTATCGGAACTGGCCGATCAGGGCTTCCTCGTCCACGAGGTCAGCGAGTTCGAAATCCAGGTATGCGTGACAGAGACCAACAGCGGTGAGTTGGACGATCTGGTCGCGGCCGTTCGGGAGGTGCTCGGATGAACTACCGACAGGCCACCTGGGAGCGAGAGACCGACAGCGGCGAGGCGGTCAACGAACCGCTCCTGTCGGAAAAGCGGATGCAGACCGTTTCCTACGACGACGTCGACCTCCCCGACGAGCTGGTCCGCGAGGAACTGACCCTCCCCGAACCGGCCGAACCCGAGGTCGCGAGCCACTACACCCGGCTCTCGCAGATGAACTACTCGGTCGAACACGGCCCCTATCCGCTGGGCAGTTGTACGATGAAGTACAACCCCAAGTTCATCGAGGACGTCGCCGCGTTGGAGGACGGTGCGATTCACCCCGACCGTCCCGACGAGTACGCACAGGGAACCCTCGCGGTCCTCCACGGACTCCAGGAGTATCTGGCGGAGATCGGGGGAATGGAAACCGTCACCCTGCAACCGCCCGCCGGGGCGGCGGGGGAGTTCACCGGTCTCCTCGTGGCGCGCGCGTATCACCGGTCGAACAACGAAGACGACGAGCGTCGAGAGGTGATCGTGCCCGCATCGGCACACGGCACGAACTTCGCCAGTGCGGCGATGGCCGGCTACGACGTCGTCGAACTCCCGAGCAACGAGGACGGTCGGGTGCCCGTCGAAGTACTCGAAGAGGCCGTGGACGATTCGACAGCAGCGCTGATGCTGACGAACCCGAACACGCTCGGCCTCTTCGAGCGCGATATCTCCGAGATCGCCGACACTGTCCACGAGGCGGGCGGCTTACTGTACTACGACGGCGCGAACCTCAACGCGTTGCTCGGGCGTGCTCGCCCCGGCGATATGGGGTTCGATATTATGCACTACAACGTACACAAGACGTTCGCATCGCCTCACGGCGGTGGTGGTCCGGGAGCGGGACCGATCGGAGTTGTCGAAGAACTCACCGAGTTCCTCCCCGACCCCCACGTTCGCGAGACCGACGAGGGGTCCTTCGAGTTCTACGAGCCCGATGAGAGCATCGGAAAGGTCCACGGTTTCAACGGCAACTGGCTAGTGCTGTTGAAGACCTACGCGTACATTTCGCGACTCGGCGATGGCGGATTGAAAGACACCTCCGCGATGGCCGTCCTGAACGCCAACTATCTGGCCTCTCAGATCGACATCGACATCCCGTACGGGCCGTTCCACCACGAGTTCGTCGCCAGTGCCGGTGACGTCGACGCGGCGGAGTTTGCGAAAGGAATGCTCGACGAGGGAGTCCACCCACCGACGACCAAGTGGCCGGAGATTGTCGAGGAGGCGTTGATGACCGAACCGACGGAGGCGTTGAACAAGGAAGACCTCGACGTGTTGGCGGAGGCGTTCACCGCGACCAGTCGAAAAACGCCGGAAGAGCTCTCGGAGGCACCCACGACGACTGCGGCCGCACGTATCGATCAGACGAGTGCCGCGCGGAATCCGCGACTCTCTTGGCGGCACGTAGAGGACGACGACTGAGCGCTGCGACACTGATACTGATTACTCTCACTTGTTACCGCCGAGCGCCGTCCCCGTTGGCGGCGCTCGGCGGTAAGAGACGAGAGTAATCAGTATGAGGCTATAGTCGTGGGCGGCGGTTCGGCCGGGAACGCCGCTGCGGTCCGAGCGGCCTGATATGACCTTGAGGTGACGCTCGTCGAGATGGATGTGCTCTCCGTGACCCGTCTCAACCGCGGCTGCACCCCTTCGAGGGCGCTGATTGCGGCGGCGAACGTCGCCTACGACGCCCCGACCGGGTCAGAGACGGGAATAGCGGCCGAAATCGACGTCGACTCCCACCGAATGGCTGACAACGGGCGGACTTTCGGACGCGATACACTCTCACCCGACGCTGTCGGAAGCAATTCGTGATGCCCCAGCCAACGAACGGGAGCTGGATATCCATACGCTCAATTGATGAAACGCCTCTGCGCTGTTGTATGGGCCGCGTTAAGTTAGAGGAGGAGGCGGAGGAATTCTGAGTGTTTATATTATAATTCAGTCATTTTAGTTATTATATAGGCTAGTCGACTTGTCGTCCGTCGAGCGAACACGGCGACGCGGGACTCGTGCACGATACGGTCCGCAAGATCGCTTATCGTGAGGGGATCGGCGACGTACTCGCCGAGGGCATCGCGCGGAGTCACGAGGAGCTCGGAGTAGCGAACTGGACCTCAAAGGGACTGGAGTTCCCGGCGCACGAGGGGAGGGTCTGTAACGGACAAGCTCTGTCGTACGCGACGTCAAACCACGGTGCAGACCACAACTATTCGGCCTTTTTCGTTCGGGAGTACCCGCTCGTCTCCAGCGACCAAGCGCTCCCACCGCAAGGGTTCAAGAACGACAAACCCGCCGAAGTCATCAAACACGAGAACCTCAGGGCGCTTATGGACTCAGGAATAATTTGTCAGTTCTCCAGGAGTATGATGAATAGTGATAGGTACGAGCGCTTGTTCCGCGAGGCTTACACGAACCTTTTGCAGATCGGTGCGAAGGTCGTGGAACTGGAACGCCACTTCAACAACGAACGGGGGTTCACCCGAAGCGATGATACGCTGCCCTACGAGATCGACGGAATGGAGAGTGCGCTCGCCGAATATTACGATCTCCGCGGGTGGAACGCTGACGGGACTGTCCCGAAGGGCGGCACCGTAACATCGCTGTAGCCGCAAATCAACTTGCAATTGCAGGAGACGATGACCTTACTCGGTGAACACCTCTGACTATCTCAATCAGGGCTCACAGTCGGATCGACACCGCTCACTCAGTTCGGCGACCGAATAACTTGCTCCACAGTCATCAAACGGGACCTAGATATCGAGCAGGACGTTGAAATCCCCTAATTCGTGCTCTAGTGAATAGATTTTCACTACTCTGGCGCAATCTGGGCATCGGCTTTCGTGTCGTCGTCACGTGAATGTCGAGAACGGCGTTGGTCGCTGTATCGACCAACAGCGTTGTCTTCAACTGCTGGATGTGAGATTCGTTCGCTTCGTGTAGTGAGTTGGTGCCTACGCCCGCTCAAACCCGGACGCATCGGTACCGGTGACACCGGTCAGCGGCAAATCTCCGAGCGAGACGTTTAACAGAACCCGTGAATGTATCTGTACTTCGTGGCACCCAGTGGAGCGTCTCCTCAGGAAGCCTTCCTACAACAGCTCTTTGAGTTTTGAGTGGGTTCTTGCCCTTGACGTTCCTATAACGGCGTATGGTGTCGCAGTTGAGTATTCCGCTCTATCCGATCTTTATCGTGGCCGCCGACATCGGACTTGCTGGAGTACTTTTTGTGGTTGCCCCACTGCTCGGAGTACTGATGGCTACCGCTGCTCTGTTAGTTCTCGCGGCAGTGGCATTTCAAGCGCAGAGACTCGACTCGTTTTGGCTACAGCCGGAAATCCCTCGTAATGGCTGATGTATCGTACCGCAAGCAATCTTCCCGTGGTTTCATTGGTAATGTATCGGTGTGGAATTCGCTGAATCTCGGCACCCAGCTATAGTAGCGTTTGCAACTGATTACTCATTCGATCGCACGGCGTCGAGCGATCGTGTGAGCGAAGACTTCCAAACGCTACTATAAGAAGAGATATTTCGATACCGCCCACGGAAATGTTTCTATGAATTAAATCGGTATTGCAGCCTTCAGTCGAATGATTAAGCCCGGCTCGCTATCTCACCGATGACTATGCCCTCCAGTCAGCGTCGATCATTCCTCGGGACAGTGAGTACTGCGATTGGACTCAGCCTCGCCGGGTGTGCTGGCTTGCAGTCCTCCGGTGCGGACACACCTAGCAAAAAGACAGAGTCTCCGGCCGAGACACCTACTGAGTCCGACCCGCTTGCGTTGCCGTCCGTCGTCACGCGGGACGGGTTCCCTGATGGGGACGTGGTTCTCAAACCGGATGGGAAAATCGTCCTGTTGAATTTCTTCACAACGTGGTGCCGGCCGTGTCAGGAAGAGATGCCAGCATTTCGGCAGTTACGTGCGGAATACGATTCATCGAAACTACATATGGTCTCGATCACGCCGGAAGTGGATGAGATGTTGATCCGGGAGTTTTGGCGCGAGTACGAGGGGACGTGGCCGGTTGTCACCGATCCAGCGTTAGCTGCGACCGACCGGTGGAACGCAAACAGCTACCCAACTAATCTCGTGTTCGAAAGGGACGGATCCCCCGCGACAGGAGACAGTCCGACGGTCCGGGCACGTACGTACGAGGAGTTCGCGTCGATCATCGATCCGCTCCTCACGGAGTCCTAACGATGACCGGCCTCGCACCTTCCGCGTTGTTCGGATTGTCGTTTTCGGCGGGCGTCGCTACATTCTTCGCCCCGTGTGCATTTCCGCTGCTCCCTGGCTACCTCTCGTATTTCTTGAGTGATACGGTGTCCAAACCGGACGGCGGTCTGTCGACAGCCAGCACCACCCATCCGACAGCGGGGTCTGAGCTGAACGGGCTCGTCTCGTGGATCCGTCGGCCGCTTGCTCGTGCAGCGCTGTTGAGCGCGCTTGCGGGTCTCGGAATGACGGTCGTGTACGTTGGGTTGGCAGGGACGACAGCGTTTCTCGGCGCCCAGGCACTTGCGGACATCGCCATTCTCGAAGTGGTCGTCGGCAGTGTGTTCCTGATCACTGGCGGGGCGATGGCTGCCGGCTGGAAGCCTTCCTGGTCGACCGTCCAGTTACCCGCGCGAGAACGGTCGCTCGCGGGGTTCTTTTTGTTCGGCGTGCTGTACGCGGCGGCCGCAGCCGGGTGTACCGCGCCGTTGTTCATCGCGGTTGTCCTGCAGGGTATTGCTGCCGGACCAGCTCTCGGCATCGGTGCCGCGGTCTCCTATGCGCTCGGGATGAGTGCGATCTTAGCCGTTGTAACTGGCGTGACGGCGCTCGGCGGTGCCTCGATAACCACCACACTGAGTGCATATACAGCCCGGATTTATCGGATCGCAGGCGGGTTGCTTGCGGTATCAGGCGCCGCTGAAATCTATTATTTCTTCTATGGATTCCCCGAGGTGATCCCGCAGTGATCAACCGTCGTCTCATCCTCACGCTTGCTGTGTCAGCACTGCTTCTCACTGCAGGATGCGCGGGTACCCTCACCGCCGACTCGGACTCAAACGCAGCTGAACTCTCCGCCGACGATGTGACCGACACGTCTGTCCTGATCAAAGCACACACGGAGACGCTTCGGATGAACTCGTTCACCGTCCACGCCACCACGACAACGCGAGATCAAAACCGGACGTTCCGAATAAGGACCGAGCGAACCTGGCGCGTCGATCCGAGGCCGCCGGTTCGGGCGTGGACAACCAGTCAGTCAACGATTACCGGCAACGCGCCGGAGCGGTATGAACAGGCACCTGAGAGAATCTCGGCGTGGCGGCAGGGAAACACAACGACTGTTCGCGTCCAGTCAGGTGACGAGACTCGGACTCGAAACGCGGATCTGCTCAATACGTCGGTGCGGCTCAACCGCGCTCTGCACCGGCAGTTGCTTTTGCGAGTCAGCGAACGACAGAACACGACCGTTGAAACGGTAACGCGAAACGGCACTCGACTGTACCGAGTTCACGCCGACCTGAATGACACACACGTCACCTCGAACGGATCACTGACGCTGTTTGTCAACCCGAAAGGGTACGTCCAGCGTATCGAGACCACACAAACGGTTGAATACCGATCCGGGGCACGCATCGTTACTCGGACCGTCCGGTTCACTCAAGTTGGTGAGACTACAGTCGAGTCACCGGAGTGGGTAAACTGATCGCGTCTCTAGATGTTTCATACTATGGACTGTGACTATTTCAAGAAATTCGCGACCCCGGGATCGCGAAATGCTTCAGGGACTCACAGCCGACAGTATCAGTAGCACTGACGAGTCATACTACGAAGTCGAGGATACACTTAGCGGAAGACCCGCTCCGTATGCGGGATTCTATCTCAGTTCCTGACAGCGAAGTCGCCTCGCCGTATCCTCCCTGACTTCTCACGGCAGATATGTTGCCAGGAAATTAATGGCCCGGTCAAGTGTTTCATTGATTTTACTCTCCTCGCTGTCCGCATCTGTCTCGTCTTCAGAAGGTGACTGGCTCATATCTCGTTCTTTGAGTGACAGCGTCCTGTATCTTCGCCCGGAATGGCGTGAATAGTCTGATTAGCGATCGTTCCTTGAGAATATCACGTACTGGTTGCTGACGACATCTCAACAGAGTCGTTGAGTTTGGAAGAGAATTGTCCAATGCAGGGGCACGGACCCATTAGGCATCGAGATACGGACGAGGGTTCACAGGAGCCATCATCGGTGTGCCGGTCAGTATTTGTTTCAGTCCGGGAACGTGTGATGCGCCATACACAACTAATACCCGCTCGTCGTCTTCCTTCGGGACGCTCCAGAGATTCGAGGCGATACGCAGGTTTCGCTGGAACCACGCGCTCATAAGTTTCACCATCGCATACTCCCCCGAGTCGCTATGTTCAAACGCTGTCGCGTAGAGTGCCCGGTCGTTCATCCACGCGAACGATCCGGGGGCAGGTGCGTTCAGCCGCTTATAGTGATCCAAAAGCGATCCCTCGTCCAGCCGTTGTTGCTTTTCTTCGTCGGTCATCAGCGCGGTCAGGGCTCTCTTGTGGTCAACGGCAGCGATTGATTCGTGGTTGAGTTTATCAGCGAGTCGGAACCCGACCTGGACTATTGGTGACCTGGTTTGCGGTCACTGGCAATCTCGTCTTGACGCCCGTCTACCTCGTGGGCTTCGGGATGTACCTCTTCTCCTGTTGACGGTAGGAGTGCCGTATGGAACGTACCACTACGCGATTCGACGATATCGACGCTATCCGTTCGATTATAGTAGCGTTTGCAACTGATTACTCATCCGATCGCACGCTGTCGTGCGATCGTGTGAGCGAAGACTTGCAAACGCTACTATAATTGGCTCGTTGACGGCAACAGTCGTTCGTGAGACATCTTGTTCCGGTGGTTCCCAGAAAATCATAAGACAACAATGGCGTTGTGACAGAACCACCGCCTGTAGTCGCCTCCGCTCCTGAGTCGATCCCACTTTCGACCGAAATTCACACGGGTCTGCCGTTTGAATCCTGTAACGAGACGTGACAGCCAGCGTGGATACCCAGGTTGTGGTGCTGACAGGCGGGACGAGCGGCATCGGTCGCATCGCCGCGACAGAGCTTGCTGCACAAGGAATGATCGTTGCGGTTATCGGGCGCGACCAGACGCGCGGAGACACACTCGTCGCAGAGACGAATACGCTCGACGGCGATGTTCGATTTCATCAGTCGGACCTCGCATCGCAAGCAACGGTTCGGTCTCTTGCTGCGGAACTCCGCGAGACGTATGACCGGATTGACGCCCTCGTGCACAACGCTGGGCTCTCGTCTCGCCACCGATCGGAAACCGAGGACGGAGTCGAACTCACGTTCGCCGTGAATCACCTCGCTCCGTACCTACTGACACACGAACTACTCGATCGAATTCGAACCTCAGAACCAGCTAGAGTTGTCGTCACCGCCTCCGACATCCATCGCCGCGCGACGCTCGACTTCGACGATCTCGAATTCACCAACGGCTACGATTCGCTCCAAGCGTACGCCCGGTCGAAACTGGCTACCATCGCGTTCACGTTCGAGCTGGCCGAGCGACTCGAAGAAACCGAAATCACGGCGAACTGCTTTCACCCCGGCTTCGTCCCGTCGACGAACCTGTTCCGCGACGCCCCGATCTGGACACGAGCGATGATCCGAGCGGCAGCTATCATCCCCGGTATCGGCACCACTCAACAGGAAGGCGCACAGCGACTGCGTACCCTCGTCACAGCCCCGGAGTTCAGTGAACAAACCGGTACGTACGTCACCGGAGATGGGGTTTCGTCTCCCTCGTCAGAAGCATCCGATCCAGAGAATCGAGAGCGGCTCTGGGACATTAGCGCTGACCTCACAGGCGTCGATCCTCACTGGCCGTAGTCCGGAGATCGACGAATCCGAAGCGTGATCAATCAGAGATAGATCTCCGCTGGATCATTCTCAGTACCAGACTGCCCTCCCTACGTACTGTCCATTCGCTGAACACCGTCGGCACGACGGTCGAACACGTTGAGGATTGGTTCAGGGTCCTGTAAGTGTGGGAGCCGGAATTCCCGATCCGGACACTTGACGACGACTGTCGACGTATCGAGCCATCGGTGGAGCCGATCACATTCGACGGATAGTCCGGTTTCGTCCCACGGTTCGATTCGCCACAGGCGCGTCCGGAAGAGCTGATCGTACGCGACGATCGCCTCGTCGGACACGCGGTACTCGACGCCGCCGTGCCGTAAGCCGTAGTCGATTGTGAGGAGTCCCATTGAAACGAGGAGACTGGCGCCGACAAAGGCGAGAACGATGTCCCAGGCGCCTCCGAGCGCAAAGAGGATCGAAATGAGAAGGAGAGATCCGCCGGTGGCCAACGCACCGGGATGGCGTCGGACGTTCGTCGTCGACATCCCGCCGAACAGCCTCCCACGGAGAGTCGGTCGGAGTCGCTCGTCGACAGCACTCACGGGTTCGATCGGTTCGTCGGATGGTGGCTCGTACGCCCAGCCAAGTTCGAGCGCAGACGCTTCGTCGAAGGCAGTGAGCCGCTCGCGGTACAGTCCACCGAGGTCGAAGCTGAACTTCACGAGGACGATCCCGACGAGGATCGGCAAACCGACGAGTGCCGGATCGACGGCCGTGATCGGATCGTCGGATGCGACCGAGTCCGCGGCGAGCCCAACGAACGTCGCCGTGAGCAGCCCGCCGACTCCGATCACCGCGCCGCGGACGAAAATCCCCTGAATTGCCGTTTGGGCGCTGTGATCGCGGTATCCGTGTCGGTGGAAATACTCGATGAGCGTTGAGGCACCCTCGCTGAGAAAGATGCCGAACGAGGAGAGCACCACCATCTCCAGCGCATCCGATGCAAGCGTCTCGGGGCCGATTACTCCCACAGTCGTGAAACCAGCAAAGAACCAGACGAGCACGAAGATGGGAACGGCAACGGCGAGGACGGGCAGCGTTGAGAGCTGGATGCCGAGATCGGTGAACGGGATCGGGAGTGCGGTTCGCTTGCTCGCCAGCGCGCCGCCGATCAACGGATCGGAGTCGAACTCCGACGGCCGACCCGCAAACAGCGCTTTAATCACTGCCCAAAACGAGAGGATCCCGAGTTCGAACCAGTAGAGGAACACGAGCGCAGCGAGATCCCACCCCAGGGCAACAACGCCTACGAGCGGAAGCGCATTCGCAACGATAACGCCGATTGTCTCGGATGAAGGAGTGGCGTATTGTCTACCTTCGAGGGGGACCATCCTTCGAACGATCCGATTGACCGAGGCAAATATGTGGTGAAAGCCGTATCGTCTGCGATGGTTGTGAGATATTCTCGAATCGAATATAGTAGCGTTTGCAAGTCTTCACTCACACGATCGCACGACAGCGTGCGATCGGATGAGTAATCAGTTGCAAACGATACTATAACTATGCGACGATGATAGCGTACAACACGACACACAGGCCGATAACTGTCACGAGACCCCGTGCGAGCAAGACGACGCCGTTTCCGGCGCCGGTCATATCAGCGAGTAAAACCGCCACGTAAACGCCTGTCGTTAGCAGACCGATGCCGACAGCAAGCGCCCGCATCTTTGTAGAGCCATTTCGTCGGTACCCACGATAGGCCAGCGTAGCGACAAACAGGCCGACTACGGCAGTCATCCCACGGGCTACCGATACCACACTGAGCGGTTCCACGAAAAGCAAACTCTCTACTATCATCGCGTCTCACCGCCGTACACGGTCCATAGGATGGTTCCGAGGCCGAGTAGCTCACAGCCACTGACAAGTATCGAGCGTCCAACGGTCCCGATGTCGGTCGCTGTCGGCAATCCGACGCGAAGCAACTCAGGGACCGTGATCAAGAAGATGAGACCGACTGCGAGCCAAAGCATCCCGCGGCGAGCCGGTCCTCGACGGTAGCCACGAACCAGAACCACGGCGATAGTCAGCGAAAGCACTACCGAGATCACCGAGAGGACGAGTACCCCGAGTGCTACCAGCGGGTCAGTCCCAGTCGCCTCCAACTGTAATGAAAACATCTCAGGACAACCCCTCGAACAGATCTGTGAACCGGTCGGCAGGGTCGGTTGTCGAGCGCGTCACTGCTATTTCGTAGGTCCCATCAGCGAACGTGACGGAGACAGTCTCGACAGTGGCCGCATACCGTTTGTAGTGGTGGCCATCGGGGTCAAGTTCCTGCTTCTCAGTCACGAGGTCTGCCTCCTGCAACCGGCCGAGACGCCGATACGCCGTCGCATCGGACATCTCGCAGGCTGTACAAAGTTCATCGACTGACATCGGTTCGATTGTGAGGTGAACGAGGATCGCTCGGGCGTACTCGTCGTCGAGTAACGCCAAGATGGTATCCTCCTCCTCGTCCATACGTATTCCAGACTCGGGTGACAGTAAAAAACCCGTCACAGCTTCTGGGTCGGAAGTTGTGCCTGGGGTGCTACTTGTACCCGCCTCCTCGTGTCGTGTATGTCGTTACAATCGACTGTTGACCGCATACGACCGACCACCGTACGTGACGGAGTCCGTCGACTCCTCTGGCCGGTCTGGAACACTGAGCAACGTCGACTGCGTGCACCGCTCCGCGCGCTGCTGCCGACGGTACTAACGTTCGCTCTGCTCGCGGTACTTCAGACCGCGATCAGATCTAGGTTCGACCATCCAGTACGGGAATCCCTCGAATTGACGAGTATCGCCGTTATCCTAGTCGGAGCTGTGCTTCTCACTGCACGAGTCGTTGACCGGCGGCCCGTGAGTGGATTCGGCCTCTCGTTCGATAGAGAGTGGTGGCACTCGTTTGCCGTTGGGGGGCTCGTCGCCACAGCAATCAACGGCGGTGCACTGATTGTTTCTCTCGGTGCTGGCTGGGCCACGTTCACCGGGGTTATGCGCGGCTCTGGTGATCTCCCATTCGTGCCTGCGATGGCGCTCGTATTCGTGTATATCGCTCTCGCAGCCGCGTGGGAAGAGTTCGTCATCCGCGGAGCGATGTTGACGAATCTGGCCGAGGGGGCAAGTGGGCTCATTCCCCGGTGGATGGCCGTTGGACTCGCAGTGACGGTCAGCACGCTCGTGTTTGGGGTTCTGCACGGCGCGAAAGTAACACATTTCAGCCAGTATGGGTACTACCTCGTCGCAGGGCTGGTACTGAGTGGGGCCTACGTTCTGACCGGGGAGCTCGCTCTCAGTATCGGGTTTCACGTCTTCTATAATTTCACACAGAGCGCGATATTCGGGCTGGGACATTCACAGCGGACACCGGAGCTTCTAGCCGTTGATATCGTCGGCCCAGCGCGGTGGGTCGGAGAAGAAGGCCTCGTTTTCGTCGGCTTCGCCATCCTCGGCGGCTTACTCCTGATTGCGTATATCCGCTGGCGTAATGGATCGCTCGCACTCGACAACCGCATCCCCACCTATACAGGCCGGTAATTCACTTCAGGTGATACTTATGCCAACTGCATTTCCCTACCACACCCCCGTTGATCACACGCCGCGCAAACAGACGAACGTCATCGTCGACGACGAGACACAGACTGACGTGCTTCAAACGGTCTCCTCGGAAACGGCACAGCAGATACTAGCCACGCTTGACGAGGACCCAGCGACTACCTCGGATATTGCCGAGGCTATCGACACGTCCATCCAAAACGCCAAGTACCACCTCAAGCACCTCTGTGAAGCGGATCTCGTGGAAGCAGTAGACACGTGGTACTCCAAGCGGGGCGTCGAGATGACCGTCTACGCTCTCTCCGTCGAGGAGCTTGTCATTCAGTTAAAACAGTAGCGCGTGGTGTGCTTCCTGAGACGGAAATAGAGATTTTTGAGTTCGATTGTTGAGCACCGACGGAGAACTTGTTCTTGACTGAAACCCGAGTGAGACCTCTCGCTGACGTCGATCTGATATTCGAGGTTCTCGCCCCGTAAATTGTTCTCAATACATCAACACACACTCATACTCTCTCCACCATCCTCTCAAATCGTTTGTACTGTAGACACGTGAGGCGATCTTCACTGACGATGACAGCCGGAGACGACTCCAGACGACAGATTGACACCGGACGATTTGGAACGTCGAATATGGTCCTTAGCCGACGAACGGCTCTCCACCTCGCCGGAACGACCGCAGCTACGGCTCTCGCGGGCTGTGCATCGCTTACACCTGGTTCCTCTACGAATCAAAAGAACGAGTACAGACTCTCAGTCAATCCGGTCAACCAACCGCTTGTCGAATACGTTCTCTATCAACCGGGTGAAAGCGTATATGACCAGCCCGCTCACCGTGCTTTATCAGCGATCCTTCCAGATGGTCGACATACGACCTACGGCTACGAACCACTTCCCGAAGATGCGTACGTCGCTCACAGCGGACGGTACTACCAGACGAAAACCGTCGTTACCGGCGAACAGCGAATGGAACGGCCGTTCGTTCGGGTCACTCCAATACCTGAAGATCAAGTCCCCGAGAACGCCCCTGTCGTCGATTCTCTCGCTCGGCCCGTCGGCCGCGTGATCAAAATCCTCCACAGTTACGCCGTCACAAATGGGGAAAGCGGGAGTGCCGATCTGCTTCGTGATGATGCGTACGTGCTGCGGCGCCCGTACGAACTGGACAGTCGGTTGACCGGCGATCTCGATGGGCAAATCGTAACGATGGACTCGGACGGCCACTGGGCGTACCGGATCAACGTCGCTACTGAGCGCCTCTACGAACCAGCGTACACGACACTCGCACTTGAAGTCGCTGCCACGACGGACGCATTCCGTGATATCGCATTCGCTGCCAAAGTTGATATTCGACTCGATCCAGCCGAACTCGGCACATCCGTTCAACAGTTGCTAAATCAAGCCATCGCTCGAGATACGTATCGAGAAACGACTCCACTTTCGACGGAGTACATGAATTTGATCGACGCCCTTGACCTCGAACACGTCGAGACTGCCTCCAACGGACACCATCTCTGGTACGACGATACACTGTACCGATACAGCCTCTACATTAGCGATGCGAACTAACTATCACTCACATTCCTTACGAGAAACACCTGTGATTTACTATCTCCCGCGGTTTATATGACTACCTATGGTCTCTCTGCATACGCTCCGAAACACCCTCCTTGGCCGTGATGTCGCCATCACCTATGCGATTATCGTGGCACTATATCTCCTGAAATTCAATCCGCTCTAACCCCTGCAGATACCGTCCTACCTCTTGATTGTCGCCTACGATTTCGTTGAGGTAGCGCTTCCGTTCCTTGCTCCCTACTATCCAGTTGCGTTCCCCTTGTTCCTGTACATACTCGCTGCGAGTGGGGTGAAGATCACTCAGAGCCTTTGGGACACTGATGATGAACAGTCAGCCTGGCCGCAGATACTTGGCGGTGTCTGTGTTCTCATCGGAACCCTGTCACTCGGGTTCGCCGCGTTCGTCGGCGGCCCACTCATCTCCCCGACAGACAACCCTACACCGTTGGCTATTACCGGTGTGACGGGCATCATCTTTTTTGTGGCAGCCTGGTGGTTGCTCGGACGCCCGACCATACACTCACCCACTCCTATCTGAGCGAATGCATCGTCTCTCAGACTATAGTAGCGTTCGCAACTGATTGCATATCCGATCGCACGACTGCGTGCGATCGTGTGAGTGAAGACTTGCAAACGCTACTATAGCCCTGCGTGGCTGGCTCGTGCAGCAGGTGTCGGACTGAGTAGTGTCTCTATCGGGTTTGTCTTACTCGTGGTGTTCACTATTGAGAGAGGCGGCGATCTCACGCTGATCACACGACCGCTCCCGATGCAAATAGCACTCGCACTCCCGTATCTCATCCTCGTCGGGAGCCGTACTGGGTTGGCTCAATACCGAACCACCACGAGGTCCGAACACAGAGGTCGTGGCGAATCACGGTCTGTAGCCGTGTGAAATCCGACGACTTCAGTCGTTGGGAAACTCAGGACAGTAGGAATATCCACATATGGGACTCGTTGCAGAGTTCGAGATCGACTGCGAGGGGTTACCGCTCACTGATGTTGCGGTGGCCGCTCCCAACGCAACACTGACCCTTGATATGCAGTTCAATCACGGGAACCGACCCGTGTTCCTCGTCACTGTCCGAGGTGGTTCTCAGTCGAGAATTGAGAACGCTTTCACGGACGCATACGACGTTGGGCAGTGGACGCTCGTTGGGCAAGCTGACGAGACCCGACGATACCGGGTACTCCCAGCACTCAGTCTAGAAGAGCAACTCGGTGAGCATCTTGACGACCTCGCAGGTCTTGAAGCGCTTGCGACGGCTGACGCAATCATCGGACGGATTGATGTGATACCAGACGGGTGGCGACAGACCGGGTGGTTCGCTGACCGGGATGCATTCAGTAAATTCTCCTCGTTCTGGCAGCGGAACGCTGACTTCCGGTTGCACCGACTCACCCACGATGGAGAGTCTGAACCGCCGGGAGACGGACTTACCGACCGTCAACGCGAGGCACTCCGGATCGCGTACGAACTCGGGTATTTCGACATCCCACGACAGGCATCCTTAGGAGAGATCGCCACGGAACTCGATATTTCTCCGTCGTCAGTCTCTGAACGGCTGCGCCGGGCACAAACCCAACTCATCGAGGAGACCGTGGCGACAAGGTGGCCGCCACTCCCAAACTGACGGAGACTGACACGCTCGTCGACGGGCGAGGGTATTTAACCGCCCTCACGAATTCGAGAATTCCCTACCCGCGTCTATCTCGATGTTTTACTCGCCTATGGTATTGCAACAGGCACGACAACAATCTGAGAACGAGACGAACGCCTCGCAGCGTCATACTGCAATCGACACTGAGGATGTGTATGTGACGTACGAGGATGGAACTGAAGCTGTCCGAGGTGTCTCTCTCACCGTCGAAAAAGGCGAGTTCTTCGGATTTCTCGGTCCCAACGGGGCTGGCAAGACGACCACTATCAAGACCCTCGTCACGCTACTGTACCCGACGCAGGGATCGGTCCGAATCAACGGGTACGATACGAAACAGGAGCCGCAGGCTGTGCGCGAATCGATCGGGTATATGGCTCAAGAGACAAGTGTCGACTTTGAGCTCACACCCCGTGAGAATCTCCGCGTTGCCTGTCGGATGTACGGTGTTCCGAAAGAAGAGCGAGAGGCACGCATCGACGAATTACTCGACCTCGTCGATTTACGAGACGTTGCGGACAAGCGAGCAGAGACGTTCTCGGGCGGTATGCAGAAACGTCTCGACACTGCGACAGTCCTTGTTCATCGTCCCCCAGTAGTCTTCCTCGACGAGCCGACGACTGGTCTCGACCCCGAGGCACGGCTCCGAGTCTGGGAGTACTTTGAGAAGATCAACGACCGCGGAACGACGGTGTTTCTCACGACGCAGTACCTCGAAGAAGCAAACGAGTTGTGTGACCGCCTCGCCATCCTTCAAGAGGGAAAGATCACCCACACGGGGACACCAGCCGCGCTAAAATCAGCCGTGGGGACGGAGACCATCAGGTTAGCGCTGGAAGATCCGTCTGCGGAAACACATCGTCGTGCGATGAACGTTCTTCGTCAGCTCAACGCGCTCGATGCGGCGACTATGGAAAAAACCGCCCACGGTCTGACCATCGAAGCTGACAACGCTCGCGGAGCTACGAGCGAACTGTTCACGGAGCTGGCCGCGGCTGACATCACAGTCACTGATTTCGACCTTCAGTCGCCAACGCTCGATGATGTCTTTCTCACGCTGGCTGGTGAGGACGATGCCAACGAGAGTAGGGCGAGCAACGAATCGGCGGGTACTCAAGAGGTGGTTCGATGAGCGGAATCACCGACGAGCGGGATCAAATCGACAGTAACTCCGCACAGAGGGCCTCGGGGAACAGTCTCACAACCGACGCGCGGATCAGCTTCAGGCGGTGGCTGCTTAAAACATCCCGCAATCCCTACGTGACGTTCACCTCGCTGGTCCAGCCGATCATCTTCTTTGTCTTGATGGCGGAAGTCCTCGGCGTAATCGCGGGCGGTGCCATAGCCCAGTCGGTACAGAGTGACGTTACGTATGTGACGTATCTCACGCCTGCAATAATCATTCAGTCAGCGCTGGCTGCCGCGGCTGTCTCCGGGATCGGACTGGTCGACGATATGGAGACGGGAATGTTCGACAAGACGTTGATCTCCCCGATGAATCGCAGCGCGATGTTCGTTGGAAAAGTGTTGTCGGAAGTGGTTCGAATCACGGTCCAAACCGGGATTATTCTCGGGCTCGGGTATCTCCTGTTGATTCTCAAGTCAGGAACGTCTGCGACGCATTATCTCCAGACGGGGTTGTTCGGCGTCCTCGGAATATTCGTCGTGACCGTCATATTCGGTAGCGTCTTTATGGCGTACTCGAACATTGTCGCGCTCGTTACTCGTGATCGAGAAGCGACAGTACTGATTGCGAATCTGTTGACGTTCCCGCTTCTGTTCATTTCGAGCGCGTTCCTACCACTTGATGTCTTACCTGGGTGGATTCAGGCAGTCGCAGTCGCCAATCCCATCACGTACGGCGTCGACGGGATCCGAGCGCTAATGCTCGGACAGGACGTGATGTCAGTCTTTGAGGTAACGGCGTTTACTGGGCTCTGGAATACAGTCGTTCCTGCAACAGTTGTTCTGCTGGGATTCAATATCGTTCTGGGCGGTATTGCTGTTGTCCTTCTCAAACGAGCTTCCAAGGCTGAAGTTCAGTAACGGTTCTCTGCTATCTCTTTCATACGAACCCGCTGATTTACCAGTCTTCAGGAGCAACTTTGCCGCGCCCAAGGACAACTCACAGAGGAGACTGGGAGCTATCCCACTCAACTGAAAGTGACGAGAGGGTAGACGGGTCCCCTCGACTCTCAATTATCAACAGAGACTCACAAGACGACGGAGAGTTCGTGGAACTGAGAACAGAATTTGGAGTTCCTATGGTGGTAACGACACACCCGAAGAGACAGTATACCGGGCGGAAGGCGCCGAGGCCGAAGGCAATCCCCGAGACGGAACAACCGTCGACAGTTGAGGAGTATGAATCTCTTGGTAGGCATTTCACCAGTATTGAACCCTCTCTTCCCTCGATGAATAGATGAGTGCTATCCAAGACCTTCCTCTAAAATGAGTGAAGAGAGGTACCGAGCTCTCATCGGTCACGGATTTCAACAGAGCCAGTCAGGCCTATATTCAATGTAATTACCGTTGTGGGAACCGTTTAACCATCACAGGCTGTGAAAATTCACGTATTCGACGACTGATCTGTTCGAAATTCAATCCACTACCGTCGGGTCAGTTGGGTACAAATATCGAGATACGCGGCTCTGTTGAAATCCCATTTTTCAAAATACACTCGCCTGAAAGTTGGTCGATGAGAGCAGTGAATCTTGTAGATACACACTCGTAGCGTGACAATTATGATATCGTGTCGCAGACGAACAACAATGGTTGAGTTGGCCTATTTACTCATTGTCGGCGCGATCGCTATTCAGATTCCGATAGGAGCTTTGATGTATTTCGACGCAAAGCGGCTTAATCTGAAGAATCCGGATAAGTACTGGTTGGGAGTAATAGTACCTGCCGCAGGGTTTATTGTGATTCTATATTACTTTTCAGAGCGGAAGAACCTCCCAAAGAAGGAAAACGATGATTCCTAGCGTAACGGGACAGATTGTATCAGGTACCAAGAATTTTAACAAAGCCAGATACACACGGTCGTTCTGATCGATATGGCCTGAGCCTCGAGTCGATCATCGGTGGTGCATACAGGCGAAAACCGCAAGAAGGCGACCGAATTGGGATGCTCCGTCAGGGATTCGAACCCTGGTCCTTGCCGTGAGAGGGCAAGATGATTGGCCGGACTACACCAACGGAGCCTTGCTTCACTTCCCGATATCGGTGGGACGATTAAAACGGTTCCGTTTTGGCCACGCTGTGCGGTGGTGTCCCGTGGGCGAGCCCCACGTCGAAACCGCGGAACGGCGGCTTATTCCTCGTTTTCGGAGTCGCCGTTGGCTCCGTACTCGGCGATGATCTCGCCGATCCGGTCGTCCGAAACCGAACGGTACCCATCGGCCGTGACGGTGGCGACGGTCACTCCCTCCGCATCGAGTTCCTCGTCCGTGTCCAGCAGCGCTCGAACGGCGACCGTGATCCCCTCGTCGAGCGAGAGATCGTCAGCCCAGTTGTCCTCGAGGAACTCCTGGAGGTCGTCTCGACCCGACCCGATCGCAACGGCGCGCCACTCCTGTGGGGCGCCAGAGGGATCGGTCTGGAACAGCCGTGGACTGGGATCCGTCTCGGTGTCGTCGACACCGCCGATCAGCAGAGCTGCACCGAATGGACGCGTGCCGCCGATCTGCGTCGTTTCCTGAATTTCGTCGGAGAGTGTCTTCGCGAGGGCCTCGACACCGAGCGGTTCGCCGTAGCGAAGCCGGTTCCCCTGTGCTGCCCGCCGGGCGTCGTCGATCAGCCGTCGGGCGTCAGCGACGTGGCCCGCCGATGCGGTCCCCAGATAGTCGTCGAGTTTGTGGAGTTTCTCGATGCTGTCGCTTTCCATCAGCGACGAACTCGTCCGACGCCGCGCTGCGAACACGACGCCCTCTGTGGTTCGGATCCCGAGACTCGGCGCCCCGCGCTTGACCGCTTCGCGGGCGTACTCGACCTGGTAGATGCGTCCGTCCGGGGAGAAAAGCGACGTCCCCCGATCGTACGCTTGCTGGTCGTTTCGGTTCATCTACTCCTATTCCGGCCCGGGCACGGATAAAGGCTCCACCGGCCCCCGATATTACCGGAATCGGCCGACGAGTCTGACGATGAACGCTGCTCTCACAGTCTTCAGGAACCTACGTGGATGCGTGTTACGTTCGTTCACCCATCTGCATCCGCCGTTCACTCCGTTCGGCCCGAAATCGCCTCATTGTACACTGCCGCGCGGTCCGCCCAGACCGACTGCATCTCCCGTCTGGACTCCGCGAAGAACTCATACAGCGCTTCATACTGAGCGGCCACCTCGTCCCGCGGTTCGAACCGTCGATCGATCGTGACCATCCGGTCGACTGCGGCTTCCAGTGAGGGATACTCCGCTTGCGACAGCGCTAGCAAGACTGCTGCACCTTTCGCCCCCGGCTCGGAGCTTGCGGGTACAGCGACCGGACAGTCGAGACAGTCAGCGATGAGTTGACACCACAGGTCCGAACGCGACCCGCCGCCGCTCAGTGTCACTCGGCCGGTGTCGGCAGGCAGATGCTCAACGCAGTCCCGGATCGCGAGCGAGAGCCCCTCGTAAACCGCCCGTAGCAGGTGCTCGGTGTCGTGTTCCGGAGTCAGCCCCACGAACTGGCCACGTGCGTTCGGATCGACGAACGGGCCGCGTTCGCCGCTCGTGCTCAGATACGGGTGATACACCACCCCCTCACTTCCCGGCGGTGCCGCGCCCGCTCTCTCTTCTAACGCCGCGACGTCGTCGTCTCCGGCGAATGTCCCAGCAGCCCATTCCAGACTCGGAGTGCCGGCGTTCGATCCGATCGCGTACGTCCAGAGGCCGTCCAGACCGAGACTCATCTGGATGCCCGACGTTTCCGGCTGTGCACCGTCGACGAGCACTTGGTGAGTCAGGGACGTTCCGAGCGTCACGGCGGTCCCGCCGGCTGTGGCGGCGCCGCTGCCGATCGCCGAGGCGGGCACGTCGAACACGCCCGAAACGACCGGCAGGCCCGCTTCGAGGCCCGTCGATTCGGCGGCGCCAGCCGTGATCGTCCCGATCGTTTCGGTCGGCGCCGCCAGCCGTGGCAGCGTGTCCGCCGCCGCCGGGAGATCGACCAACTCGAAGACGCTGGAATCGTAGCGCTCGGTCGATTTGTTCAGATAGGGGACGGTCGCCTCGGTGTTGTCGAGCGTCCGCTCACCGGTCAGTTTGTACTTGAGCCAGTCTTTACACGAGAGGATCGTCGCCACCTGCTCGAACTGTGCCGGTTCCTCCCGGGCCAGCCACGCCAAAAGCGGGAGGCTCATCCCCGGATACGGCGCCGATCCACACTGGTCGATGATCGCCGCTAACTGGCCGTTTTGTTCCCACTCCTCTAAGATACCAGCCGATCGGCTGTCAGACCAGAGGATGGCGTTTCTGACAGGGTCGCCGTCGTCGGTGATCGCCCAGAGCCCATCGCCCTGCCCCGTGATGCTCACACCGATCGGTGCAGCCTCCTCGGGGAGCGCTGCGTTTACCTCACGGAGTGTCGCCGCGGTCCGCTCCCATACGGCCACCATCTCCTGTTCGACGTGCCCCGGCTCCGGCCGGATCGTCTCCGTCTCCCGCGTCGCCGTCGCCAGTTCGTTTCCGGCCGTGTCGAACGCCACCGTCTTGATCGTCGAGGTTCCGGCGTCGACGGCCAGGAGTACGTTTGTTTCGTTCATAGCGAAGTACTCGTTCGGTCGAATGAACTCCCGTGTCGTCTGTCTCGTCGATCCGGACTCAGAGGCTACAGCCGGTCTCCGCACAGGGCCGGATCGCGTCCTCGCCGGAGACTTTCGTGAGCAGTTCCACACCCGGAATCTCTTCGCCCTCGACGACCTGCCCGGTCCAGACCGGATTGACCGCCTGGTGGTCACACTCGCGGAACCGCGTCGTCCCCAGGGCCGTCGTCATCTCGAGTCCCTCGAGGGTCGATCTGACATCGGTCGGATCGTTCGAGCCGGCCTCCTGAATCCCGCGGGCGGTCATCCGAACCATATCGTAGCCCACGCGGGCGAAACTCCCCGGGACGCCGTCGTACTCGTTCCGGTAGGCCTCGACGAACTGTCGGTTGTCCCCCGTGTCCAGGGTGTGGTTGTACAGCGTCGAGGAGTAGGCCCCGACCGCATCGGACCCCAGCGCCTGGCGACTGACCTGCGCGAAGATCGCCGTCCCGATGACGTCGATCTCGTCGGTCAGGCCGCTGCTTTTGGCCTGCTTCATAAAGTTGATCAGGTCCGCCCCTGTGTCCGGGAGCGCCAGCACGTCCGCCTCGGAGTTCGAGATGTTGCTGATCTGCGGCCCGTAGTTGCTAGTGCCCTTGTCGGGCATCGTCTCGCCGACGACGTCGAGGTCGAGCCCCTGGGCCTCGATCCGCCGTTTGATCTGGGTGACTGCGGAGTTCCCGTACGTGTCGTCGGTGGTGTGAATCCACAGGTTCGACCCGAGTTCCGCGGCGGCGAAGTCGACGAGGCCGGCCATCTGCTGGGCGGCGTTCGTCTCCGTTCGGAACGTATTCGCGTTGCAGTTCTCGCCCGTCAGTTCGATCGTCGCGGCCCCGGAGGTGTAGAGGACGTCCTGATCGCTCACGTAATCGGCGACTGCGAGCGCGACCGAACTTTCCAGGGCGCCGACGATGTAGTCGGCGCCGTCGTTCTCGACGACCTGCTGTGCCCGCTGGAGGCCGGTCGAGGGATCCGTCTGCGTATCCTCGTAGACCGGCTCGATCGTGAAGTCGAACTCGTCGCTGTCGTTGACGTACTGCACACCGAGTTCGGCCCCCTGACGTTGCGCCCCCCCGAGCGGCGCCGACGGACCGCTCTCGGGGACCAAGACGCCGAGGGTGAGAGCTTCGGCGTCCGATCCGTCGTCGCTGCTCGTCGTCGCTGTCGACCCGTCGTCGGTCGCCGTGTCGGTATCCGTCGCCGTGTCGGTGCCGCCGTCGTCTCCCGTCTGCTGGATACAGCCGGCGGTTCCGAGCGTCGCAGCGAGTGCGCCGCCGCCGAGATACTGTAGTGCTCGTCGTCGCCGCACCCCACGGGTCGTCGATCTGTCGACCCCTGTCGTCTTCTCCTCGCGTCCGTCCATACCACTCGTAATTAAAGGCTGATATAAAATAATACGGACTTCCACCGTCGCTGTCAGTCCTCCGCCGAGTCGTCGAGTGAGACACTCAGATACCGGTCGAGTACCGCGTCGTCGTCGCGGAGCGCATCGCTCGAACTTTCGTGGACGATCCGGCCGTTGTCCATCACGTAGATGTAATCACAGACGTCCAGTGCCATCCGGACGTTCTGTTCGACAAGCAGGATCGTCAGTCCCTGCTCCTGCAGCGCTTCGATCGTCTCCACGACCTGTTCGACGACGTACGGCGCGAGTCCCTCTGTCGGTTCATCGAGGAGCAAGGTCCGGGCGTTGCTGACGAGCGCTCGCCCGATTGCGAGCATCTGCTGTTCGCCGCCGCTCAGGGTACTGCCCGCCGCCGTCTCCCGTGCCGCCAGATTCTCGAACGTGTCCAGAACCGCTTTGATGTCCCACTCGCTGGTTCCGCCGCCCCCGCCGAGTCGCGCGAGTTCGAGATTCTCGCGGACGCTGAGGCCGCCGAAGATACGCCGCTCCTCGGGGACGAGCGCGATCCCCCGACGGACGGTGTCTTCGGGTTCGAGGTCCGCTATCGACCGTCCCTCGTAGGTTATCTCCCCAGCCCGCGGCGTCAAAGAGCCCATAATCGTCCGGAGTGTCGTCGTCTTGCCGACGCCGTTGCGGCCGACGATCCCCACGACTTCGCCGTCGCCGACGTCGAAGCTTACACCCTGCAACACTGTCGTCGCGCCGTACCCGGCTGTGACCTCGTCCACGCGCAGCAGCGGATCGTCGAGGCGTCGGGACTCCGACCGCGGCGTGTCGTCGTCGTTCGGCGTCACGCGGTATACCCCCCGAGGTACGCCTCCCGGACCTGCTCGTTTTTCGCGATCTCCTCGGGCGTTCCCGTGGCTACTACCGCCCCGCTGTTGAGCGTCGTGATGCGATCGGAGACTCGCATCACCAGATCGACGTTGTGCTCGACGAGGACGACCGTCTTGTCCGTCAGGACCTCCTCGATGAGTTCGATCGTGGCCGCCGTCTCGTCGCCGCTCATCCCCGCAGTCGGTTCGTCGAGCAGCACAACTTCCGGATCGGTCGCCAAAACGAGGGCGACTTCGAGTCGCCGTCGGTCGCCGTATGAGAGATCGCTCGCCTGTGCGGTCGCGACCTCTCGGAGTCCGAGGTCGTCGATGATCGCGGCTGTCCGATCGTTGATCGCGTCGAACCGGTCCGGATCAGCGAACAGTCGCTCGATCGGAGACATCGTTGCGAACCGGGCCGATTGCGCCGCCAACCGGACGTTTTCGTGCACCGACAACCCGTTGAACACCGTCGTTAGCTGAAACGAGCGAGCCAGGTTTTCGGCGACCCGTTCGGCGGGCGAGAGGGCAGTGATATCCCGCCCCGCGAGCGTGATGGTCCCCTCTGTCGGACGCATCGCGCCGCTGATGAGGTTGAAAAGCGTCGTCTTCCCGGCGCCGTTCGGTCCGATGATGCTCCGGAATTCACCCTGTTCGACGGCTAAATCGACGTGGTCGACCGCGGTGAACTCCCCGAATCGCTTCGTGAGCCCCGCGGTTTGCAGAAGCGCCGCGTCGGCGTCGCCGGCCGTCCGCTCCGGTTCAGTCATCGGCTTCCACCTCCGGTTGTTCGTCGTTCGAGAGTGGCTTGCCCCCCACTCGGGACCGCTGGAGGTCGCGAAGTCGCGTCGGCAGCGACACCAGGCCCTTCGGGAGGAACAGGACCACGAGCACGAAGAGGGTCCCGAGCAACAGTCGCCACCAGGGGATGAGCGAGGAGAGTTGCCGCTCGATGAGCGTAAACACGGCCGCGCCGACCATCGGCCCGTAGAGCGTGCCCGAGCCGCCGAGCACGACCATGATGATCGCGTTGCCGCTGTTGATCCAGTTCAGCAGATCGGGCGCGACGAACCCATTGAAGAGCGCAAACAGCGCGCCAGAGAGTCCGGCGAGCGTGCTACTGATGACGAACGCCTGGCGCTTCACCGAACGCACCTCGTAGCCGACGAAGCGCGCCCGCAACTCGCTTTCCCGGATCGACTGCAGCACCGTCCCGAAGGGGGCGTTCATCATCCGTCGCACGGCCAGATACGCGGCAACGACGATCGCGAGGAGGAAGTAGTAGAACAGCGAGGTTCCCGTGAAGGCCAGCGGTTCGATACCGATCAGGACCTCGCTGAACCGGATGCCGACCCCACCGACCCCGTACAGCGGTTCGGGTGCGCCGAAGAGGCCGCTGCTTCCGCCCGTCGCATCGATTTTGAAGACTGCCTGGCGGACGATTTCCGCGAACGCCAGGGTGATCATCACGAAGTAAACGCCGGAGACGCGAATCGCGAGGTGCCCGACGATCCAGGCGGTGACTGCAGTCACGGTCAGTGCGATCCCGAGGGCGACGAACGCCGACGGCGAGACGTGTAACAGCGTCAGCAAGGTGGCGTACGCCCCGAGCCCGTAGAACAGCGCGTGGCCGAGTGAGATCAGGCCGGTGTATCCGAGGACGATATCGAGACTCATTGCAAAGAGCGCCCAGATCAGCACGGTGATCAGCAGCGAGACCACGAACTCGGAGTAGAGAATCCCGTTGAACACCGGGACCAGCGCCAGCACGGCGACGAGTCCGATTCCCAGCCGGGACCGGAGGCGGTCGCCGAGCACGCCGCCGCCCAGCCCGCTGACGAACTCGCTGGGCTCCGATCGGCCCGCGTCGAGTTGCTCTTTCGATCCGCCGAACAGTCCCTCCGGGCGGGCGAGGAGGACACCGATCATCAGAAGAAAGATGACGACACCCTGGATCTGCGGGACGAAGGTACTGACCGCGCTCTGGATGATCCCGACCAACAGGCCGCCGACGACGGCACCGCGAAAGCTGCCGAGGCCGCCGAGGACGACGATCACGAACGCCGGAATGATGACCGCGTTGCCCATTTCCAGGCTGACGTTCTGGTACCCGCCCAGCACGACGCCGCCGAAGGCTGCAAGCGCCGCGCCGAACCCGAACACGAGCGTGTAGTAGCGATCGATATCCACGCCGAGGTTCCGCACCATCGCCCGGTCCTCGGAGCCGGCCCGGATGACCAGCCCGAATCGCGTGAACCGCAGCAACGCCCAGATGCCGAGCGCGATCAGTCCACCGGAGGCGATGATGAAGTAGCTGTATCCGGAGTAGGAGAACCCGGCGAGGGTGACTGTCTGGTCGATGAGCTCCGGCGGCGAGAAGAACTTGGGACTCTTCCCCCAGACGAACCGCTTCAGATCGTAAATGATCAAGAGCAGGCCGAACGTGAGCAGAATCTGTGCCAACTGTCCGCGGCCGTACACGCGATTGATGAGTTTGCGTTCGACGAGCGCACCGAGCAGGCCCACGAGGAGGGGAACCACGATCAACGCCGCCCAGAAGCCGCCGACGCTGAATCCCGTGACCAGCGAGAACGCAAAGTAGGCGCCGAGCGCGAGCAACTCCCCGTGAGCGAGGTTCAACACGCCCATCACGCCGAAGACGATCGAGAGACCGGCCGCCACGAGCACGTAGACCATTCCGATCGTCAGCCCGTTGAGCAGGATGTCGAGTAGCTGTACAGCCGAGACCATCGCGACGTTATCTGTGTGCGAACCGGTGTGCTTCGATAAAAGTATCGGGTTGGGACTCGGTGGAACTGCCAGGACGCGAGTGGAGTTGGTCTCCCGTCGATGCACGCGGATGTCGACCCTTCTCGCGAGAAAGCGATGAGTTTCGTGTGCCAGTCGTGCCAGTCAGTATGAAAATAGCGGTGTGACTGCGAGAGGCGTTACTGGATGACCGTCCGATCAGTGCTCCTCGCCGGTCTGTTCCCAGACGACACACCAGTCCTCGGATGCGATGTGCCCCTCAACCTCGGCGCAGGCGCCCCAACCGTCACCGTTTTTGTCGGGGATGAAGTCCGCGCAGTTGCCACAGGACTGCCCCGGTTGAGCGGTCTCTTCGCCGATAGCTTCGGCGGATTCTGTCAGATTGACGTCCTCCTGGCTCCGCAGGTCGTCCGGATCGCGTTCCTCGTCGCCCTGTGAGGTCGCCGTGCGATACTCCCCGGGGACCTCGGCCGTGGCGAGTTCGTCTTCAGACATCCCTTCCGGTACCGACGGTTCCGGAATGGTTTCGTAGACTGTACACCAGTCTGCGCCGTCGATGTATCCGCCTACCTCGGCACAGGCCCCGAACGTGTCGCCATTTTTGTCGGCGATATAGTCGGCACAGTTCGCACAGCACTCTCCGGACCCGTGAGCGTCAATCTCCTGTGCCTCATCGAACTCGGAGAAGTTGACGTCTGCTTTCGCCATCACGTCGTCGGGGTTTCGTTCTTCGCCCCCCAGTGACTTCGCCCGTTGATAGACCTCCGGTACTGGCCCAGATTCGAACGCCTCTTCGGAGACGCCCTCCGGAAGTTCTTCCTCGTGCCCTTCTTCGTCTGTTTGTGGAGGCTCAGTGGCCGTCTGTGCGCCGCCCCCACCGCCCAGACAACCGCTGACACCTAACGCGGCCATCGTTATTCCAGCGGACAGAAGCTCCCGTCGCCGCGTCAGCAGCTCCCCCACCGATTCACAGCCTGCCAGTTCGTCTGTCGCAGTATCGCGGGACATCAGGAAAATCATCGTATGGAATCACATATCAATACCCGATAGTGACTTCATCAGATGAAGTTGCCAGAAATATAAGATGTTATACGCTCGATACAGGCCGTTGAAACAGGTTTCATCCGTAGAGGGTGGATTAGCCTCAAATATTCCGAAAAGTTAATTCAGGAAGAACGAACGGGTTCGTACGAGGATGGAAAACGGCGCCGGGCGACGGGAACTGCGCGAACTGCTTTGCGCCCCGCGAACGAAGAAAATTCTCCACGAAACCGAAAGAAAACCTCAATCTGTGGGTGAATTGAGTACAGTCTGTGACGCTTCCGAACCGACGCTCTACCGCCAAGTCAACAGCCTCCTTGACCGGGGGCTACTACGGGAGGAGACTGAAATCGACGACAACGGGAATCACTACACGGTCTATCGAAACAACGTCAAGCGAGCAGACATCCAGATACGACCACAGAACAGCGAGGTCGAGATCGATCTGACGTTCAAAGACGTGTCGGATCAGTTCAAGAACCTCTGGGAGGATTTGCGAAATGACTCATAACAGTCGACGCCGAAGACAACCACCGCTCTCAGAACAGGGGGAGTTAGATCACATCTCAGGTCGCGTCGTCATCCGAAGGTTCGATAGATTCGGGCGAGGGAGATTGGCTGCCTCTCGTCCCGGGAGGAGTCGTCGGCGATGACAGGAGTGATCGGATCCCTGTCGACCCTACTTGCCGCCGTGGCCCTCGCGTTCGCACTCGGGATTTCAGCTGTCAGCTTCAGGACCTTTCGTCGGGAACGGACGAGAACACATCGGAACGCGTTCTTTGGGTTCCTGTTTCTCACCGTGGGTGTGCTTATCGAGGAGATATTACTCGTCTTTACTCGACTGCCACTCCACAACATCCACAGTGTCGAATCGCTACTGTTCGTCGTCGGGTTCGGGTTTCTGTACCTTTCACTCCGTTGATCACTTTCGCCTCCGCGTTCCACCGTTGCCGCTCGTTCCACACTACCGATCGCAAGGGAGTCTGTGTGGTTGGAATTCCGTGACAGAACTTTGTTTCTACTGGAATCCATTTTAGATATTCGAGAGAAGTTCACTCAGCGTATATGCGAGCGGTGGTCGCAAATGGAATCTCGGAGCGGTTTCAGGGATAGACGAGATGTTTGACCGAGAATAGTTCTTTTTTTGATAATACTAAATTAAGAATAATTTTCCACTTCGCTGGATCAGAAATACCACGAACACGTCTTCGAGACACATCGGAACGGGTACCGTTGTCAATACTGTCGTAGGAATTAACCGGACGACACCGGCGGGATTCCCGTCGATATCATCGCCAGCCCGAAACGCTATTATCACCGGATTCCCTGGGGGGTGATATGCGTACCATTGACGACCACCAGGTACGGTTTGGTGAACTCGCTGGGCCGCTCGTCCACGGCGCAATGTTCTTCGATTGGCAACTGATCTCGACGCAGGAACTCGCCGCCGCGGTGGAGTATCCGTTCCCGTATCTCGTCGAAAACGACGCGATTCCGTACGCGCCGGTCGGGCTCGATACGACCGTCCACCGGTATCCGACGTTCGATGACACCGTCTCCGTGGAAGTCACCCCCACGAGAGTCGGCGACTCCAGTCTCGAGTTGGTGTACGAGATGATCGATAAAGACGGCGAGGCCCTCTCGACGGCGCAGATGACCCACGTCACGATCGCACCCGAGGGCGGCGCGCTGCCGATCCCGGAAGAGACCCAGACGCTGATCGAGGACCTCGTCGGCGACAAATCAGTTGCAGTCGGTCCCAGCAGGGACGGTGATGCCGCTTCGCACTACCCGACGTTCGAGGAGACGTTCCAAATTCACAGTCCCTACATCGAGGGGTCGGAACTGGCCTACTTCGAGGAGTACCCCCGATTTGCGGGAATCGCACTCGAACGGTACCTCGCCGCACAGGGAGTCCAGTTGAGCGACCTCGCCGGCGACAGGCAGCCGTTCCGGCTACGCGACTGGCACTGGGAGTTCAAATCGCCGGTCCGCTATGACTCGCTTCTCTCCGTCGAGTGCGACGTCCAGGCGGTGACCGAGGACACCGTCCGAGTGGCGCACACCTTCCGGACCGACGGCGAGGTCCGGATCGAGGGCCTCACCGAGTACGGGTGCTTCACGTCCGAGGGCGAACCGAGCACCTTCACCGACGCGATGCTGTCACCCTTCGAGAACTAACCCGATCCGGCACCTCAACAAGCCGAGACAGTCCCGTTACTCCGAGAGTGGCCAGTCGCCTTCGGCCTCGCGCGTGAGAAAGATGTTCGTCGAGCGCCAGTAGAGGACGGTCTCCCCGTTTTGGTTTTCGGCCGTGACGTCGTTTGTGACGTACCCGCGGTCATCTCGGCTCTCGGAAGCCGTGGTCTCTACGACCTCGACGGTTGCCGTCACCGTATCGTCGGGCCGGACAGGCGTCGGCCAGCGGAGTTCCTCCAGGCCGAAGGAACCGAGCGTCGCCGTCTTCGAGAGGAATCCCTCGTACAGCAGCGCCATACAGGAGCCTGCCGTGTGCCAGCCGCTGGCGATGAGGCCCCCGTACATCGTCTGTTCGGCTGCCGCGGGATCGACGTGGATCGGCTGCGGATCGTAGCGGCGCGCAAACGAGAGCAACTCCGCTTTGTCGGCCGTGTACGATCCGAGTTCGTGCGTCTCGCCGTCGTCGATGTCCTCGAAATACCGAACCATCGCGCTCAAAGGTAGGCGTCCTTGACGTGTTCGCTCTCCAGCAGCCCCTGACCGGTGTCCTCGCGAACGATCCGGCCGTTTTCGAGCAGGTACGCACGGTCCGCCATCTTGAGCGCCCGGTTGACGTGCTGTTCGACGAGCAGCACGGTGATCTCCTCGCTGATCCCCTCGATCTTCTCGAAGACCCTGTCGGTGATCTGGGGCGCCAGCCCTTCCGACGGCTCGTCGAGCGCGAGGATCCGCGGTTGCGCCATCAGCCCTCGACCGATCGCGAGCATCTGTTGCTGCCCGCCGCTCATCGACCGTGCGAGCTGATCGGAGCGCTCCTCGAGGATCGGGAAGACCTCGAAGACCTCCTCCATCATCTCGTCTAATTCCTCACGCTTGGTGTAAGCGCCCATCTCCAGGTTCTCCCGAACGGTCATCTGCCCGAAGAGGTTCCGCTCCTCGGAGACGTGGACGAAGCCCCGGCGAACGATCTCCGACGGGGTGAGCGTGGCGACGTCCTCGTCCCACACCGTCACCGTCCCGGCGTCGAACGGGTGGAGTCCCGACATCACCCGAAGCAGTGTCGATTTGCCCGCGCCGTTGGGACCGACGATTGACACGACGCCGTCGTCCTCGGAGACGGCCATATCGAGGTCCCAGATCACCTGGATGTTCCCGTAGGAGACGTCGATGCCGTCGAGTTCGATCACGAATCTTCCTCCGCGCCGAGGTACGCCTCGGTCACCGCTTGATTGTTTCTGATCTCCTCGGGCGTCCCTTCGGCGATCTTCTCGCCGCTTTTGAGCACGATGATGCGGTCTGCGGTTCCCATAATCGCGTCCATAATGTGTTCGATCCAGAACACCGAGATGTTACGTTCGTCGCGGAGCCGACGAATCGTGTCCGATAGCTCCTGGATCTCCGCCGGCGTCAAACCGCTTGCGATCTCATCGAGGAGCACGAGATCCGGATCGGAGGCCACGGTCCGGGCCAGTTCGAGCTGTTTCTGCTGGGCGATCGGAAGGTTCCCGGCTTTCATATCGGCTTTCTCTGCCAGGCCGACGAATTCGAGCGCTTCGCGGCCGCGCTCCTCGGCTTCCTCCCGGGAGATCGACTCGTCCGTGCCGAAAAGCGCCCCCGCGACGGCGTTTTCCATCACCGTCATCTCGCCGAACACGCGAACGATCTGGAACGTCCGCAACACCCCGGCTCGGGCGATCTCGTGTGTATCGAGCGCGAGGAGATCGTCGCCGTTGAACGAGATCTTCGTCTCCTCCTCTGGGTCGAGAACACCCGTGATCGTGTTGAATAACGTCGTCTTTCCGGCTCCGTTGGGCCCGATGAGCCCGACGATCTCGCCCCGGCCGATCTCCAGGTCGACCCCGTCGACGGCGACGAGACCACCGAACTTCTTGCGAATGTTCGCGGCCTCAAGCATTGCTACCTACATACAGACCGGCGTCCTGTAATAACGGTTTTGCCTCGTCATTCGTCACTTGAAAAAGCTGATCCTCGATAGCCGCGTCTCGACGGTGGTGTCAGCCGTTCGTTTCGGCTTCTGTTGGCGCTCCGCCGCTACCTCCGCCGAGCGAGATGTCCCGGTTTTCGAGGAACTCCTGTGCGGCGACGATGACGCCGCTCCGGAAGTACAGGAACAGCAGAATCAACAAGGCGCCGAAGATCGCCGTCCGCCAGTTGGCGGCGTAGGTCCCGAGGGTCGCCTCGATGATCTCGACGATGACCGCGCCGACGATCGGGCCGTACGTCTGTCTGATTCCGCCGACGATGAGGACGATCAGCGCGATCACGTCGACCGCGAGGAACGTGAATATCGAGGGCGTGATGTAGGTCGCCTCTCTCGCGAGCATCGTGCCGGCGATCGCGATGATGACGCCGGCGATGAACCCGGCGATGGCCTTGTAACGGACCACGTTGATGCCGATCGATTCGGCCGCCATCTCGTCTTCCCGGATGGCCTCGAAGGCGAGTCCGTAGTGGGAGTTGATGAGCCACAGGTACAGCACCATCCCGGCCAAGAGGAACACGAGCAGCACGTAGTATATCACGAGCGCCGACGGCAGGCCGACGGCTTCCGCGATTCCGTCGATCGAGAAGAGTTCGTAGGGGAACCCCGTCGAGCCGCCGGTGAGATCCCTGGCGCCGACGAACCCCTCCTCGAACACCAACTGGAGGTTGAGCGTCAGGATGGAGATCAGGATGACCGTGAACTTCCGACGCGCGGAGATCCAACTCACAGAGAGCGCGACGATCCCACAGAGGAGTGCGGCGACCGGCAGCGCCACCCAGGCGGTAATACCGACCGTATCGGCGATCAATGCCGTGGCGTACGCGCCGACGCCGCCCAAGCCGCCCATGAAGAGGAACAGCTGATCGTTGTGCCCGAAGACGATGTTCAGCGCGAGCGCGAACAGCGCAAACAGGAGGATCCGCGACAGCACGCCGACGAAGTAGCCGCTGCCCATCACCGGCAGCGGCGCGATGACGAACACCAGGCCGACGAGGGCCAGCTTGCGCTTGCCCGGGACGAGCTCTCTCACGACGACATCACCTCCGGACGGAAGAGGAGGAAAATCACGGCCGAGCCGAACAGGATGATCGTCGCGAAGTACGATCCGATGAAGAAGTTAGCCATCTGATTGACCAGTCCGAGCAGCAGGCCGGCGACGACCGCGCCGACGAGACTGCGGACGCCGCCGACGATGGAGACGATCAACGCGAACGTCGTGAACTCGAAGCTGCTCGCCACGCTGACGTTCGATCGGGAGGCCGCGAGAATGCCCGCCAGACCGGCGACGATCGCCGAGAGGACGAACACGAGCGTCCGGATCTTCCGGGGGTCGATCCCCACAAGCTGTGCACCGCGCTCGTCCTGGAAGATGGTCCGGGCCGCCTTCCCGAGGAACGTCCGGTTGAGAAAGAGGAATAGCACGGCGAGGATTACGCCCGCGATAATGATGCTTGCGACGGAGACGCCGGTGACGACCGTCGTCCCGAGATCGATCGGCGACAGCCCGAGTTTGAGCGAATACTGTGAGGAGACGTAGTTGACCATCACCCCTTCGAGCAGGACCGTCAGTCCGAGCGTGGTGAAGATCCCCAGGAGGATCCGTTCTTCGCCTTTGGAACGGTAGACCAGCGACAGGAGCGTCCGGTCGACGATCAGGCCGAAGACGCCGACGGCGAGGAGTCCGCCGAGGATCGCGACCGGGAGCGGAATTCCGTTGCTGGCCATCAACGAAGCCAGGATCGCCGCGATCACCGCAAATGCGCCGATTGCCAGGTTCAACACCTCTCCGAGTCCGTAGACGAGTGTGATCCCGACGCCGAGAAGGGCTAACGTAGCGCCGAATGCAAGCCCGTCGACGGCGAGCGCCGCTAGCGTGCTAACTGTAACCATTTAGTGCCCCGAATGATAGACGGTGGTGTATACTTTACGACTTCCAGAGCGGCACCGAGTCACTGGTGGGTCCGCGCTGACACTCATCGCTCCCGATGTAGTGTCCGCTCACGGGGGGCGATCGGATTCTCTCGATGGACGGATATGCACCCAAACCCCGAGGAAGGGCTGCAAGCCATCACAAATCGAACGCAGGAATCGAACGTCCTCGAAACGGGTTACTGTCAGGACTCCGGGGCCAGCGCCGGCAGCGGGTCAGTGCGGAACTGCTCTTCGAGGCTGTAATCGCCGTCGGGGTAGTACGAGGGTGCCTCCGCGGTAACTTTACTGTAGATTTGCACCTGGTCTTTGAGTTCGCCGTACTCGGAGTACTGGATCGGCTCGGCGAACAGCGTGTCGAACTCGATGCTGCGGATCGCCTCGGTGATCGCCTCGGAGTCGGCCTCGCCCGCGTCTTCGATGGCCTGTGCGATCATCTGTCCGGTGACGTATCCGTACGCCGTGTGGGTGTTGAACTGGCTGCCGACCTCCTCGCCGAACCGCTGTGCCACTTCGGCGAACTCGTCGGAGGCGGCGTCCGCCATATGGATGTGCGTGAATGCGCTCTCGGCAACGTTCTCGCCGATCGCAGATCGAATGACGGACGGCGGGATCGACGGCCCGGTGACGACCTCCGGGTTGTATCCGAGTTCCGAGAGCTGTCCGGTGATCGTCAGCGACCCCGGCGGGTGCCCCGTCGCGATGAACATCTCGACGTCCTGAGAGACCTGTCTGATGTACGACGAGAAGTCGTCGGCGCCGACCGGCGCCACGTGGATGTCGACGTCAACGTCGAAGTTGTCCTGGATCGCGGTCTGGACCGAACGCCCCCAGGCGTAGTCGCCGACGATGGCGGCGACGTTCTCGTAGCCGGCGTCGCTGACTAACTGCGCTTGGGCCTGCATCGTCGTCGCAGCGGGGAGCAGTCCCAGGCGGAACGAGTGCAGCGTCTCCTCGGTGATCGTCTCGTCCGACCCGGCCATATGCATAATCATCGGGATGCCGAGTTCCTGGGCCGTCCGCGACGTGCGGATACCGACGTCGGAACTCACCGGCCCGGTCGCTGCCACGATGTTGTTCTGCTCGGCGAACCGATCGAAGATCGACGACGCCTCCGCGGGATCGCTCTCTGAGTTCGACTCGACGATGTTCAGGTTCCGGCCGCCCAAGACGCCGCCATCGGCGTTGATTTCCTGGATGGCAAAGGAGAGGCCCGCCGAGTGAGCCTGGCCCCACGGCGCGAATCCACCCGACAGCGGCTGCACGGAGCCGATATTGATCTGCTCCCCGCCGTCACCATCGGAGTCGCCGGAGCCACCGGACGTCGTAGTTTCGCCGCCACCTGCGTCCGTACTGGTGTCGTCATCCGAGTCGCCGCCGTCCCCGTTGCCTGAACAGCCTGCAAGCAGGCTGACAGTCGCCGCCCCGCCGGTTACTTTTAGAATCTCTCGTCGATTAAACCTCTGCTTAGACATCTTCGTATGTAGCCTATCTTTTATTATATTTGAATGTGGCGGTTTTTAGTATCGGTCCGATTACGCCGAGAAAGCGGTATGTTTTATCGGTACCGTTTCCCGGTTTCCCAGCCGCGGACCTTTCTCATATTCGACCGTAAAGTACTTTGAGACATATCTTGATTGCCGTAACAAGCGATGCAAGAAAACGTACCAGCCTCGTATCTGCCAGATGACGGACCGGACCTCGTTCATCCGCTCCCGGAACTTCACTACCCAGAGGAGATCAACGTCGCCGACGAGTTGGTGGACCGTCACGTCCGCGAGGGTCGTGGCGACAACGTCGCCATCCGGTTCGAAGACGAAGAGATCACGTACGACGAACTGCAAACACGGGTCAACCAGCTCGGAAACGCGCTTGCAGGGCAAGGTGTCGAACCGGGCGACCGGGTCGTCGTCCGCTTCACCAACCGTCCGGAGGCCGTCATTTCCTGTCTCGCAATCCAGAAGATCGGGGCCGTGCCGCTGCCGTCGATGAAGCTGCTCCGCGCGAAAGAGCTCATCCACATCATCAACAACGCGGAGGCCTCGATGGTCGTCGTCTACGACGGCCTCCTCGAAGAGATCACCGAGGCGCTCCCCGACCTGGATACCGTTGACGACGTCGTGGTCGTCCAGCGGAACGGCGTCGAGCACGACCACCTCGACTACGACGAACTGACGGAAGCGGCCGACGACGATCTCGACGCGCATCCGACTTCCCGCGACGACCTCGCGCTGATGCTGTACACCTCCGGAACCACCGGACAGCCGAAGGGCGCGACGCACACCCACCGACAGGTGCTCGCGACCGCGGACAGTTACGCGCGCTATTGCCTCAACGTCACCGAGGACGACGTCTTCGGCGGCAACCCGCCGCTGCCCTTTGCGTACGGCTACGGGGACCTCCTGACCTTCCCGCTCCGGTTCGGGGCCACATCGAGTCTCGTGGAAAACGCCTCGCCGGCCGACCTGCTTGAAGCCGTCGAGAAGCACGAAATCACGATTCTCTGTTCGATCCCGACGGCGTTCAACCAGATTCTCGCGAAACACCCGGACGGGCCTGACGAGTACGAAACGGACTCGCTGCGACTGGCTGTGAGCGCCGGCGAGCCACTCACACACAGCACGTTCAACAAGTTCAAAGACAGCTACGGTGTCGAGATCTACGACGGGATCGGGACCACCGAGATGCTGCACATCTTCGTGAGCCACCGTGAGGGAGAGGAGATCGATCCCGGCGCGACCGGCTATCCGGTTCCCGGCTACGAGTGCAGGGTCATCGATCCGGACACTGGCGAGGAACTCCCGCGCGGCGAGGCCGGGCTCCTCGCGGTCCGTGGCCCGACGGGCATCTCCTACTGGAACCGCCCGAAAAAGCAGGACGAGGCGCTCGTCGACGGCTGGAGCCTCCCGGGTGACATCTACGTGCACCGCGAGGACGGCCGCCTGGAATACAAGTCCCGCGAGGACGACCTCATCGTGTCGAGCGGCTACAACATCCCGGGTCCGGAGGTCGAGGCGGTCCTCGAAGAGCGCGAGGAGGTCTCCGAAGTGGCCGTCGTCGGTTCACCTGACGAGGAACGCGGCCAGGTCGTGAAGGCCTTCGTGGTCGTCTCCGAGGATGCGACGCCCGGCGACGAGCTGACCGAGACGCTGCAGAACCACGTCAAGAACACGCTGGCACCGTACAAATACCCCCGACGCATCGAGTTCACCGACGAACTCCCGCGCACCGAGACCGGCAAGATCCAGCGCGTCAAACTTCGGGAGCGGGAACGCCAGCAGTACGAGGACTGATACTGATTACTCTCGTCTCTTCCCGCCGAGCGCGGTCCCCGTTGACGGCGCTCGGCGGGAAAAAGTGAGAGTAATCAGTATGAGAAGCACCGGTATCGTCCCGTTTGGGGATTTCAGCGTCGGCTGAGGAGTGACTGTCGAAGGTGTTTGAGGGATTCGAGACCCACGGCAGTTGGATACAACCGTTTTCTCAGGGTAGTTGAATAAAACCGGTTTCCCGCGGCAGTTCGATACAACCGTTTTCTCACGGCGGATACGGCCGAGATCGGCTACCGTTGTTCCGGGACGAACTTGAGTCCGTACCGTGTGACACCTTCGACACTGTAGATACGGCGGAACCGACCCGCTACCTCGTCACCTACGGAGACGTCTTCTGGATCACAGTCTGTCAACTGCACCGGGAACCGGGCTGTGCCGTCCCGTTCCCCGGTGGTCTCCACCTCGACGATCGCCACCGCGAAGGGGCCGTCGCGGCGCTGCAGTTCGACGAACTCCGGCGGCGCGCCACCCTGTCCGATCACCGTCACGGCGACGATTTCGCCGGTCCGGGCGAGCGACTCCGTCTCGAACGTCACGCGTTCGTGACAGTCGGGACAGGCACCCTCCGGCGGGAAGGCGACTGCACCACACTCGGGACAGCGGCCCGCTTCGAGCCGATATCGTTGCGGCAGCGTCCGTTGCCAGGACGGCAGACTCACGTGTGCGCCGCCACCGGCGACCTCGGCGGAGCCGATCGTCCCGCGCTCCCGGAGCGCCTCGGCGTACGAGATCTGTTCGCCGCCCGCCAGTGCGGCATCGAGGTCCACATCCAGTTCAGCAGGGGACTCGAACGCCAGCGCAACCGCGGACGCGCCGCTCCCGAAGAAGCCGACCACGGTGAGCGAACCAGGTTCGCTCGCCGCCAGCGCAGCCAGCAGACCGATCGCTGTCGTGGCGGCACCGGCATCGCCGATGTCGTCCACCACGATACCGGATCCGACCGCGCCGCCGCCGTACGGGAGCGAGCGCGCGATGCGATGCGGAAGCCCGCCCGTCGGCTGGTAAAGGCTCACCGCGTCGACCGCCTCGTGATCGATCGACAGCCCCTCGACGGCGGCCGACACCAGTTCGCGGATCATCTGCCGTTCGTAGGTCGTAATGTCGAGTCCGGTAACCGAGTGGCTCCCCCCTTCGCGGAACCTGATTCCCGGTGCATCGCGTGAGCGCTGGGCGCTGTCGATCACCTTCGCGTCGCCACCCTCGTCGAAGACGAACGCCGCTGCGCCCGCCCCGAGGCGCTGGCCGGCTTCGGCTGGATCGCCATCGGGTGCGTCCGCAACGATCACGAGCGCGGTGCCGTCGGCGTCGGCGCCGGAAAGCAGCGCCTCCGCGCCGGCGGCTGTACTCTGCGTCGCCGTCTCGGTAGTCAACTCACTCGAGGTTCCCAAAGCGGCGCCGATCCGCGGCGCGAACTCTTCTTCTTCGAGCGGCGGCGTCGTCGTCGCCACGGCAAGATGCGAGACAGCCGCCGCGTCGAGGTCGGCGTTCGCCAGTGCCTTCCTGCCCGCGGCGACAGACATCGTGAGGGTGTCTTCGTCGGCAGTGGGAACGGCGGCCTGATCGACCGGCGCGGACGTCCCCCAGGCGGCTTGGATCTCGTCGCCGCTCAGTCGCTGTCGCGGCACGTACAGACCCGTCGCCACGATCCCGCGCTCGGAACTCATAGTTCACCTCCGTCGACCCGCTCGAACACGTGGACGGTCACGCCGCCGCCGGAGCCGCCGACGTTGTGGGTGAGGCCGACCTCCGGATCGTCAACCTGAACGTGTGCCTCCCCGCGCAACTGCGAGTACGCTTCGACGACCTGGCCGGTGCCGGTCGCCCCGATCGGGTGTCCCTTCGATTTGAGCCCACCCGAGGTGTTGACGGGCAGCCGCCCGTCAGGATCCGTCTCTCCCTCCCGGAGGAGACGCGCGGCCTCGCCGCGGTCACAGAAGCCGAGATCCTCGTAGGCGGCGAGTTCGGCGATCGCGAAGCAGTCGTGGACCTCCGCGAAGTCGAGATCGTCCGGGGAGATGCCGGCATCCTCGTATGCGCGCTCCGCGGCCGTCTCAGAGGCCGGGATCCCCGTGAGCGAATCGCGCTGGAACAATCCGACCCGTCCGCTCGCAGCCCCGGCACCGGCCACCCGCACCGGCTCATCGGAGAACTCCTTTGCGACCGCCTCGTTTGCGACGAGCACGGCGCTTGCCCCGTCGGTGGTCGGACAGCAATGATAGAGATTCAGTGGCGCGGCGACGTCCGGTGCGTTCATCGCGTCTTCGAGGGTACACTCGAATCCAAGCTGTGCGTGTGGGTTCTGCGCGCCGTTCCCGTGGTTTTTGACCGCGACCCGCGAGAGGTCCTCGACGGTCGCGTCGTACTCCCGGAGGTACGCGCTGGCCATCTGCGCGTACACGCCCGCGAAGGTGGTGCCCGACAACCGCTCCCACTCGGTCTCGCCGCTCACGCCCAGCCACCACTTGGTGTGGTCGCCGCTCATATCCGTCATTATCTCGTAGCCGCCGGCCAGTGCGACGTCGACCATCCCCGATTTGACCGCCATCACGGCCTGCCGGAGGGCGTAGCCGGATGCAGCACACGCGTTTTCGACCCGGGTCGTCGGAATCCCGTGTAGCCCGAGATGTTCGGTCACTGCGGGTCCGCTCAATCCGAGTTGTCGGCCGCCCACACCGAGCGTTCCGAGGAAGGCCTCGTCGATCTCTGCAGTGGCAAAGTCGCCGTCGACGCTTTCGAGCGTCTCGTCGAACGCATCGGCGAAGAGCGATCGGTATGACTCACCGGGGAAGGACCCGAAATCGGACTGTCCGGCCCCGATGACGTACGCATCGGTCATACTCCGAGGATGACGACGACTGACTAAAAGGTACGGGCTTCGGATGGATTTATACACCTTCGATTGCCACTCGCGGTATGGTACGAGTGGAGACAGACGGCCGCGTCCGGACGCTCTCGTTCGACCGTCCCGATTCGAAGAACGCATTCACCGCTGCGGCGGCGACCGAACTGATCGAAGCGCTCGAGACGACGGCGGATTCCGACGCCCGCGCCGTCGTCCTGACCGGCGACGGCGACGCGTTCAGTGCGGGCGGCGATATCGAGGCGATGGCTGCGCGCGACGAGACGCCGCGGGAGGCCTACGACCGTGTCCAGTCGACCCTCAATGCGCTGATCGAACGGCTCCTGACGATCCCCATCCCGGTCATCGCGAAAGTCAACGGCGATGCAGTCGGCGCCGGGACGAATGTCGTCGCCGCGTGCGACTTCGCCTACGCGGACCGGGACGCTCGATTCGGGGAAGTGTTCGGCAACGTCGGGCTCATCCCCGACTCCGGCGGAACGTTCATTCTGCCCGCGCTCGTGGGGCTGAGAACCGCCAAAGAGCTCACGATGACGGGGCGGGTCTTCGACGCTGAATCGGCCGCGGCGATGGATCTGATAAACGACGCCGTCGAGAGCGACGAACTCGACGATACCGTCGAGGAACTGCTGGCGACGCTCGCGAAGAAACCCACCGAAACGCTCGGACTCACGAAACGCGGTATCCACGAGAACATCGGGCGCCCGTTCCGGGACGCACTCGAACGAGAGGCACACCTCCAGGTCCTCGCCTACGGCAGTGAGCCGCACGAGACCGGGGTGAACGCGTTTCTGAACGACGAGCGGCCGGAGTTCCGATGAGGAATCTCGGAAAAAAGCGACGCGGGAGAACCCAGTGTCGGTCCGTTATTCCGTGCCGGCTTCCTTCTCGCCGAGTTCGACGCCGAGGAAGTCCGGTTCGCGGTCGTTGAGGAAGGCCTCGACGCCCTCCTTGGCGATGTCGGAGCCCAGAAGCTGGTTCTGGAGTTCCCGTTCGTGGGCGAGCGCGTCCCACAGCGGCAGTTCGAGCCCCTCGTTGACGGCGAGTTTGTTGTGGCCGACGGCGCCGGCGGGCTTTTGAACGATCATCTCGGCAAACTCGAAGACGGCGTCTTCGAGGTCCTCCGGGTCGTGGAGTTCGTCGAAGATGCCCTTCTCGGTGGCCTCCTCGGGGGTCAGCTCCTCGCCGGTGACCATCATCCGGAGCGCCTCGGAGCGGTCGATGTAGCGCGGCAGCAACTGGGTGCCCGCCTCGCCGGCGATGAGACCGAGGTGGACTTCGGGCATTCCGATTCGGTAGTCGTCGTCGTCGCCGACGAACCGGAAGTCACACGCGAGAGCGAGTTCGAGACCGCCGCCCATACAGTGGCCGTCGACGGCCGCGATGAACAGCGTGTCCGTCGTCCGCATCTTCATGATGATCTCCTTGGAGGTCTGGCTGGCGTAGCCGACCTGCTTCCCGCTTTTTTCTCGCAGGTCGTTGATGTCGAATCCCGTAGAGAAGATGTTGTCGTTCGTACTGCCGAACACACAGATACGGACGTTTTCGTCGAAGCGAACTCCCTCGACCGCTCGCTGGAGTTCCAGCAAGACATCGATGTTGTGCGCGTTTACCGGGGGGCGGTCGATGCGGAGAACGCCGATGTGATCACGAACGTCTGTCGTAAAGTACTCTAAATCAAGTTCCTCGAATGCCTTCATTGCGTTCTTGAGACTCTACTAACGAGGTAAATAGTTTTTGATGAGTGGTTTTGGAACCGGCACTGCTGAGGACTCCATACACCCACTTGGAGGTTCAAACCGATTTCAACTGATAAGAAAACTGTCCGGGAACGTTCAGTCCACAGATACGGAAAATTCCACACACTGAGGGTTTGTTTCTGGTTGAACACCCTCAAATTATCACAGCAAATATATTTGTATACATTTCACGTATACACCTCTGGCCGGGCTCAGATGCCGGCTTTCGTTATATCAGGCAATTGATATACTAACAGACGTACGTTTGTTCAGGTCCTCCGTTGGATCCAGCGTTGGCCACAATGCTTATATATTTATCACACATCATTGGCAAAATAATTATAAAGATAGTATAAATACATTGGCGAATTGCAATCGAGGACACGTTACTGCAGAATTCCTGCGGCATTTCCGGGTAGACTCGCTGTATACATATTCGTATACTCGCACTCCCATCTGGAACCGTTCTGCGCGATAGGGTCCTCTCGTAACCAGACTGGGACCGATCAGGAAAGCTGGCACTCTCGATCACCACGGAGTGGGTCCGAAGGGAGGTGACACAGGAGGCAGCGTAACAAACGTACTGTTGTTATGCTATCGCCGATGGCGCTTCCGAATCACGTCGTTGGACGTGGTGGCCGATGGGAATACCACACAGCTGTTTACTATCGTGAATTTTCTGTTTGATAGGACCGGACAATTGCGTCTGTAATCCGAATCAGAGAATCAAAATACCCCGACTTTCGCGACGAAGAGGTTCTACCAGAAAGACGCTGATAGGAACAAAAGATTGCCTACTGTGGCATTCTATCCGTCAGTACACCCAATTTCGCCAGGAATAGTCCGGCAAGGTAGCAGCGTTTAGGACTCCCGTGAAAGCGGTTCTGTGTCGTCACCAGCACATCGAGTTCAACTATAGTGAACGCAACTGGACCGTAGCTTTCGAATCACTTCCGGTTCTCGACGCATTTCGATAAGAGAAAACACCCGCCCACGTCGGAGCACATTACTGGCTGTTCGCTCACGAGAACAGTCGGCAATCCAGAGGCGTCTCAGTTGAAAACGAATTTGAGTTGGATAACGTTCACCGCCTCGCGAAGTGCTTCGATCAGTTCTTCTTCCCGACCGGGATCAGTGAACTGTTGTGACGGGCCGGAGACGCTCAGGGAGCCGAGTGGCTTGTCGTCGACGATTATCGGCGCCGCAATGCAGCGGAGCCCCTCAATAGCTTCCTGTTCGTCGAAGGCAATTTCGGCGTCCCTGATCGAAGCCAACTCCTCCGCCAGCGTGTCTCGGTCCGTAATCGTGTGCGGAGTGAGTGCCGGGAGGCCGTGCCGATCGACGATTTCGTCCACCCGTTCCGAGGGCAGGTGAGCCAGGATCGCTTTTCCGGTGGCCGTGGCGTGTAGCGGCCACCGCTCTCCGGGAGACATATAGATGTCCATCGACCCGGAGGCGTCCGCCGAATGGATGCAGGTACCTTCTCCGGCCTCTTCGACGACGAGATTGGTTCGCTCGCCGGTCTCGACGGCCAGCTCGTCGACGGCGTTCCGTCCACGTCTGTACAGATCGAACCCACGCTGAACCGAGAAGCCCAGCCGGAGGAACTTACAACTGAGCCGATACGTGTTGTCCTCTTTCACCAGATACCCGCTCCTGTGAAGCGTGTTCAGATGGGTGTAGGCGGTGCTCTTCGAGAGCGATAACTCCTGGGCGATCTCCGTCGTCCCGGCCGCACCGAGATCTTCAAGCGCTTGTATGATCCCAAACGTCCGTTCGACCGCGCCGATGGTTTTCGGCTCCGTTGCCATACGAGTCACCACTCGGTTGGTTGTCTTAGTAGTACCGACTATAGGGGAAAAATAGTTACTATCGTTGAACAGGTGGCTACGGAAGCGAAACCGGTACGACAGATTTCGATAACGTGACTGATGGTTACGGAGCGGACAAGACCCGGGCACAGCAACTATGCTGTCGAGGGTCGACCGATGACCGAAGGAAGTATAGCGACAGGAGAAAACTGCGTACTATGGCGCAGCAAAATTTCGAACTCCCAGACATCGGTGAGGGTATCGCCGAGGGAGAGTTAGTGAACTGGCTCGTCGATCCCGGCGACCGTGTGGCACAGGATGAGCCACTCGCCGAGGTCGAGACCGACAAGGCTCTCGTAGAGGTCCCATCACCGTATGACGGGACGATCACGGCTCTCGAAGCCGAGGCGGGCGAGATGGTGCCAGTTGGTGAGGTGATCGTCACTTTCGAGGTCGACGACAGGGCGGAAGCGACCGCAGAGTCCCAACGTGAACCTCCAGCCTCTGATACCGAGTCGACGCCGAGTCACACGGACACGGACCCTGAGGAAGAATCGGGACAGGAGCCGGAGGTCGGGGACGGTCGCGTCTTTGCTCCGCCGCGGGTGCGTCAACTGGCCCGAGAGAAGGGCGTCGAAATCACAGCAGTGCAGGAGTCCAGTACCGGCAGCCGCGTCACCGAGACTGACGTGCTCGCAGCCGCAGGGTCCACCGCCGATCGGGCCGCTGAAGAAAGCGAGGACCGGGATACCACAGCGGCACAGACGGCTGATGCGACCGTGGGTGCGGAGCGAGACAGCTCGCTCGCGATGCCGGCGACGCGCCGCCTCGCAAGGGAGAACGGAATCGACCTAAACGACGTCCCGGCGAGCGAGCGCAAAAACGGCGAACCGTTCGTCACTCCCGAAGACCTGGAGGCGTATCTCGATGATCCTCCCGGAAGACCGGAACGTGGGACACCGGATTCGAATGGAACGTCGACGGGCCAGAGCGATCGAGCAAAGGCCTCGGCACCATCGAGCCGGACCGCCGACGAGGGCGGACAGAACCCCGGTGACCGCGTTCCCTACAAGGGGATCCGACGAACCATCGGCGAACGAATGGCGACGTCGAAGTTCACCGCCCCGCACGTCAGCCACCACGACGAGGTCGACGTGACGCCGCTTGTCGAACTCCGCGAGCAGTTACGGGATACCGCCTCCGACGACGGAGTTCGGCTGACGTATATGCCGTTCGTCATCAAGGCTGTCACCGCAGCGCTGCGATCGCATCCGTACCTGAACGCCGAACTCGACGAGGAAGCGGGCGAGATTCTCCTCCACGACGAATATCACATCGGAATTGCTGTCGCGACCGATGCGGGACTGATGGTTCCGGTGATCGAGAACGCGGATCAAAAAGGATTGCTCGAACTCGCGACGGAAGTGGCCGACCTCGCCGAACGCGCCAGGTCCCGATCGATCTCGCCGTCGGAGTTAGAAGGAAGCACGTTCACGATCACGAACGTCGGCGCCATCGGCGGAGAGTACTCCTCGCCGATCATCAACTACCCCGAAAGCGGGATCCTCGCCTTGGGCGAGATCAAAACGAAGCCTGCCGTCCACGACGACGAGATAACGAAACGGGAGTTGATGACGATCTCGATGTCGGTCGACCACCGCATCGTCGACGGCGCCGAGGCCGCACAGTTCACAAACGAGGTGAAGCGGTATCTCAACGAACCGAAACGGCTCCTGTTAGAGTGATACGGCGGTCCGATGAGTCCTGATCGTCGGTCGGATTCCGACCGTCCACACGGGGACGTACCGTCTCAATCACCCGGGTCCAGCAAAGACCCTCGATTCAGTAGGAGGCGGTCTCTTCGATCGCGGCCGCGATCCGCGGCGGATGCGGGATGTAGAAATCCTCCATCGCGAGAAGTGGAACCGGAACGTCGAAGCCGGTGACGCGACGGACGGGCGCCTCCAGATACATCAGCGCCTCGTCGTTGATCGTGGCGATGAGTTCCCCCGCGAACCCGCCGCTCTTCGGGGCCTCGTGGACGATGACGCACCGGCCGGTCTTCTGTACGGATGAGACAACTGTCTCTCTGTCGAGCGGCGAGATAGTCCGGAGGTCGATCACCTCACAGTCGATGCCGTCCAGTTCCGCGACCGCCTCGGTCGTCTTGTGCATCATCGATCCCCACGAGACGACGGTTACGTCTTCACCCTCCTGACGAACCGCAGCCTCGCCGATCGGCTCCGTGTAGGTGCCGTCAGGAACCGTCTCGCGGATCGAGCGGTAGACGTGCTTCGGTTCCATAAAGAGCACCGGGTCGGGGTCGCGGATGGCCGAGATCAGCAGGCCTTTGGCGTCCTCAGGGGTCGAGGGGATCACCACCTTCAGGCCGGGGATGTGGCTGTAGGCGGCTTCGAGACTCTCCGAGTGGTGTTCCAGCGCCCTGACACCCGCGCCGTAGGGCATCCGGACCGTCATCGGGGCGGTCAGTTCACCACGCGTTCGCCACCGGATACGGCTCGCGTTCGTGACGAGCTGATCGAACGCGGGCGGCAGGAACCCCGAAAACTGGATTTCGGCCACCGGCCGGTAGCCGTGCGTCGCGAGTCCGATCGCGGCACCGACGATCGCGATTTCGGAAAGCGGCGTATCCAGCACGCGGTCGTTTCCGAACTCCTCGAGGAGCCCCTCGGTGGCCCTGAAGACTCCGCCGGATTCCGCGACGTCCTCGCCGAAGACAAGCGTCCGGTCGTCGTTTTCCATCTCTTCGTGTAACGCGTCGTTGATCGATTCGATGATTGTCGCCTGCATAGTTACCCCTTCGGCCGCTGCTCGATGTACTCGTACATCTCCGGGTGATCGTCGAGGAACTGCTCGTACTCCTCGAGTTGACGCCGGAGTTCCGGTGGCATCTCCTCGTGCAGATACTCGAACATCGCTTCGACCCCGCGTTCCGAGAACGCGTCCGCCGCGTCGACCGCCTCGGAGAACTCGTCTTCGATTTCGGACTCGATGGCCGCCTCGTCGATCTCCGCGGCGTACCCCGCTTCTTCGAGGAACGACCGGTAGCGTTCGAGCGGATCGCGTCGCTTCCACGCCGCGACCTCGTCGTCCTCGCGATACCGGGTTGGGTCGTCGCTCGTCGTGTGGGCAGCCTGCCGATACGTCACGGCCTCGACGAGGACCGGATCGCCGTTCAACGCACGCTTACGGGCCTCCGTCACCGCGTTATAGACCGCGAGGACGTCGTTGCCGTCGACGCGAATTCCGTCGATTCCGTAGCCGATCGCCTTCTGTGCAACCGTCTCAGCCCCCGTTTGCTTCTCGAAGGGGAGCGAGATGGCGTATTGGTTGTTCTGACAGAAGAAGACACACGGCGCGTCGAGCACGCCGGCGAAGTTGACTCCCTCGTGGAACGCGCCGGTCGACGTCGCCCCGTCGCCGAGATTGGCGAAGGCAACGCTGTCGGCATCGTCCAGTTTGAGTCCCCAGGCTTTGCCGGTGACGACCGGGATGTGTGAGCCGATCGAGATGGCGAGCCCGAAGATGTTACCACCGTCCATCCGGGAGGCGTCCTCGATACCGCGCCAGTACAACAGGAGGTCCCGCATCGACAGGCCGTGCATCAACAGCATCCCCGCTTCGCGACCGTACGGGAATATCCAGTCCTCGTCGTCGAGCGCGTACCCGCTCCCGATGATCGCTGCCTCCTGTCCACGCCCGGAGGCGTACGTACCGAGGCGGCCGCGACGCTGGAGTTTGGTCGCCCGATCGTCGAAGGTCCGCTGAAGCAGCATCCACCGATAGATGTCACGGAACTCGGCGGGGGAGAGGTCGGGGAGCCTGTCGGCGTCGAACGCGCCGTCGGGATCCAGTACCCGATAGGTCTCGACGCTCACGTCCGCCTGGGACGTCCCCCGAACCCCACCGTCGGGTGACTGTGGCGGCGTCGGTCTCGTCTCTTCGTACATACTTCGTTTGGAGGTGTCCGAAGAAGTATATAAATATTTGTGCTCGGGACGAGGTGCGCCCTACGGTATCGACCGTGGGTAGGGGTACCGAACCGCCGACGTCGACGACGCGCCGTCGCCTACTCGAAAATCTTCCCCGGATTCAGGATGCCGTTCGGATCGAGTGCCGATTTGATCGACTGCATCGTCTCGATGACCCCCGGATCGACCTCCTGCCGGAGGTACTTGCGCTTGCCGACGCCGATCCCGTGTTCTCCGGTACAGGTGCCACCGTTCGCGATGGTCTCCTCGATGATCCGACCCGACGCCTCGTGGACCCGTTCCAGTTCGGCGTTATCGTCGGGATCAGCGAGAATAGCGTAGTGTAAGTTGCCGTCCCCGGCGTGCCCGAACGCCGGAATCGGGAGGTCGAACGACTCGGAGATTTCGCCGACAAACCGGACCATCTCGGCGTAGGCACCGATCGGGACGGTGACGTCGCCGACGACTTCGAGTTCGCGCGCGGGGTCGTACTCCAGCAATGCCTTCCCGATCTCGCGACGGGCTTGCCAGAGCGTATCCCGCCGTTCCTCGTCGAAGGCCGTCTCGATCCGCTCGGGTTCGTGGCGGTCCAGTATCTCCGAAAGGGCCCCGTACTCAGCGTCGATCCCGCGCCCGTGGAGCTCGAAGACGACCATCGGTTTCGCCGGAAGGTCGCTGCCGGTGTAGGAGTTGGATATCTCCGCCGTCAGCGGGTCCATCAGTTCCAGTGTCGCCACGTCGATTCCGGCTCGGATCGTTTCCGCGATGGCGTCGGCCGCATCAGCCAGGTCGCTGAAGATCGCGCGCCCGGCGAGCGTCTCGGCCGGTTCGACGGCGAGATCGAGCGTTGCCCGCGTGATGACACCCAGGGTCCCTTCGCTCCCGACGAAGAGGTCGGTGAGGTTGTAGCCCGCGGAGGACTTCTTCGCTTTGCTCCCCACCTCGATGACGACGCCGTCAGCGCGAACCACTTCCAGCTCCAGCACCCAATCGCGGACTTCGCCGTATTTGACTGTCCGGATACCGCTCGCGTCGTTTGCGATCATCCCGCCCACGGTCGAGAACTGCGCAGACTGCGGGAACGCGGGGAAGTACAGCCCCTCCTCGGAAACGCGGTCTTCGAGGTCGGCACCGACCACGCCCGGCTCGACGTCGATCTGCATATCGTCCGGTCGGAAGTCGCGAATACTGTCGAAGCGGTTCATCGAAAGCGAAATCCCGCCTTCGACCGGGACCGCGTTACTCTCCGTACTCGATCCAGCGGCGTACGGCGTCACGGGGACCTCTCGGTCGTTCGCCGCGGCGAGGACCGCGGAGACGTCCTCCGTCGATCGTGGATAGACGACCACATCCGGACGACTCGCGTCGGCGGGGGTAGTCCCGTAGTCCGTCGCGAATTCCGCGCGCTCTTCGGTCGCAAAGGAATACTGATCGGGGGAAAGGGGCAGATCCGTTATGAACGTACAGTCGTACGACATAGCTGCCCCGTTTGCGTCCCACTGTAAAATTCCTTCGTTGAACGGGGGCGCTCTCGAACCGTCAGGAGACGCCACCCGCTGTGGTCTGGCCTTCGATGAGGGGAATAGATCCGGAACTTGTGTGGTCGATCATAATAAAATATATATTGGATGGTCTGCAGTGTGATGGTATGGCAGATCAAGACAGGCGTATATGGGTAGGTAATCGACGGACTGTCCTGCGGACCATCGGCGCGAGCGGCGTCGTGGGATTGGCTGGGTGTGCCGGAGGGGGTTCGGGCGACTCTTCGGGCGAGACAACCGACGGTGAAGCCGGCGGCGACTCGACCGAGACCGAGACCGACGCCGGCGGGGAAACCGCCGGAAGTAGCGACGGCGAGACTGTCAAACTCGGGTGGCTATACCCGTCTACCGGCCCGTACGGCGGGCTCGCCAGCTATCAGGAACAGGGGGCAAAGCTCGGGATCAAACTGATCAACAAGAACGGTGGCATCAACGGGATGACGGTCGAAGGGTTCCACGAGGACACCCAGGCCGACCCACAGACTGGCAAACAGAAGGCACGGAAGCTCGTCCAGGAGGATGACGTCGACGCGCTGTTCGGGACGATTTCCTCGTCTGTCGGGTCCGCCGTCGCCGGATACGCCGAAGAAGAGAACGTTCCGTTCTATCCCGACGTTGCCGCCGACGGGCTCACGATGGACAACTGTCGACGGACGACGTTCCGGTATGAGACCCGCGCGAGCCAGACCGCCGCGGCCGGGGCGCCGTGGGCAGTCGACAACTTCGGTACGAAGGTGTGGATTCACAACGCGGATTACCTCTGGGGCAACAGCGTTGCCTCCGCCTGGGAACGGGTCGCGAAGGAACACAGCAGCGACGTAGAGGTCGTCGGCAGCACGACGAGTGAACTCGGTGCAACCGACTTCTCGTCGTATATCAGCCAGATCACCTCATCGGACGCAGAGTGGGTCGTCACCGGACTCAACGGTGGGGACGCGGTGAACTTCCTGAAGCAGGCCAACAGTTACGGCCTGAAATCCGAGAAGACGCTGGTCAGTCCGGTGAACGCCTTCCAGTTCATCCGGAAAGCGGCCGGCGAGGCAGCACAGAACACCTACTCCGCAGTCCGGTATTACGAGGGCTTCGACACGGAAGCCAACGCGGAGTTCGTCGACGCCTTCAGCAACGAGTACGATACCGCTCCGGACAACTTCTCGCACGTCTCCTGGGTGTACCTGTATCTGTACAAACGCGCCGCGGAGGAAGCAGGCAGCGTCGCGGCGGACGACATCATCGAGGCACAGACCTCGGTGAGCTTCGATGGCCCGATGGGCGAAACGAGCTACCGAGAGTGTGATCACCAGGCCGCACGGCCCTACAGTATGGGGAAGATCGTCGCCCCCGGTGACTACGAGTGGCCGGACATCGACGTGATGACGACGATCAGTGCCGACGAGGCAACTGTTCCGTGTAGCGACGTTTCCTGTCAGTTCTGAAGATTTTCTATGGATCTGAATCTACTCGCGCTCCAACTCCTCAACGGGCTCGCGCTGGGGGTCCTCTACCTGCTCATCGCATCGGGGCTGTCAGTCATTTTCGGAATGACCGACATCATCAACTTCGCCCACGGCGCGCTGTATATGCTGGGCGCCTACGTCGGACTCACCGTTATCGACGCGACGGGGAGCTTCTGGATCGCACTGCTCTTGGCACCGCTCATCGTGGGAGTGGTCGGCGTCATCATCGAACGGTCGACGCTCCATCGAATCTACGACCGGGATCCCCTGTACCACATCATCCTCACGTTCGGGCTCACGCTTATGATCTCCGACGCCGTGGAGTTCATCTGGGGCAAAAGTCCACAGCAGTTCCCCGGGCCTGAACTGATCACCGGAGCGATGGAACTCGGACCGATATTCTATCCCAGGTACAAGCTGTTCTTGATCCTCGCCGGCTTTGCGGTCGCCGGAGGCGTCTGGGCCCTCTTCGAGTGGACCGATTTCGGACTCATCGTCCGCGGAGGCGCACAGAGTCGCCGGACGGTCCGGATTATGGGGATCAATATCGCGAACTACTTCACCCTGGTTTTCGGGCTGGCGGCGGTGCTGGCCGGCATTGCGGGCGTGCTCGCCGGACCGTTTCTCAATGTCACGCCCACGATGGGCGATGAGATCATCATCACCGCGTTCATCGTCGTCGTGGTCGGCGGACTCGGAAGTTTCCGTGGCTCGGTGATTGCTGCGCTCCTGATCGGTCTGGTTCAGTCCCTCGGGACCGTGTTCCTCCCGCAGTTCACGGGCTTTCTGATCTATCTGCTGATGATCCTGGTGCTTTTGATTCGTCCGCAGGGACTGCTCGGGGAGTACGAGGTCCGGAGCGAGTCGACGAAAGTCACGTTCAGCGAGATCATCGAACCTGTGCCGTTGACCGACCGACGAGTACTCGGGTTCGTGGGAGTCCTTGCGCTGGTCCCGCTCGGCATCGACAGCTTCTATTCGCAGTATTTCGTCGGCCTGCTCTCGCTGATGTTCATCTGGGGGATCCTGGCGCTCAGTCTGGACATGGTGATGGGATATATGGGACTACTATCGTTCGGCCACGCGGCGTTCTTCGGAATCGGTGCCTACGTTACTGGGCTGTTCACGATGCACATCTTCAATTCGTTCGTCCTCGCCGCAATCGTCGCAATCCTGCTTGCCGCCGCAGTCGCGTGGGTCATCGGCGCGCTGTCAGTACGACTGACGGGGGTGTACTTCGCAATGATTACGCTGGCGTTCGCCCAGATGTTCCACCAACTCGCGCTCACGTGGAACGACGTCACCGGTGGCAGCGACGGCCTCACCGGGGTTCCGACGATCGAGCTGTTCGGCGTCGGGCTCGTCAGTCTCGGTAGCACTGCCACGTTCTACTACTTCTCGCTGGCCGTTACCATCGCGACGTACTTCGTCGCGGTGAAGCTGCTCGATTCGCCGTTTGGCCGGATCGTGACCGCGATTCGCGAAAGCGAGCGTCGGGTCTCCTTCCTCGGGTACGACACCGATCTGTACAAGCGCCGTGCCTTTGCGCTGTCCGGCGGTATCGGCGGGCTCGCGGGGGCACTGCTTGCGGCGTATCAGACCTTCGTCTCCGCGGGAACGCTCCACTGGGTCGTCTCCGGCGACGTCGTCATCGCGATGATGTTCGGCGGGATCGGGACCTTGTTCGGCCCGATATTCGGTGCCGGCCTCTTCATCGGGTTACAGGAAATCCTCTCGTCGTACACCGACCAGTGGCGGTTCGTGCTCGGATTGCTGCTCGTGCTGACCGTGATGGTCGCACCGAGAGGGCTGATTACGGTGTACAGTTCAGTTCGGGACGCGATCCGGATCCGGCTGGGATCGGGTGGCGGCCCGCAGACGGACGTGACGACCGACGGGGGTGAGAAACGATGACTGCAATCCTCGAAACCGAGGCGCTGACGAAGCGGTTCGGCAACCTCGTGGCGAACGACGACATCGATCTGGTAGTCGAGGAAGGTTCGACACACTCGGTCATCGGGCCGAACGGGGCCGGCAAGTCGACGCTTTTCAACCTCATCACGGGGCTGCTCGAACCGACGTCGGGTGAGATACGCTTCAACGGCGAGGATATTACGCACGAAACGCCGCACGAAGTGGCTCGACGCGGACTCGCGCGCTCGTTCCAGATCACGGACGTGTTCGACGGCCTCACCGCCTTCGAGAACGTCCGCGTCGCCGCGCAGTTCGCCGACGACCGGCGCTCGAGCGTCTGGCGCTCGGCGGAGAATCTCGCTGAGCCGCGAGAGCGCGCCGAATCCATCCTGGAAGATGTCGGGCTCGCGGACCGAGCAGACCAACGTGCGGCGGAGTTCGCCTACGGCGACCGACGCAAACTCGAAATCGGCATCACGATTGCGACGGAGCCGGACCTCCTAATGCTGGATGAGCCGACCGCCGGGATGGGACGGGAGGATACGGTGACCACCATCCAGCTCGTTCAGCGACTCGCGGACGAACGGGACTTCACGCTTATGCTGATCGAACACGACCTCGAAATCATAATGAGCATCTCGGATACGATCACCGTGCTTCAACAGGGGGCGGTCATCGCCGAAGGCACACCTGCAGAGATCAGTGCGAACGAGGAAGTACAGCGGGCGTATCTGGGAGGTGCAGACCTGTGAGCGAGGAACTGCTTCGCGTCGACGGTATCGACGCCGCCTACGGGCAAAGCAAGATCCTCCAGGACGTTTCGCTGTCGATCGACCGCGGCGAGGTTGTCTCCCTTGTCGGGCGAAACGGTGCCGGCAAGACCACGACGCTCCGTTCTATCGTCGGGATCCTGACCCCGTCGGCGGGGACGATCACGTTCGAGGGAGAAGACATCACGGCGCTGTCGGATTATGAAACCGTCGCCCGCGGAATCCAGTATGTCCCGGAGGACCGGCAGGTGTTCCCCGACCTCACCGTCGACGAGAACCTGCGGATGGGCGAACTGAAAAGCGGGGGGGCGGGCGCGCTCTCGATGTCGGAGGTCTTCGACCGGTTTCCGCGGCTCCGGGAGCGGCGGTCGAACAGCGGCGCGCAACTCAGCGGCGGCGAGCAGCAGATGCTCGTCATCGCGCGGGCGCTGCTCGGACAGACCGACCTCCTCCTGCTTGACGAGCCGACGGAAGGGCTCGCACCACAGATTGTCGAGGACGTGATCGAAATCATCGAGACGATCAGCGACGAGGGGGTGACGATTCTCCTCGTCGAGCAGAACGTTCAGGCGGCGATGTCGGTCGCCGATCGCCACTACGTCATCAACAAAGGGCAAAACGTCTACGAAGGAACGACAGAGGAACTCCGGAACGCGGACGAGATACTGGAGCAGCACCTCGGTGTCGGCGGCGAAATGGACCTCTCGATCTGAACCGAGACCTGCCGCGGATTTCCGCCACCGTCGAAGGAAGCCACGTTCCGAGTGCTACCTGCGAAGAAAACATCTATTAATTCAATAATTTAGTGTCGTCCGGGTCCACTAATTTCGATTTGACGGCCACAAACCGCTTTTCCATTCCGATCTGCTCTGGCAATCTTATTTCAGCAAAACGACAGAGTATAATTATTATTTGGGTATTAGTACTTTTAACCAGGGTGTCACAGATATGCAAGGCAGAAGCCAACGACTTCACTCGTGGGCCACTGACTCCGGGTCGCCGACCCGCGTGGGAGACGAAAGCCGCCTCGTCGACCGTTTTAGAAGCGGGAGCCGCCTCGTCGACTACTCCCCCTGCCACTCGGGGTCCCGGTCCTCGAAGAACGCGTCGATCCCCTCGTTTTTGTCCTCTGTCGCGAACAGTTGGACGAACAACTGTGCCTCGTAGTCGATCCCGTCGTCGAGCGGGAGCCGCGATGCCGAGCGGACGCTCTCCTTTGCGAACTCCAGCGCAACCGGGCTCTTTTCGGCGATAGATGCTGCAAGCTCCTCGACTCGGTCGCCGAGTTCCGTTCGCGAGCAGAGTTGGTCGACCAGCCCGATTCGTTGTGCCTCCTCGGCGTCGATCAGTTCGCCCGAGAGGATCAGCCGCATCGCCTGGCCCTCTCCCACGAGTCGAGGGAGACGCTGCGTTCCGCCACCACCGGGAATCAATCCCAGGTTGATTTCCGGCTGTCCGAGTTTCGCCCCTTCCCCAGCGATGCGGACGTCACAGGCTGTAGCGAGTTCCAGGCCGCCACCCAGCGCGTGCCCGTTGATCTGTGCGATCACGGGGATGCGCAAGTCGTCGACGAGTTCGTAGATCCGCGGACGGGCGCTCGCCTCGCGCTGTTCGAGGAGATCCCGTTCCCGAAGTTCAGTGACGTCGGCACCGGCGACGAAGGCGTTGCAGTCGTCTGACCCTTTGATCACGCCTACGCGGGCGTCCGAGTTTTCGACGGCTGGCAGGACGGTTTTGAGTTCCTCTCTGACGGTCGCGTTCAGCGCATTCCGGTTCTCCGGCCGGTCGATGGTGATCGTCACGATGCCGTTGTCTCGATCGAGTAGCAGCGACTCGTACTCGGCATCGAGGAGGTCGTCCGACTCGCTCATCTGTCGCCCCACTCTCCGCTCGGTTCGACGGCCTCGCCGTCCTCCCAGATGTAGAACCCCTCACCTGATTTCTTGCCGAGCTTCCCGGCTCGGACTTTCCGCTTGAGCAGCTGGGGGGGCTTGAACCGCTCGCCCAGTTCGGTTCGGAGATTCTCGAGGATGTCCAGACGGACGTCGAGCCCGACGACGTCCGTGAGTTCGAGCGGCCCCATCGGATGGTTGTATCCGAGTTCCATCGCCGTGTCGATATCCTCCGGCGACGCGACGCCTTCCTCGACCATCCTGATCGCCTCCACGCCGAGTGCGACGCCCAGTCGTGAGGACGCGAATCCGGGGGTATCACGGACGACGACCGGCGTCTTTTCGATCCCCTCGACGAACTCCGTGGCGAACACTCGGGTGTCGTCGTCGGTCCGCTCACCGACGATCACTTCGACGAGCGCCATGATGTGTACCGGATTGAAGAAGTGCAGTCCGATGAATCGCCCGGGGCGGTCGAGGGCACTCGCCAGTTCAGTCACCGGGATCGAAGAGGTGTTTGTCGCCAGGACTGCGTCCTCCTCTGCGACGGCTTCGGCGTCGGTGAGGACGCCTTTTTTCAGGTCCGGGTCCTCCGGGACGGCCTCGACGACGAGATCGGCGCCGCTCGTCGCCGTTTCGAGGTCGGTCTCCCCGGAAATATTACCCAGTGTCGCCTCCATTTCCGCTTCGGAGACTTTGCCCCGGTCGACGCCCCCCTGCAGGTTCGAGCGGATCGATTCGATCCCGTCTTCGACCAATTCCGTCTCCAGATCCCGCAACGTGACGCTGTGTCCCGCCATCGCACTCACCTGCGAAATCCCGTGACCCATCGTCCCGGCTCCGAGTACAGTTACCTTCATTCAGGCAAATTCACTTCGGGCGGGAACTTAAACATTACAATCCGCCCCGTCACGGTGTGAGATCGTTGTAACGAGGGTTCAAATCGATGGGCGCGCAGCGTTGCGGATCAGATTTGGAGTGGATGTATACGAGTTTGTATACAAACTCACCGCCCAGGAGCCCACTGACGGATCACACAGCGACTCTCGCATAAATAACGGAAGTACATCTGTTACAGATTCGTCGCACGCGACGACGGTCGAGTGGCGTTCGTTCCCGATATTGTATACGTAATTGTATACACCTCGACTCGTCTCGAAGGCCGGACCGGCGTTTCGGACGCCCGGTACCAGTCTGTGGGGAATGGTGCGCAACCGTGGTTGCTGCGGTTGTGAGCACCGACAGTCGGGCGAGCAGCCGGTCGATTTGGGGTCGTCCCGAGAACGGCCGGTGAAGACGTCCGACCGGTGCTGTCGTTCGGCGCGTACGGACTGCTATACTTCTGTTCCGCTGATCCCAGCACTGTCTGTCGTGAGAGCGGCAAGAGACGACAGCAGTCCGTATCAGGGGCTCTCGTTCGACCGGAGCTTCAGATCCGACCGCGGCTTCGCGACGCACGTGAGGACGTATCCCTCCTCCTTTTCGGACCCCGAGAGGAACATCCCTTCGACCTGACTCGTCTCGCCTTCCTCGACTTTGAGCGCCGAACAGACCCCACAGACGCCCATCCGGCACTGATACGGCAGATCGAGGCCGGCCTCTTCGGCCGCCTCCAGGATCGGTTTGTTCTCGGCGACCTCGATGACCCGTCCTTCGTCGACGAACTCGACCTCGTAGTACTCGACCATATTAGAGTCGCTGCTCGTAGACGTGTTCGACCGGTTCGAGCCCGTGGGATTCGAGCATCCGCTTTGCAGTGTCGTCGTCCGCGAGCACGTCAATGCGGTAGTAATTGACCTCCCGGGGGTCCTCCCTGAACCACTCGGCGGCCGCATCCAACAGCGCGGCGGCGACCCCTTCCTGGCGGTGGTCCTCGCGGACGAACAGCCCGTTGACGTACCCGTGATTTTCCAGCTGGAAAATCGGGTGATCGCCCATCACTCGCGCTTCGAGAACGCCCAGCGGTTCGTCGGCCTCGTCGCTCTCGGCCAGGAGGACCGTGCCGTACTTCGAGTCCACAAGCTGGTTCTCGAAGTAACTGAGCCAGCGGTCGTCAGCCTGATCGCCGTGACTGTACCGTTCGTCGTATTTCGAGAGGTGCGCTGTGAACCCGTGCCATAGCTCGAGGATTTCGTCGCCGTCTGCTTCGGTGGCGTGCCGTGTTCGAACGTCCATACCCACCGTTCCGGACCGGGCATCCTAAAAGATTCGCGTCGATGGCTGCTCACAATTGCAAGCGATACGGGCTTTTCGAAATCGCCGAGTCTCGAACTGTGACCCCCTCGCTACGGCTCCTGAGGAGATTCCGTCTCCCGTACTGGCCGGCGGGGAGAAGGTTTATTACCGTTGCATCCTCACTTCTCAGCGAGGCGAATTTGGAGCTATGCCAACGGAAAAACGATTCAAAGAGCAGTTACAGAACGGTCGGATGATCGAAGACGCATCCGAGATGACAGAGGACTACAAGAAGACGCTCAAAGCCACCCTCAAAGTCTCGGCCGACACCGAACTGATGAGTGCGCCGGCGTACTACGAGCAGTCGATGAACGCGCCGACGCTGGATGCCCGCGCTTCGTGCGTGAGTGTTATTCAGGACGAACTCGGTCACGGCCACATCGCTTACCGGCTGCTGGAGGACCTCGGCGAGGATCGCGAGGAACTGCTGTACGAGCGCGAACCCCACGAGTTCCGGAACACTTACGGGTTCGACCAGCATCTGGAGACGTTCGCGGAGCTCGTCTGCGGTCACGGGATGTTCGACCGTGCCGGGATGGTCCTTCTGAGCGACATCGAAGCGAATACGTCGTACGCGCCGTGGAAACGTGCGCTCCGAAAAGTCGGGAAGGAAGAACAGTTCCACCTCCGACACGGCGAGACGTGGATGCGCCGGCTGGCCAACAAATCCGACAAGACAAAGCAGCACGTCCAAGACGCCGTCGACTGGATGTTCCCGATGGGCGTCGAATGGTTCGGGCTCCCGGACGACAAAAAGCACAACACCGACCAGTTAGACTACCGCATCAAGGGCAAGACCAACGACGAACTCCGGCAGGAGTGGATGAGCCACACCGTCCCGCTGGCCAACGAACTGGGCCTGGACGTGCCGGCTCACTACGACGAGGAGTCCGAGGAGTACGTCCTCGAATACGACATGCCCGTGGCGTTCGACGCCGACAACAAGGAATGGCGGTTCGACGAGCCCATCACCTGGGACGACGTCATCGACCGGTGGCGGGACCGCGGCCCCGCCAACGAGAAGTACGTCAATATGCTCCAGTCCGGTTCCATCGAAGTGGGGGTCTGAGATGAGCGTCAACACGGCGAACGCTGGAACGCCGGGCTTCGAGATCGGCCCGGACGACGACGCCGACGAGTTCGAGCGGGAGGTCTGGGAAACGCTCGACACCGTCCCGGATCCGCACATCCCGGTCAGCCTCGTCGAGATGGCGATGATCTACGACGTCGACGTCGACGATGGCACGGTGACCGTCACGATGACCTTCCCGTGTATGGGATGTCCGGCGTACGATATGATCAAACACGACGTCCGCGCGGCGCTGCGGACGATGCGCGGCGTCGAGGACGTCGAGATCGAAATCACGTGGGACCCCGTCTGGTCGAAGGAGATGCTGACCGAGGGCGCCCACGAGGAACTCAAGGAGGCAGGAATCAGCCTATGAACTACCACGTTTTCACCCGCGTCAACGCCGGCGACGATATGATCCACGCCGGCACCGTACAGGCCGACTCCGACCGACTGGCACGCATCTACGCCCACCGAACCTACGACGAGGAAGACTGGGACTTTATGGGCGTCGTGCGTGAGGACGATCTGCTGGAAGTCAAAACCGAAGCTATCGCAGGAGGACTCTCGCCATGAGCGCAGAAGCAGAAGCCGGATGGCCGGAAAAGGCGGTCGACTACGTACAGGCGATTGCGGACACGAAACTGCTCCTCGGACAGCGGTACGGGGAGTGGATGCTGAAAGCGCCGAACCTCGAGGACGACATCTCCGGGGCGAGCAACGCACAGGACGAGATCGGACAGGTCCGACAGCTGTTCCGCTTGCTCAAGCAGCAAGGTGTCGGCGACGACTGGCTGGAGTCGGAACGCGACCCCGAGGAGTACGCCAACGCGCCGACCCTCGACGAGGAGGAAACGCAGTGGCCCGCGTTTATCGTCCAGGCCGCGCTGACCGACCGGACGGCCTGGCTGCTCTTGGACGCGATCGATCACGACGACTTCACGGGGATGGTCCAGAAGATGGGCGAAGACGAGTACTTCCATCTCGAACACCACGACGGTCGTCTGGAACAGCTCGCGAAGACCGACCCGGAGGCCGTCGAGGAGGCCCTCGAACGGTACTTCCCGAAGATTCTCACGTTCATCGGCCCGGCTTCCTACGACGAGGAGTCGGACCCGCTCGTGAATGCGGGATTCACCGACCGGCCGGTTTCGGAGATCCGCCGGGCAGTCCGCGATCACTTCGCGACCCTGCTCGAAGGTACCGAGGTGTCGATGCCGCCGCTCGACGACAGCGTTCCCGATCCCGACGAGTGGGACGAGACGCGCCGCCGAACCGGCGACGGACACGTCGAACCCGACGTGGTCGACCAGCTACAGGGGCTGTCCAACAAGGAATACGTCATCGAATGAGCTCGAACACCACCCCGGACAGCGACCCCGATCCGACGCCCGAGCAGGCGGGCGAAGGGCCCGAGGAGAACGGCACGTTCCGGCCGGCCTGTCCGTTCTGCGGCTCCGAGGACGTCGAGAAGGAATCGACGTTCGGCACGGAGATCTCGAAGAGCCAGTACTACTGCAACGGCTGCCATACCCTCTTCGAGCGGATCAAATACGACGGCGCAATGCCCGATACGGGCCGGGACGCCGACGGCTCCCGCTGAGCGTCTGTCTCCGCTTTTCACGCGCTTCGTAGACGACCAGGTACGGGGCCGGCGATATCCGTACTCGCCTTTTCGCCGTGTTCACTGAGGTCTAAAAAAGAGTCCGCTCCGAAGAGAGCGCGACCCTCACCGAATCCGCGTCGGTCCCGAAGCAGCGTTCGCCGTCGGCTTTCGCGACCGGTTCGTCGCCTCACTCTTCGATCAGCGCGGTCCCGTCGTAGATACGGGACATTGCCGGTCAGAGGCCCAACGCTTCGCTCGCCACGGTTGTCTTTTGGATCTCGGAGGTGCCGCCGATGATCGAGAGGATACGCGCATCGCGGTAGTACCGCTCCAGCGGATAGTCCGTCCGGTATCCCTTCCCGCCGAAGATCTGCATGGCGTTCCGGGTGCAAAACTCCGCCGCGTCGCTCGCCGTGAACTTCGCCCGGGAGGACACCCGGGTGTCGCCCTCGCCGTCGGCGATCCGAACCGCCGAATCGTAGACGAGATGCCGGGCCGATTCGAGCCGGGAGTCCATCTCCGCGACGAGCACCTGGACCGCCTGGTACTCGCCGACGGCCTTCCCCCCTTGTTCGCGATCACCCGCGTACTCTATCGCCTCCGAGAAGGCCGCCTGAGCGATCCCGCACCCGATCGCACCCAGGCCGGTGCGGGCCATATCGATCGTCCCCATCGCGATTCGGAACCCCTCGCCGACGGAGCCCAGCAGCGCGTCGGCGTCGACCGCGACCTCGTCGAACGACGCGTCGCCGGTCACGTGACCGTGCATCCCCAGATACTCCCCGCGCTCGAAGGTGAACCCCTCGACATCCTCTGGGTTCGGGACCAGAAAGACGCTCACGCCGTGGGAGTCCTCGGGCTGCGGCCGTCTGCGTGCGACCACGAGGTGGACGTCGGCGACGCCGGCGTTGGTGCCGAAGGACTTCTCGCCGGAGATCTCGTAACCGTCGTCGGTCGCCGCCGCGACGGTTTGCAGTTCCGTCGGCGACGATCCCGCGCCCGGTTCCGTCAGCAGCATCGCCCCCACCGACTCGCCGGCCACCATCTTCGGCAGCAACCGCTCGCGCTGTGCGTCGGTGCCGAAGTTCAACACCGGCAGCGTCGCGAAGGTGTGGCCCTGAATGATTTCGGCGACGGCGCCGCTTTCCTCGGCGATCCGTTCCAGCGCCAGGCAGTACGAGAGAAAGTCGCTTCCCATCCCGCCGTACTCCTCGGGGACGAGAATGCCCAGAAGTCCCGCGTCTCCCGCGGCCTCGACGACGTCGCGGGGGAACTCCCTGGTGTCTTCGATGTCCTCTGCGCGGGGGCCGACCGTTTCCGTCGCAAACTCCTCGGCGCGGTCGAGAACATCACGGTGCTCCGCGGATAGTGCGCGATCCAGTAGCGTCATACCTACCCCTGGACGGGTAGGATACTTATCAGTATCGCGACGACACGGTGGCCTCAGTATCGCGACGACACGGTGGCCTCAGTACCGTGAAGACACAGCGCGTCTCGCAGCCGCTTCCGTGAGTCCGGTATCGGTCCGTACGTATCGATCCGGCTCCGTCCCGACCCGTTCCGTGAACCCCATCTCGGCCGCGAACCGGAGGTGCGCCGCGGCCTCCCCGGCACCCATCTTCGCGTGGATCCCTGTCATCTCACCGAAGAGCGCACGCGCCACCGCCCACGGAGTCCGACCTCGGGCGTCGTCCCGGGCACTGTCGGGGTCGTCGTCCCGGGCTCTGTCGGGGTCGTCCCGGGCACTGTCGGGGTCGTCGTCGGCAGCATCTGCTGCGGCCGTCGATTCAGCAGTCGACGACCCCTCAGCCGACGAAGGTGACGGAGACAGGGCGTCGACAACGTCGAATAGTCGTTCGGCGTGGTGCGTTCGGATGGTCTCGATCCGGGACGGTAACTCGACCGTCGGTCCGTGTCCGGGCAGCGTTCTGACGGTCGACCACTCGCCCTGAAGCCGCTCGAACCGTCGGGTAATCTCGTCGAGCGTCCGCAGATAGCTGGACAGCGGATCGTCCATCCGGGTGTCGGACCCGCCGACGTTCGGCGTATACGTCGGTAACACCGCATCACCGAGTAGAAGCGCGTCACCGACTTCGATCGCCAGGTGTCCGGCCGTGTGGCCGGGCGTGTGCACGAATTCGACACCGTCGATCCGCTCGCCGTCCGTCACTGATCTCACCGGACATCGGTCCGGCATCGGCGACGGCTCGTCGGTCGCTTTGATTTGGGCCAGTACGGAGTCAGGCACCCCCCACTCGCGGAGCCGTCGCACGTCCCGTTCGACTCGCCGGCCTCGTTGCGTTCCATACTCGCCAACCAGCGGCGCGTCGTCATCGTGGAGGATCAGCTCCGCGTTCGCCTCCGCAGCCAATCGAGGTGCCACCCCCGCGTGGTCGGCGTGCCAGTGCGTGACGACGACGGTTTCAATCGAGGCGAGTGACAGCCCCGCCGCCGATAGTCCTTCAGTCAGTACCGTCCACGACGCGTCTCTCGGCGGTCCCGGGTCGAGGACGAGCCCCCGATCCGGGAGCACGTAGGTGCTGTTCGTGCCTTCCGGACTCCCACCGGGATGGCCGATGCGCTCGATCGACGGCGGATCAGATCGGCGGTCCATACGTTACTCCTCGGCCCCGTTTTCTGCGTCGATTTCGCCCGACGCCTCGCGGTGGTAATGTCCCGCCTCGTACTCCGGGCCGTGGTCGAAGCCGAGCGCCTCCCATTCAGCCCGGACCGCCTCTCTGAGATTTCTGGGGTAGGTCGTCTCGAAGGTGACTCGGGGAGCGATGTACTCCTCGTCCCATCGGGGGTCCCAGGCAGCGTTGACGTAGACGTTCGAACCTGTCGACCCGTCCCCCCGGTAGTGTGTCGCAGTCGCGGCCGGGGCTTCCGGATCCGAGAACTCCCAGTCGTTCGCCGGGTGGGCCTTCACCCAGATGTCGTCGAACGCGCGGCCGAGATCCATCGGTGCCGTCTCCGTATCCAGGACGACGACCTTGTCGAACAGCCGCGAAAACGAAAAGAGCGTGTTCGCCAGTTGCCACTCGAAGCCCGCGTAGAGAATCTCGCTTGCGACCAGACAGACGCCGAGTCCCGCCTCCGCGGGTAGTGCGAGCCACTCGACCGGCCTCACCCCCCAGTAGTTGTTCACCCGGCCGTAGAGGCGGGCGGATTCGATGATCGAAAGCAGGCTGCGGCCGTCTGACATCGCCGCTCCGGTCGGCGAGAAGGGGAGCAACGGATCCGGCCGTATTCGGACCGACTCGACCTGCGCCGTCATCGTCGCCGTCGTCACGGCGTGTTCCCACGGCGATTTCGGTCCCGCAGGCTCAGTGTCGGCGTCCGGTTCCGTGACGGTCGCCTCGACGACGATTTCGCTGTCGGCGGGGACCCCACCGGCCGCCGTCGGCGCGACCGGTACGTCGCCCAGGCTGTTTGCGACGCGTGGCGCGCCGTCGATGTGCGACTCGCCGATCCACCGCATCGTCGCCCCGATCAGCGCCGTGGGCGGTGCTCCCAGAACGAGAGACAGGGGTGCTCCCGACGATAACTCGCCTGCCGGCGTCGCCGGGACCGAGAGCCGCAGCCCGTCGCTTCCGTGGATCGATCCCCGAACGGGAAGCCAGTTGACGGCGTCGACGTCGACACGCTGGCCGTCCGAATCGCCAGCGGCGTCCGTGTGCTCGGCCCCGTCCGACTCGCCCGGCGGTCGATCCGCGATCTCCCGTTCGGATTCGTTCTCCGCCGGAACCGCGGCCAGCCCCAGAGTTATGACGGGGAGATCCGCTCCGTCGATCGCCGGGATGCCGAGAGATCGAAGGTCGGATTCGCGCCCCGTCGCGGCTAGGGTCGCGACGGGCGGCGCCGTTCCCCCCCGACGCGCACTCTCGAGCGTGTCGAGAACGTCGAGATAATCCGCATCGATCCCGAGTCCCAGGGCGGCCGCGATCCGTGACCACGGATCCCGGGGGCGCACCGAGAGCCGGTCGGGACCGCCGAGCGTCCCCGAGACTGGGCGGGCCGTCCCCCCGGTATCCGTCAGGAGAACCGCCGGCCCGTTCCCACGGGCCGCTTCGGCGGCAACTGCCGCGGCGGTATCAGCCCAGTGTGTCCGCTCGTCGATTTTGAGCAGGTCCTCGGCCGCGTCGAGTTCCGCCAGAAGGGAGCGGAGATCCGTCACCAGTCACCACCTCGTTCCATCATCCCTCCGTCGGCGTCGAATTCGACGCCGGCGCGTGAGAGGACCTCGCGAGCACGTTCGCGAAGCATCGTATCCGACGGCGAATGCTCCGGATCGTTCGGCGGCGAGCGTTCCGGGCCGTCCCCGTCGGTCGTCGCATCGATGTAGGCCTTTGCCGTCTTGGATCGGGACGTCCCCGTCTCCGCGTCGCCTTTCTCCTCCGGGGTCTGATAGATGTTCAGCGGGACTTTCGGCATCGCTTCGACGCCGAACTGGTGGAAGTCCGCGTCGGGATCAGCCGAGAGCGCGAGCGCCTCCAGGACGTCCCGCGTCGCAAGCGGATCCACGTCGGGATCGACGAACACGAAGAAATCGACGTGGAGCATTCCCCAGGTGGTGAAGATGAAGTTCGCCAGTTCGTGGAGATAGCCCGGCCGGGGCACGTCCGTCGAGACCACGTAGGCCGTCCGGGGAGTGAATCGCCAGGGGACGCACTTCTCGACGTCGTACCCCGCCGCGCGCAGTCCGAGCGTGGCGTCCGGGCCGATACAGGCCACCTCGGTGGTCGAACTCGTGTTCAGCGAGTAGCCCACACCCGAGCCTTCGACGCAGAACGGGATCAGCGGCTCCGATCGGTGGGTGATCGCCTCGACTTCGAGCACGGGCATCGAGCGTCGCGGCCCGTGCATATAGCCGAAGTAATCGCCGAACGGCCCCTCGTCGAGGCGCTCTCCGGGGATGATCTGCCCCTCGATGACCAGTTCGGCGCTGGCCGGCACTTTCAGGCTGTTGGTCGTACACTCGACGAGTTCGACCGGTTCGCGTTTGAGACCGCCGGCAAAGGCCGCCTCGTCGCTGCCGGTGGGGATCCACATCGAGGCGGTGAACTGCGCCGCCGGCTCGACGCCGACCGCGACCGCGACCGGCATCGGATCGTTCTGCCGCTCGTACCGGTAGTAAAACAGGTTCGGCGCCTGCTCGCCGGCCAGAAGGAGTACGCTCGCTCTGTCGCCGTCCTGTATCATCGCGCGGTGGGACGACCAGTCCGTCCACGAGGAATCCGGGTCCGGAACCACCATCGTGTGGAGATTCGAGTACCGGCCGCCGTCGGCGGCGTGGATGTACGGCCACGGGAGCGCAAACAGATCCGCGTCGCTGCCCCGGTGGATGACGTCTTTGCACGGTGCCGAATCGGCGTCGACGGTCGTCGGTTGTATCGGTGAACGCAGGCGGTCGATGAGCGTCTCGTAGTACGTATCGCCGTCCAGATCGGGCGGCAGTCCGAGCGCCCGCGCGACCCGATCCCACGGCCGCGCACGCGAGCCGCGATACGGATCCCCGACCAACCGGGCCGTGATCTCGCTGTCCGTGACCGACTCGAAGACCGGAATCCGGTCGTCCCGGTTGTTCGCCAGCATCGTGATCGCGCTGGCTTCCAGGTTCCAGGAGATATCCCGTTGGATCCGCGTCAGTTCGTCCGCGGCTTCCAGACCGGCCAGATACGCGCGCAGGCTATCGGCCGGTTCGTCGGGGCCTGGAGCGGCGACGCTGCCGCCATCCGAGAGCGGGTGCGTTCCGTCGGTGCTCCCCTCGGATCGTCTCATTCCTCATCACCGCTTCGCAGTCGCAACTCCATCTCCTCGCGCTCGCGTTCGGTGCGGAGGTCGACGTACCGGTCGACCAGTTCGGGCCGGGTTTCGGAGAGGTGATCCCGGAGTAACGACCGAACTGCCGTCGAGACGGAGTCGTACTCGCCGGTCTCGACCAGGTACGACACCAGTGTCTTCACGTCCTCTCCGCGGGCAGTCAGCACGTTCGATCCCTCCCGACTCTGCCGAAAGCACTCCCGCAGCACGTCCTCGTCGATACTCGTCTCCTCGACGTCGGTCTCGATAATCTCGATGTACCACTGCTCCTCGCGGTTTTCGTGCGGTCCGCGCAGGATCGTCAACGGGGCCGGGTCCGACAGCTCCGCGGGATCGCGAGCGATCCGCGCCCGCGTCGTGAAAATGTGCTTCGTCTCCTGATCCATCACCTGCATCGTGATCTCGCCGTCAGTGTCCGCAGGCAGGTGGTCCTCGGAGGTGATGTACTGGTCGCTCACGCGACCACCCCGCCGAGTCCGGGAGCCGTGTTCATATGGAAATTCCGGCGGCGAGTCGTTATAAAATCTTCCCGGCGATTCCAGCAACCGTGACGCTCAGATCGAGCGGGGTGGATCGATGACCCGTGAAACGGGGTCTCGCGATCGGATGAGCGAGGACCTGCAAACGCCACGAGGGTTCGTCGCAACAGACTGTTTTATGCCGTCGGAGCATCGAACCGCCGATATGGGTTTCGACACACTCGATGTCACCGTCGACGAGGGGATCGCTACAGTCCGTCTCGCGAACGACCCCGTGAACGCGATCAGCCAGGAGATGCGGTACGAACTGTCCGAGGCTGTCGACGTGCTCCAAGAAGACAGCGTTCGCGTCGGAATTTTCACCGGCACGCCCGACGTGTTCTCTGTCGGAGCCGATATCAGCCTCTTCGAGGAGGCTCAAGACTGGACGACCGCCGAGTTTCGGAAGAATAGCAAGATACTCGGGCGGGTTTTCGAGTCGATCGAAACGATCGAGAAACCGATGCTCGCCGCGATCGAAGGCACGTGTGTCGGCGGCGGTCTCGAACTCGCACTCGCCTGTGACGTTCGTCTGGTCTCGCCGGCTGCGACGGTGGGGTTCCCGGAGCACAACATCGGGCTGATTCCCGGACTCGGCGGTTGTTCGCGGTTCGTCCATCTCGTCGGCCCCGGCAAAGCGAAGGATCTGATCTTCAGCGGCCGGCTCATCGACGGGAAGGAGGCGGAGGAGATCGGTCTCGCCGAGCGGGTCGTCGACGATCCGGACGAGGCGGCCAGCGAGTACGCCGAATCCCTCCTCTCGAAGCCCCCGCAGGCGCTTGGGTTGGCGAAACGAACCGTCAACACCGCACGGGATGCGGATTTGCAGACGGCCGGTTTCGTCGAGTCGCTCGCACAGAGCACCCTGATCGAAACCGCAGATCACAAAGAAGGTCTCGAAGCGTTCCGCGAGGATCGTGAGCCGGAATTCACAGGGGAATGAATATATAAATATTAGAATAATTTTGAAAAATTTCTGCTATCGGTACAGTAGCTTTTATTATTTTTATCGCGGTCTCTGAGACTACTGTACCACGTTATAATATTCAGTTGCTGAAAATATCTACCATAATTATTCTGTTATTTAAGCCAAAAGGTATAATTTCGAATATGATTCTCTGTCCAGTTCTTCGAAGAGAGGTCGAGGTCAGTCAATCAGTTTCGATAAATCGAACTTCGGGATTACGGTCCCGCGATGCTCAATACGTTGTTCTCGTCGATAAACGCCTACAGCGGGTGCAATCCCAACGATGAGAAGACGTGAAATAATATTTGTACGCCTATTATTTTTTGCTCGTCGGGAGCCGCGAAGGTGAAATAGTTTCGCTCACCCGAACTAACGAACGACCGAATCAACGGGAGGAGGCAGTAGTGCGCCCATAGCCCCATCGCCACGGATTCGTTCTATCCTACCGAACTATTAATTCCCCCACGGGCGAACCGACGTAGTATGACGTCGACAGGTGACAGCATCGGGGTGGAGACGACGCAACTGTCGCTAGACATTTTAGATCTCGTCGCCGAACGGGACGGGGTGCGGCTTCGTGGCGTGGTCGAGGAGTTCGATGTGGCAAAGAGCACCGCGCACAAGCACCTGACGACACTGCGGGACAACGGTCTCCTGGTGAAGCACGGCGAGACGTACGACGTCGGGCTGAAATCCCTGAACCTTGGTGAGCGCGCGCGGAGCCAGTGGCCGGGCTACACGCACATCGAAGAGGCGATTGCGACGCTGACCGAGTTGACCGAAGAGGAGTGTGACTTCGTAGCGCCCGATCGAGGCCGGGTCATCACGATCGCCGAGTCGTATCACAAGTGGGCGAAATACGAGGGCACGAACGGCAGTTCCTCCAAGGAGTATCGCGCGCGAACGGGATCGTACTACCGTATGCACGCGACCGCCTCGGGGCTGGCAATCCTCTCGACGTACTCTCGGGACCGTATCGAGACGATCATCGATCGGTGGGGGCTCCCCGCGCGAACCGACTACACGATCACCACGCGAGAGAACCTGTACGAGAAACTCGATCAGATCCGGGAGCGCGGAATCGCAGTCGACAACCAGGGCTACACCGAAGGGATGCGGAGCGTCGGTAAGGCTATCCACGGACCGGGCGACAGGGTAATCGGTGCGCTCAGCGTCTCCGGTCCGACCTATCGGATCGACGGCGCAGTGCTCGAAGAGGAGATCCCCAACGCTCTCACCGACGTCGCCAGCGAGTTAGAGGAGCACGTCGGGACGGCGAACTGATGCCGAACTGATGCCGAGGGCCAGGTTGAACCATCCGAGGTGGTGGCCGTGGGTTTTCGCGTCGAGTCGATACGGTCCCGGGATCGGCGTGCCGTCGATAACTATAGTAGCGTTTGCAAGTCTTCACTCACATGATCGCATGACTGCGTGGAATCGAATGAGCAATCAGTTGCAAACGCTACTATAGCCCGCACCTTGCCACATCCGGCGGACGATAGCTTGTTCACCGAACTTCGGACCCCGATGTCGAGTGCAGTGTCGTCTCCGATATCGTGTCGTTGGCCGGTCCTCGCCCGCAGAACCGGACGTTTGGGTGTGATCGGATACGCAACCAGTTCCTTGCGCTACTATCGGAAACTCCGTGGAACGATGCTCCCCGCGACGACGAACGCTGAGATGGTGTGGACCGAGTGCAAGAGAGCCGGGTCGGCCAAAACTTTTTGCACTGCAAAAAAAGAGGTTAGGGTCACCTATGGGACTGCTTTCCAATCTCAAAGACAAACTCAACCAGGAGACCACCTCCCAGGAGACAGCCGGAGTGGACAAAGATCCCGACGCTACCCGGATTTTCTTCGCCACAGACGTCCACGGGTCGACGGCGTGTTGGCGGAAGTTCATCAACAGCGCAGACTTCTACGACGCCGACGTGTTGATCCTCGGCGGCGACACTACCGGGAAAGCGATCTTCCCCATCGTCGACGAGGGCGACAAGTACACGTACACCCTTCGGAGGCGTATATAAACCATCTCAGCTCCGCACGTCGAAATCGAAGCGTGACGTTGCGGTGCCGAATACGGATGAGACAGATGACGGCACCAGGACATCCCTATAGTAGCGTTTGCAAGTCTTCGCTCACACGATCGCACGATAGCGTGCGATCGGATGAGTAATCAGTTGCAAACGCTACTATAATATACCTTCCGCGGACGGCGAAAGTGGAGTGAGGGCTAAATCAGTATGCGTCGCGGGCGACTTCGAGTAGATCAGCCGCGTCGGCGTCGCGGGGGTTATCGTGGATTTCGATGGTGTCGAGTGATTTTTCGGCGATCGTTTCGAGATCGTCCTCCGCGACGTCCAGTTCGCTGAGACTCGACGGGAGATCCACTTCGTCGATCAGAGCCTCGACGGCGTCGACGGCTTCGTGAGCGGCTTCGACGTCCGAGAGTCCGGAGACGTCGATACCCATCGCATCAGCGACCTCGGCGTACCGGCCGGGATACTCCTCCAGGTTGTACCGCATCACTGGAGGCGTGAATACGGCGATCGCCTCGCCGTGGGGGATCTCCGGATACATCCCGCCGGTGACCTCCGCAAGCGAGTGGATCGCGCCGAAGCCGGCGAAGTTCTCACAGAATCCGGCCATGTGCGACCCGAACAGCATCTGTTCGCGTGCTTCCATATTCCCCGTCTCGTAGGCGTCACCCAGGTATTCCGGCACGAGCCCCATCACGTGTTTCGTGTAGGGCTTTACGAGTTCGGGCGCGCCCGCGGCGACGTGGTTCTCCAGCGCGTGTGAGAACGCATCGAAGCCCGTCGCAGCGGTCTGTCGTGGCGGCAGCGACGCCGTCAGTTCGGGATCGACGAGCGAGACGTCCGCGCCGAGATACGGCCCGTCGGGGTACAGCGGCGGTTGGCCGATCGCCATCTTGAACTCCCGCTCCTGTGCCGTGATCACGGCCCAGTAGTCGACCTCGCTTCCGGTGCCGGCAGTCGTCGGGATCGTAATCAGGGGGTGGGTGTGGTTCTCGACCGTCCCAGCGGTCACGTCTTCCGGTGTATTGACCTCGTAGTCGGCGAGACTCCCGGAGTTGGTCTTCATCAGCGTCGCACACTTCGCCGTATCGATGACGCTGCCGCCGCCGACAGCGACGACGACGTCGTATCCGCCACCCGACAGGACATCGAGTGTATCGTGTACCATCTCCGCGGTCGGATTCGGTTCGACCCCGTCGTAGACGTCGTATTCGATGCCCTCGGCTTCCAGTGAGGCCTCCACCCCATCGAGGATTCCAGCGGCCCGGATTCCCTGGTCGGTGACCAGCAGGGCACTGTTCCACCCTTTCGCGTCGATCACTTCCCCCGCTCGTTTGCTTTTCCCGTTCCCGAACTCGACCCAGATCGGAAACGAGAGCGTGTACTCGCCGAGACTCATCGTTGCACCCGGCCGGCGGGGATCCAGTTTCGATTCGGATTACTCTCTGCTTGGGCGTAGCTGTTTCGTTGCATCCGTAGTAAACTCGAACAACTCTATTATAAAATATTTTTGTTAGTGTGAATATTGCTTATTCTTGTCCGAAGCTCCCGAGAGCCGCGTAAAGATTTTTGAGTTCCGAAACGAGAATGCCCGTATGGCGAGTTCCTCACCAGAGGGCAGTACCGTCACCGATAGACATCGATCGAAGCACCAGGAAGTGAGAGCCGAGTTCGAGTTCGGTCCGTGGATCGGCGGAGAGCATCAGCCCAGCGGAACGGAGCAGGCGGTCCGTGATCCGGTGATCGACGAGGCTATCGTCGAGATCCCCCACTGCAGTGCCGCGGCGGTCGACGAGGCGGTCGAGGGCGCCTGGGACGCCTTCGAGAATCGCTGGGAGGAGGCGAGCGCCCGCGACCGGTCTGCTCGCCTGTTCGAGTGGGCCGATGTCCTGTCGGATCACGTCGAGGAACTTACTCTCCTGGAATGTCTGGATTGCGGCAAACCGATCACGCAGGCGCGCGGCGAAGTCGAAGGGGCGATCGATACCATCGAATTCTACGCATCCGTCTGCCGGGCACAGCGCGGAAGCGAGGTTCCGGCCGGCGACGACCTCCATCTGTACACGACCCAGGAGCCGTACGGCGTCGTCGGGCAGATCGTCCCGTGGAACTACCCGCTGTGGGCGGCCGCCTGGAAGCTGGGGCCCGCACTCGCCGCCGGTAACGCCTGTGTGTTGAAGCCTGCGAGCGACACCCCGCTCTCGACGATCCGGGCGGCACAGCTCTCGGAGGGGATCTTCCCCGACGGCGTCCTCAACATCGTTCCGGGATCGGGATCCGAGGTCGGGCAGGCGATCGCCGAACACGACGACGTTCGAAAGGTTTCGTTCACCGGCAGCACCGACGTCGGAAGCGGGGTGATGCGGGCCGCCGCGGAACGGGTTGCTCCGGTCACGCTCGAACTCGGCGGCAAATCCCCGTTCATCGTCTTCCCGGATGCGGATCTGGAGAAGGTCGTGCAGGCGGTCGCCGACGGGATCTTCTACAGCACCGGCGAGATCTGTGACGCTTTCTCCCGGGCCCTCGTGCACGAATCGATTGCCGAGGAGTTCACAGAGCGGTTCGTCGATACCGCCGAATCGTACGTGCTTGGAGACCCGCTATCCGAGGAGACGACGATGGGACCGCTCACGTCACAGAGCCAATTCGAGACGGTGAGCGACTACATCGAGATCGGGAAAACCGAGGCAGAGTTGCTCAGTGGCGGCGGCACCCCCGACGACCCCGAACTATCCGATGGGTGGTACGTCGAGCCGACCGTCTTCGGCGGTGTGACAAACGAGATGACGATCGGCAGCGAGGAGATCTTCGGCCCGGTGCAGACGATTATGACCTTCGAGGACTACGAGGAGGCGATCGAACTCGCAAACGAGACACAGTACGGCCTCGCCTCCGGAATCGGAACGGAGCGCACCTCACTCGTCCACCAGACCGCAGACGACCTGGATGCAGGCCTGGTGTACGTCAACGAGTACGGCCCGATTCTTCCTGACGCCCCATACGGTGGATTCAAACAGTCCGGGTTCGGGAAAGATCTGGGTCTGGAAGCACTCGAACACTACCAGCGTCAGAAGAGTGTCTACGTTAACCTTGACGACCCCGAACTCTGAGTTCTCCGGGTGCGGCGCTCACCTATTCTCTTTGCTGTTCAGCGTAGTTTCGTTGAACGAAACGATAGGGGCGGTTGTCGCTGGACCGGAAACCGACAGGCCCGCAGAGGCCGGGAAAGGCCGATAATCCGCCTCCAACGTATGTGGTAACACATCACGTATAGGGGGAGAAACCGCCCGCCAGACTGCAACCTCAGTTCGGCTCAGCAAAACTATAACCGGAATTCGGGAGGAGTCTCCACAATCATAACAAATGTACTATTGTTATTTAAAAGAAACTGGAGGACATAGAAACATAAAATACGTGAAATATATCGGTGCTGTCCGGGTGTTTCGTGAGATGATATGTAAAAGTTCGATGCAGTACAACTACCTCTCAGTCATCTTAAAGAGACAAACTCAGGTATGACACCGGCCGAGCCAGTGAAAATAGGGGATACTGGTCGTGGAAGTCAGATGTGAACACAGAAATTGTCCCGGAGAAATCGCCCGAAGCAACGGAGCGAGAAGGTGCTACTTCGTCTGCACGTTAAACGTCTCCAACAGCGGCTTGTTGGCGAGAATCAGGATGACGAGCGGCGGGAGCAGCGCGAGGATGGTGCCCGCCATAATCAGTCCCCACAGCGTCTCGCCGGCCGCCTGCGCACCCTGGAGCTGTTTCAGACCGACCTGGACGACCTGGTTGCTCTCCGATTGGATCGCGACCAGCGGCCAGAGGTACTGGTTCCAACTCCAGATGAACGCGATGACGTACAGGCCGATGAGCATACTCTTCGACATCGGAATCAACACGTACACCAAGAACTTGATCGGGCCGATTCCGTCGAGTTTCGCGGTTTCGACGATCGACTCCGAAATCGACTCGAAGTGCTGACGAAGCAGCAACACCGACGTCGCACTGGCGAAGTACGGCATCACCAAAGCCAGCATCGTGTCGTTCCAGTTCAGATCGACCATCATCTCGAACAGGGGGACGATCCGGATCGGCACCGGCAGCGTCAGCGTCAAGAGGATGAAGATGAACGTCGCCCGCTTGAACCGGAAGTCGAAAAACACGATGGCCAGCGCTGCCAGAAGCGAAATTCCGACCTTGCCGACGGAGATGAGCGTGGCCATCACGAAACTGTTTTTCAGGTAGTTCGCGAACCCGTGTTCCTGCAACACCGCCGAGTAGTTGCTGAGACCGTCACTCCCGATTCCGAGGAAGGTGAAATTCAGGATCTCGCCCTTCGTCTGTGTACTCATCAGTGCCACGAGCACCACCGGCAGCAGGAGGACGACAATCGAGAGCAAAAGCGTCCCGTGGAGCTTCCACTGTCGTCTGATCCGGCGCTTGTACAGGTGGGCGTTCTTCGCGACCGTCTCGAGGTCGGGAATGTCGACGGGGCTCATCTCACCCACCTCCGTAGTGTGCGTACCGGTCAGACATAATCAACTGGACGATCATGAGTCCTCCGACGAGGACGAACAGGATGAGCGACTGTGCCGCGGCGAGTCCCATCTGGCTGGAGCTGAACGCGGTCTGGTACAGCTCGTAGATCAGTACCGTCGTCGTGTTCCCCGGACCGCCGCTGGTCATAATGTCGATGACGGGGAACGGGAGGAAGAACGCGTAGACGGTGTTCATAATCACCAGGAACCCGATGGTCGGCGAGACCAGCGGGATGTACACCCGAGTCAGCAGTTTCAGATGGCCGATGCCGTCGAGTTTCGCTGTCTCGTCGATCGTCGCGGGGATGCTGCTGAACGCGCCGACGAGGAAGATGACGTTGTAGCCGATCATCTTCAGGATGGTCGTCCCCGAGACGACGGCCAGCGCCTGGAGGTCGTTCGACAGCCACTCCAACCTGATCCCGGTCGCGGCCTCCAGTGCGAACGTGAAGATCCCGACGGTCGGATGGAGCAAAAACAGCATAATCGTCGCTACGATGGCGAACGAAAACGAGTACGAGAGGATGCCCGAGATCAGATAAAAGGACTTGGCGAACTCGATCTGGTAGATCAGGTAGCTCAGATACAGCGCGATGGCCAGGGAACCCACGACGACGACCACCGCGAACGCCAGAGTGATCAGGAAACTGTACTGGTACCGGCCGCTGGTCAGCAGCCACTCGAAGTTTTCGAGGCCGACGTACTGCTGTCGTGCGCCCGCGGCGACCGTCTTGTACAGGCTGAGACGGAACGTCTCGATCGCGGGGTAGTACAGAAACGCGACGCTGGCGGACAGTGTCGGCAACAGCAGCAGAGCGGCCTTCCATCTGGATTGATATATTTCGCTCATAAAACCGGTGGATGAGGATCTGATTTCGACCCCGTCGTTAGGCCCGTTCGTAGCGTTCCAACTGCCGGTCGCCGAACTCCTTGATGGCCCCCGTCGCCTCGCTGATCGCCCTGCCCTGCAGCATCTCGTCGGACTGGCTCTCGACCTCCTGGTAGATGTCCGAGGCCGGGCCCATCAGGATCCCCTGGTTCATCGCGTGTTCCTCCCACGCTTGGTACTGCTCGTAGGAGACTTTGAAGCTGTCGGGGTTGTCCTCGTAGAAGCCCTCATCCTCGAGGATGGTGAAGGACTCCTCGTGCGACGGGAAGTAACCGGTCCGCCGGGAGTAGTAGGCCTGCTGCTCCGGGCCGGTCATATCCTGGAGGAACGTCGCGACCGCCTCCCGCTCGGCGTCGCTGCGGTCTTTATCGGAGACCCAGACCGCGGCGCCGCCCATACTGTGCCCGATACGGTCGCCTGGTACCGGGAGCGGCGCGATCCCGACGTTGATGCCGTTCTCCTCGAACCCAGCGAGGAGGTACGCCAGCGATCCCGAGGAGTTCATATGCATCGACGCGACGCCGTTCTGGAATGCCTGCTCGGAGGCGCCCCAGTTCTTGATGCCGGGGTTGTGGTACGCGTCGCCCAGATCGTTCATCCAGTAGTCGAACACCTCTTGGGCGGCGTCGCTGTTGTAGTACACCTCGGTCGGCTCGCCCGCGCGGCCGTTCTCCTGATCGCAGACGAACTGCTCCTGTTCGCCCATCCAGCTGTTGATCCACCAGTTGTGGTTCGGCCAGCTGACGCCGTAGTCGGCGACGCCCTCGTCGACGATCGTGTTCGCGGCGTCGGCCATCTCCTCCCAGGTTCCGGGGGCGGCCTCGGGGTCGAGTCCCGCCTCCTCGAAGTGATCTTTGTTGTAGTACATCACGATCTGGGAGTTGTTGAACGGGATCGACCACGTAGTGCCCTCGATGACGCTCGTCCCGACGGCCGGTCCGATGTAGTCGTCGGGGGTGATGTCGGGCCAGACCTCCTCGACCGGCGTGAAGAAGCCGCTGTCCTTGGCGATGATCGCGTCACCCTTGTCGAGATGGCCGACGTCCGGGGGATTGCCCGCGTTGGCCGCGTTGAACAGCGCCGAGCGCGACTCCGCGTAACTGCCCTGGGCGGACATATCGATGGTGATGTTCGGGTGTTCCTCCTCGAAATTCGCCACCATCTGGGTGAACGTCTCTTCGTAGTACCCACCCCACGCAGGCCAGAAGGTCACAGTTACCTCCTCCTCGCCAGCGTCGCCGACGGTGGTCCCTTCCGAGTCCGTCTCCGTTGCTGTCGACCCACCCTCGCCTTCGGTTTCGGTGTCCTCGGAACCGCCGTCTCCCGTACAACCGGCTAACCCCATCGCAGCCGTGGTGCCGCCGGCCACGAGGAATCGACGACGGGAGTAACGGCCTCCGCTTCTGTTGGAATGGCTACGTGACATAGTCGCATCGCACTGTTTTGAACCGATTCGTATTAATATTTCTTAATTATCCTGACACTATTCGGGCGGATCAGACATCGGCGGGGAAAGAGCTACTTTTCCGCGGGCTGACAACGTGACTGATGCGAACAGGATTCGTCAGTTTCGATCGGGAAGCGTACTCGGAATCGATCGCACACGCAGACGAACTCGGCTTCGATTACGTCGAACTGATGATGGACGGCGACGCCCACCGTGATCAGCTTGAACGTGATAGCGACGTCGTGACCGACGCGCTCGCGACTCACGATGTCGATCTTCTCGTCCACCTCCCATATCCGATGCTCATCGGCTCGCCGCACCGCCACCAGCGGACGGGCGCTGTCGAGGAGCTGAAGCGGTGTATCGAGGTCGCAGCTACACTGGGCGCCGAGAAGGGGGTTCTCCATCCCGACTCGTACGCTTGGCGACGCGTTTGGGACCGTGACGAACTGAACTCGATGCTCATCCCCTCAGTTCGCGAACTGGATGAGTTCGCCGCGGAACACGAATTCGAGATCTGCCTGGAGAATCATTACGACGACGTCGGCTCACTCGACGTCCACGGCTTCGACGTGGTGCTTTCGGAAACGGATACCTCGATGACGTTCGATACCGGTCACGCGGCGATCTCGGGAATGACGGAATCGGAGATGGCCTCGTTCCTCACCGAACACGGAGAGCGGGTCTCACATCTCCATCTCAACGACACGCGGCACCCGGACACCGGGTATCAGGGGAAAGACGAACATCTGCCGCTGGGGTACGGGGGCCTCGACTTTGCGACGGCGCTCCAGCCCGTTCGGGAGGGAATCTGGGACGGCACGCTCTCTATCGAACTGGACACTGCGGACTTCGAGTATCTCGAGGTGAGCAAACGGCGGCTCGAACGGATCCTCGCCTGAACCGTCGCCCGGGAGAGACGCAAGCCCCTCAGGCGGTAACTTCTCGCTCGATTGCGTGGGCCGAGTGATACAGTACGTCACCGGTCTCGGCGTCGAAGAGATGGAGTCGCTCGGGGTTACAGACCAGCGATACCGTGTCGCCGCGGGACACGTCGGCGTGCGCATCGAGTTGAATCCGGACCTCCTGCTCGCCGATCATCCCGTACACGAGCGAACTGTCACCGAGCGGTTCGATCACGTCGACGGTAAGCGACAGCGGGGTCTCCTGCTCGAAGTCGGAGGTGGACGCGAGATGGATGTCCTCGGGTCGGATACCGAAGGTGACTTCGCCGAGTTCCAACCCCCGAAGGTCGCCGTTCTCGGGCAGGGTGATCTCGAAGTCCTCACGGGCGTGTTGGGCCTCGATGGAAAAATCGCCGCCCTCCTGTCGGAGCTCCGCCGGGATCAGGTTGATCGGCGGCGAGCCGATGAACTCCGCGACGAACTCGTTGTCCGGGAAGTCATAGAGTGTCTGCGGCGGGTCGACCTGTTGGATCTGCCCTTCGTTCATCACGACCACCTTGTCGCCGAGCGTCATCGCCTCCGTCTGATCGTGTGTCACGTACACGGTCGTGGTCCCGAGCTCCTGGTGGAGTTCGTCGAGTTCGGTCCGCATCTCGATCCGGAGTTTCGCATCGAGGTTCGAGAGGGGTTCGTCGAGCAGGAGTACGTCGGGATCTCTGACGAGTGCCCGTCCGAGCGCGACGCGCTGGCGCTCACCGCCGGAAAGCTGCTTGGGCTTGCGGTCCAGGAGGTCTGCGATGCCGAGTGTGTCGGCGGCTTCCCGGACCCGTTCGTCGATCTCGTCGCTGGAATACGTCTCGGAGCCCGAGTTCATCCCGAACGTCATATTCCGTCGGGCGCTCATATGCGGGTACAGTGCGTAGTTCTGGAACACCATTGCGACGTTCCTGTCTTTCGGAGGCGTGTCGTTCATCAACCGATCGTCGAAGTACAGTTCCCCCGACGTGATGTCTTCGAGCCCTGCAATCATCCGCAGGGTCGTGCTCTTGCCGCAACCGCTCGGCCCGACGATGACGATGAACTCCCCAGGTTCGACCTCGAGGTCGATCCCTTTGACCGCGATGAGCGACCCGTAATCCTTCGTGAGGTCCTGCAGCGAGACGCTGGTCTCCGACGATGGATCCATATGTTCTTCGAAATCTCTGCTTCCTCCATACTTAATATTTGTGCCGGTACCGGGAGATGGCGGTCCTGAGAGACTATCCCCCCTCGCAAGCGCCGCTTCAGTTCAGAATACGCTTTCATCCGCATCGTGGCCTCCCAGTGCTGGCGAGTTCCGAGATATCAGGAGGAGGGCGAGGCCTGCGAGCAGGATCGCAGACACAAACGCATATGCGAGACCCCATCCAGCCGTATCTGCGATCGTTCCCGTCACGGTTCCGCCGAGAGAGCCAAGCAGGATGTATGCGGTTCGAAACACGCCGAATGACTCCGCACGGTCGCCTTGGTCACTCGCCGCGAGCAGTTTCGACTGCAACGGAACGTTGAATCCCATCGTCAGAGCCGCAGCCGCCGCACCGACGATCACGGCGGGACGCGTGGATGCGACGACGAGGAAACTGTGACTGATGACGCCGATTGCGAGCGCGGCACCGACGACCACAATCGGCCGAAAGCGGTCGCCACACCAGCCAGCGATCGGATGCGTCGCGCTGACGATCAGAAAGTATAGCGAAAACACAGCGCCCGCCAGCACGGAGTCGAAGCCGTGATAGCGAATGAGAAACGTCGGCAGAAACGTAATGTTCGCCAACGCGACGAACTCGCCGATGCCCGCGACAGTCGTTATTGAACCGATCCTTCGCAGATAGCCCACCCCGGAACGGAGCTGATCAAGCAAGCCTGTGGCCGGAGTCGTCGGCTCAGTCGGCCGCGTCGGTTCCACAAAAACGGCTGCTAACCCGGCCACCGGCAGCGCGACGGCCGCACCGAGCAGGAGTCCGATCCGCCACGAGTACCAGGCGCTGATCGTGGCTGCAACGATTGGGACGACAAGCCCCGCGGCCTGTGATCCGATGCGATGGATACCAAGCGCCCAGCCTGTTCCCTCAAACTGATCGTCGAGCGACAGAACGCCCACGTTGTAGTAGAGGCCGAGACTGCCACCCAGCAACACGACCACGACCGCGAAAATCAAGATCGACGGTGCCGCTGCGAGCAACACGCTCCCGAGAGCCCCGCATAGCAGCACAAAAAGTATCAGTCGGCGTCGTCCGTACCGATCCGCCAGGATCCCGCTCGGCAGTTGTGCGATCGCATACGCCGCCCAGAGGCCCGTCATTGCGGTACCGACCGCGCCAGAGGTCGTTTCGAGTGACGTCGTTATTTCGGGAACCAACGGCGCGACTGCCAGCGGTTCGATCCGTGTCGCAAAGTACGAAAGCGTGTAGACTGCCAGTAAACCGTGGCGCTGCCGGTGGAACGAACGCATCCGTCTACCCACAACTCCTCTGGGCAGGGTACCTAATTGTTCCGCCGGGGAGCGCCTCAGAGAAAATTTCTTATGTCTCCATTGGAAGCGCATAGGTACGGACATCCGGAGCGGACGAGAGGATTCCATATGAACTACGATACGATCATCTTCGACAGCGACGGGGTGCTCGTCGAGCCGACAGACCCGGCCGTCCACCGAACTGCCGTCCGCAAGGCGTTTCTCGAATTCGGCGTGGTGGACGTCGACGCCGAGACGGTCGAGTACCTGGTCGAGATTACCGGTGACGAACGTGACAAACTCTCGGCGGCGAACGTCCGTCGCGTCTGCGAGGAGTTCGGAATCGAACCCGAACAGTTCTGGCGTCGACGGGAGCAACTCGCTGTGGAGGCACAGGCCGAGGAAGTCGAGCGGGGCCGAAAGTGCACGTACCCCGATGTCGGCGTCGTCAACATCTTGGATGCGCCAGGGAAGGACCTCACGCTCGCAGTCGTCAGCAACAATCAGGCAGGGACGGTCACGAACTCCCTCGAGGCGTTCGACCTCGCTCCCCACTTCGATGCGATCTACGGGCGGGAACCGACGCTTGCGGGGCTCGATCGACGGAAGCCGGACACGTACTACGCCGAAAAGATCTTAACGGAGTTCGGCGGCGATCAGGTGCTTTTTGTGGGTGACAGCATCGTCGACATCCAGACGGCCGACCGTCTCGGGATCGACTCCGCGTTCCTCCACCGGGATCATCGGGCGTCCTACCAGCTCACGGAATCACCGAAGTACGAGATCGACGGGCTCGAAGGCCTCCTGGAGATCGTTTCCTGAAATCCGAAAAGCGAGCGAAGCCTTCCGCACCTCACGTCGAACCGAGCGGTTGTCTCTCGACGACGCTCGATCGATCGACGATCGCCTCTTCGAGCGCCTCACTGGCCTCTTCGAGCGCGTTCGGGATCTCCCGCTCCAACACGACTCCGTTCATCCGATAGGTCGGCCCAGCCACGTTCAACGCTCCGAACACGCCACCGTTCGGATTTTCGACGACTTTCGCGACGCTTCTGAGACCCTCGGCGTACTCTCCGTCGCTGATCGCGTACCCTCGCTCCCGGATCTGTTCCAGTTCTGCGAACAACTCCGTCTCGGAAGTAAGCGTGTTTTCAGTTCGTGCCGGCAACCCCCACTGGTCGATGATCCGTTCGACTTTCCGATCGGGGAACTCCGCGAGGATCGCTTTGCCGGCGCCAGTCACGTGCATGTGATAGTAGTTACCAACCTGAGACCGACGTCGTTCCGGATCACTACCGTCTCCGCTGTCGGAGTATCTGACCATCCTGTGGTACTTTCGGTACGATTTGCCGATCGTGATCACCCGGCCACGATCTTCAGTCAGGAAATCCACTTCTTCGCCGGTCTCGTCGTTGAGTTGCGAGACGGCGTCTTCGATCGCCTGCAACGGCCACTGGCTCCTGACGTACTCCCCGAAATCGAGGAACTTCAGTCCCAGATGAAACGTTTCCCCATACCGGGTTACGAAACCGGCCCTCTGGAGTGTCCTCAGATGCCGATGGACCGTACTCGTCGCTTTGTCCAGTTCGTCGGCGATTCCGTTCAGATCGGCGCCCTTCTCTCGACGGATGATCTGGAGGATGTCGAGCGAGGTCCGGGTAGTCTTCACCGAGGCGCCCGAGGGATCGTCTGTCATACGTGGAGCTACGTCCTTGACCTTTTTAAAAATACCCCAGAATGGAATCACTAAATACGACTACGCGAGGGACGTTTTTCCCACCCTACCGAGTCCTCGCTGTCGGGCGACTTAGGTCAGTTCTGCAACTGATCGATTCGAAACTATTCGATGAGCTCACCGGAACGATCAAACGGAAACACCACATATCGAAGCATCCGTTCCGCAGAATAACTCCGTCGGTGCGTTCTTTCAGTAATTGGGACGATTGAACCGGTCTGTCGTATTTTGGCTGTCGGTCTCGTGGGGATAAAAAATATGCCGAGTTCATTTATAAATATCCCAGGATATGGGAGACCAGGTCGTTTTTCACCCCCTCGATTTCTATTTTATATAGTTCTAAGTATAGATACCAAACGTACATTTGTTACGATGAACCGGGCCTATGGTATCACAGTTTTATATAAATAACAGTACTTTATCGTATTTATCAATATTCTTATTTAATCTTTATTTATTTTAACGTGAATTTACGCTTACTGAGGTCTCATTGAACCATAATCAAATACAGAGTGTTTTAATCACCATTCAAAATTTATACTATGTGATTTGATAGGATTAGGCACTACTCCTCCAGATATTCATACTCTTTAGGGAGTATTTTCAGGTCACTATCGACATCGGTTGCAGTCAACGGTGGTCGCACGTCGGACGAAGCGATGATATCGCGTTCAGCGAGCAATGCTTTCGTCGCGGGGGCAAACCCGTCCCGCTTGCACACCTCGAAAAGGGGTTCGATCATCCGATGGTGCTGGTGTGCAGCTTCCTCGGTGGCCGTCGTCCGATAGAGTTCGGTATAGACGGAGGGAACCACGTTCGCGAGCGCGTTGATTCCTCCATCGAACCCCATTCGCAAGGAGGGGAGCAAAAGCGGGTCGTACCCCTGGAAAAGCAGAAAGTCCTTCGGTGTCTGATGCTTCGCCCGAAGGCCGTAAGCCAGGTCACCACTGGAATCCTTCAGTCCGGATATCTGCTCGTGAGTGGCGAGCGAAGCGACAGTCTCGACCGGAATCGATTCACCGACACACGACGGGATATTGTACAGAATCAGTGGAAGCGGACTCCTGTCAGCGACGCTCGTGAAGAATCGTTCGAGTCCCGGGTTCCGGTTCGAGTTGTGGAAGTACGGCCCAGTGACGACGGCAGCGTCCACGCCGAGGTCGGCAAGCGTTTCGATCCAGTCGACGGTCTCAGCGACGGTCGTCCCGCTGCCACCAGCAATGACCGGGGTATCCGCCCCGACGGATTCGATAGTCCGTTCGACCAACTGTCGTCGCTCTGTCCGGGTCAGACTCGCGGACTCCCCGGTCGTCCCGCACGGGAAGAGACCGCTGACGCCGCCTTCGCGGACGTGCGTGAGCAACTGCTCGAAAGAGTCCCAGTCGATCTCTCCGTCGACCATCGGTGTCGCAAGCGGCGGTGAGATGCCCTCGAGTGCGCGGAGATTCGGATCCATACCCGTCTGTTACGAACGATACTGTACATAAAACGAGGGGAGTCAGTCGAAAAGAGCCTCCGGAGAAAGTCGACCCGAGGGTGCGACTCGAATCCCGCCGGCGGCAAACGGCGTTCTCATTGCTCGTAATAGCGTAGGTATTACTTGTCATAAATCGATAAAATACGGATAGTAGACGGCATACGTAGCTGGCAGCGGGAGGATTGAATTTTTGACTGCCCCGCGCAGTCAGCGAGATATGCATTCGACATCCCGTCAAAAACCGAATGAACTGTAATCCCCTTTCAATCCTAATTTTGTAGGTCGGTTCGTCAGGTTCCTGTAACCAAATTCGATAGTATGGCCACGCAGGAAACAACTGGTGGTTCCAGTCCGGACGAGGCAGAACCCACGGTCCTGTTTGTCGACGATGACCCGCAACTGACGGCCCTCTACGAGGCACAGTACGGGGCGGAGTTTACTGTCGTGACTGCCACGAGTGGCGAAACCGCATTGCAGGAATTCGGAGATCACATCGACTTCGCGTTCTTCGACCGCCGAATGCCGGATTTACGCGGAGAAGAAGTCATCCGCCAGGTTCGAAACGAGGGATACGAGACGCCAGTCGGCATTATCTCAGCCGTCGACGCCGAATCGAATCTCTCCGTCGACCCGGACGTCTATCTGACAAAACCACCGTCCGTCGAACGGGTCACAGAAACCGTGTTGGAGTACTGGGGTTGATTCACCTGGAAAAAGTGTAAACTACTCGTTGGTGCAGTCGTGCCCAGACAGCCTTTTATACCGCCTCGTTGAATACCGAAAGTAACAGTTAGTGTATTCAACAATTTCGTCCGGGAGGGGGTGGCGGTCTCGGGAGTAACTGACTGACAAGATGTTACAAACTGTATATCTGACGCTGCTCGCGGTGACCTGTATATTAGGCGTCGGCATCGCGTATTCCGCGTGGACTCACCGCGAGATTCTCGGGGCACGACCGCTGGTCCTGACGTGTGTTGCCGCGGTAGTCTGGGCAGGCGGGTCATTCGGACTCGTGACCGTCTCGACGCCGATGGCCGAACTGCGATGGTTGCAGATATCGTATTTCGGGATCGTCGCCTCACCGGTCGGGTTTCTCCTCCTCGCGGTCCTCTACACTGGCTACGTCGAGTCGTTTCCGACGCGTGCCGCCGCCGTTCTCGGTGGATTCGCCGGAGCGTTTCTACTCCTCGTCTGGACGAATCCGAGCCACCATCTCTACTGGGCCGGGATCGACTATTCGGCTCCCGTCCCCGCAGGACTCTCGACGACTCCGGGGCCGGGATTTCTGGCTTTCGTCGTGTTCACGTACGTACTGCTATTGTTCGGGTCGTTTCTGTTCCTCAGATACGTCGTCACCGCCCCGAACCTCTACCGGCGCCAGAGTGCGATGCTGATCATCGCCGTCGCAGCGCCGTGGGCGGCGAACATTCCCCACTCCTTGCAGTTGATGACCGCGGATTTCACACCGATTTCACTCCTGGTTACGGTAAGCGCGATCTGGGTGGCGATGTTCCGCTATCGCCTCGCCGAAGTCGGCCCGGTCGCCCTCCGAACGGTGTTCGAGAACATCTCGTCGGCCGTCTGCGTGCTGGACCGACACGACAGAGTCGTGGATATCAATGGGGCCGGAATGGAACTGTTCGGCGTCTCCGAGGACGTGATCGGCGCGCGGTTTCGGGAGATCGTTCCCACGACTGCCCTCTCCGATCTCGTCGACGGAACGGGGCGAATCCAGGAGATCATCAGGATCGACGAGTCCGAGTCCGAAACGCGGTACTACGAGGTGTCCGTGACACCGACGAACCCCGGCCAGGGGGGACGGGACAGTCGTGTTGTCGTAATCAACGACGTCACGACCCTCAAACTGCAGCAACGTCGACTCGCCGCACAGAACGAGCGCCTCGATCAGTTCACCTCGGTGATTTCACACGATCTCCGGAACCCGTTGAACGTCGCCCAGGGACGGCTCGAACTGGCTCGCGAGGAGTGTGACAGCGAGCACCTGACGGCCGCCGCGGACGCCCACGCCCGGATGGACGAACTGATCGAGGATCTCCTCGCGATGGCCCGAGGCGGACGGAGCGTCGGCGACAGGGAGACGGTTTCGGTCGAAGAGCTTGCCACCCGTGCCTGGGCGACGATCGAATCTCCCGAAGCCACCATCGAAACCGACATCGAGCGAACGGTTGCTGCCGATCCTGGCCGGCTCCGACAGGCGTTCGAGAACCTCTTCCGGAACGCGATCGAACACGGCGGCAGCGACGTAACGATCACTGTCGGAGAGCTGCCTGAGGGGTTCTACGTCGAGGACGACGGCAACGGGATCCCCGAATCTCAACTCGACCAAGTGTTCGAGGAGGGCTTCTCGACGAGCAACGAGGGAACGGGACTCGGGCTGAATATCGTGCGACAGATCGTCGAGGCCCACGAGTGGCAGATCCGGGTGAAAAACGGGTCGAAGGGTGGCGCGCGGTTCGAGATAACCGGCGTCGAGTTCGTCGGCGAATAGCAACCCGAGGTCGCGACGCTCGAAGAGCGAAGGCCGCCGAAACTCAACCGCGCTCGAAAATCAAAACACGCAGCTATTCCGGGAAATCGTCTGTCACGGCTGCCGTTCGTATGTCACGAAATCGAAGGCCGCTCTCGATTCTCTGTCTGTCTCGTCCCACGCCGACTCGTTCCACTCCGGAAACTCGGTGTCCCCCTCGTAGGGCTCGTGCAGTTCGGTGAGGATCAGCCGGTCTGCATACGGGAGAAACTGCTCGTAGACGCGACCGCCGCCTGCGACGTACGCCGTGTCGACGCCGCGATCCTCGGCGTCGGCAGCGGCGGCCTCGATGGCTTCTTCGACGGAGTTTGCCAGTACCGCACCGGGCGGGAGATCGAGTGACTGCGAGGAGAGGACGACAGTCGTCCGCTCGGGGAAGGGTTCACCGAGTGCCGCGACGACGGCCTCGTAGGTCTTCCGGCCGACGATCACCGGATGCCCAGTCGTGGTCCGCTTGAAGAACCGGAGATCCTCGCCGTAGTGCCACGGCATCTCGCCGTCGCGGCCGATGACCCCGTTGTTCGCGACGGCGGCGATCAGGACGATATCGACGTCGGCGGTCATTCGGCCACCGCAAAGCGAATCCCCGGCGCAGCATCGTACCCCGAGAGTTCGACGTCCGCGAACGTGAGGTCGTCCAGGGGGACGTCCGCCACCTCGATCGCCGGCCGCTCCCGCGGCTCACGCGAACACTGTTCGAGTAACCCGGGCACGTGATCGTACCGCTCTTCACCCTCGGCTTCGGGTGGGGCGGTCTCCACGAGCCACTCCCGGACGTCGTTGTAGTCGCCACGATCCTCGACCGACCCCAGTCGCGACTGCAGCGCGTCGAGGTTGTCCGCGTACCACTCTCCGCGCTCGCCGGCGCCGCAGTAGATGTGCGTGTCGACGACGGAGTGGGCGAAGGTCCCCGGTTCGAATCCAGTCCGTTGTGCGATCGCGATTGCGAGCAATGCGTACGCGGCGATATTGAAGGGGATCCCCAGGGCGACGTCGCCCGAACGCTGGTGGAGGTGGACGTTCAGTTCCTCGCCTTGGACGTTGAGAACGAACGTGTAGTGACACGGCGGGAGGGTCGAGACGGCGGCGTTGGCCGGGTGCCAGGCGTTGACGACGATCCGCCGGGAGTTGGGATTCTCGCGCAGTTGGTCCAGCGCGTACGCGATCTGATCGAACGTCCCTTCGTCGTTGATCCAGCGGTGATCGTCGTCGGGCCAGGACTCGCCCGGCAATCCCTCCTCCGGAACCGGAAACCGACGCCAGAAGCGACCGTAGGCGGTGTCGAGGTTGCCCTCGTAATCGGCCCAGGCGTCCCAGATCCCGGTCTCCTCGCGGAGGTTTCTGATGTGTTCCTCGCCCGAGAGATACCAGACGAACTCGTGGATCAGCGAGTTCCACCGGCTCCCGGAGAGGTCCTTCGTCGTAAGAAGCGGGTAGCCCTCCGAGAGATCCACCCGGTAGTGACGGCTGAACGCCGAGATCGTATCGACGCCCGTTCGGTTCGGCTTGTAGCCCCCGTTTGCGAGGACGTCGTGGACGAGATCGAGATACTGACGCATACTGGCTTGATCGTCACTCCGCGGCCCGGAATCTTGATTGTTCGTATCCGGAACGTGATAGGGATTATCGTAAGTCCTCATAGAATTCTGGCCGGACGGGGCGGCGAGAATCTATAAACAGTTACGATAATCCCTATGAGACATCCGGGCGCGTTCGATCCAGCGGCGATATCCTGCTGTGACGAGCGGGATCGGAAAGAGGGAAGTCGGCGGGTCCGCTATCAACGCCCGTGATTCACAATCTCGCACGCGACGTCCAGGCGTTCACCGCGAACGTCTTTCTGGCCACCGGCGACACGACCGCACTGATCGACGCGGGCGCGAACTTCGACGTCGTCACGCGGATCAGAGACCACGTCGACTCCCTGGATCGCCTCTATCTGACCCACACCCACCCGGACCACGTCGAGAAGGTGCCGGCCGTGAAGGAGGCGTTCGACGTCGAAACGTGGGGGTTCGACCCAGGCAGCGAGTACGTTGACAACGCTATCGCCGACGGCGAGACCGTCCCGATCGGCGACGACGACTACGAGGCGATACACACCCCGGGACACAAGCCGGACCACCTCTGTTTGTACGCCCGCTCGACCGGCGCCTGTTTCGCGGGTGATCTCGTCTTCGCCAACGGGTCGTTCGGTCGCACCGATCTCGAGGGCGGCGATCGGGAGGCCCTCATCGAGAGTATCGACAGGCTCCGGGACACGGTCGGCGACGAACTGACCGCACTCTACGTCGGACACGGGCCCAGTATCACGGAGCGCCCCGGCGACGACCTGGAACTCGCAGCAAGGGCGGCGCGAACCCGCTGATCCGTCGTCGTTTCGGCGTCCCGTTATCCGTCGAAGACCTGCGTCCGAGTCTCGTCGGCGTCTTCGGGAATCTCGTCGACCTCGTCGGCATCCTCCGCGAGGCCGAAGTATCCGGGTTCGTCGCCGACGGGGTCGTTGATCACCAGCGCGTCGGCGTGTTGTATCAGCCAGGGAATCGTCCACGCGACGACGCGGTCCTCGGTGTCGGCGTCGAGTTTCGTTGCCGGATCGAGGCCCTGAAGCAGGCGAGCGATCTCTGGGACGGTGTACATCAACTCCGGATCGAGGATCTCCGTGGGCTCGTACAGACGGTACGGGTAGAGCGTCTCGAAGTCGTCTTTCGGCTTCGGCATACTGCACCGTTGTCGGCGGACGATAAAAGTCCCGCCGAGTGGATCTGCCCGCGGGCCGCCCGCCGGCAATCGGCCAGTCAGTATATGTGCCTCCCGTCCGTCCATCGGGTATGCGAACTGTGGACGCCGCCGGCCTGAAGATCGGCGACGAACACCCACCGCGGATTATGGGCGTGCTGAACGTCTCGAAGGAATCACCGTACGATCCGAGCGTCTTCGACGATCCCGGCGACGCCGCCGAATACGTCGACGAGGAACTGATCGACGAGGGTGCCGACATCGTCGACGTCGGCCTCGAATCTGCGAACAAGCGATTCGAGGTGCTCTCGGCCGAGCAGGAACTCGACCGCCTAGACACCGCCGTCGAAACGCTCGAAAGCGTCTCCGGCGACGCGATCTTCTCGATCGAGACCCGCTACCACGAAGTCGCCGACGCGGCGCTCTCACAGGGCTTCGATATGGTCAACGACATCTGCGGCTTCGCGGACCCGGAGATGCCGCGAGTCTGTTCTGAGCACGACGTCGCGGTCGCGAAGATGGCGTCGCCGCCGGATCTCACCCGACCGGGGGCGATAGAGGACGTCGACGACATCTACGACGCGCTCGGCCTGAACGGGTTCACCGACAAGACGATCGTCGACCCGGCGTTCGGCGGCTGGTCCGAGGCAAAGACGCTCGAAGACGACCGGGAGACCTTCCGGCGACTCCGGGAGTTCCGGGGGCTCGGCTACCCGATCCTGGTGTCGATCAACCGGAAGAACTTCCTCCGGTCGGTCGCCGGCCGCTCGACGGAGGAGGCGCTTCCGGTGTCGCTCGCGGCGACGTCGATGGCGGTCGAACGAGGGGCTCACATCATTCGAACCCACGACGTGGCCGAGACACGAGATGCGGCGCTCATCGGCAAGGAATTCGCCCGCGATCGGCTCCGGGAACACCGGACGGGCGACGTCGGTATCGAGGAACTGGACGTAACGACGACACGGGAGGCCGAACGCCATCTCGAACGCATTGGCGGAAGTTCCGAATCGGCTGGTGGCGAGAGCGATCCACGGACCGCATCAGCGACAACCGTCGTTCGCGTGTTCGAGCTGACGGGGCTGTCCGACGGGAACGTCGGCGTTCTGTCCACGGCGGCCGCAGAGGTTGGCGTCACGGTCGTTTCGGCGGGTTCGGCAGCCCCGAATCAGTCCGTCCTGGCCGACGGGAACGGGAATTTCTCGGCAACCGATTCGACCGGTCGAACGGCTGTGGTCTTCGGGACACCGCGTGCCCTCACCGCACTCGACGACGCAGTCGACGATCAGTCGGCCGGGCTCGCAGACGCACTGCGGCGGATCTCCGCGTCGCTCGCGTGACCCGGTCTGTCGGTGTAGGGGTGCGTCAGACGCGCACAGACACGGGAAAACTTATGCCGGATCGTTTAAAATGGGCCGACTGGACGCCGGAAGGGCACGCGGGTAGGGGTACTTGGTGCCATTCCGGCCCGCACCGTAACACCCGTGAGCCGTAGCTATGCGATTCGAAACCTGGGAACCGATCTACGAGTCGATCCTCCGCGACTTCGGCTACCCGCGGACGGGAGACGAACGCGCCCGCGACGTGCTCGCTGTATCGGCGACGCCGTTCGACCTGGAGCGCCTCGACTGCACGGGCGAGACGGTCGCAGTCGTGGGAGCGGGTCCTTCGCTCCCAAGGGAAGTCGACCGCGTAGCCGACGCCGACCGAATCTTCGCTGCATCGACGGCGGCCGATACAGTCGCTGATGCCGGCTACGACGTGGATCTGTTCGTCACGGACCTCGACAAGAATCCGGAGACGGCGCGCGATCTGACGGGGGCGGGGACGCCGGTCGCGGCCCACGCTCACGGCGATAACATCCCGTTGCTTGAGACGTGGCTGCCGCGACTCGACCAGGCGCACGTCCTCGCGACGACGCAGGCCGAGCCTGTCGACGCCGTCTACAATTTCGGCGGCTTCACCGACGGGGACAGGGCGGCGTTCCTGGCCGACGAGTTCGGCGCCGCGGAACTCCAGTTCGTGGGCTGGGACTTCGAGGACCCGTCGGTCTCGGCGGCGAAAGCGAAGAAGCTCCGCTGGGCGGCACGGTTACTGGAGCTGCTGGAACGGCGTCGCGACGAACGGTTCGCGGTGCTCGACGGTCGCCGGGACGAAATCGAGCCGATTAGCGACTGATCCGCCGGGTCGATCGGTGACGTACCCGCCGCGACACCATTGTTTCCGGAAAGCTGCCGTTACGTTGACGGCGAGGGCGCCCTTCCTGCCGGTATGCAGATTCACTGGCACCGGCAGGATCTCCGGGCGGCGGACAACCGGGCGCTGGCGAGGGCCGCCGCGGCGGCGACGGGAGATGCCGCGTCGACTGGCGACGCAGACGGAGCAGCCCCGAGAGGGGCGGTCATCCCGGTGTTCGTCTTCGACGACGACGTCCTCGAACACGCCGGCAATCCTCGGGTTCGATATATGCTGGATTCGCTCTCGGCGCTCCGTTCGTGGTACCGCGAGCGGGGCTCCGATCTCGTGGTTGCGTCCGGGGACCCGACCGAGGTGCTCCCCGAGTTGGCCGCGACCTACGACGCGGATCGGGTGGTCTGGAACAGAGACTACTCCGGACTCGCCCGCGAGCGCGACGCGGCTGTCAGGCGGGCACTCAACGAGCACGACGTCGAGCGCGAGTCGTTCCACGACGATATCATCCACCCGCCCGGATCGATCACGACCAACGACGGCGACCCCTATTCGGTGTTCACCTACTTCGGCCGGAAGTGGCAGGCGCGGGAGAAGCCGGATCCGATCTCCCCCCCGCGAGCGGAGACGCTCGCGGACGTCTCGGGCGACGATCTCCCGACGATCGATGAACTGGGATTCGAGGACCCCGACGCCGACGTGCCGGAGGCGGGCACCGAACCCGCCCGGGAGCGCCTGGAGGCCTTCTGTGCGGACGGCATCTACCGGTACGAGGACGATCGTGATTATCCGACCCGTGATTCAGTCTCTCGGCTCTCCGTCGATCTGAAATTCGGGACGATCGGGATCCGGGAGGTGCACGCCGCGACCGAGTCCGCACGGGAGCGGATCGTGGATGTGGAGACGAATGGTGACGCGGATCCCGACGACGAGCGGATCGACTCGATCGAGGAGTTCCAGTCACAGCTCGCGTGGCGGGAGTTCTACACGCACGTCCTGTTTTTCAACCCGAACGTGGTGACAGGGAACTACCGCGAGTACGAACACGACATCGAGTGGCGAAACGATCCCGAGGAGTTGCAGGCATGGAAGGACGGCGAGACCGGGTATCCGATCGTCGACGCCGGGATGCGGCAGTTGAAATCGGAAGCGTATATGCACAACCGCGTCCGGATGATCGTCGCGTCGTTTCTCACGAAGGATCTGCTCATCGACTGGCGCGAGGGCTACGCCCACTTCCGCGAATATCTGGCGGACCACGACACCGCAAACGACAACGGCGGCTGGCAGTGGGCGGCCTCGACGGGGACCGACGCTCAACCGTACTTCCGCATCTTCAATCCGATGACGCAGGGCGAACGGTACGACTCCGACGCCGAGTACATCAAAACCCACGTGCCCGAGCTGCGCGACGCCGAAGCGGACCTGATCCACGAGTGGGACGATCTGACGCCGACGCAACGCCACGGTGTCGCGCCGGACTACCCGGCACCGATCGTCGACCACAGCGAACGACGTGAAGCGGCGCTCTCGATGTTCGAGGCGGCCCGCGGCGACGATTGACGCTTTTGTCTCATTTCTCGACTGCGTTTGCTTCGAGCGTCGACAGCGGCACGCGCTCCAGGACGGCCTCGTTCGTCGCCGCCAGCACGACCGGCGGCGCGCAGTCGGCCTCGTGGGCTTCCAGCCAGCGCGGGAGGCAGAGACACCAGCGATCGCCCGCCGACAACCCGGGGAAACCGAACTCGGGCCGCGGGGTGATCAGATCGTTTCCCTGGCGCTTGCTGTACTGCAGGAACTCGTCTGTGAGCTCCGCACACACCTCGTGGCGCCCCGGATCCCGCGGGAGGTGCCGGCAGTGGCCGTCCCTGAGATAGCCGGTCTCGGGATCGCGACTGCAGGGTTCCAGCGGGTCGCCACGGACGTTCCGTTCGTCGGTCTCGGGGGTACCATTGCCCATCCGTGCCATACTGGCTCCAGGGCCGGACTCGGCAAAACTCTGGTCCCGCCGCGACGAAACCGGAAGTAGTCTCACAGCCGCAGGTGTGTAAACATGTTAGCACACCTCTCTTAACGTTTAACAGGAATCCGCCCGTGGTAGGAGATGGTGGTACAATTATGAGCTACGAACTCGATCCCCTCCCGTACGATTACGACGCCTTAGAACCGCACATCTCCGAACAGGTACTGACGTGGCATCACGACACGCACCATCAGGGCTACGTCAACGGCTGGAACGCCGCCGAGGAGACGCTCGCCGAGAACCGCGAGGCCGGGGACTTCTCGTCGTCGGCGGGTGCGATTCGGAACGTCACCCACAACGGCAGCGGACACATCCTCCACGACCTGTTCTGGCAGAGTATGTCGCCGGCGGGCGGCGACGAGCCCAGCGGGGCGCTCGCCGACCGCATCGAAGAGGACTTCGGTTCCTACGAGGCCTGGAAGGGCGAGTTCGAGGCCGCAGCGTCCAACGCAAGCGGTTGGGCGCTTCTCGTCTACGACTCCTTCTCGAACCAGCTGCGCAACGTAGTCGTCGACAAGCACGACCAGGGCGCGCTCTGGGGCAGCCATCCGGTGCTCGCGCTGGACGTCTGGGAACACTCCTACTACCACGACTACGGTCCGGCCCGTGGCGACTTCATCGACAACTTCTTTGACGTCGTCGACTGGGAGGAGCCCAGCGCCCGGTACGAGCAGGCCGTCGAACTCTTCGAGTAACGCGACGAGTCGCTGTCGCACACCCCGACATTTTTTCGGCGCCGATCAATCAAGCAGCCCCGCCTCCGGAGCGAAACTGCAGTCATCGAGGCTGCCAAATCGATCTGTGAGAATCTAACACTGAAATCGAGATCTGAGTCTTGCGTAGCCTTTTGCGGGTCCGCATCCCCGTCACGCGTATGTCGATCCGACTCGGTCGTACACTGGCTGACGGTTTCAGTCGCATAGTGAGCCGAACCGGTCTGGTGCTCTTCGCCGGCCTGCTCGCGATCCAATTTCTCACTCAGATCTCGATCAATACCGCCCTTCTGGGAGTCTTTCCGCCGGAGGCAACGAGCCAGTTGGAAGGGATGGTCGGGCTGACGCTTCCCGTCTCCGGGACCGCCGGTGCACTGTTGTTCGTGCTCACGACCCTCCTCAGTTCCGCGTTCTTCGTGGTCATCTCGCGCGCGCTCGCTCGACCGGCGACCGAACTCGCGACGCTACCGCGCGAGCTATACACGCGGCGGGTCGGCCGCGCATCGGTCTCGATGATCGGCGGCGGCTTCATCGTCGGGCTCTCGGTCTCCGTCGGGCTCGTGTTCTTCGTCCTCCCGGGGCTGTTCCTGGGCGCCTGTTTCCTGTTTTTCATCTTCGCCGTCGGGGTCGAGGATCGACGGGCGATTTCGGCGCTGAAGCGGAGTTGGAACCTCTCGCGGGGACATCGGATCAAACTCGGGGTTATCGTGCTGCTGTCGGGCGTCATCGGAGGCGTGGTGGGAGCCGTGGGAGCGGTGTTCGAGCTGGCTGCTTCGCCGGCCGTTTCGGAAATCGCCACCAACACTATCAGCAGTGCGCTGTTCGTCGTGCTCTACGGGATTATGGCGGAAGCCTACCTTCAGGTTCGTGATGGAGGTGTCGGTCCATCCGGCCGCTCCGGAACGACGACCGAGGGCCACCACACGGTTGATCAATACTGAAGGCCCCAATATCGGAGAAATCGGTGGCAAACCCGCACTGCCCTCGCAATCGACGACGAAATCGACGGTCGTGGTAGCGTGACCCTCGGAAGCGTTATCCCGGAACCGGGCGTACGTTTGTTTGCAATGGCAAACGGTAAGGTTGATTTCTTCAACGACACAGGCGGCTACGGTTTCATTTCGACTGACGACTCGGACGATGACGTTTTCTTCCACATGGAGGACGTTGGCGGACCGGATCTCGAAGAAGGACAGGACATCGATTTCGACATCGAGCAGGCCCCCAAGGGCCCGCGCGCGACGAACGTCGTCCGTAACTAAAACCGGCTTCCGTCGCCGGAAGGCGACTGCAGACGGCACCACTTTTCCAGACGCTACGTCGACAGTGACCACAGCGAACAGTTGCATCGAGATCGATGACGGTAGTTCGCTGGCTGGCCTCCACCGAGAGCGCGGAGTCGAAACGCTCAGTGTACTGCGTCCGCTCTCCCCGATGTGACCGCCGAGAACGGATCGGACGAGGGAACGACTCACGGTTCCGGCGCCAGTACTGCGACCGACAGCACTGGCGTGTTCGTCGCAGACACGAAGGCCACGCGCGACGACGCTCTCGCAGTCCGACAGCGGGTGTTCGTCGACGAGCAGGGCGTCGACGAATCGATCGAGTACGACGAATACGACGATCCCGACGCCCCGGCCACGCACTTCGTCGCCTACAACGGCGGGGATGTCGTGGGTGCAGCACGGATCCGACCCGTGACCGGGAAGGGGGACGCGCCGTCGAGGTCCGACGACCCGAAAACCGCCAAGGTCGAACGGGTCGCCGTCGCGGCGGACAGTCGCGGCGAGGGCTGGGGGCGACGTATTATGGAGTCCGTCGAATCGTGGGGTCGTGCAGCGGGATACACACGGTTCGTTCTCAACGCGCAGACACACGTTCGAGAGTTCTACGAGCGCCTCGGCTACGAAGCGTCCGGCGAGGAGTTCGAGGAGGCCGGGATTCCGCACATCGCGATGGACAAGTCCCTTCGAGACGAAACATCCTGAACGGGAGTCGCCGCCAAGTAGTCCGAAGACGTGGTCGGCTGAGAGTTTATAAACGGAGCCGCGGGCAAGGTCGGTGTGACCTGACAACTGCCCCGCGTCGTGTCGCGGTTGTTCGGCACGCCGACGTGGGGAATCGGGGACTCGCCCGACTGCTGCCGTGCCGACTGTTCGCCCCATCATACTGATTACTCTCGTCTCTCCCCGCCGAGCGCCGTCACCGGGGTGGCGCTCGGCGAAAAAACGTGAGAGTGCTCAGTATCAGAGCCGTTTCGAGACGTACGGGCCGTCCTGGTGATACCCGAGTTTCTTCCGGTAGTACTCGCGGACGCCGATCCCCGAGATGATCGCGAGGTTCCGGTAGCCAGCGTCGGCGGCGATCTCCTCGGCGCGGCGGATCAGTCGCCGGCCGTACCCCTTGTGCTGCCACTCCCCTTCGCCGCTGCCGATCCCGGCCTCGCTGCCGTAAACGTGTAGCTCGCGGACGATCGCGGCGTCTTCGAGTTCCCGCCTGACGGGATCGTTCGGGAAGCGGAGCCGGCAGAACCCGACCAGCAGGTCCTCGATCGGATCCTCGAACGCGAGGAAGTGTTCGGTCCCGCCGGCGACGTCGTAGGTCGTGACGTTCAACTGCACCCGTTCGGGGTCGGGGTCGACCTCGTTCATCCCGGCTTCGCGGGCACGGATGTCGCGGGACTCGATCCCCTTCTCTTCGGCGCGCTGGGCGGCCAGCTGTCTGAGATTCGATTTCCAGACCCCGGCATCAATAAAGTCGGCCGGGATGTCCCGCTGGACGCGCTGCAGACGCGTGTACTCGGGGATCATCCCCATCACCTCGGCGACGATCTCCGCTGCCTCCTCGTTGCCGAGTGGCTCGAACTCGTCGCGGCGCCACTGGTCGTACACCCGTGTCCCGCGAACGACCAGCGTCGGGTAGATCTTCAGGTAGTCCGGGCGGTACTCCTCCCGCTCGAACAGCTGCCGGAAGTCTTCGAGAATCATCTCCTTCGTCATTCCCGGCTGTCCCGGCATCATATGGAAGCCGACCTTGAATCCCGAGTCGCGAAGCCGCCGGTTGGCCTCGATCGAGGCGTCGACGCCGTGGCCGCGGTGCATCTCGCGGTTGATGCGCTCGTAGGTGGTCTGGACGCCGACTTCGACCTTCGTCGCGCCGAGGTCCAGCATCCGATCGATCTGTTCGGGATCACACCAGTCCGGCTTGGTCTCGAACGTCGTCCCGACGTTCCGGATGTCGGCCGTCTCGTTTTCGGCGATCACGTCCTCGAGATACCTGAATTCGGTATTCTCGGGGTCGGGCTTGAACGACTTGCCCTCTGCGGGATCCGGCTGGGAGTCGAGGTCGTAGTCGTTCAGTGCCTCGAGAGCGCGCTTGACGAACCACTCCTGGTAATCGTGGCTCCGCGCCGTCATCGTCCCGCCCATCAGGATGAGTTCGACCTTGTCGACGGGGTGACCGATATGTCTGAGTTGTTCGAGCCGGAGCGTCACCTGGCCGTACGGGTCGTAATCGTTCTGCTCGCCGCGGGCGGCCGCAGGTTCGTGGCCGGTGTACGACTGCGCGGAGTCGAACTCCGAGGCCGGCCCGCCCGGGCAGTACAGACACTTGCCGTGCGGGCACATATGCGGTGAGGTCATAATCGCGACCGGCGAGACGCCGGAGGCTGTCCGCACAGGCTTCCGCTGGACGACTTCCTTCACTTCCTCGCGGCGACTGTCGGGCGCGTGTTGGAGGATCGCCGTGTTCTTCGGGACCTTCGGCGAGGAGTGCGTCGAACACGCGTCGAGTTTCGCTGACTCCAGACTTTCGCGGTCGACGTCGCCGTCGAGGATCCGCTCGACGAGATCCTCGCAGGTACGGCGGAACGCGTCCGTCTCCGTGGGGTCCGGTTCCGCCTCCGGGTCGGCATCCGCGTCAGTGCTCACTGGCGGCTCACCTCCGTGTAGCCCGGGTGACGGTGATTCATTAGCCAACTCTCGTCCCGTTTCGGGGTTAAGCGTGTCGCTCCGGGGAATCGAAAAACGGCGAAAGCGAGAGCGGAAAACCGAAAAGAGCCGGCTTACAGTTGGTCGACGACAGCCTCTGCGACGGCGTCGACGACGGCTTCGCGGGCACCCGAGAGGAACTCGACGCGATTCTGTCGGATCCCGACCGCGGTTACGCCGCCTTCGGGAACGGCTGCACTCGCATCTGCCGCAGCGGCGCGGACGTCGACGTCGTCCGAAGTCCGGACGAACAGTTCGTCCGTGGCGTAGACGACGGTTGCCGCGCGACTCTCGTCGGCGTTCCGGTGGAGCGCATCCGCGAGCAGCGACGTCGGCGGGAAGTCGTACTTGTGGCTGTAGGAGTCGGCATCGAGGACAGCAACCTCACGCCCGTCGATCTCACGGTGTTCGAGGTTCGCCTCCGCCGTCTCGACCTCATCGTCGAGTTTGATCCGGAACTGTTCGGAGACGTGGCCGGCGAGTCCGCCGTCGTCCTCGAACAGGAGGTCGGTGATGAGTTCGCGTTTGTCCTGGTAGGACTGGTAGTACGCTTCCAGGGCGATGGCCTCACGCAGTTCGCGCGTGCGATCGGCGTCGTACCCGGATTCGGCGGCGAGTTCGGCGTACACCGTCGGCGTCTCCGTCCAGTAGCTCACCGCGGGGAGGTGGGCGAACTCCGCGCGATCGTCGGCATTGACGGCCGCCCCGAGATTCGCGCCCAGGGCGCCCGTCGAGAGGTCGCCGGCGGCGACGTCGGTGAGGCTCGGCGAGACGACGACGCTCGCCTCGTCGACGATTTCGGTATCGACCGTTTCGGCGTCGACGACGATGCGGGAGGCGCCGTAGACCCCCAGGAGGCCGAGACCGTCCAGCGAGTCTGTGGTCCCGCCAACCCCGACGAGAACCACGAGCGGGAGTTTCTCGTCGTGGCGCTCCGAGTCCTGGAGCATCCGCGTGACGTCGCTCGTGGCGGCGTCCATCCCGTAGACCGGGTCGTCGAGCGGCCGGCGCGTGAAGAAGTGGTACTCGGCGTCCGCGCGGGCGTGTTCCTCGCGGATCAACGGCAGCGTCGCGCGCTCGATGGCTGCGCCGGCCACGTATCCGTCCGCTGTGGCGGCGTGTCGGACCACGATCGGCCGCGACTGCAATACGGCAGTCCGGATCGCCTCGGCGGCGTCGGTGAGTTGATCGGTGACGGCCGCCACCGCGTCGTGGTCGCCGAGCGGTTCGACCTCGTCGGGCCGTGCCTTCTCCGAGAGCGCGTCTGCGAGTCGCGTCTCGACGGTCTCGGCCTCGTCGCCCTCGAGTGCGGTCAGGTCTTCGGTTTCGATCTGGAGTTCGCCGCGGCGCATCTCGACTTCGCCGTCGAGACGCACGATGTCTCCCTCTTCGACGTCAGGGTACGCGCGGACGCCCGCTTCGACGAACGCGGCACAGTCGACGACTGCCGTTTCGTCGCGAATCTCGAATATCGTCGGGCCGCCGGTCTGTCGGGCACCGACGACCTCGCCTTCGATCCGAACCAGGTCGTCGACACGGTCGCCCAGCGAATCGACCGAAACCCGCTCGGGTTCGACGTCGGCCTCGCGCTCCTGCAATTGTGGTTCGTCGCTTTCGTCGCTTTCGTCGCTTTCGTCGCTTTCGTCGCTTTCGTCGCTTTCGTCACTCGCAGCGGACTCGGCATCGGTCGCCTCCGTCTCGAACTCGAATCCCTCGTCGTCGGCCTCGGCGTCGCCGCTCGCGGTCACCGCTTCCGTTTGCTCCCCGTTGGTAGCCGGAGCAACAGAGGCTGACGTCGTATCGTCGTCGCCGGTATCGGAGCTAGTCGACGGGGACTGGCTCCGCGACTTCGTCGAGACGCCCTTCGGCGTCTTCTTGACGGGCTTCGGCCCGCTATCGTCCTCCTCGCTCTCGATCGGTTCGCCGTCGGCGTCACCGTTGGGGTCGTGAACGCGCGCCCCGCGGAACTCCGATTCTGACTGGCGGATCGACCAGCCGAGATCGATGTTGCCGTTGTCTCTGACGTTCTTTACCTGGACGAACACCGTATCCCCGGACTCCCAATCGAGCGTCTCGAGGCGGCGATCGAGTTCGCTACGGTGGAGCAGGCCGGTGACTCCCCGCGCGAGGTCGACGAACACACCGAACTCCGCGAAACCGTCCACAGTTCCCTTGTAATAGCGACCGGGCGTGAGCTGCTCGGGCGAATTGCCCCTGAAATCGAACCAAACGTCCTCGTCGTGCGTAATCCAATCCATTGGGTGTATCAAATATGCCACGCCTAAAACGGTTGTCGAATCCCGCTCGTCAGCTGAAGAGGTGTTCCAGACTTGTCATATCAGTCCAATCGACCGAATGAGGTCCTCAAACGCGGGAATACCGCCGAAGACGGTGCCGAAGAGTAACGTCGCCGGCACGGTCGCAGCGATCAGTGCTCGCGTCGTCGTGGTCTCGTGTACTTCCCGTAGTCCGACGACCAGCAGCGCAGACGCATAGAAGGTAGCGACGACCCGGAGTGCGGGTGACGGAACTCCGGAGATCACACAGGGTGCAGCGGCGTAGGCGATCACCTGCACCGTTTCGGAGACGCCGCCCCGGTCCGGAACTGTCACGATCAGGATAATCGTCTGCAGTGCCGCCGTCAGGTGGAGCGTTCCAGGAGCAATCAGCAGGGCGACAGCGACGAGCGAAAGCCCTGCAGAGACCGCCCGGCCACCGGCGAGACTCGGAATCCGTTCGGGCGTAAAGGCGAATAGGCCGGTCACGTATACGGTGGCAACGACGACTGCGAAGACCAGTCCTGGGGCCTGATCCCCGGGGGCGACGCCGTTCCTGAAGAACTGCCGCGGGCGGACTACCACTTCGATCCACGCCCGCACGATCCCGCGTGGACCACGTTCGCGGCCGCCCTCGGGATTCTCGACCCAGGTTGTCAAGACTACCAGCCCCTCATTCCCGCCGGACCGAATGGCAGTTCCGGCAGCGCGCTTCGTAGGACTCGTCGGCGCCGACGACGATCGTGGGTTCGTCGGCGTGAGCGGGCTCACCCTCTACGAGCCGCTGGTTCCGGGTCGCCGGCTCCCCACACACCGAACAGATCGCCTGCAGTTTGTCGACGTACTCCGCGACGGCCATCAACTGCGGCAGCGGCTCGAACGGGTCTCCCCGGTAGGTCTGGTCGATGCCGGAGACGAGAACCCGTCGGCCGTCGTCGGCGAGCTGCTGACAGACGTCGACCAACTCGCGGCCGAAGAAGTTGGCTTCGTCGACGGCGACGACGTCTTCGCCATTCAGCCCCTCGCGGATCTGCCAGACGCCCTCGCCCTCGCTGGGGACGACGTCCGCTTCCCACTGACGCCCCACGTGCGAGCCGACGGTGGTGTCGCCGTACCTGTCGTCGACGGCGGGTTTGAACACGGCGATCTCCTGCCCCGCGATCTCCGCGCGCCGGAGGCGTCGGAGGATCTCCTCGGTCTTGCCGGAGAACATCGACCCGGTGACGACCTCGATCCACCCGCTGTTCGTAATAGCGTGCATACGATGTCAGACCGCGACCGAGGGGCAAAACCGTTGTTCATTCGCGGTCAGTCGGCCCCGGTACGCAGCATTGCCAGCGGCGACTCTCATCCGTCTGCCCCCACGTTTTCGTCGGCTTCGAACGTCGAGGGGTCGGGCTCGATCCGGGCGTACTGGACCACGCGGCGCCCGAGAATCCGAACTCGTTCGTCGAGTCCGTCGTCGACGATCCCCGCTTCGTCGAATTTCGCGGAGACGTTCGGCAACGCCGCCTGATGGGGAAGCACCCACGCGTCGAGAGCGCGGCAGACCGACCGAAGATGCTCCAGGGCCGCGACCGGAAATCCTCCGCCGGCAACCGCGAGGAGTCCGACGGTCTTGCCCTCGAACTCGTCGAAACCGCAGTAGTCCAGGGCGTTCTTGAGAACCCCAGAATACGAGCCGTGATACATCGGCGTTCCGAGCAGGACGGCATCGGCTTCCCGGATCCGACGGACGACGGCGACGCTGTCACCGGGGCGTTCCTCGTCCGCGTCGAACGGCGGCAGCCGGTACTGTCTGAGATCCAGCACTTCGCCGGTCCCGCCCGCCGCTCGCACTCCGTCGAGCGCGCGTGTGAGTGCACGTCGCGTGTAACTCCCGTCGCGCAGGCTGCCACAGACGGCAACGACGTGAATGCTCTCTGAGGTCGTTGTCTCCGACATACCCGTCCGTCGAACGGATCCGTCAATAATCCACCGTCGGCAGTGAGTCCGGTTGGTGTTGGGACAGAGATACTCGCGGTACTGACGAACGACGAGCACCGAGCTTTTTTATGTGATTCCGAGGCAGACGGCCTGTGATCTGAAGAGTGGCCGCGACGGTCAGGGCGGGTGTGCGGCGCGCCGTCGCGGCAATCCGGGTGATGCGCCGCCTGTCAGCCTCTGAAACTCCGAGTAGCGGTCCGAAAGGCGATCACCGGCTACTCGCTCCGGACCGTCCGCCGCCGGTCGGCGATCAGATCGAACGCGTCGTTCGTGTCCCCGAGCACGAACAGCGCGTAATAGCGGAAGTACGTCTTCACCGGGACGGCGACGAGCAGCCCGATCACCAGCAGTCCGAGCACGAACAGAACCGCCACGAGCGCGATCACCGCCCAGCCGATAATCTCCGCGACGCCGAGCAGACCGACGCCGACGGCGGCGACGATGCCGAGCGGGATCCCGATCGCGATCGCGCCCAGCACGGTCCCGATTCCGGTCAGGATGCCGGCGACGATTCCGAGGACGAAACGGAGCACCACGTACGCGGCGTACTGCTTCCAGTGTCCCGTGAGCGTGGGCCAAAATCGGCGCCACGCCGACAGGAGCCGCCGATCCTCGGCGATCATCACCGGAACGACAAAGACCGTCGTGAATCCGTCCACGAGACTGCTCACAAGCAGCACCACGAGAAAGACGGGGAGTGCCACCACAAAGAGGCCGATCGAGAGACCACCGTCACCGAAGATGTACGGGCTCAGGACAGCGACCGCGAGAACCCCGAACGTCCCCAGCGTGAGCACGCCCAGAAGGATTCGAAATCCGAAGAGACGCGCGCCTTGCCTCCATCGTCGACGCCAGTACTCACGGATCGTCACCGACTCCTGACGGAGTGACTCGAACAGCACGAACTCCATCACCGACCCGACGAAGGCGAATCCGAGCACCAGTAGCACAACCACTCCAAAAACGGCGGCGATCACGGCCAGTTCCGGTCCGCTGATGGAGGAGACGACATCCGCCGGGTTGGAAACGCTCGGCGCCTCGGGACCCGTTCCCCCGGGCGAACCGCCGCTGAACTGAAAGCCGGGAAAGCCGCCGGCGCCGCCGACGAAAAAGACGATCAGCGCCAGCCGCCCCCATCGCCCGCGGTCGAAGGGCCAGAGGAACGCTCGCGTCGCGTCGACGGCGTCGTCGATGGCCTCGACGGCGTGGAGGCTCATCGACTTTGCCTCCGGAAGAACCGCTCATCGAGCGATTCGGTCTGCTCTCGTCGCTGTTCGCGGGGGGAGGGACCAACCAGGGGCATCAATCTGTGTTACTTGTCACAGATCAAATAATACTTGTGATCCGATCTGCCTCACCGCTCCGCAGATCGATAGAGCAAGTCGTACTGGTGAGCGACGTAGAACAGCTCCCCGGTTGCGAGTTGTTCCCGCCGCGTCGCGAGCCACGAGTCGAACCCCTGGACGGGCCGATCAGCAGCCGAAACTGCCTCCTCGACGAATCCCAAAATTCGGGAGAGAAAGTGACGCTCGTCGGCCGGATATTCGGATCCGTGCGGTCGGACCACCCAGTCGGAACTCGCCATCGCGAGGAGGTCGCCGTCGCGGTCGTTCAGGCGTTCGGCGAGGTGGCGACCGGCGCGGACGTCCCGGCCGGGCCGAGCATCGATCGCCTCGTGATACGCACGCTCGACGGCATCGTCCCCGGGGAGCGCCGGCCCGAATATCGTGCCGCCGTCGAACGTGATCGGGAAATACGCCAGTCCACCGGGACGGAGTGCGGACTCGACGGCCGGAACGAGTCGCGAGAGCGGAACCAGGTCCGCGAACGCCCCCGCCAACACCAGATCGACATCAGTGGCGTCGTCCAGTGCAGCCAGTGCATCGCCCACCTCGAAGCGAACCGAGAGATCTGCGACCGTGAAATCGGCGTCGGGAGCATCCGGCTCGACCTCGACACCATCGTCGGCGTATCGAAGCGTCTTCGGCCGGACATCGCGGGCAAAGACGACGATCCCCTCGTCGGTATCGACACCGCGGTACTGTCCCGCGTCGACGCCCCACGAACGGAGTCGGGGCACGGATACTCCCGTTCCGCACCCGATTTCGAGGACTCGCGGATCGGCAGGGAGCCTCTCCAAGAGCCGATTTCGCACCCGTCGGGAGAGCGCGCGGTCGTCGACCGAGCGTTTCGCCTCCAGGTACCGCGGTCGCGCGTGCGTCATTCGTCGTGGCCGTCTGTATCGAGCCGGCGAGTGTGACTCGCCCACGAGACGTCGTCTTCCCAGATCCGAACGGTGAGACGCGTCGGTGTCGGGTCCTCGAGCGCCGCTGCGACGCGGTCGCCGAAGAGCCGCGCGAAGTGCTCGATACTCGGATTCAACCCCTCGAACTCCGGCAGATCGTTGAGCAGCGTGTCCCGATAGCGCGCTTCGAGGTCGTCCAGAATCCTCTCGACGGCGTCGATGTCGACCAGATAGCCGTACTCGCCGAGCTCCGGGCCGGCGAAGCGTAACTCCACTGTGAAGTGGTGGCTGTTGACTTCCCCTTCCGGTCCGGGATCCGGGACGGTGAGGAAATGCTGTGCGATGAACTCTCTCGTGACGGTCAGTTCGTAGGTGTCGGTCGGATGGGTCATCGTGTGTTACGCGCGGGAAGCGCTGTTGTATTTGTCGCCACCATCTGTTCAGGAGTACGTGAGCAGGACCTGTAGGACGTCGTCGTCACGCTCGTCGAGCAGTCGGTACGCCTCCGGCGCTTCGGAAAAGGGGAACCGGTGGGTAACGAGCGATCCGACGTCCAGGTCTCGAAGTCGATTCACTGCGGTCTCGCCCCGGCGCGATCTGGTCCACCTGCCACGCGATTCCGGAGCGAGTGTGCTCACCTGGCTTGACTCAAGCGAGATCCGGTCCCGGTGGAACGACGTCCCGAGATCCAGCATCGCGGGTTTCTCGCCGTACCACGATCCGACGATCACGCGGCCGTCGTAGCCAGTCGCGCCGATAGCGTCGTCCAAAGTCGCCGGGTGCCCCGAAAGTTCATACACCAGGTCGGCACCGTCGCAGTCGCCGGTACTCGGTTCGAGCACGTCGTCCAGTGCATCGGGCGGGACGGCGACGTCGGCGCCCATCTCACGGGCGTGCTCCCGGCGATTCGAGAGGGGTTCGACCGCAATCAGGCGAGCCAGCGGGAACGACGAGAGGATGCCGATCGTACAGAGTCCGACGACGCCGGCCCCGAAGACGACGATTTCCTCGCCGACCCGCGGGCGGCCGTCCAGGACGAGCGACGTCGCCGTCTCGACGGATGGAAACAGGGCCATCTCCTCGTGGCTGACCGATTCTGGGACGGGGATCAGGGTCTCGGGATCGGCCGAAAATCGCGTCTGATGCGGTTGGAAGGCGAACACGGTCCGCCCCTGCCACCGGTCGTCGACCGCGCTTCCGGTCGAGACGACGTCGCCGACGGCGGCGTAGCCGTAGGCGACCGGAAACGAGAGGTCACCGTCGAGTGCCTCGAGCGTCTCGTCGGCGGGGAGATCCGTGGGGGCTTCGCCCCGGTAGACGAGCAACTCCGTGCCGGCGCTGATGGCAGACACGCGGGTTTCGACGACGACCTCCCCGACCTCCGGTTCGAGCGGCGTCGACTTGATCGCGGTCTCGGTTTCACCAGTGAAGTAGAGCGAATTCCGGTTCATTCCTTTATACGAGCGAACGGATACCGATAGACGATAGAAAACCTACTATCCTAAGTGATTATCATACTGTCGGCCAGTCCGGCCACGCTCCCAACGAAGGGAATAATTTAACCGGTGCTGCCAGTACCGCTCGCTGTGAGCGTGACACCCGCTTCGATCGCTGCGTTCGCGTTCCTCCCGGCGGAGTGGATAGACCAGCAGTACGCGCTGGTGTTGTTCGCCGGGATCCTGCTGGCCGGGATCGGCACGCTGGTCGTGTTTCTCCTCGGCGTCGTCGCGTACCGGCGGCGGCGCGAGTTCCACTTCCTCCTGATCACGCTGGCGCTGGGGGCGCTAGTCGTTCGTACGGGGGTCGGCCTCGCCACGGCGTACGGACTCCTTCCGATGACGATCCACCACCTCCTCAGCCACTCGCTGGATTTCCTCGTGGCGGTACTGGTCCTGTATGCGGTCTATCACACTCGGTGAGACACTGTCAGTGAGACACAGCCGAATCCCAGCGACTGGGAATCAACAACCGGTGTTTGTCCACTCAGTCACTAGTGGTGACAGCAGTCCCACAGCGCAAACCACTCTCTCAGCTATGCATCCTCAGCGCCAGCGGATCGAGACCTACGTTGCGGAACACCCAGGAGCGCACTTCAGCGAACTGTCCCGCGAACTCGACCTCGCGACCGGTCAGGTGCAGTACCACGTCCGGAAGCTCGTTCGCGGCGACGCACTCGCCCGAAAGCGGCTGTACGGCCGAACGCATTTCTACCCGCCCGGCTACGACGAGTGGCAACGGAGCGCACTCGCGTTGTTGCGCCGGGAGACGGCGCGGGAGATTCTCTTTGTCCTCCTGGAAGAGGGTCCGGCACACCCGGAGGACGTCGCGGACGACGTCGGCATCGCACGCGCCACGGTCGAATATCACGTCGATCGGCTCCGCGAGCAGGACCTCCTCGACAAGGAGTACGGTGAGGGGTACCGGGTCACACTCTCGGTTTCGGACCCGGAGGCGACCGCAGACCTGTTAGCTGCTATCGAGCCATCGTTGCCGGACCGGCTCATCGATCGCTTCGTGGTCTTGGTCGACGACCTCTTCGCTGACTGATAATGATTACTCTCACTGTTTACCGCCGAGCGCCGCCAACGGGGGTAGCGCTCGGCGGTAAGAGACGAGAGTAGTCATTATGAGACCGCGCGTCACCGGGTGGCCCGAGAGGGCGAGGCCCTCACCGGAGCGGTTGGTAGTGTGGAATCCCGAACAGGTGCGGAGCCGCAATCCCGAACAGTCGGAGGCCGGTGAACAACGTGTGAGCCCCCAGAACGACGAAGACGGCGCCGAGTGCCCGGTGGACGAGGCGACGGTTTTGCGTCCCCAGTGACTGAAACAGTGTCCCGTAGAGAAACACCCCCGGGAAGGTTCCGGCGCCGAGTGCCGCCAGTGAGATTGCACCGAACGTGGGATCGGCTCTGCCGAAGGCATACAGGAACGCCGGATAGAGCAGCGGACACGGCAGGAAACCGTGGACGAAGCCGAGGGCGAAGATCCGCTTGGACCCGACCCACTCGTCGATCCGCGGTGACAGCCACGCGTGGACACGCTGGAATGCCCGATCGACCAGGGGGAGCCCGCCGAGACGGCGCGTCCCGCCGCCAGACAGGTATCCGATGCCGGCAGCGATGATCGTGACCCCGACAGCGATGCCGGCGGTGGCGCGAATCGCGTCTCCGAACGGGAGCGAGGTCCTCGCCGACGTGAACAGGAGCGCGCCCACGAGCCCGAACACGGCCCCGAGGACCGTATAGATCGCTATCCGGCCTGCGTTGAAAAGGAGGTGCTGTCGGACGGCGAACAGTGTCAGGAAGTTGTCGCGCCGAGCGGCCGGGCCGTCGCTATCGTCCTCCATTCGGTCAGCGTACAGGGATACGAGCGGTCCACACATCCCGAGACAGTGGCCCGTCCCGAACAGTCCTACGAGCACGAAGAGTCCGAGTTCGACCGTTCGAGTCGTCGGGGTTGCGCCCGGGGCGACACAGGTACCGCCGGCCTGCAACACGGGTCCCACCGTCACGCCTGGAGCACCGTCTCGAGTGCGGACCACACACGGGTTCCCTTCGGATCGTCGCCCGTGTAGGCACGCTCCACGTAGCCCTCGGCGTTGACGACCAGGAGGAGGCCGAGGTGGTTGTACATGTACATACTGCTGTCAGTAGCGCCGGTCTTCTCGAACGTGACGCCGTATCGCTCCTCGACGACCTCCTTCGCGTGCTCGTGGTCGTCAGGCCGGAGGAAATACCAGTCGTCCGCGTCGAGGTCGACATTCATCATCTCCGCGTACTCGCGGAGGCGCTCGGCGTCGTCGCGCGCCGGGTCGAACGTCACAGGCAGGAACGTCACCTGATCCCCGTACCCTGCTTCGATTGCGTTCGTCTGCACCTTCCGCATCGATGAGATCAGGAACGGACAGACCGTGTTGCAGTGGCTGTAGAAGAACGTCATCACCACCGCCGTCTCCAGATCGCCGACGGAGACGTTCCGATCGGCGATCGCGGCTGGAAGCGTGGCGTCCGGCAGCTTTTCGCCGTACGCCGGATACGGCAGGTTCGCGCTTCGAGTGGGCTGCGTCTCCGGCTTTCCCAGGACAGTGTGCTGCGAACCGTCGCCGAGGACGGTCCCGACGCTGCCGAGACACCCTGCAGATGCTGCGAGCCCTGATCCCGCTGCCGTCGTGAGAAACGTGCGTCGTCGCATCGTTCGAACGTAGGTGGTTTTAGGGCAAATGCCGTCTGGTACGTCTCTCGAACGCTGCTGTGGACGGCAGGGAATACGTGTGAGCAGAAGTGGGGCCGCAATCAGCCACGCCTAAAAAAGGACTTACCGCAGCGGAGTAGCCACGATCACCAAAGCATAGCACTCGCAAGGGTCAGACCGGCTGCGGTCCAGCCGAAAAGCGCCAACACACCGACCGACGGTGCGATGGCGGCAGTCCCCGCGGTCGCCGCGTCGAGGACGGTTGCGAAGACCAGACCCCGGTAGGCGCCGCCGGGGCCGAGAACCACGGCAGTGGGAAGCATCTCCGTCCCGAGCAGTCCCCGTCGCAACGCCGCAAGCGCGAGGGCGTCGGCGCCAGTCGCCGACACCGCCCAGAGGCCGAGCGACAGTCCCACGGCCCCTTTGGCGCTCTTTGCCACTGCCGACACCGCGAGTGCCAACGCCAGGGCACAGAGTGCGAGCAACGTCGCGACCGCGACGAAACGGAGGAAAAGCAGTGGGGAGTCGGCGCCGCGCTGTGCCGCGTACAGCGGGTTCACTCCATCACCGGAGAGCAACACGAAACACAGCGCCGGCAGCGCCGCGGCAGCAACGCCGAGCGCGAGGACCGCTCCCCGACCGATGAAGGTCCCGAGGACGACCGATCCGCGCGAGACGGGGAGGATCGAGTGGATCGGGAGTTCGCCCCGCTTCCGATCGGCGACGAAGACTCGGTATCCGTTCGCAAAGGCGATCAAGGGGACCAGGAGTTCGACGGGCGTCAGCAGGTCGACGACCGTCGGCGCGAACCCGGCGGCGTGGCCCTCGCCAATCCAGGTGAATCCCAGAAGGATCGCCGCGAGTCCGCCAAACAGAACGACGGTCCCGCGGCTGCGTGTCGTAGTCTTGAGTTCCCGACGGGCGACGGCAACGACGTGTCGAGCGTCGAGCGGATTCACGATCAGACACCCCCTGTCAAGTCATCGTCGCGGTCTTCACGCCCGCTTCGGACCGTGATTTCGCCGTCGACAGCGCTGTCGTAGGCGGTTGCAAACGCGGCGTCCCGTATCGGCAGTTGCCGATCGAGGCGAAGTCGACCGCGGTCGAGGAGAAGCGTCCGATCGGCAACCTCTTCGACGGCAGGCAAGTCGTGTGTCGCGATGACGACGCTGCGGTCATCTGTCGCCAGCGAGTGACACTGGTCGAAAACGCGCCGAGTCATCGTCCGGTCGAGGCCGCTTGTCGGTTCGTCGAGGACGAGCAATTCGGGATCGCCGGCCGCGGCGACAGCGACCCCCAGCAATCGACGCATTCCGCCGGAAAGAGCTCTCACCCGACGGTTCGCGACTGCCCCGAGGCCGACCTGGTCGACGAGCGTCTTCGGGGTCGGGCCCGTCCCGGCGAGGCGGTCGTAGTACGCCACCGTTTCTGCGACCGTCAGATCCGCCCGCGGATGGAACGACTGCGGGAGGTATCCGACCGGGTGGCTATCCCCGGTCGCAGGGTATTTTACAGTCCCACTCGTCGGCGTTGCGACGCCCGCGAGGGTCTGCAGCAGCGTCGATTTGCCGCCGCCGTTCGGACCGACGACGGCCACGACCGACCCTGCCTCGATAGCGAGTGACAGTCCTCGCAGGACTGATACTGGTCCGTACTCGTAGTCGATATCCGTCGCCGACACGACTGGATTCTCCGTCATAGTGCTATGTGTCTATCTGCTGTTCGTGATTGCGTCAGGGCGATCGAACAGTTCGCGCCGGCGGTGCGGGCGAGAGCCAATCGGTCGGGATTGACCGGTCGGGGTTCCGGGTGTCGATCGACGATTCCGCCGCTCCGCATCCCCGGTACGGTACCGCGAAGTTCGCGCAGCGCGACGACTGCCGGTGCATTCGACAGGAGCTCGGCGCCCGGGTCACCCAGGCGGCTATCGACCGGGTTCGTCGGGCGATACGGTCGGTTTCTCGTGTCGGGGACTGCGTCCGTCCGCGACCAGTAGTTCCCCTCCCGGCCGCCGGACCAGACGCGCAGTGCGCCGCCGGTGGCAGTCGCCGGGCGGCTGTTGCCGAGGAAATCGTTGCCGATCACCCGGTTGGAGGCCACGATCGACGCCGCATCGGCGCCGACGTCGTTCCGAACAAGGACGTTGTGCCGGTAGAGCGACTGTCGCGTGCCGATCTCCAGGCCTACGTCGTTCGCCACGAGGCGGTTCCGCGCGACGTACGAGTCAGTCCCGGCCGTGACGATACCGTGACTCGACTGCCGGACGTCGTTGCCGACGAGGACGTTTCCGGTGGGCCGCGTCATCACCACGAGTCCGGTCTCCGTCCGGCGGGCGACGTTGTCCGCGAGAAGGCTCTCGGAGGTGAACATCAGGTGGACGCCGAACCGGAGGTCGCACATTCGACTGTCGCGGACGACGAGTCCGTCGGAGCGGTGAGCGTAGACACCGTCGAGGGTCCCCACGACGGTGGCGTTCCGGACGATGGCGTCCGCTGCCCCCATCGCCATCACTCCCATATACCCGTCGCCGTCCGGTGCGGTCCCGTGGACAGTCAGGTTCTCGACGAAGCTTCGCTCCGTCTGGCGCAACAGCACCCCGTTCGAGGGCGTCCGGATCGAAACGTCGGCGACGACGACCGAACTGGTGTTCACCGCTGCAACGCCGGCATCCCCGCGTCCGTAGGTCCCCCTGACGTGACTGTCCCACTCTTCGGCGACCGCATCGATGTCGATCCGAGCGGTACCGACGTCATCGATTGCGATGTCAGTGACGGCGACGCGGTCGCTCGTGACAGTCACAGCAGTCCCGTTGCCGCCCGCGGAGAGGGTGGTGGCGGGGCCCGCGCCGCGGAGCGTTATCGGCCGGTCGATCTCGACGCGCTCGTGATACGTGCCAGGTGGGACGTACACCGTCGTGTTCGGTGGCGCCCTGTCGACTGCGGTCCCGATATCTGGGGCATCGGTCCCGACGACCATCGAAACCGGGCGTTCAGTGAGTGAAACGAGGCCAGCAGCCGTTCGGTTCGCCTTGCTCTGGCGGGCAGCGACTGTGTCTTCCCAGGAACGCGCTCCGCCCGGCCCGTCGACCCGTTCCCGGACGGTCTCCCACTGCCAGACCGCGACCTGCGCGTCGCGTCCGACGCGGTCGGCGAACTGCCGGGCAGCGCTCCTGTCGCTGAAGGGGACCAGGACCCGGCCGGGAGTCGCTTTCTGCGACGGCATCGCGACGAAACTGGCCGCCTCGACAGCGACCCAACCGGGACGACCGGCGGTGGGGATCGGGTATCCGGCTTCGCTCACCGCCGGTTCGGTGCCGGCGAAGTCGCTGACGAACACGCCGAGCGGCGGCCCGAACTGCTGTCGGTGCCCTTCGCGACCGAGCGCCGCGACGAGCGAGCCGACACCGTAGTAGCCCACGACCGTCTCGAACTGCGCGTAGGACACCTGGGCCTTCGGAACCACGGCGCCATCGGTCTGTGTAGTCCGCACTGTCTCCGCGGTCAGCCCGGATTTCGCCGTCGAGCCGAAGGGGACCGGCTGTGGCTCCCGCGTGGCATCGACGGCGAAGGCCCCACCGTACACGGCCGCGAGCAGGAGACACGACACCACGACGGCGGCGCCCCACTGCATCGAATCACTCGAAGAAGCTCCCGCGATACTGCTCTGCGAGGTCGCGATCGAAGTCGCCGAAGGCTGCGAGATCGTCTTCGGTGAGGTCGTCGTACTCCTCGACGTAGGCCATCGCATCCGAGCGGGTATCGAACGCGAGCGGATTGATCCGCATCGGGTCGTCGACGCGGTCGGAGTCCATCTCCAGTACGTACGTCGCCGCCTCCCCGTCGATCCACTCCGTGGTGTCGTGGTCGTGGACGAACGCCGCGGCGATGGCAGCATCCGCGTGCGATTCAGCGAAGTGACCGGGGTCGGCCACGAACGCAGCGAGACAGCCGTTCGAGCAGAAGAACTGTGGGTCGGCAGCGTCGTACTGAATCTGGGCGTTGTAGTCCGGGAACTTCGCCGGCATCATATTACAGACCGCACAGGAGGCCTCTTCGGGAACCGAAAGCGGCTCCAGGGAGGCCTTCTCGGTTTCTGTCGGTGTTTCGGTCTCCGTCGGTGTTTCGGTCTCCGTCGGTGTTTCGGTCTCCGTCGATGTGGCCGTCGCGGATTCGGTCTCCGCTCCGCCTCCGTTGTCGCCGCCTGTACACCCCGCTACTGTCACCGCGAGTAGCGAACTGCCGATCCCGAGTGTACGCCGACGCGTCAGGCCGTCCGAATCAGGTGTTCCGGACATATGCGGACGTTGGCGCCGCACCGTCAAAGCCGGTCTGGTAGGATTCTCGAAGACTGCGCAGGGGTTGTTCACACATTCTGCGCCTTCGATACTTCGTCGTGGTATTCCGCTGATACAGAATGCTCGTCGGATTATTAATTCTATCCCCATAATTTACCATATCTTGTGATAGATCACCGGAAAGATAGCAGCTGAATTAATAAACACGGAGGCATTTGGTTTAAATAAGCAACCACTATGACGACAGCAGATTCCGGGCCGCAGGAAGACAGAAGGGCGGAGCGTCGGGAGCGCGGCGACGACGGCGATAGCGACGCCGCGGCGTCGTTCGACGTGCCGGATATGGACTGTCCGACCTGTGCCGGGAAAGTCGAGAGCGCGCTCGACCGCGTCGAGGGGATTCGCTCCCGGGAGACCAGACCGACGACAGGCCGCGTGACGGTCTCCTACGACGAGGAACGCGTATCAGAGGAGGATCTCGTGAACGCAATCGAGGATGCCGGGTATACCCCCGCGGGAGGCGAAGACGAGGACGCCGCCCCGGAGATGGCCGAGAGAGGGGAGATCTGGACGAGCAAACGCGGGATCAAGACGTGGATCAGCGGCGCGTTCCTCGCCGTCGGTCTCGCAGTCGAGTTCCTGCTGGTCGCCTGGAACGCACCCGTCGGGAGCCTGCTGGGCACCGAACTCTTCGTGGCCGACGCGCTGTTTCTACTCGCGGTCGCCAGCGGCGGACAGGCGATTCTCCGTGACGGTTACTACTCGGCGCGCAATCTGAACCTCGACATCGACTTCCTGATGTCGGTCGCGATCCTCGGTGCGTTGCTCGCAAGCGTCGGCTTCGGCGAGGCGCTGTATTTCGAGGCAGCGACGCTCGCGTTCCTGTTCAGCGTCGCCGAACTACTCGAAGACGAGGCGATGGACCGGGCGCGAAACTCGATGCGGGAGCTGATGGATCTCTCGCCGAACGAGGCGACGATCAAGCGCGGCGGCGACGAGGAGACCGTCCCCGTCGCCGCGGTAACGCCAGGCGACGTCGTGGTCGTTCGGCCCGGCGAAAAGATCCCGATGGACGGCGAGGTGATCGAGGGCGAGAGCGCGGTCAACCAGGCACCGATCACGGGCGAGAGCGTGCCCGTCGACAAGACCGTCGGCGACGAGGTGTTCGCCGGGACGATCAACGAGGGTGGCTATCTGGAGATCCGTGTCACCGCGACGGCGAGCGACAACACGCTCTCGCGGATCGTCGAACTGGTCGAGGACGCCGGCGCGAAACAGACCGAACGCGAGCAGTTCGTCGAGCGGTTCGCGTCGTACTACACGCCGGTCGTGGTCGCCTTCGCCATCCTCGTCACGCTGGGCACGCCGTTCGTCTTCGGCGTCGGATGGCCAACCGCGGTCGTCTACGGGCTGACGCTTCTCGTTTTGGCCTGCCCCTGCGCGTTCGTCATCTCGACGCCGGTCTCCGTCGTCTCCGGAATCACGAGCGCCGCGAAGAACGGCGTCCTGATCAAGGGCGGGAAACACCTAGAGGCGATGGGCGCTGTCGACGTCGTCGCCTTCGACAAGACCGGCACGCTGACCACCGGCGAACTGGCCGTGACGGACGTCGTCCCGCTGAACGGGAACACCGAGGCCGACGTGCTCCGCTGCGCCCGCGGCCTCGAACAGCGCAGCGAACATCCGGTCGGCGAGGCGATCGTGGCCGCCGCCGCCGACGCGGGAATCGACGGTGTCGACGAGGTCGCGGAATTCGAGAGTCTGACCGGGAAGGGCGTCCGCGCGGATCTCGGCGGCACGCCGCACCTCGCGGGCAAGCCGGGGCTGTTCGAGGAGTTCGGGTTCGACCTCTCGCACGTCCACGCCACGACCGACGGCGGGGTCGTGACGACGACGGCGCGCCGCCTCTGTGAGCGGAACAACTGCCTCGATCTCCTCGACGACACCGTCCCGGAGCTTCAGGCGGAGGGGAAGACGGTGATCCTCGTCGGGACCGAAGACGAACTGGAGGGCGTCATCGCGGTCGCCGACGAGGTCAGACCGGAAGCCGAGCGGACGATCGCTCGGCTGAAGGACCTCGGCGTCGAGCGGACGGTGATGCTGACCGGCGACAACGAGCGGACCGCCCGCGCGATCGCCGACCGGGTCGGCGTCGACGAGTTCCGCGCGGAACTGCTCCCCGAAGAGAAGGTGGCGGCACTCCGGGAACTCGTCGACGAGTCGCCGGACGATGGCGGGGTCGCGATGGTGGGCGACGGCGTCAACGATGCTCCCGCGCTCGCGACGGCGACGGTCGGGATCGCGATGGGCGCGGCGGGGACGGATACCGCTCTGGAAACCGCCGACGTCGCGCTGATGGCCGACGACCTCTCGAAGCTCCCCTACCTCTACGAACTCGCCCACGACGCAAACGGCGTCATCAGACAGAACATCTGGGCGAGTCTGGGAATCAAAGCGCTGCTTGCGATCGGTGTGCCCTTCGGCCTGGTACCGATCTGGTTGGCCGTTCTGGCGGGTGACGCCGGGATGACCATCGGCGTGACCGGCAACGCGATGCGGCTGTCGCGGGTGCGGCCCGACGAAACAACTCAAACGAGTGTTTGAGTCACGCTCAGGTTTTTGATCGGTCGAGTGCGAACGTCTGTCAATGCACCGTCGCCGACTCCTCTCGGTCCTCGCCCTCGGAAGCGCCGGTCTCGCCGGTTGTGCGGCCCCCACAGGTTCCTCCACCACCACGCCCGGCTCGATGACGAACGGTTCACCGGGTGGATCGACCGCGGAGGAGTCTGATCCGACTGGGACGGAAAGAGGGGATGGTCCGATCGTCGACGTCGGGATCGAAACGTCGAGATACTTCCTCTATGCGGACGAACTGATTCCCGACGAGCGGGTGATCGATCCCGACGATATCGTGTCCGCCGCCGAACTCGATCCGTCCTTTCGGGACGTGCTCGAAACCGCCCGAGAGGTCGGCTACGAGGTCGACCAGGTATCCGAGTCCGTGCTGGAGAGTGTCGATCGGTTCCGCGATCACGGAATCGGCTATCGGTTTCAACCGTACGTCGAACTGACGGGCACCCCCATCTCGTTCGATCCCACAGTCCCGACCTTCCGGGCGCGATTGGCGTCGGGCGACGCCGATGAGGCCGATCCTGGTCGCACAGTTCGTCACGACGACATCGATAGCTTCGCCGACCCGGTTCGAGAGCTCGTCCGAACGATGGGGGCCTTCAGTGCGCAGGCACCCCGCGACGAGTACCGGATCTCGGTGCTGCCGGCGGGGGTCGAGAAGTTTCTGGACGAATACGACTACATCGAAGACTCGGTCGGCACCAGTCGGATCGAAACCGAGCGGATCGATCCAGGGCCGCCGTACGCGATTTCTGTCCGGGAACTGACCGAGGAGGACCTCTGGGGACATCCTATCGTGGCGTGGGAATCGCTCTCGGAACCGGTGAGACGGCTACTGACCCGGACAATCGACTCGGATCGACGCGCACCCGCGCTGCCGCCGGAGTGGTCCGAATACCGAACTGACGACGTTCCGGCGGCGTTCTGGGAGCGACTTCAGGGCGAGGAGGGCGTTTCCGACCGCCCGTACGTGAAATTCGAGGGCAGGATGTACAGCGTTCGTGCCCAGGAGACCAGACAGGGACGACTCCCGGTCGAACTGACTGCCTCGACAGCGGCGGATGTGGATGAGCCGGCGATAGTCGTCAGGCTCAGCCCGTCCACATCGGGAGATCATCCGCCGCTCGACGACGGTCTCGAACTCGAAGCGAGAGGTGCCGTACCGAGCGTCCTCTGGCTCCAGACCCCGACGGGCCGTCGGCTGCTTCCGAGCGACGCGTACGAAAGTGTCAGCTGGGAACCGGCCGAAGAGGGGTCAGTCGATCGGCGGATCCGGAACATCGATCGGGCGTCGGTGTCGGGAGACGACGCGCTCTCGACGGCGTATCGGATTCCCGATGCGGTCCCCGCCGGGACGTACCGGAGTTGGGGCCGGTTCACCGTCTCCTGGACGAACGCGGACACCGGACAGGAGTATCCGCAGATGGAGTACCCGTTCGCGGTGCGGATCGGCGTTCGCCGGTGACTACCTCCATCAGTCGGGACGCGATGAACCCCGTCACTCGACTCGCACCCTGACAGTGATCCCGTCCGGGTCGGTGAACTCGATCCCACCGCTCCAGTCGCTGACGGAGACACCGCTTTGCCCCAGTCGGTCCCGAATCGCCTGCAGTGCGTCTGCATCCGGAACCAATACCTCGAACCACGCGAGGCCGCGAGCGGACGCCGGTTCCGAGCGCCCGTTCCAGGTGTTGATGCCGAGGTGGTGGTGGTAGCCGCCGGCCGATACAAAGAGCGCGGCGCCGACGTCCATTTGCACCTCGAAGCCGAGTGTATCGACGTAGAAACCCCGAACGTTGCCGATCGCGGTCGCTTCGAGGTGGACGTGGCCGAGCGTCGTTTCCGGCGGTGCGCTTTTCGCGCCGTCCGACTCGGCGGCGAGCGAGTCGAGATCCAGGGGCAGCGTCGCCATCTCGACAGTCCCGTCGGCGGAGCGAGGCCACCGGTCCCGCGGCAAGTCCCGATAGATTTCGACGCCGTTGTCCTCGGGATCCGAGAGATACAGCGCCTCGCTCACCCGGTGGTCTGACGCGCCGTCCAGTTGCCAGCGGGTTCGGATCCGTTCCACGGCGTCGCCCAACGCCGCCCGAGACGGGACCCGGAAGGCATTGTGAAAGAGTCCGGCTGCGTCGGGATCCCGTTGTGTGGCGTCCGTCCGTTCCAAGACGAGCAGCGCCGTTCCGTCGACGCCCAGTGTCGCGGTCTCCGGGGTCTGCTCTTGCACCGCGAGACCGACGACCGATCGATAGAACTCCGTCATCGCGTCGAGGTCGGCCACGCGAAGCGCCGTCCGACCGAGGCGCGTCCCGTCTGGCAACGTCGGCGAATCTGCTGGACTATCCATTCGTGGCCTACACTGACGTCGGGAAGGCTATTGAATTCCCGAGGTTTCGCGGTCAGAGCACGTCGAGAACGACTATCGAGAGGTAAAGCTGGCCGACGCCCGCGACGATGAGGAGGATGCCGGCGGCCTGCTTCAGTCGGCCGGAATAGCGGCCGACGTTCCGCCACTCCGTGACGCCGGCGTCGGTGAGCAACGTCACACCGACCAGCGGGAGCGCGACGGCCCCGGCGTAGGTTCCGAGGACAGCCAGCCCGCGCCCGGTCGACAACGCCGACGCCTGCGCGATCACCCCGAGAAACACCGGCACCACACAGCCGGCCGCTGCGACGGCGTAGACGGCGCCGAAGATTCCGAATCCGAGGAGCGACTCCGGTCGTTCCGGCAGCGGGATCGTCGGTGCGGTCTTGCCGGCGAGCACCGCCACACCGAAAACGACGAGCGCGGCGCCGATGAGTGGCTCGAACAGGGGCAGAATGGACGTCAGCCGGGTTCCCAGGGCGAACGCGAGTGCCGCCACGCCGCCGAGCGTGACGATCGCACCCGCCGCGGCTGCCGCGCCGGAGACGAGTGCCGGCTGTTCGCTATTCCGCTTGAGGTAATAGCCCACGTAGCCCGGAAGCAACGGGAACGCACACGGCGCGAAGAACGTCGCGATTCCCGCCCCGGCGGCGAACCCGAGCGTCCCGAGGAAGGCAGCGGAGGTCACGTCTCGTCGAGCACCTGATCGAGTTTCGGTCGGAGGGTCTCGACGGGCGAAAGTCCCGCGTCCTGCCACCTGATCTCGCCGGACGCGTCAGCGATCGCGTGGTACGGAACTCCGCCGGCGCCCAGCGCCGCCATCAGGTCGCTTTCGGGATCGACGCCGACCGTCCACTCGCCGTGGTGCCGGCGCCACCACGAGCGGATGTCGTCCGCGGTGAACGTGCCGCCGAGCCGCTCGTTCGTGATCGAGATGAACGTGACGCGGTCGCCGTACTCCTCGTAGAGGGTCGATAGCTCGTTCATCTGTTCTTTGCACGGGGCACACCACGTCGCGAAGAGGTCGATCAGCGTCGGTTGCCCCTGCTGTGGGACCGAGGCCACACCCGCTTCAGATCCCCGTGCGTCGATCGTCTTCACTTCCAGCGGGAGCCTGTCCGATCCCCCTAGCGGAAGTCCTGAGAAATCTCCACGGAGTGCCATCACGCTCGCGCCGGTGATACCGAGGCCGCCGAGAGCGGTCAGTAGTCGGCGTCGGTTCATCGGTTCCTCACCGTGTCGAGATCCGCGATGATCCGTTCCGTGTCCGGCGAATCGGTCCGGTACGCCCGCTCGATGTATCCGTCGCCGTTGACGAGGTAGGTCATCGGCGTGTGAGCGAACATGTACATATCCATATCCTCGGGATGTGTGCGCTCGAACGTCACGCCGAACTCTTCTTGGACAGTCGCCTTCGCCCGTTCGGGTGATTCGGGCCTGAGGAAGGTCCAGTTGCCGGCGTCCAGCGCGACGTTCATCTGCTCGGCGTACGCCGTCAGGCGTTCGGCGTCGTCGCGTTCGGGGTCGAACGTGACCGGGAGGAACGTGACCGATTCTGCATACCCTTCCTCGATAGCGTGCGCCTGGACGTTCCGCATCGCGCCCATCAGCACCGGACAGACGGTCTGACAATTGCTGTAAAAGAAAGTGAGGAGAGACGGCCGCTCCACGGATCGGACCGAAATCTCGCCCCCCTCGATCGGTGCGGGGAGCGCCACGTCGGGAACGCGCTGTCCCCAGGCGGGATAGGGCAGTTCCTCGCTCGTGTACTGCCGGTCCGGTTCAGCGAGCGCGACGTCGGGGTTTCCGCCGCCCAGGCCGAGACAGCCCGCACTGCCGATCACACCGGCTGAGACAGCCCCACGGAGAAATGTCCGTCGTTGCATACCAGTTGTATTGTGTCAGATATGCACGGCTATAAGGGATGTGGTCAGTCTCGAAGAGTGAAAACGGGGGTTCATACTGATTACTCTCACTGTTTACCGCCGAGCGCCATCCCCGTTGGCGGCGCTCGGCGGTAAGAAACGAGAGTAATCAGTATCAGGCGGTATGGTTCCGAAAAGTACCAAATCCCTACCGTGACTGCGCGAACGCGACAGCGAGGAACACGACCAGGCCCCCGAGGAAAAACAGCAGTCCGGGTTCGGCGAAAAGCAGGACGCCGCGCAGCAGCGCGTTCCCGTCAGCGACCCCCAGACTCGCCGGCTCGAACGGAGAGGCGATAGCCCCGCCGAGCAGCCGTTCGGCAGCGACCTGCACAGCGAGACTCGTGAGCGCGAGGACAGCCAGACCGGCGGCCCAGTCGGAGAGGCGCTCGCTGAGCCCGTCTCGCTCGGCCGCGGAGGCAGTGCCGACAAAGACGATCGGATCAGCGGCCGGCCCGTAGACCGTCATCTGGTTGCCCTTCTCCGAGAGTTCGGTCCCGACGGATTCGACGATGCCCGCGGTTTCCAGTTTCGAGAGGTGATAGTGGACGTTCTGCACGGAGGTATCCAGGTCGCGAGCGAGTTCCGAGGGCGGTGCGGGATCCTCGTGGAGTCTGCTGAACAGCAGACGCGCCGTCTCCGAACTCAGCGCGTCGACCAGTTCGCCGGCCGTGTCGTCGGCGACGTCGACCACTGCTGGCGAGGCGTCAGGCGCCCGCGTCCGCGGAGCCAGTCGTGAAAGCGGTGATGACATCTTTGTCAGGGCTTACGGCAACGAAGCCTATCAAACCGTGCGTAGCTCAAGCGAGTCTTTGAGGATCTGATCGGGCGGCAACGGGGAAGCGATTCCGCGATTGTCGCCCAGTTCACCGTGCCCGGGCACGTTGGACGGCGGCGGTCACGTCCAGCCGACCCGCACCGGATGCCAGGTCGCGGCCCGACCGACCGACATCACCCGCCGAAGCACGGAGGAGGGTTGCGACCTCCGCGGTATCGAGAGTTGGGGCCGCGTCCAATACCAGCGCCGCGGCGCCAGCGGCCCGCGCGGCCGCCGCAGACGTTCCAGCGTCCTCCTCGGCGACCCACGGCACCGGCGGCGCGATAACATCAACGCCGATCTGGCCCTGCGCGGTCGGTCCACGGCCGCTGTACGGTGACACCCCGTTCCCGGAGGGAGATTCCGCGGCGACCCCGTCGGTGGATTCTTCGTTCCCCGGGTCGGCTGTCACGCCGACGCCGATGACGCCGGGAACGCTCGCGGGGGCTGCGATGCTCCCCAGCGGCCGAGGAGATGCGAGGGCGTGTGTCGTTGTCGTCACGGACACACGACCCGTCTGGTCGGGGTTCTCTCTCCCGGGATCTGTCGACCCGCCTCCGTCACTACTGGTCGGGCGGACTGAAAGCGCGTACGTTCCCGGAGAGATGTCGGCCACGAGGCGCTGTCCGAGACGGTCCTCCGTCGCCTGCGAGAGCGCGACCAGGTTCCACCGGCGGCCGTCGTCCACCGAGCGGAGAAGCGAAAGCGTCAGATCGATCTCAATCGCGGGGTCGGTCACGAGCCACGCCCGGAACCGGCCGGCGATCGAGTCGGTACCCGGACGCGGCCGAATTCGCAGCCGCCGCCGTGTCGATCCATCGTCAGCCAGCGCTCCGTACGGCCCTTCCCAGTGACCGCGTGCCGCGTTGCCGGTCGGCGCGACGAAGACAGATCCGGATTCGACCGCCCGACGGGCGGCTCTGTAGACCGCAGACCGGGACGTCGCGGCGGTGCCGTGGGCCGCAACCGGGGCCAAGATTACATCCACCGCACGCGTCCGTGCCCACTCGATTGCAGCGACGAACTCTGACGGTCGGCGAAAGGACGCCAGCGAGAGTCGGGCGTCGGGCGCGAGGCGAACGACGGCTGCCCCGGCGGCGGTACCGTGACTGGTCCCCTCGACGACGGCGCTTTCGTCACCGAACTGCCTGATCGCGTCGATTGTGCCCGCGATGGCATCGTGATTTGGATCGAAGCCGGTCGGATCGAGAACGGCGACATCCACGCCCGTGCCAGTAATCCCCGCGTCGTGGAGGTGCTGGAGCGAGACCGGACGGTTGCTGACAGTGCGTTCTCGGCTCACCGCCAGGCTGTCGATGGTCGGGACCCGTCCGGAGGCGAGGAGGCTCACTGCGGCCGCGCCGCCGACGGTCAGGGCCCGACGGCGGCTGATCTGGAGACCCGATCTGTCACGTCTGTCGTCCGTCACGTTTCCGGAGCTATTCCACGAGGCGGCTTGATGCTGTCGGTCGATGCGAACGAGAGACTGCCTATACGGAAGGAGAATAGAGTGAACTACCCCACCCTACTCGCTCACGGCTACCGCCGTTCGCTCCTTGAGGGTGGGGCTTCCTGTTTCAACGACGCACTTTGCATCCACGACGGTGGACGACCCACCAGTCGCGGACGTAGGGAGTGCAGTCTCCGCAGGCGTCACTTCGGCGTGTCCCACGCCTAACTCTGAAAGCCCGCGTTGTAGCACGTTGTACGCGGCGTTCTCGTCGCGGTCGGTCTCGAACCCACAGGTCGGGCAGGAATGTTCGCGCACCCACAGTTCTTTCTCAACCTCAACCCCGCACTCGGCACACTCTTTCGTCGTGCCCTCAGGTTCGACTTTCACGAAGTGCGTGCCCTCGCGCTCGCATTTGTATTTGAGGAAGTCGATGAATGTCCGCCACGACGCCGACGCTCGGTTGCTACTGTTCGACGGCAGTTGCATCATCCCGTGAACGTCAAGATCTTCGACCGCGACGAGGTCGTACTCCCGAGCGTAGTAGTTTGAGAGTTTGTGTAGGAAGTCGGGTCGCGTTAAGTTAAGCAGAAACGCAAGACTGCAAGAGCATTTTCCGAGTTGGAGAAACCCGATTTATATACTCAAGACAGGTAGTAACTCCGGGAGAAATATAGTAGCGTTTGCAAGTCTTCGCTCACACGATCGCACGATAGCGTGCGATCGGATGAGTAATCAGTTGCAAACGCTACTATAGGATACGCCTTCTCAGTTCTCCTTGCCGTTGATCGTCAGAACACGATCAGCTACAACATTCTAGAACACTTCAATAAAATCGCGTGACTGCAGCCATATTGGTACCTATAGTAGCGTTTGCAAGTCTTCGCTCACACGATCGCACGACAGCGTGCGATCGGATGAGTAATCAGTTGCAAACGCTACAATAACTTAACGCGACCTGTGTATTTGCAACAATAACTTGAGGGTGTCATAGAACTCTTCTCACACCGTGATGATCGTGCTTCCCGGATTGTCTCCGCGTTCGTAGTTGGTGATTGCGACGACAAGACGAAGGCACAGCGCAAGGAACACCTGCGATCGTGCGTGAACGCGGCCTCGGGCGTGCGTTCGCCCGAGGCCGCAGTCCTTCACTGATTCGTTGGTTCGTTCAGCTCCTGTCCGGCGGTTGTACGTCTCGTCTAGCGTCGATTGCTTCAGCTGTACGTCCTCGCTGTGTTGTTCGATGCGGTCTTCGACCCTGTACTCGATGTCTTTCGGATCGTCAGTGTTTCGCGCGTTGTACGGAGCGACTGGCACGACTCCTGCGGCCAGCAGGTGGTCGTGCCAGTCGAGCGTGTCGTAGGCGCTGTCACCGACCATCCAGATCGGGGTGGCGACGGCGAGCGCGTCACGCGTGACGCGCATCGCCGTCTCCTCTGGTGCTTGCTTACTCTCGGTGAACTCCGCCGCAATCGGGATCTTTTGCCCGGTCGAGACGATCGTGCAACCGTAGCCGTGGTAGTACTCTCAGCGGTTGGATCGTAGCACTTCGACGCGTCTTGATCGGCGGGCATCGCCCTCACGTCGGTTGAATCGATACAGTAGGTCAAGTCGAGCAGGCCGCGCCGGGCGGCCTGCTCGACGAGTCGGGTAAAGACCTCGTCAACGGCGTGTTCGAGGTCGGTAAGGAATCGATCGACCGCGTCTCTCGACGGCGGTCGATCGAACCCACAGCTCAGCCAGACAATCTTGTTCCGAAGCTCTCGTTCAACGGGACGAATGCCGTAGATGTCCTTGTAGTAGCAGTGGAGAAAGCCACGCATCAGCTCTGGTGGTTGGTGCTCTCGTGTTCGCCCCGTCTCCGCCGGGGCGAACACGTCGAACTCTTCGAGAAACTCAAACGAGAGGTGCTCGAACAGTGCTAGCGTCTCCGTCTCCACGACATTAAAGAACGAGTCTACCGAAGGATCATCTTGCAGGGTCGCTGAACTCATCCACCTCAGCGTTCACCCTGCTCTTTGGTGTGCTACTCGTTCTATGACACCCTCGTCAGTACTGCAATAGTTGATAGTTGATAGTTGATATAGACGATTCCTTCTCAGTCTCCGACCACGCCTGTAGTTTGCGTTCAACCCGCAAAGCGCCGTTTTCGTGGACGTAGCACTCGGCTTCGGGCTTGAGCAGGACCGCATCCACATCACCCAGATAACGAGATCTTCCCGAGGACGTGGCTCAATCTCGATGTCCTTGATCGCAAACGGGTTGACCGCCGGTGGGGCAAAGGGGTCAGTCATCCTCAACCGCCTCGTTTCGATACCACCAAGCTCGAACGACGGGAGCCTGTGTTCAAAGCTCACTCGCGACTGGATGTACTGCACGGTTTGCATTCAGTATCCCCAACTCACTGTCACCAAGCAACCGGGGTGCCGCGCTTGCGTATTGCGTTGGTGACTCCCAAGCGGCGCTCCTGTCAGTACTGGGGGACTGGACGTACTCTTGTTAGGGGGTGTGTCGTACCGTGGTATCGAGACGGCGGCGCTCCTATTGAATGTCTCAGGCTGTGCAGAACTCACTCCTCGGAGGTGTTCGTGGCAGGTTCCCACCGAAGTGTTGGCCGCCCCAGATTGGGGACGACGCGAAGTCCACCATATACAGTACGGTACCACGCTACTACCAGTGCGATTCCAAGAACGGCACCTGCAAGCCGAACGACAACGGCCTCAAGCGGGAGGGCAATCGACTCTTGAATGGTCGTGGTGCTCGTTATGTGGAGGAGACTTGCCGGTTGAGCGTTCGTCCCGACGAGTACCCCGGCGAAGTTGGCCCCGAAATGAATCCCGATCGGCACGGACAGATCTCCACTGACAACGTATCCGAGGCCAAGCAGGAGGGATACCCCGGCCATCATAACTCCGAAGACCCGGCCTTTCCCCGCAGCGTGTGTCACATAAAACACCCCAGCGGCTGTGAGCACGCCGATACCGGCAGCCACCCACCTCGGAATCCGTCGAACGCCATCGAACCCCTCGGTAATGTTGGTAATGAGGTATCCTCGGACGAACAGTTCCTCCGGAATCACGAATAGCAACTGGAAGACAGCCCCACCGACTGCGAGTACGACCCACCAGAGTACTTGATGCGTTGTCACGACGCCGGTAAACTCGTAATACCCGATTGTGAGTCCGACACCAACTGAGAGAAGTGTGATACCGGCACCGAGTGCGGTCCCGCCACCGAACCCGCGCCACCACCCCTGATCCACGTGTAACCCCAAATCGGTGAGTCGCCGTCGATCGATCAGGACTGCAGCGACGACGACGGCAAGGGTGAGTCCAACAGCGTTCGGGAGCTGTCGACTGATCATATTGACGGTCTGGATGAGCGGCCCGTCACCGGAGATGAGCGTCGGACGGAACTGGTTTCCCGCCCCTGCCAGTATGAGGAACAACACGAACCCAGCGGTGAGACGAACGGGGGAGCGGGGACGTCGGTCAGATTCGTTCCAAACGACCCGGAACGGACGCCGCAACTGGTGGTTCCGGTCGAACAGGACTGTGTGGATGGAGGGCTTCCACATACCGCCAAACAGTCGGCGTACTCAATAAATTCTGCCGCTGCTGACCGGTTTGTCATTCGGATTTCGGTGAGTGATCGAGACAGTACGGTTCGTCGACGCCTGTGACGCAACCGCTGCCTGCCGTGGTGTCGAGACAGCTTCCTGATGTACTGAGCAATTCACAATACCTTGCGTGAGCGTATTCGCTCATAGAGACTCGGGATGAAAATCACTTATCGAAGGCTCCGTTCTGTTCGAGTACGTGCAGGCTGGCGGCAAGCACGACTCCCCGGCCGAGCCCGGCGACGTGGCCCAAAAGATTCGTTGTCGGGCCGGCAGCATTGAGCGCTGACAGCGGTGGGAAGAAATCCCAGAGCAGCGTGCCGAGGACGACGCCAGTGAGGCCAAACACGACTGTTTCCGGCACCCACGCGAGTCAAGTGCGGGCATCCGACTGTGAGCGTGGGGCTGTGAGGTACCAGCCACCGGCGACGACGAGCGCGCCGCCTGTACAACTAACTGCCCACGCGACGGTGGTACTGTGGCGGGCTTGTACGTAGCGTCCGACGGCGACGATGAGGACTCCCGCAAAACCAGCCGCAATGTCTGAAAAACCGTACGTGACAGGCGTAACGCCCGGATACAGGACTGGAAGCAACGCGTAGCTGGTGAGGATCGGAAGGACGAACAGCAGGGCAAGTGTGGTTCGCCAGAACCAGCGTCGCCCGTGGCGCGCTACACTGTACAGGTACGGGAACTCGACGATGCGGAGGTACGCGTCCAGGTTCTGAAGGAGGTATGTCTCGGAGGTGTGGACGTACGCTGCGGTGAGCAACGTATAGCCACGGACCCGCCCGTGATCAAACACGAGTGCGTCCCGAACGGGGAGTAGTGCGTAGTACTGGATCCCGGCGAGCATCAGCGCGATGCCCACAAGCCCGGCGACGTCACGGGCGTACGTCAAGAGTCGGTCCGAAGCGAGTGTCATTCCCTATATCGCTGGATACCGATCCAACTCAGGGAAATGAGTCCGATGAGTAATAATGAGATAGCAAAGAAACTATAGTAGCGTTTGCAACTTATTGCTCATTCGATTGCACGCAGTCGTGCGATCGTGTGAGTGAAGACTTGCAAACGCTACTATAGCTTGGGTGCCAAGAAAGCTGGAGAGCCCGAGGAAGTCAGTCCGGTTGAAATACCCGACTCCGAGGAAGACGCTGACGACAACGACGGCAGCACCGAGACGCATCCCTACTTCTTGCAAGAAATTTCTGAAGGTAAAGTCACGAGCCATATCGCATCTCTCAAACTATACTGACTTGGCGTTGGTGGAATTGTACCTAGCGGAAACGACGTGTCTGAATATCTGAGGCGTGCTCTGCCGTCCTGAACGTTCGAGCCCCGATTCACTAGCGAGGCTGCCAACAAAAGTGCCTTATTGACATCCTCCTCCGCGTGAACGCGGAGGAATCCCGAGCGGTGGGAGTTTCAGGTCTGCAACCATGGACGCCGCCACTTCACGGGAGTCCGCGTCTAACCCAGTCGTCGTGGTCGGTGGCTGTCTAGCCGTGCCAAGCGGCTGTTACTCCTATCCTCGGCGTCGTTGACTCCCATCTGTTGTTTTTGCCAGCGGGAGTCGCTGACACGTCGCCGGACTCGGAGTTATCTTGAACCTTGCTCGACCGACGGGCACAAGACGAACCTTTCTGGGATTCGCGTTCACCACGTCGGCGTTCCGGATATTGTCTCATTGGGTGGCGGGTTGGCCGCCTCCGAAGGTCGTTCGGAATCCGCTCCGTTCCGACCTGACCTTACCACAGTATCGCGGGTTTTGCCACTTGAACGTATGGATTAGAAACTCGGCTATGCAATTGTCGGTGGGAAGTGTCACTAAGTGACGGCGCGTATCCACGGCCTGAAGGCCGTGGTATTGCGCCTGTTCCGCATATAAAGCGCTGAAATGACGGTCAGTGTCGCCGGGAAGTCCCAACGTCTCCTCACCGACCAATACCACGAGGACGCACAGCGTCGATGAGACCCGCATTTTACTTTCCGATGGGTTGATACAGGCACCCCACTGACTTCTGCGGACGCATATGAAGCGTCGGACTGCCGGTGTCCTGATTGGTATGCTTGCAGTGGTCTGTTTCAGCCTCGTCCTCTCTGCCGTGTATCCGTTTACGATGACCGAACCACACGCAGCGAACACTCCGAGCGATCGATTCACCGTTGGTGAGACAGACGAGTTCAGCGCGACGGGAAGTCTCGTCGTCGACGGACAGGTGAGACTGGCATTCGACGGCGTGGTAACTGCTGATGGCGCATGGTACCAGCGGGTTGTCGATGGCGACGTTGTTGCAGCGGCCTACCAGCCCAACGCAACTGGCCCGGTCTACCGCAAGCGGACGATTGAAGGGAGTGATACCGCCGAGCAGCAACGAGAACTGATTGCTGAGGATGAGGATCGCGTACTCGTCGGTTCAGATCGGGACGGTGACAGCGTGGCAGTCATCGTCAAAGAGAACGGCACCGGCGTCACGCAGCCGGTGTCAGGCACAGCATCGGTGTTCGTAAACAATCTAGCCGTCGCCGGGTACGAGGCCGAAGGGTCTGATTCGTCGGACGGGACAGTCTATAAGCCACGGTCAGGATGGTACGACGGACGGGAGCCGTACCGAGTTACAGACGCCTCGGGTGAGGTACGGACTGACGCTAACTCGCACGTAGTCACATCGGCGAACGTCTCCTGGGACACTACAGAACCTGCGGGAACGTACGCGGAGTACGTGCTGGTCAGGTCGTTCAGCGACGAACCGACGACGTACCGGATCACGTTCGAGTTTGAATCAGGCGACGCCAACCTTGAGCGACCACCGTGGGTGAGATCGAATCGATCTCACTCACAGGGTGTCATAGAAGACTTGTCACGGGATTATTTCACGACTTCACAGCCGGATCAGCCGTGAGAACCTGTGTGCATACTGAACGATTCGTCGCCTCTCGTGCGAGGAACTCGGCGGAGGTTTTCAACACCGGTTTGGCTGCCGTAGGAACGCCGAAGAACCCGATCGGACCAAATACTTATTCTCTTCATCCCGTAACAAACGGTAATGGCTACCTCAACGTGGGACGGCGACAACCACGAAGACGAAATCCGTCTCTGGCGTGAGGACGATGGGTGGATCGCCAAAGACGTCGAAACGGGAGTGACGACTCAGGGGGCCTCACGAATGTCGGCACTGGAAAACCTCGATGACGCTGTTGCCCTACGAAAGGGTGAGGCCGGACGCGAACCCACAGACGAGGAACTCAAAGAGGTGGGAATCGATCCCGAGGATAATACGACCGGTGAGCAGGGTCCACCGGACGTTTTGGAGTAATGGGGAGACGGACGTTCTCCGGACGAGAAGTGGTCAAGGTCCTCGTCAACGATGGCGGATTCGATTGGCGTCGAACGACCGGCGACCACGCCCAACTGTACTACGAGCACCCGACCAACAAGGACGACCAACGGCAGGTAACTGTGCCGCTCCACGATGAACTTCGGATCGGAACCCTTCGAGAGATTGCCGAGGACGCAGGTGCGAACGATTTCGACGACTTCTGTGCGTGGATCGACCGAAATTCGTAAGAAAGTATCAAACGATCATTCCAAGTTACTACCTGTTCTTGAGAGCGTCAAACAAGTAACGTCGTGACCAATCTCTGTTCGATCAATTTGTTCACTATACTCACTGTATGTATCAGTTCTGCAGAAGGCACTTACGTATTTTCGGCTTAGCAACGATATGAATCGCCGTCAGGCCCTCGCCACTATCAGTACGACAGCCCTCACATCAGTAACAGGATGTGCGACTCTCGAAGCCGAACTCGGGATGCGATCCGACACGCTTGGAGCGTTCGCGCTGGCGAACAGTATTGCAGACTCATTCAACGTCTCGCTCGAAGTCCTCCGTAACGGCACTCTTGTCCATCAGGCATCGTATCCACTTGATCCGGGATCGGAACTAGAACAACCAGAGTACACCATCAACGAGTGGAACGAGAATTCTGATGCACAGCGCTGGACTGTTCGGGCCAAAATAGCCGAGAGCGAGTGGAAAGACGCTACAATTGACGCTGCTAGAGGGTCTGAAGATGACTGCCACAGCGCTACTGTTGTCACTGGGGATTGGCCTGAAACACCGCTACTCGTCTTACACTAAACAGTTGGTGCGTTGCCATATGACCGAACGAACTGACCGACTACTCGCCGTTCTCGTTGCACTGATAGCCCTATTGGTTGTAGCACAAACGACCACGGCCCCACGAAACCAATTACTGGGGACAATAGGACTGATGTTTGGCAGCGTCGCTATCGTATACGCACTTGTTGAACTAGTTGGCGCGATCAGTGCAGGTATCTAAATCGATAAGTTAGAGGGTTCGAACATCAATTAGTCCAAAACAGATGAGTTCCAGAGGAGTTCAGGCAAACGGGGTTACCACCACTCAGTTCTGTTTAGGAGTGCTGATGTAAGCCTGGACGTGAACTGTCGCTGCACTGCGATTGGGCGGCGGGGTTTCCGAGCCAATATATTGGTTGTCGGCAACGAGTAGTTCGAGTAACGCTTTTGGCATCGATTTGCTTGTTGCTCCCTGCTGGCCCTGTGTTCGAGTTCCTCCCCACACCCGGTAGTGGCCATCGGTCTCTCGGCGTTTGAGCGAGTCGCTGGTGGTAGCTGCGAGTACGATCGCTGGCCCCTTCTCGACCACGAACTCATAACTAAATATATAGATATCATCGTCCGATGGAAGTGAAGCACTGCTGATAGGCTCAGAAAGCTTCCACACGTGATACTCGCCCGAATCGATCGTCGTTCGCTCGTCAAGAATCTGCGCCTCACGGGGAATACTGGGAGATGAATTCAGCGCCGCACAGCCAGCCGTCAGACAGATGCCAGCGGTACAGACCGTGAGAAACCTTCGACGGGAGGGCATAGCCGCCGATACTCCTCAGATCTATACAAGTCTTGTTCATTCACCGTTCGGTAGCGCGGAGGCCTCGTCCTCAGCGAGCGAAGTGAGCAGGGCGGGGAGGAAGCGCGTTCGCATAGGTTTAACACGCCCCGAGACAGACCCTGTTACACTCCACGGGGATCAAAACGGACCGCGTGGAGGGGCCGCCGTAGACCGGCCCTGAATCCGGGGACAACGAAGCCAGACGAATGGCCGAGAACACTGGAAATTAAAGTCGGGTGAGACGGCTTCGGACTTCGACCACGGGACGAAACACCGCGCAGGAATCCCCTCCGCGTGCTCGTCCTGCCGCCGTGAACCGCGCCACGTCCATACACGGGGGCGGATGGAAACCGTAACCACGGGGAAAGCCCCGCCCTCAACAAGCGAGCCCAACGGCGAGCGAGTAAGGCGGGGTAGTTTACTCACCGACCTAACCGTCCACGGCTGCATCCAAAGATTGCCCGGGTACATTCACGATGAGGTACTCTTGTGCCGTTTCGACTCTGTCGACGGAGACGACCACTTGGCCATTCCCCATTCGTGGGAATCCGGCTGACTCCTTGCCGCTCGGATTGACGCAGAGAAATTCGAGTTCACCTGTGTTGGGGTTCAGCGTGATGTTATCGAGCGTACCGAGTTTTGTTCCGTCAGTTGTCATTACCTCACAATCGCTGAGGGAGGACAGGGAGACCGAATCCATAGACGAGCCTTGTCAGAACAGAGTATTAACAGCAAACTAAGCTGAAACAACGGCTTCAGTATCAAGCCCTGCTGCAGGCTCGATTTGCTGTGAGTGTAATCGAATGACGGCTCACTCACGAGAGGTGGTCGAGTAATTCGTCGGTAACTGCCTTGCGCTCGTGATGCACCCAATGTGACGCGTCAGGAAACGTTCTGAGCCGACCGGCCTCACAGTATTTGAGACTCCGTTCGGCCATCGACGAGACGAGTCCGACGTCATCTTCACCCCAACAGATCAGCGTCGGCTGGACCACGGTGTCACGTGGGGGACGCTCCGATCGCCGGAATCCACGGTACCAGTTGATACGTGGTTCAATACCAGTATGTTGCCACGCCGCCTGATACCGTGCGATCGCTTCATCGTCGAACGTTCCCTCATTCGAGGATACCTCGAGCGTCGCAACCATATTATCCATCTCGTTCCGGCGTAGCATCCACTCAGGGAGCTTCGGGAGCTGGTAGAACCAGACGTACCAACTCCGGGTGATCTGGCGGAGACTGGAGCGGAGCGTCTCTCGATACACCGTCGGGTGCGGAACATTACAGATCCCGAGTCGATCGACGATCGTTGGTTCGCGAAGAGCGACGTTCCAGGCCACGAACGCGCCGAAATCGTGCCCAACTATATGGGCCGACTCGCGTCCCTCACTGTGGATTAATTCACGAACATCAGCGACGAGATTCGACATCCGGTAGGCGTCGATTCCATCAGGTGCCTCGCTCAGGTTACAGCCCCGCTGATCCGGGACTACCACGCGATAGCCACCTTTGACGAGCGGACCGATCTGGTGGCGCCACCCGTACCAGAAATCCGGGTGGCCGTGTAACAAGACGACGAGGGGTGCGTCAGGGTCGCCAGCCGTTACGACGTGTAGTTGGACGCCATTTACCTCCCGGGAGGAGGATTCGACGTTGGGGATTGTAAGCAACGATGCGTCAGTATCTGTGGATTGTGGTGTTGCTGACATCGGTATTGGTTGGGAAGGCGAGCGATTCGGATACTCTGCTCACGCGTCAACGGGGTATTGATGTCTGAAAATACACGATGCATCCGAATAGGCGGACTGCCGTAGCGGTGAGGCCATTTATATTTCAGCCATGAGCCCGATCACATCAGCGTAGTCCCCGAGCCACGACTCAATCGGTCAGGAGGTACGTCCGGTTTCCGGAACCCAGTCACGAAACCACGCCGAGTGAGTTTCTGAAATCACGTCAGCGGACGATCTCTCTGAAGACGCGTTCTTCGACTTTTCGAAGGTGTTCACCCACTGTTCCAGGTGATATCCCGACAGCTTCACCGATCTCTTCAAGTGATGCTTGACGTGGTTCGGTGTAGTATCCTAACTCCACGGCTGTCTCAAGGACTTCTTCTTGCCGGGCTGTGATCATCCGACTGAGTGACGACTCGTCGGCCTCGTACTCTCCCATATTGAGAATGTCGACCGCCATCGAATCCAACTCGTCAGTGTAGTCGAACAGCGTTCTGAAGCTGTCTTCCGTCCCGAGGTACGTGATCTTGAGGTGATCCTCCGAGGTAAAGTGCATCGGCGTATCGACCACTAGAAACGATTCTTGCTGGAGTGTCAGTGCCCGTCGGACTTCGTCGGTCGGTTCGAATTGACTCACAGCCATCCACCGGTCGTCTCCAGCGACGAGATAATCGATCACGTGCGGGGATTCGGCCATAATCTGTTCGTATCGGTCTTGACTGCCGCTCGCTTCGGCCAGTAATAACACCGTCTCGTCGACCAGCAGTTCGACGTGATGAATGGCTCTTCGGTCGATGTCCGGTGATTCCGTGAGCTCATCTCCGAGTGGATGAAATGCGCCTCCCTCGTTTGGCTTGATTTTCACCGTGAGATACCGCATACGACGAGTTGTATCACGTCGGAAATAAATCACTACCGTGGCGCCGCTCACCGCCGCGGCGCAACGAGAAAAAGACAGTTCCGAACGCCCACTATAGTAGCGTTTGCAACTGATTGCATATCCGATCGCACGCAGTCGTGCGATCGAGTAAGTAAAAACTTGCAAACGCTACTATAGTATTTATATCACACCACTGGTGAGGCGACGCGCCTACCCGGCCAAATCTGGAACTGATACGTGAGGACGATGTCTCAGCATCACCGCTCGACCGCCCGGCAGCCCCCGTCTGAGGCGGTCACCGCCCTCCCAACCGACGCCATCGTCAGTCGTGAAACACACGACAACGCTCCCGCGGTCGTGATCCGCGCTGACCGAGTGCAGAGCGTCCTCTCGACACTTCGCTCGGCGGCAGGATTCGACCACTGTTCGTGTGTGACTGCCCAAGAGTACGAAGACCGCTTCGAGACGATCTATCACCTCACCAGTTACGACGATCGGACGCGCGAGTTGTCGGTCGTTGTCCCGACGGCGAAAGACGATCCCGTCAGCGAGTCGGCGACACCGGTCTACCAGACTGCTGCGTGGCACGAACGGGAGGCCTACGATCTAGTCGGTATCGAATACGCGGATCACCCGGATCTGCGGCGGATCCTGCTGCCGGAGACCTGGCAGGGACATCCGTTGTCGCTGGACTATGATCAGACACGGTCCCAGATCGTGCCGCTGTCCGAGCACGCGAATCCGCTTCAGGAGGATCACCGTGAGGGACCTGACACGATGCACATCAACATCGGACCGCACCATCCGTCGACTCACGGAGTCCTTCATTTGAACGTCGAACTGGATGGAGAGACAATTGCCGATGTCGAGCCGGATATCGGGTACATACACCGGTGTGAAGAACAGATGTGCCAGCAGGGGACCTACCGCCACCAGATTATGCCGTACCCAGACCGCTGGGACTGGGGCGGTGCGGGTCTCCTGAACGAGTGGGCGTACGCCCGCATCATCGAAGACCTAGCCGGTATCGACGTCCCTGAGTATGCCCAAGTCGTCCGGACGATGAGTGCCGAATTGTCTCGGATTCTCTCGCACTTGTTGTTTACTGCGATGTACGCGCTGGACGTCAGCGGCGAGTTCAATGCTACATTTATGTACGGGTTTCGGGACCGGGAACTCGTCCAGGACCTCCTTGAGGACCTGACCGGGCAGCGAATGATGTTCAATTACTTCCGGGTTGGCGGCGTCGCGTGGGACCTTCCTGAGCCCCGCGAGGAGTTCCTTGAAGACGTGCGGGCCTTCACCAACGAGTTGCCACGGAAGCTTACAGAATATCACGATCTCCTGACGAGCAACGAAGTCTTCCAAGCCCGGTGTGTCGACACCGGCGAGTTCCCACCAGCAGTCGCAAAGCAGTATGGAGCCACCGGGCCGGTCGCTCGTGCCTCCGGGATTGATTACGACCTCCGACGTGACGACTCGTACGGCTACTACGATCGTCTTGAGTGGAACGTCATCACCCGAGACGGCTGCGATAACTTCGCCCGCGTGCTCGTACGACTACAGGAGATCGAAGAATCAGCGGCCATCATAGAACAGTGCGTCGACCTGCTCTCGGACTGGCCGGACGCGGACCGGGCCTGCCAAGCAAACGTACCGCGGACGCTGAAACCGTCCGGGGAGTGCTACCGGGCTGTTGAGGGCGCGAAGGGCGAGCTCGGGATCTACATCCGTGCGGACGGGACCGATACGCCCGCACGGTTCAAAATCCGTGGCCCATCATTCTCGAACCTGTCGGCGCTACCGGCGATGGCGGAAGGCGAGTACGTCGCTGATCTCGTGGCGACGCTCGGCAGTCTCGACACGATTATGGGGGAGGTGGATCGATGACGATGCCGACTTCGACATCGTGGCGGAGAGACTCCGACCAGCAAGTGACCTGTATCGCCTGCGGCGAGACGGTCGACCGCGATGCTGCGCGAGAATACGACAAGCAGGGCGACCGCTGGAACCGTGACGACAAGGAGTTCGAATACCTCTGTAAGCCCTGCCACCGCGAGTGTTGTCATCAGAACCGCGACGGACTTGAAGAGACGCTCATCGCAGCCGGTGCTGGCCGGACCGATCGACAGACGTTCCTTAGGCAGTTCTGCGAGCTCACAACCGACGATGCGGATTCATCGCGGAAGGAACCGTAGCAGAACAGACCGCCCTACGTAGCTCCCCCAACAAAATGACATCACCTGACAATACGACTCAGATGAGTTCCCATCGGCACCGCTCTCGAACCGAGACCGACCCGGCGTCGAACCGACCGATGTCGATCTCGGAGATCAAAGAATCGTATGCCAAGTACGCTGACTGGATCCACCGGTTCGACTGGCTGGCCCGTCTCGTCACTGGCCGCTATCGCCGCACACAGTTCGGAGATGTTGACGGGAAGGTGTTAGACGTCGCTTGTGGGACGGGAACGAACTTCCGGTATCTTCCAGAGACGGTTGAACTCGTCGGCATCGATATTAGTCCGGAAATGTTAACACGCGCTGAAGACCGCCTTGCAGAGCTATCCATCGATGGCACGCTGTTACAGATGGATGCTCAGGACCTCGATTTTGCCGATGACAGCTTCGACGCAGTGATTTCGTCGCTGTCGACGTGTACGTTCCCCGATCCTGTCACCGCGCTCCGTGAAATGAGCCGGGTGTGTAAGCCCGGCGGGACGATCCGCCTGGTTGAACACGGCCGAAGTGACGTAGGACTGATCGCAAGCTATCAGGAGTGGCGGACCGACGCTCACTACAGCCAGACCGGCTGTCGTTGGGATCAAATTCCCCGTGATATCGTCGCTGAAGCGGGGCTTACAGTCCAAGACACCACTACTGGACTTCTCGGGACGATCACCACTTTCGAGATCAGTCCGGACGGGGGTGATGAATGATGGCCGCGCTGGCCTCCAAAGCGGGAGAGTGGCTCGTCGCCGGTGGGCTCCTGACCGTTCTTGGAGTACTGATCAGGTTCCGCGGGTGGACGTTCCTACTTGCGGGCTACGACGAGACGTCGCGTGTCCCTGACGACGTGGTTCAGCAGACGGGCGGAAACACGGTTCTTCGCGTCTGGCTCACCGTTTTCGCGTTCGGTCTCTTCACGCACGGCGTCACGACGGTTAACGCGATGGACTTCACACCGGAATTCGGAGCGAAAGCGATCGGCGAATCCGGATTACGCGGCGTGATCGGACCGGAGCTTGCGGATCTGCTTAAATGAACCCTAGTGAAGACAAACTGATACTGATTACTCTCGTCTCTTACCGCCGAGCGCCGTCCCCGTTGGCGGCGCTCGGCGGTAAAAAGTGAGAGTAATCAGTATGAGACAGCTCTGTATCGAGATCATCGAGGAAACTGATGCAGCAGCGGTAACACCTAGTATCGTCCGCCAAGAACTTAGGGTAGAACACGACATAGCCTTTGACTACAACACAGTCTTCGAACTTATGCACGAGATGGAAGAAGATGGAGAACTAGTCTACCACCTCGGAGAATACAACGAGTTCTCAGTCCAAGGATGGCAGAATTTTAATATGTACTGATAATTCTTGTAGAGGCCTTCTCTTAGCCGAAGAAATGATTACTTGTATAGTAAGTTGTGACTCGGAGGGCAGAGAGTGTAGTATCTCAATCCCCCTCATACACCCTCGTGTTAGTACCCTGTTGGTCGTACACCTCCGTGGTGGATCCGTCCTCGGAATCAAGCCCAGTCCCACAGTCGGGACAGAATGTGGGATCATCAAGTGCCGACAAGTCACTCCCACACGCTGGGCACCCTGCTAATTGTTCGGACTGATATTGTGTATCTACCCCATTACCCAGTGCATAGAGATGATTGTCGTTACTTCCCACGTAGACAGTGCCATCAACTACTACTGGTGACGACACCACCCATCCATCCGTCTCGAAACTCCAGCGTTGGCTTCCACTTGCCGCGTCCAACGCATACACGTGATTATCGTGGCTCCCGGCGTAGACAGTGCCGTCAACCACCACTGGGGACGAAAGCACCTCTCCGTCGGTCATAAACGCCCATCGCTGAGTGCCGGATTCTGAATCTATCGCATACACGTAGCCGTCATTACTCCCGACATAGACGGTTCCATCTATTACGGCTGGTGACGAACGTACAGCACCCCCCGTGTCAAATTTCCAGTATTTTGTCCCGGCTGTTGCATCCAGCGCATAGAGATGGCCATCTCCGTCAATCGGAGGGCCACTACCGACATAGACAGTTCCATCCATCACTGTCGGCGATGAGTTCACCCGGTCCCCCGCCTCGAAGGCCCACTCTCGTGTCCCCGTAGCTGCATCCAGCGCGTAGATATAGCCATCATTACTTCCAACGTAGACGGTGCCATCAACTACCGCGGGTGACGACCACACCTCACTGTCTGTCTGGAAGGTCCACTGTAGCGTCCCAGTGGTTGCGTCCAGTGCATAGACGTGGTTGTCGTTACTCCCGATGTAGACAGTGCCGTCTACCACTGCCGGGGACGATTGCACACCTGCATCAGTGTTAAAATCCCACTGTTCCGTCCCGGTGGCTGTAGCCAGTGCGTAAACATAGTCGCCTGTGTCTTTGAAGTAAGGTTCTTCACATCCGGTGTAGACAGTGTCATCTACCACTGCTGGCGACGAACGCATTTGTGTATTAGTCTCTAAGCGCCAGCGTGGAGTGCCATCTCGGTTGATAGCTACAATACCACTTCCATCAAGACAGACATACACTGTATCGTCCCAGACTGCCACTTCAGACACGCTATCTTGAAACTCCTGTTGCCAGCGGACCGAGGGATTATCAGTCGGGTTAGATTCTCTACCGGATTCAAACCGATGGGTCGGATTGTACATCGGAACGTCGCGCATACAGTTCCCGTAGATGGCCACCCACGTGAATCCCCCTCGTATTTGCCTTCTCTCTACTGAGCGATCACAGTGGCCTGATCAGCCCTGTACTCAATGCAAAATAAGCGCCCTGGATACAGGACTCGTTGAATTAACTCCTTGATTTCTGTTAGAAACGACGCGACCGACTCAGGCGTTGTAGTCATCACGGGAACTACGTTATTTTCCCTATCTGAATCCTGAATCAGCCGATAGAATGTGCTTGTGTATTGAAAGTCGAAGGCTCTATCAAATCGAGGTCGTGTTGAGAGTTTTCAATAAAGCGCGCGTATTCTCCACGACCGAATTGAGCAAGCAGCAATCGAGGACAGCAGGATACTCAGTGGTCGGGGTGGGCAATAATGTGGTCACCATCCGCAAATCCGACACGATAGTAGGTAACTTCACGTCTCAGGTACGCTTCCAGCGTTTCTCCGTTCCCCGTTCTCTGCTCAATGCGGTCTCGAAGGTTCTCAAGTGCCGGCGGTTCCGATCCTTGTTCTACCGTGTACTCCCCTTCATCAAGCGCTGTCTGGGCAATCTCTTGTTCTTCTGTGGAAAGTTCCTCGAACACGATCGGGGTCACCGATTCCTGTTCGGACGCCGAGAGTGAGACCTCTTCAAGCCAGAATCGGACTGGGAGGTTTTCTGTCCCCTGAGGATTTCCATTGCCGTCGATTGCTGATAGACAGCCGGCGAACGGGGTTGTGAGTACGAGGCCAGCGCCAGAAAGGAAGTTGCGTCGGTTCATATTCACTTTCCTATTCACAACCTGGTTAGACACCTCCTGACAAACGTTTTGTGGACCCTCAAATCGAAGCTTGAGCATCACGTCGTACACCACGTCTGTGGTGATGCATCTACCCCCCGTATCTTGCGGGCGGTTTATGATAGGTTTTGGAACGGTTTCTCACCGGTGTGATACAGCCTTATCCTGTAAACTACCCCACTCCACTTCGCTCGGGGTCAACGGACCCGCTCGCTCGTTGAGGGTGGGACCTCCGCCTCGATCTATAGTAGCGTTTGCAAGTCTTCACTCACACGATCGCACGCAGTCGTGCGATCAGATGAGCAATCAGTTGCAAACGCTACTATAGGTGAATTCCCAAACCCCGTCAACAGAATGGATGGTAAGATAAGTCCCATCTGACGATGCAGTCACGCGACTGTGAACCTGCACACGATTGAAATTCGCCCGTGTCGTTGCCACATTGAAACTACCGAGTGACTCACCACTCTCGGCCCACTCGGGACTGGTCGTTCCGACGACGTAGCGAACCATATCGAACCGTTCAGTGAGTTCTCTGTGCAATGCATCGGAGACAACAGGCATACGCGGCACAGGAAACCAGTCTGCCCACTCGTCATTGAGGTGAGCTATAGTAGCGTTTGCAAGTCTTCTCTCACAGGATCGCACGACAGCGTGCGATCAGATGAGTAATCAGTTGCAAACGCTACTATAGGCCCGGCGGCTCTCCGTTTGGGTCGTAACTGGCGTCAACATCAATGATGCTGGTCTCTTCTCGGTCGGCCCCATCTTCGATAACACCAGTTATCGACTTGAACTGTATGTACGCGTCTACCCGCTCTTCTGAGTTCAGACAGCCTGCAAGTGAGACGACAGCGCCTGTACTGACAGCACTGAGTAATGTTCGACGGGAGGGCATCTATTGAGGACTACTCTGTGGGCGGTAAGTCTTTTGTGTGAACTACCCCACCCTACCGCTCGCCTGACGGCTCGCGCTTGGTGGGGCTTCCTGATTCCACGACGCGCTTTGCAGATACGGACGTATCCACAGGGAGTGCAGTCTCCACAGGCGTTGACGAATCGCTGCGCGATTCGTCCGCACACCAGAAATCTTCGATTTCTGGGGACGTTGATTCGGAGCGTCCCGCTCCTAACCGCTTCGTGATACCGCGGGAAAGAATGTTCCACGCCGTTGCCAGAAATCTCTGATTTCTGGCTGCCCGTCAGACGTAGTCTGACGACCGCGTTCGCGTCTCTATCCGCCTCGAACCCACACGCCGGACATAAGTGTTCACGCACCCACAGCGGTTTCTCGGTCGAAACGCTGCAGGACGCACACTCTTTGAACGAGGACTACGAGTTCCGGATGTCAACGCTCCAGTACGACCGCCACACAGAGTCGTTCTACCTCCACGCGCGAATGCGCCGAACGGAGACGGAGGAACAAGCGCCGTCCACGCGTTCTTCTGACGGTCAGCAGACGCAGTCTGCTGCAGCCCATCAGAACGCGAAGCGTTCTGCGGACGCCAAGCACAGAACAGTCCTTGGTGTGGACGTAAACGTGGATGGCTCGCTCGCTGTAACGTCGACAGGCGCGTTCGTCGGGAACGCCGACGAGATGAATCATCGACGTCGAGAGTTCGAGAAGACTCGCGGGGCGATGCAACAGACGGGGACGCGCTCGGCACACCTGTCGATCCAGTCGATGGACGACCGCGAACACCGCTGGATGCAGAACGAACTGCACCGTGCTGCGAACCGAATTCTCACGGAAGCCCGCGACCACGGGTGTACGCACATCGCATTCGAGAATCTGACTGACATCCGCGAGCGAACGGCGGGCGCGAAGCGCTTCCACGCGTGGGCGTTCCGGCGCTTGTTCCAGTACGTCGAGTACAAGGCCGAGATGGTCGATATCGAAGTCGAGCAAGTGAGTCCGGCGTACACGAGTCAGCGGTGTTCGAGGTGCGGGTTTACTCACGAGACCAACAGGCACTCGAAACACGACTTCGCGTGTCGGAAGTGCGAGTACGAACTGAACGAGGATTACAACGCGAGCAAGAACAACGCTCGCAAACTGCTGAAGCGACTCCACTCGGGGCAGACGTCTTCGAGTGGAGGCGCACCCTGTCAGTGTGCGCTGGCGTCAGGGACGCTGAGCCTGAACGGCGAGTCCCACGCCTCCGTCAGTCCGACGGCAGAAGGGGAGTCCACTGACAAGCCCACGAGTTCACTCGTGGGTTACTGAATACCGAAGGTCAGTAACGCTCATTCATTCCCTCAGTCCGTCCTATGTACGACCAGATCTTCTTTCCCATAGATGGAAGCGAGCCAGCAGCATCGGCACTCGACAATGCTCTCCAGATGCAGATTGCGGTCACGTCGGCGGCGAGTAGCTATCGAATCGGCGTATGGCTACCCGGTATGAGACGACTGCAACAATCACTGCACTGAAGACGAGGAGCCCGCCAGCGGTGAGTTGGAACGATTCGAGACCGATTGACTGAATCGCTGTTCCGAGGTTCTGAAACCATACTCCCACATCCGAGAGGATGTCTCCGTCCCCGCCAGTAGCTAACTGGACGAGCGCCGCCGGGAGGAACCCAGTGATACCCGCGATGAGCGTTTGGCCGAGTTGAGGTTCGATGAGCAGTACCACTAGAACTGTTGCTGGAATCGTCACGCCCAGGAAGTGGAGTGCAGTCGTCAGCAATCGCGGCGGAATTACTTCGCGGCTCTGTCCGATGCTGATCGCGCTGAACCGCGGAAACCACAGACCAACAGCTGGAGCTGTTGTGACGGCAACAAGTGTCGTCAGGAGACTCACTCCCACGAGTCCGATTGCGACTGGCAGTTCAAATGGGCCAACGAGCGCCGCGCCCGCGGTCACGAGTACGACGATTGGTATCCCGAACAACAAGCCAGGAAGCATCAGTCCGCGGACGTAGGATGCGCCTGAGACTGAGATGAGCGTGACAGGGAGAACTGTGCCTTCGTCTCCGAGTGGATTCATCGCAAACGTCGCGCCGGCCATCCAGGGCAAGAGGACGGCAGCGGCAGGCGCGAAGACCATCCAAGGGGATGCGGCCTGCATTCCTGAGCTAAACAAGCCACTACCCACCATCACGACGGGTAACAGTAGGAAGTTGAGCCGACGGGGATCGCGTCGCGTTCGTAAGAGGGTCCATTGGGCGACCCGGCGAGTGGGCTGTGAGACTCCCCGTGGAATCCCAAGGGGCACAATCGCGTCTGCCAACACCGTTCGAGTCCCATCTTGCTCGGGCGTAGTGTGTTCGGGGTCGACGTCTGTCTTTTTTTCACCGCTGACAGGGTCTGTGAACCAGAGTCGAGTCGCCTCACGTTCGACAAGCACGATCCCGCCGATCACGACAAGGAGGCTCCCACCCACAGCGACGCCCGCTCGCGTCATCGAGCCCTGAGCTGGGCTGCCGATGACGGCGAGGTCAACGAACCATCCGACCGGGAGCACTGCGAGCGACTCCTGTCCGACCCCGCCGAACTGTGGAAGCGTTATGAGAAGGTACCCACCTATCGCAACGACGACGGCAATTCCACCCAAGACTGTCTTGTGGCGGGCAACGAATGGGGAGGTGGCGATTAACAGCGCAATCGCGTAGCCAAGGACCATCCCAACGAGGACAGCAGTGAGACCGAGGAGGATGGCGGCGAGCGGTATCAGAAGCATACTCACCAGTGAGCCGAACAGGTAGACGACGCCGCCCGTCAGGACCACGACCGGAAGCCCGAGATACGCGAGGACGCGGAGTGTCTCAGCGACCAGTAGTCCGCCAACGACTGTTCTGGCCGAGACCGTCGTGAGCATAAGCTGCTCGGCGTCGATGCGTGGCCGGGCAGAAACGACACGCTGTGTGGCGATAAATACGCCGAACAACCAGAGGAGCGCGACTGTTCCACGGGCGACCGGCGGGAGTGAAACTGTTCCGACGTTTCGAATCGCTCCAGAAAAGAGGTAAATAAATCCGACGAGCATGAGCGACGGGAAGACGAGTCCCGCTGCCATGAGGAACGCTCTCGCCTTGTCCTGCCAGATTGCTCTGACCGAACGCCGGAACTCGAAGACGCCGACCCGCAGTGCGTGCTGAGGCCACTTCGACTCAGCCATATGTCGCCTCCGCGTCGTCCTCGACGGGATCGGAACTCGTGATTTCCAAGAAGGCCTCTTCGAGCGTCCGCGTCTCGCCAGTCTCGGCACGCTGTGTCAGTTGGCTGGGGGCATCTTCAGCGACGAGCCGGCCATCGTAGAGGATCCCGACGGTGTCGGCGACTGCTTCGACGACGGGGAGGATATGCGTCGAGAGAAAGACCGTGGTCCCCTGGTCGATGAGCTCGCCGATGAGTTCGCGGATGGTTCGCGCGGCTCGCGGGTCAAGTCCGGATGTGGGTTCGTCGAGGAACGCGACGTCTGGGTCGTGGAGGATCGCCTGGATGTACGCCACCTTCTGTCGCATCCCTTTCGAGTAATCTGCGATGCGGGTCGCCGCGTCATCGGGCGAGAAGTCGAGACGACCCAGTAGTTCGTCGATTCGCTCCGTCGTCTGTTGTTCGGGGAGGTCACGGAGTCCAGCGATATACTCCAGTTGTTCGTAGGCAGTGGCCTGCTCGTACAGTGGCGGTTCTTCGGGCAGATACCCGATATGCGGCCGGAGGGCATCTCGGTCCGTGACGGGTACATCGGCGACGGTGGCTGATCCACTGGTCGGCGTCGTGAGGCCGGTAAGCATCCGCATCGTCGTCGTCTTCCCGGCCCCATTCGGACCGAGAAAGCCATACACCGTGCCATCGGGGACAGAAAGGTCAAGTTGATCAACGGCTGTCGTTGAACCGTACTGTTTGGTCAGGGTGGAGGTCTCGATAGCGGGCATTAGTCCAATTAGGGAGGATATCGATTGCTCAGCAGATATAGTTGATCATGAGACAACTCATCTCACCCCACTCTCCTGCGAAGAGTGGAGTACGCGTCACCGGTCATCGCGGCCGGCCGAACGTGCGCCGTCGGCCCTGCCGGACTGGTGGCTCTCAAACCTGGAGAGAACGATTGAGGGTCGACCTGATACCAACCCGGGGTGTTGACTTTGAAACGGTATCAGCAGAACACGAATAGTAGTTCGCGCTCTCGGAGTGCCTTCAGACAGCAGTGAATGGAACTCCGATACGAAATCAGGGCTCGGAAACAAATCGGCGATACACGTCGAGGCGGCGGAGGCCATATTCGATCCCTGCTACGATGAGGAGGATACCCAGATAGAAGAACCAGCCGCCGAAGTAGAGCGCGTGGGGATCTTCCACACTCGCTGTGAACGCCGCTTGTACGTCGATCAGGATGAACACCGTCAGGAGCGTCGCTGGCGCGATCAGGCGATACCGAACGAGGAGATAGAGTGGAACCGCCGCGAGCACCCACATGCCAACGGCACCGAACAGATACAACAGCCATTCGAAGCCACCAGAAAGCGTTACCCCGAGTCGAGCAGCATACCACACCATTACGGCGGCGTGGAGAAGCCCGCCTGTCGCCGCGATAGCAGTCGCCCGGCGTCGTTGTGCGGGAATCGACAGCCACGGAACCCACTCCCGAACGTTCGGCAGTTGTGTCCCTGTGGTTCGAACCGCGTACTCGACGAGTCCGAGAAACAGGAACCCGACCGTCCAGACCGATGCGTTGACCATATAGCGGACGATGTAGAGCCCGTTCTCGACGACGGTGATGCCGGTCGGCTCGGCAAGCCCTTCGAGTTCGGCGACGTCACGGAACGTCGGTCCGGGAGGTGTGAGCTCCATCCCAAGCACGTAGGCCACCGTGACGACGAGCACGATCACGGGTGTAACGAGGCGAAATCGAGCAGCGAGCCAGACCGGAACTGCTGCGACGACGACGAGCCCACCATATCGCCAGAAGAGTCCAAGGATCGAATATTGTGATGGCCCGATCGAATAGCCGAGACTGAGGGCGACGAGGAGCAACCCGGCCGCATGAATGACGCCAATGGCGAGGCTGAAGCCGATGGCTTGTCTGGAGGGCATATATTTGAATGGGGACTCTTCTGGCTTCTTTGTTATCCCGAGAAGACGTCTGGGACTTGGGCTGAGACCGGAGGTATTTCCCGTGCGTACCGGTTGAGCGTCGCGAAGAGGGCCGTCAGCTGACGCGTTCCCTCTCGGTGGCGACCAATCGGTATCCTGCCGCGTATGCGAGTATCCCGATCGCCGCAACCACGAGGCCCTACGGAACGTATCGTAGCACGAGCGACACGCTCACGAGACTTATCCCCGTATGTGGTGCAAGTGCGAATACCACTAGAATCGGCGAGAGCAGAAGGCCGGTGGTGAACGCGACACGAAGTGGCATCTCCCACTGGCGTGTCACTGCAAGCGGGACGAAGTACAGTGGCGGCAACACCAGACTCACCAACCCGTACGTCGTGTCGTACCCGGCCGCGCCCGCCGCTGCTACGGGGAAGAGCAGCCACTGTGCGGCGAGAACCGTCGCTGTCGGCCACAGAAGCAGGCGCGTCACTGCTTCCATCGCCCCCGTTGTATCCGCCTCACCCTCCAGGAGACGTCTCGCCAACGAGTGTCTCGACGGTCGCTGCAGTAAGGCCGACAGCGGCCAACGGTCCGCCCACGAGCGCGATCAGCCGCAATCGTGAGAGGCCGGCCAGCCGGGAGCCGAACCGCCACAGGAGCGCGAGAACCGCGGCGAGCATTGCGAGGAGAGCGACGGCAGCACCGAGGTCCTGTGCCTTCAGTTGGGCGACGTCGATTCCGATTCCCAGCGCCGTCGCAACACTACTGATGACACCGTCTTCCGGTGCGAAAACGACGTGACTCCGAACGCCGAGGGGGCCGTACTGCTGGTCGCTTCCCTCCCACGTGACGACATCACCGTCGGACGTCGCATCGGCTGGGGCGTGCGACACGACCGTTTCTCACCCCATACTACCCAGTCGCGTTCCCGCTGTTCCTGTACGTGCTCGCTATCGGTGGCGCGGAAATCACTCGGAGACTTCGTGGCACTGATAGTGAACAGACAGCCTGGTCGCAGACGCTCGGCGGTGTCAGTCTCATCATCGGGATTCTCTCTCTCGGGTTCGGTGCGTTCGTCGGCGGCCCCCTTGTCTCCCCGACAGATAACCCGACACCGCTGGCTATCACTGGCACGACGGGTATCATCTTTCTCGTGGTAGCCTGGTGGTTGCTTGGCCGCCCGCCTATCCAATCCGCCACCCCCACCTGAACGAAAATCCATCTCGAAAGCAGTTGTCCTATTGAGAAAACTACGTTGTCTGACGCGCATCGATTCGGGTGCCAACCGCATAGATGAGACAAAGACCCGCGCTGAACGTGGTTCCGACAGTAAGCAGCCACGTCAGTAACTCGTACGGCGTCCGAACGACCAGCGGTTTTCCGAACAGCAGGAGGTATTGACGATACAACGTACTATCGAACGAGAACACGATGACAAATCCGATGAGACTCAGGATGCCAATACCGAGCGTCCACGCAACCTTCGTTCGAACCGGCAGTGCCCGTCGATGCGCATCACCAAAGACCATCGCCATTGTGAGAATCACGATTGGCAGTACGAAGAGCATCGGATGGAGGGCCATATTTGAGAGCGAGGACGGAAACTAAGATAAATCGGCCGGTGCGGGTAGTAACTGGTCTAAGTCCACTACTTTCCTCTGTCGGCGTAATTCGGTCGGTCCTCAGGGATGTCGAACAATCCGGAGAACGAACACCAAGTCGAGCTCTTCCCAGGCTGGAAGCACAGTTAGGACACTAACCGACAACACTTAACAAATCATCTGATAGAGGTACTGATATGGCTGTCCTGAGTTCTCTCCGCCGGACGCCCAGTGCCCTCCTCACCAATCCGGTTCTATTCGTTCCGGTGTTGGTCGTGATGCTGTTTCAAGTGCCTCAACTGGCACTGCAATCGATCAACCCATTCCTCAGTAGCATCGTTTCGCTCGGATTCTCACTCGTCTTCATCGCCGTGATGCCGTTCTTCCAAGGTGGATTAATCGGGATGGCCGACGAAGCGCTGAACGGGCAAACGAGCCTCCAGACGTTCATTGATGACGGAAAATCCAACTACGTCTCGATCCTCGTGGCGTACCTCGCGTTGATGGCTATCAACTTCGCCGTCGGGATGATCGCGTTCTTCGTGGCAATCTTCGGCGGCGTATTTCTCTTCCAGAGCGGTGGCCTCCAGTCAGCGAACACCGCTGGCCTCGCCGTGATCGGCGTTATCGTCGCGATCGTCCTCTTCATATACCTTCTCCTCATCTTCTTCGTCCAGTTCTACGGGCAAGCAATTGTCCTCGATGACCTGGACGTAGTAGACGGGTTCAAACGAAGCATCTCGGTCGTGCGCCACCATCTCGTGAGCACACTCGGCTACTCACTCATTGGCGCCGTGATCGGCGGGCTTGCCGGCATCGTCTTCGGCGCGGCATCCATCATTATGTCGCCCCAGTCAACCACTGCGTTCTACCTCCCGGAACCCTCACTCCCGATTATCGCCGGTATGGGTCTCGTCGTCCTCGTTGGCGGGACGCTGTTCGGCGGATTCTTTGCGGTGTACTCAGTGTCATTCTATCGCGCGATTACGCAGTAGAGCAAGCGAGATGAGAGCCTGAATCAATCAGGGACAATACGACCTGGATTTGATCGGCCCAGAAAGGTTACGCAGCAACCTCATCTATTTCACAGCGGAATACACAAATCAACGCATATGCCCTCCACACGTTCCGTGTCTAGAATCTACGAGTGGGTGACGACCCAGCGGAATCTCACGATCTTCGTGGCGATACTCGTCGCAGTTCCCACATCGTACGCGTTCCAATCGATGGTTAGCGGAGGAGGCTCGGCCGGAAACTTCCTCTTGTTGATGACACTCGCAGTCGGTGTTCCCACAGCCTACGACGAGTACTGGCCACAATACGAACAGACGTGGAAGGCCATCACGTGGGTCCTCGCTGCCTGTTTCGTCGTCACGATTGAGTTCGTCGGCCTCTATCTCATTGGAACTGACTACGTTCGTCTCTCCTCGTTCTACGCCTCAATCGGTGCATTCCTCATCACCGACCTTGGAAATCTCGCCTGGCTCTCCATACGAACGCGCAACTAGCGATCCAATCATTGGACACATCGTATTTGGCTGGCGATTCGGTGACACAGACGCATCACTCCCGTTCCTCCTCGGCGCTCTCTGTATCGTCATCGCCGTTGGATGAGAACTCTATCGACGTTCCTGAAACCAATCCCCACTTGGAATCTTCTCCAACCAATCAGAACTCCTCGCCGATCATTCCGCGTAGGTGCCACTCGCCGTCAGTCTCTCTTCCCAGGGACAGCCTGTATGCGAGGGACTAGTTGATATGATCGAACACAATCTCCGCGAAATATAGTAGCGTTCGCAAGTCTTCGCTCATACGATCGCACGCAGTCGTGCGATCAGATGAGCAATCAGTTGCGAACGCTACTATAGGCGTAGGTCCTCCTCCAACCCGAGGAACAGTCGCCGGAAGGAGTTCGTGCTGAACCGCCCGACGTCGAACGGTCGCTCCCCGCTGCCGTGGTGATAGACGAGTGTCGGGTACTCGGATCCCAGCCACTGCCAGGGTTGATACGCAGCCTCAAACTCTCCAACTGGGGTATCGACCACGACGTCGCATTGACCGGCGATGCTTGGGTCGCCGACGTCGTCGACTGCTGGCGTCATCTCCGTGGTTACGTCGACGAGCGGGGGTGCGTCGACGGATCGTGCGAAGAACTTGGTCTCACCCAGGAGAAGGCCACTGAGCCGGATGGTCGCAATATCGATCAGTTCGTGATGGTTCATCCTTTACGGATCTTCAGTCCCGGTAATTACCGCTCCCGACCTCGAGTTCGCCGTCTGTGAGGACCCAGCCCGACTGAGGGCCGCGGAGTTCGACCCGGGACCACTCGCGGTACTCGTTGCCGGTCCAGCCCCCGGAGAACCACTCGTTGTGACCGCCAAGCTGCGCGGAGACGTAGACGGTCGCCGCCTCGCTCGTCTCGTAGTCGGCGTACATCTGGCCCTCGTACTCGAAACAGCGGTGTGTCGCCGAGTCCCCGGTAAAACAGTCGACCTCAGTTCGGTCGGCCCCCGGGGCGAGCAGCGGTTCGGCGTCGAACGGGTCGGCGGTGTCGATCGGCTCGTCGGCGACGAGCGTCACGGTGAACCGAAAGCTCCCGTCGTTCTGGACGCCCATGTCCGGATTGTCAGGATCGTACTCCTCGGCAGAAATCCGTTCGTACCAGCCCATCGTCTCGTTTTCCACCTCGCGGTAGTAGACCTTCGTCACCTCGATCCGGTCGGCAGTGGTCGCAAGCATTTGTCCCCGTTCGGTCTCGACCAGTTCGTACGAGAAGTCCACTGGCGCGGGGTCGGGGTCGTCTCCTCGCACCGCCGGCGCGTACCTGTCGTACCGGACGTCCTCGACGAACCGCTCGCCGAGGCGGGAAGAACCGTTTTCGGTCGGCACCGGGACGTAGAACGTCGCATTCTCGAGGGTTTCGTCGGCGGCGATCGTCACTTCGTACTGGTAGGTGCTCTCGGTCGTCGCGGCCTGGCGCTGCTGGCCGAGCATCGACAGGCCACCGACGACGAGGCCGAACACGAGTATCACAGCAACCGCCCCGACAGCGACCGGTCGCCAGTCGACGCGCCCCTCGGCTGCTCGAGCGAGGTAGTGGTTAGTGAGGACCGCGACCCCGATACCAGCGATGATTCCGAAGGGAAGGCTCACCAGTAGTGACGGCCAGATCAGCGGATCCAGGACGGTGGTCAGCACGACAGCGACGACACCGAACGTGACCAATCCGGCGAGGAGACTGCCGAGGATCCGCAGCCACGAACGGGGACGGTCTTCACCTGAAAGTGGCTCGCGGTCGTCAGCCCGCCGTCGGTCGGCTTCGAGAATTCCCCCGAGTCCGCCACCGATCCCCGCGACGACGACCTGTCCGACCGATGCGAGCAACGACAGGGCTGCCGCGAGCGCGAGCCCCTCCAAGGGGACGTCCGGCGACGCAAACGGCAGGTCGCCAAATCGAGCGAACGTAATCGTACCAGTGATGACAGTCGTGAGCGCGGCCATCAGGAGACCGGCAACGCCACCAGAAACCGCGCCACGTTTCGCGCCGTCACGTTCGAGATATCCCGCGATACCGCCGCCGACCACCGGCGCGACCAGCAACACCAGCGGGATGGAGCCCAGTACGCTCCCGACGACCGCCCCGATTGCTCCGTTGCGGATCGTTCGACGAGAGATCATGGGTCGATGTCACATAGTACATCGTCATTATATATGGATACTTCCCTGATGGACGGTGGTATGTCGATCGGAGGGATTCGCTCCGGAACTTCTGGGGTCTGGCTGTCCCGGCGCACCGAGATAGCCCCTTCTCAGGCCTCGATCCGATCCAGTCCGGACAGCGTTCTCGTCGCTTATGCAGTGGCGTTCAGCGGGTTCGGAAGCGGGTAGAGGTCACCAGACGTGTCATCCCGAGTCGCCCGCACGAGTTCGCGGCCGTTTATTGTCACGACCAACTGCTGGTAGCTGGTAGGGAGGGAGGCGGCCATTGCGAACGTCGTCCGGACACGGTCACAATCGAACGATCGCTCCGGCGTAACCGATACCGTCCGGAGGGCAAGTTCGTACTCGTTGTCGCTCCGGGGGATCACGGTCGCTTGCACTTCCGTCCCGGCGTCGTGGACGACGGTAGCGTTGAGCGTCACGGCGTACGAATCGCCGACGGCGACCTCGTGGACCCACCCAGCGTTCGGGGTCACCTCACCGTCGAAGCAGCTCGGACCGCCGCTGGAGGTCGTGAACGGTGGATTATCGGGGTCTGGCCCCGTCTCGACGGGGCCTCCGACGAGTCCAGGGACGGCGGTCACCAGGACGGCGCCGGCGAGCACACCCGCGAGGAAGGCCATCCCGACTGAGAGCAGGCGGGCGGTCGAGACGTTAAGTCCGGTATCGCTCGACATAGGTGGAGAATATCATTCGATCTGTATATATGCTCGTCCCAGTCGGTGAGCGGCGAATACCGCTTCGACGCCTGCGTTCATTACCGGGGGACCCGGTACCGACATCGAGGGAAAAGACCGGGTCGGTAATGTGCTCCCGAGTAGCGACTCGATTGAGATATCGGCTTCACCTCGCTTCGCTGCGAGTCCCGCGACGACTATTTATCAGCGGACAAGGCGAATACCCCGAGGCTTGACCTCGGGGATGAAGCCGACGACTCGTGATACAAACCACTAAGTCAAAACGTTCCTAATCAAGAGACAGCGATGGAACACAGTC
>NZ_JAVQKJ010000007.1:0-327036 GCF_031823395.1 Halobellus ordinarius
GAGAGCAAAGCGAACATATCGGCCGCCGTTTGCTCGGAGGCCATACCCGAGTACTTGGATCCCTACACTCTTGAAACTAGACATACAGTCCGACAAAGACCACATCAGCCACTATCGGAAGTATCGTCGCGCAGGAATAGAGCAGCAAAAAGTGATTGACTGGTTCTAGGTCACTTACTCCGGATCTCATCCGCGCCTGGAATCTCCCCACGAGCGAGTGAATCGAAGCCGTAGTACCCCACGAGAGCAACTACAACGAGTAACTGTACCGCCAACTGGACCATCACGACCGTCCCGACTGCAGCTTCGTCAATCACGCCATCAACGACGATCAGCTCCGGAGCAAGTGGCAGCAGTATATCCGCGGTGTTCGCCATCGCGTGCAGCACCATCACAATCAGCACGCTGCCGGTACCGTTGTACGCCCACGCGAGAATGACTGACAAGAGGATGATACCGATGAACCATCCGATCTGGTTAACGAGCGTGAATCCCGAATGTGGCGTAATCGGGATGAAAAAGTACGGGAGATGCCAGCCAGCCCAGACGACGCCGATGATGAGACTCGCTTTCAGCGCACTGTACCGATCGTTTAGATACGGCTGGGCGAATCCTCGCCAGCCCGGTTCTTCGTTCAACCCTCCGCTGACCGTCAGCCCGAAAATGAACACAATAGCGATCAGCACCGGCGATTGCGTGGATTGCCCAAGATCAACCGGGCCCCCGATCGCCGCAAGCACGACTGCCGTGACGCCGATGATGGCGATTGGGATCCCGAAGGCGGCAACCCACCACGGCCAGCCGACCCGCCAGCGAACAATTTGACGAGCCCACGCCCGAACATCATCACCACGCAGCCACGTCACCACAGCCGCGCTTACCGGCGGGCCAAAACTACCGATGTAGATGAGAATCCACGGAGTCCAACTCTCTTGCATAAACGCAGCCGGGGCGGAAATAATCCACGTGTAGGCGTAGGCACCCACGAAAAACGCCACCACTGGATGATCATCTACCCACGGAATACGACTATACGCCATACACTCGCATCACCGACTGAAATGATAACTCTATGGGAGATCCTATATCAAGTCAGATAGTGCTGGCCCATCCATACACAGAAGTGAAGAGCGTCGTTAACCATCCAGAAGGCTCACGAGGCCTGCGTTTTCTTCGCGTCGTAGTGACGGTCTCCCACTCGCAACGAACTGCGTACGCGTATCGAGTTACTAGGGGGTTCTCGTCGTGGATCTATGCGGACGGAGCCGTGTCGTGGGCGAACTCACGCGTTAACGAGGGGGGGTCTGACAGCGCGATGCCGACACCAACGAGCCCGAACGCGACGATACCGGCAGCCCCGACCGGACTGGCAACTAACTCACTGAGTACAGCATCGCCTGCGACGGCATAGGCAATAACGAGACCGGCAGATCCGTTGAACACACCGTGGAGTAACGCCGCTGCGAGTATGGACTCCGAGCGAACAACGAGGTACGTGTAGACTGGAGAAAAGGAGATACAGGCAATCGTCATCGCAACGACTCCGATCGCCGGAAACGAGGGGTAGTTGTAGCCCGCAACGATGACCGGTGCGTGCCAGACACCCCAGAGTGCACCGATAGTAAACGATGCTTTCCAGAAACCCCACGGAGCTAGCTCCCACAGGAGATACCCGCGCCAGCCGAACTCTTCGCCGAAAGCAAACACCGCGTTCACTGTCGTTCCGAGTCCAAGCACGAGTCCGAATGCCGCCACCACACCGAGCACTCCCGAGGGCAATTCGAGCCCCGGCGTCGGGTCAATCGTCGGATCAAAACCGACACCAGGAACAGCAACCGCAATCAGCAGTGTCAACCCCACAAGGGGGAGGGCAACCACGGCAGCTACAGCAAGCCACCGAACCCGGCCAATTCGGAGACCAACTGCCGACAACGGAATCCCCCGACGGACACAAACGACGAGACCTGCGATCATCGGGGAGAACATATATGCTGGCGCAAGCGCGATCGGACTCATCGTGGTAATTCCGGAGACGACATAGAGCGCGACGGCGAAGACAATCAGAATACTGACAAACAGCGTGAGACGGCTTCTATCAGGACTTGCCATCGTCATCACCTACAGAACAACACAGACCCATTCAAAAAAGAATTAACTCTGTAGCAGCCGTATAACGACATATGATACGGGCGTTCATCGGTGTCCTCGGCGTGCTCACCGCAGTCTTCCCGAACCGAATCATCGCTATCTTCGAAACCGTCGCTATCGAAAACCCCGACGAATATACGCGAAAACCGTGGACCGACTCTGCAATACGATCAGAAGGAATCGTAGTAACTGTTGCTAGTCTCATCGGTCGGCAAGCGTACGCGTGGTTGATGAACCTCACAGGCGTCTTCGGTGCTGTGGTACTCCTGTTCCCTGAAGCCTACCGAGACTTTGCCACCTCTCTCCTCTATACTCATCCTGATGAAGTCGAATGGAACGACCAGTTCACCAACCGCATCAGGCTCATCGGGATTGCCTATATTATCCTTGCCGTGTGGACGAACACAAAACGCCGCGCTGACGATTAAGAACCGCTCGACAGGCCAGCCGTTCGGCGAATTGCCAGAACCGTAGGGACATAACCCCAAGCAATCAGATCCCCGGCACACTCGACACGGAACTAGCGCAGGTTGACCTTGTATCCGCCAGAGTTTGAACGGGAATAGGGAATAGCAGCGATACAGAGTCAGTTCAGCCTTCGCAAAAAGGCTCGGTGCTTAGGGGAACCAGGCTGACAGGGGGACCCTCGGAAGTTCAGCGTAGTCCGCATATTCACGCCATTTCGGGCGAAGCTACAGACCGCCGTAACTTAATGAACCAGATATGAGCCAACTACCTCCGAAAGACGAGACTGATTCGGGCAGCGAGGCGAGAGAAATCAACGAAACACTTGATCGGGTCATTAATTTCCTGGCAACGTATCTGCCGTGAGCAAGTACGTGAGCCGCCTCAGGGACGACCCCTGAGGCACTCTGCTTGTCTTTCGCGTAGAATACGATATGGCAAATTGCGCTAACAGGAGCTGAGACACATATGATTACTGGTGCTCTGTTTGGCGGGCGCTTCGGTCTTCGATTATGACTTCGTCACGCGTCAGGTACAGCCACATAAGTACACAGCTAGCTCCGACGATCACTTGCCCAACGACCAAGTCGTATCTACTCACCGAGTACGCAACTTGGCCGAGTGCCGGTACTCTCACGGCGACTTCGGTTGGCTGTAACACCATCGCTGCCCAGAGATTGTGCCCGAGGTGGAGGCCGAATGGGACCGCAAACTGGCCTGTCAGGACGTACGTTCCACCCCACAACAATCCCAGTAGTGTGCTTGAGACGACCAACTGGATACTCCGTCCCTCGGCACCGCCTCCAGTTTGCGTTATGATATGACTCGCGCCGAATACCAAAGAGCTAGCCAGTAACGCCACAATAGCAGATCGGGTGGGAGAACTGCCTCTTGAAACGAGTCCTTCGGCAAAATTCTTCAGCATCACACCACGGAAAACGAACTCTTCGAACGCAGTTTGCAATCCGAAGGAGACGATAGCTACTGCAGCAACGATTGCTATAACCATAAGGTCATCAATCTGGCTACTGTACGCCGCGGTTACATCTGCTCTCCCAAGTTGGAGGAACACAGCGGTAGGAACAGCGTATGTGAGACTTCCGATTACGATGCCAGCCACCCAATCTCTCAACTCACTCGGAGAGACGCTGATCCCGTACGCTGCAAGCGATCGCTTATCGAGCCACGTTCCGAATGTGATTGCCACGAGCAGTCCGATCCCTGAGGCGATTCCCAGCAACCCAATATCTAATATCACGATCGTTCCGCCTCCGAGTTCAGAAAGGTCGAACTGGCTCCTGATAGCGAATCCTATAATAGCCAGCGTTGGGAGTTGGACGCCGAACCCAACTGCCCACGGTAGTATTCCGCGCCACGTTGCTCTGACACGGTCAGGTGATACACCGTGTGTAACCCGACGGACCCACTGTTGTACCGACATATCAACGCGTAGCCTCCCGTCGGCGGTGTGTCCCCAAACCGATGTGGTGACGATCAGATGTCCCCACCGTAGTACCAGCTATCATCGGTTCACCCGAGTGCGAGACCTGATCCACGGTGACTGGGACGCCCCGTGCATCTGTTGTACTCCTGGCGTCAGTACTCATATGTTTAGAAAGGCGATAGGACGACTCCGCTATTGCGTCGGACATGTCCACCTGTTTATATCTTAGCACAGCCACGGCATCGTCAACCGATAGTTTTGATCAAGGATAGCGCGCGTCGCTTCACCGACGGTCTGGCGAGCGGTCCGGTTCCTGATGAGTCGAATCGGCAAACTGGACGACCAATTCTTCAGTTGTGACGGCATACACGGTCATTTCCTTTCCTTTTTCCGAGTACCACGTTCCAACCGGCGTGACGAGATCGACGTCACGAAGCCGATCCAAATGATACGTCACGTTCTGGATCGACTGCCCGATAGCGGTCGCAACGTCGGACGCCGTCCCCGGCTCTCGCTTGAGCGTGGTCAGGATCTCCTGTGCTGTCTCCGACGACAGCACCTGGAGGATGTCGGAGTGGTTCTCTCCGCCGACGACGACGTCGGTCTGTTTCTCCGGGGCGTATTCGACTGACGGCTGGTGAGGGAGTGCACTGGACATTAATTTTGGGATGGTTCGTTTTGTTTGTTCGGCTCGCTCCGAACAAACGAATCAAACGATTTAACACTTACGGAGTCTTTGTGGTAGATATGACTCACGAGGGGACTCATCACGCCGGACTACGAGGGGCTTCGTATGAGTGAAGGAGATCGTGACCTCGCACGTGAACGCGTCATCGAATCGCTGGAACAATCAGCCGAGGTGTATGGACTAAGCCGCAGCGCTGGACGCATCTACGGAGTGTTGTATTTTGCCACCGATCCGCTCTCGATTCCAGAACTCGTCGAAGAAACCGGGTACGCCAAATCAACCGTGAGTAACGTCACGCGAACACTCACACGCATCGGGTTAATCCATCGTCGCTCCTCGGAAGGCGGCGGACGGCGAGTGCAGTTCACAGCAGAACGCGAAATCTGGTTTATCCTGCAGGACGTATTCCAGCAATACATCCAACGCGAGATCCAGACGACGCTGCGAACGATCCAGAGAGCTGAAGAGCAACTTTCGGACACGAATACTAGTGAAGCCGAACGGATCCGTGACCTTCGAGCATCCTACGAAGATCTCGAAGAAATTACCCGACTTGCATCGGCTCTATCTGCCGCAGAACTCCGTGAAGCACTCGAAACGTACGAGAAGTAAGCCCCCGGTCTGCTCACCAATACACAGTGTAGGTACAGCGATCGTCCCCGTTCCGTCGACAGGTAGATCCGGTTTCCTCAATGAACACGAACGAATCCATCGACGCGTATTGTTTGGCAACGCCTCTGATTAGGCCACGATCGAACGGACACGGGTACGGGTTATAACACGTGACTGTTCCGGCCCGGTCGTCCGTTTGCTCAAATCGATACCACCCGATCTCTCCACCTCGGTGGTTCCGTTGATACGCCTCGTCGATCGATTGTAACCCTTCAGGCACTGTGTCAAAATCATTCGGCCACTCGGCGACATCCGGAATTTGTTCACCGAGTCGGTCTAGCACGTGCGGTTGTAACTCCGCAGCAATCGCCTCAAACGCGTTCAGCCACGCCTGTTGTGGATACCATTCGTCAGGCGCTGGATCAGTAATCCCTTCGTCTGCTAACGCGTTTAATGCCCGTTCTTGATAGGCCTCCGAAAATTTTCCCATCCCTTCGTTGACAATCGTAAGCACCGTCTGCCCGTTGATTTCAACATCCTGATCGAACGCCTCGTAAGAAACCATTATTCCGTGTTTTCGACCCGTTCATCATAAATTTAAGAGTCACGTGTTGGGACAGCCGCCGCTCCATTCAGTCCCTGCGTCCTCAAACGATGGTCGCGTAATAGTGGTTGGTTCGTTGTAGTCGGTAAACCGGAACGTGATCGTGGCAACGCCGGTTGCGCCCTCACCCCGAACGTGGATTTCGCGTTGGACTTTCTGGACCCGGTGCGTCTCCGTATCGATCCAGACACGGACTGTCGCGTTGTCGAGCGTTGCACTGCCTTGCGTTCCGATGTTTCCCGTGGGGAGGTTCTGATTTGCTTGGAGTTGGTCTTCAGTGGGGTACGCAGTCACGACGGCAGTCTCACTCCCGTTCACGATGTTGGTCCCGTTCCAGTAGACGTTCGTTCGGTCAAGTAGCGTCAGTTGTTGGCCGAGCGGTGTGTAGTTGAACCACGGCGTTGATTCCGTGAGATTGTAGCGTGCCCATCCGAGTCTTGAGCACTCGGTGGTGAGCGTGTACCCATCCACGTACGCCCGTCGTGTATCCCGCAGGCCAACGACCGTGTCGCCCTCAGCACCGAGTGTCACGTTCATCCGCTGTCCATTTGTGTTCACGACGCCATCGCCCGTTATCTCGATGGATTCGGATCGGCTGTCATCACGGATCCGAACCTGACCGTCGATCGAGACGCGGTAGGCCGTCGCGTTCCGGGACGCCTCCTGGGCGTGCGTGACCGCATCGACAGCCTGTTGATCGCTGGGCGGAGCCGACGACCCGGGCAGCCCCTGACACCCGGCAGTCACGACAAGCAAAACGGCCACGAGCGTACACAGGGTTGAACGGGGGAGCTGCACACCGGCCCATCAGTCTCACGGGCAAAAGCGACTGGGAAATCTCAAACGGCAGACTGTTGCGACTGCATCGTAGTAGTCACTGGAGATATGTCTCTCCATATTCGCCGGTGAATTCGTATTCAGTAGGGTATACTGGTTCGCTGGGTGTTGTCCATAGTGTATTGATTCGTTGCTCAAGTGTTGCTAAGATGACTCGCAGAATATCCGGTAGTTCCGCCGGGTAGGAGGCATCGATCGCTGTGTCTACCCGTGGTTTCGGTGGCGGGTGGAAGTGTTCACGCGTGTTGTGTGCGTTTGGATGGCGGTCCCAGCGACACGCCCACTGCTCAGTATCCCACTCTTCGATATATTGGACGTTGAAATCGGCGTTCATCCGGACTCGAAGTTCGAGTCGGGCTGTTGCAATATACTCTGGGTAGTAGCTCTCTACAAATTGGGCAACGACACGGTCTTCCTTTTCAGGAGGGAAGTACCGAACGGTTGTGGTCACCGAGAGTGAAGCGAGATGCTCGCCGAGGATCCGCAGCAACTCTTCGTTGAGCTCGTCCGAGTCTCCCATTTGTCGTCTCAGGGGAGTGGAGACGCAGATGCAGGACTGGATTCTGATTCGAGACGAAGCTTGGCTTCGTGGAGTTCACGGAGCCGACGAGTCACTGCTCGCCACGTGCTCAACGTGTCGTAGACATCATCAATATTGTCTGCGTCGATATCTGAGAGTACGACTGTCTCCGGGGAGGGCGCGTCGAACTGTGCTGCAAGGTCGCGTTCTCGGTCACGGTACGCGTCGATTGCTTCATCGATTGCCTCCGCTGTTTCGAATTTGCGTGTGAGTTCGGTCACCCGACGGAACGCGAAGTACGCTTCGTTCCGCACGAAAAGTGCGGGATTGTCTGCGACTTTCTCCAGGACACCAAGCTCAACGAACCACTCCAAGTGCGGGCGTGCTCCTTCCTTCGTACAGTCCGCTCGGTCAGCGATGTCTACGACGGGCGTCGGTGATGTTAGTGTCGTGGCGATCTCATACACTCGGTCTTTTACTGTTCGGTCATCCCGTACCGTGTCCCATTCGTCGGTGAGAGTGAGATCTGGTGGCGCTTTGTCACTCATTACTGCCTGCTACGGATTCCGCTTATATTAATTTGTGGCTGCTTAGATATTTCATCGAAAGGCTCTGTACGACAGGCGAGTCTGTATCCGTTTCCGGAAACACACGGAGTGATAGGACCGCTACCTGGTGAATCGCGTATTTCTAATACAATTACACTGGTGAGTAGTCGTTTCCGGAAACACCCCACCTACATTTTTCAGAGCCGCGGTCGAATCCACCTGTAGTTCAGATGATCCGTGATGCTCGTGTGCTCCGGGCTGGGTTCGTGCCCCGTGAGGTCGAGCATCGTGACGCGGAAGTCAACCACCTCTCTAGCGTGCTTGAGCCGATCACGCACGGCGAACCGGCAGAGACGGCGGTCGTGACTGGGCCGAGCGGCGCGGGGAAAACCTGTGTCTCGAAGTTCGTCACGGAACGACTTCGTGAAGAAGTCCTTGACGTTGACGCCACGTACGTGAACTGCTGGCGGAACTACACGCGGTTCCGGACGCTGTATCAGATCCTGGATGATCTGGGGCAGACGATCGATATTCACCGCCAATCAACGCCGCACGACGAACTGATCGAACGGCTCCAACAACACGACGGCCAGCGGTCGGTGGTGATTCTCGACGAGGCCGATCAACTGGAAGACCCGAGCCTCATTTACGATCTCCATAGTCTCCCGCAGTTCGCTATCATCTGTATTGCGAACAAGGAAGAGGAGTTGTTCAGCCGTGTTGACGATCGGCTTGTCAGTCGGCTGCGCTCCAGTGAACACGTCCGGATGGGCAAATACCACAACGAGCAGCTGTTCGACATCCTCCGTGCTCGTGCGAAGTGGGGGTTGGATCCAGGCGCCGTCACCGACGAACAACTGTACCGGATTGCCGACGCCGCCGCCGGGGACGCCCGGCTTGCGATCGGGATCCTGCGGACCGCGGCGAGCACCGCCGACCGTGACGGGGACGAGCAACTCACTGACGAACTGCTGGTGGAGGCCGCTGATGACGCTCGTGCACAGATCCGCCAGAAGAGTCTCGAATCCCTCACGCCGCATCAGCGGATCGTATACGACATCGTCAGCACCCACGGCTCGTTGAGTCCCAGTGAGATCCACGAGCGATACGCCGCGGAAGTCGAAGACCCGCGGACGAAACGAACGGTGCGGTCGTATCTCTCGAAGATGACGCAGTACAACCTGCTGGAAGCGACCGGGTCGAGTCGTGACCGGGAATACGCGGTGCTTGATCAGGCGTCGCCATCGCCCGCTGACTGAGAACCAGAGGATGGACGATTCCGACGACTCTACTGAGAGGGCCGGTTCGCCGTCCGCGGAGCCACCGGATGTCGCTGAACTTGAGAGCCCTGCGGAGGTACTGAACGATCATCCGATCCGAGCACGCCTCTTCGATGTCGTCCTCCAACTGCGGGAACCGACACAGGTGGCTGTGATCGCTGATCGAGCAAATTGCGACACGGAAACAGCCCGGGATTATCTCGACTGGTTCGAGTTCCTGGGGATCGTCACGGGATCTCGGGACCACGCGACGCAGTACGAGCGTAACGACGCGTACTTCCAGTGGCGACGCGTCGAACAGCTCCGGTCGACACACTCGAACGAAGAGATCCGAGAGCAACTCACCAACGTCCGTGAGCAGCTGGAAACGCACCGAGAGCGATTCGATGTCGACGGTCCAGCTGACGTCTCGCTCGATCAACTGGACCGGGACCTCACGACTGAGGCGGCCTGGGAGGTACTGTCCGAGTGGAAGACGCTGCAACAGCGGGCGGAACTCTTGGATGCCGCCTATGCCGACGATGACACGAGAAGCAGCTAGAAGAGAGAGTCATAGAAGGATTACCACACCATAAGATCAAATCGATCAGTACAGGCGAACGCTATATCATACCCACTCCGGAGCCATCCATATCCTGTCAAGAACCGTCTGCTGAATATAGAGGGTGTAGTCAGCAGGCACTGCGTTCTTTTGAACCTCCTCAGCGGACGTTCGTTAAGGGCCTGATTCATTTGTTCGTGGTTGTTGTGGGCTCTGAACCGCTGCTGTCACCGCTGGTACATAACTGACTGCCTCGCCAGAACGAATGAAAACGGGAGATTCATATGATGATTGTCTGAACTGATTTTGATTTAGCTTCGGGTTCAATAGCACTCGTGTCCGAAACATTTGTGTCGATTACTTCCATCCGCTATAGTATCCTCTAAAATGCTAGTTGCTATCACGGTAACTGCTCTCGGTGTCTTTTCTGTTGGTATAATAACACAACTGTTTGGCTATCGAACTGGCGGGACAATAGCAATCCCAGTACTTGCCGTATATACCCTTAAAAACGCACTGATGCTCCCGATTTTCCTCATCAGTACGCTCACCGCGTACGTCGGTCTATACGTAATCAAGCACCGGACACTTATCTACGGACGCGATGAGCTTCTGGTTGCGATGGCAATCGGGAGCGGTGTCCCTCTCGCCCTGCTGGTTGCCATCTGGGGGTTCCTTCCCGAATCGCTTCGTAGTGTCGTCTTCATCGGCAGCATCCTCCCAGGATTAGCCGCGTATAATTACCACCAAATAAAACCGGAGTACCGCAAGTGGGATCTACTGACCACGACACTTCTTCTGGCCGTTCTCATCCTAATCGGCTGGGTACTGATTCGGCCTGAATTCGTTTCAACTCTTGGAACGTTCACACCGCCCGTTCTCTACAGTCCCACGGCAGATGTGGCAGTCTTCAAGAATGCGGTCGTAGTTGAAGAACTTGATCCAACGATTCTCGCTCGACCGATAGCGGTCGTTGTGTTTCTGATCGGCGTTTCCCTCGCAGAACGTATCCGAAGTCGATACGGTGTTCGAACCGGACTCGTGGCGATGGCGCTGCTCGCAATCTACGCGCTCGCTAACACCTGGTTGCTCGTGTTATATCTCACTGTGTTGGTCATCGCGTATCTCGCGCTCAAGACCGTCCACTACGTGACGTTACTGTATGGACGGGTACTCATCTCGGTAGCTACGGTGACAGCACTCGTCGCTGTCGTTCCACTTGCACTTGCGTTTCCAATCACACGGGGACTGTCGGCGTACTTTGTCGCCATCTTAGCTGGTGTTAACGCCTACAGTTGGCACGTCACTGCTCCTCCGCAGCGTACCCTCTTTGTCCCGCTACAGGCAGGGGCATTTCTCCTGTTGCTCGCCACGACCCAACTCATCAGCCTCGTCCGTCCGGATCTCATTCCGCAGGTGTTCGGCATACCGATTATCGCCGCTATGATCGTCGGTATCATCGTGTGTCTTGCAGTCGTTGAATACCGAACGGTCGATTTACCGGATCAAAACGCAGTGTTTGAAGCATCGATTCTATCTGGGGGTGGTGAAGCGTGATCGAACAGGGCCACTTCGAAATTAGTAACACATCCGCAGGTTGGGTCTGGGAGTTCTACGACGGTGATCTCCTACTAGCAGTGTCTCCGAGTCCCTACGGGACATCACAGGCAGCACGGACGGAAGTCGATCAGGTACGTGACGCTCTCGCTGAGGTTGAACATCTCGACGAATTCGAAGTTGCCGCGGATTCCAGCGAACACGACCGGTCGCAGATCATAATCCGCGGCGACAAATCCAGCGACATCTTCGAGTGGACGCTCGAACAGGGAGACACGACGCTGGCAGTTCCAAGCCACACGTATACGACACGGGAAAACGCGATCAAGGCAGCAGAGCGATTCGGAGATATTGCCGTCGGGGCTCTCCCGGTCTATCTGATTGGTGCCAAGGACGAATCAGTAAGCTACGAGCCATTCAACGTTGGCCGCGGCAGACTCCGAGACCGGTTAGGGGCGCTGCTGAAGCGTGGCACACGCCACCGAAAGTTCATCGAAGGCACCGACATCCGCATTGTCGTCTCCGGGATTCGTGGCAAATCATCGACTGTCAAACGACTTGACGACGTGTTTAATCGGCGTGGCTACGACGTACTCACGAAAATCACTGGGAACCAACCGACGTTGATTCGGAACGGTGATGTCATTCCGATTGACCGCCCGGGGCCGTACACTACGCTGTACGAAAACACGAACGTCCTCCGAGAGTTCGTTCCAATCTTCGACTCGTATTCGCCGGAGAACGTGGCAATCTTCGAGAACCAAGGGATCACGGAGTACACGACACGGTTGTTCAATCAACGCTTCGTCAAGCCCCACGTGGTCGTGATAGCGAATATCCGACAGGATCACCAGGACACGCTCGGGAAGACACGGCGTGATATTGCCCGGGCCTTCGCGCGGACGATTCCACCGGACACCCACGTCGTGAGTGGCGAACTCCATCCGGTACTCCACGAGTATATGCAAGAGGAAATCGAACAGGCGGGCGCGACACTGACGCAAGTGTCGATCCCGGACGACCAGCGGGGGCGGCTCGGGGCGGAGACGATTTACGCGACGAACGATGTCCTCCGCGCATTAGATATGGAGCCGGTGCCTGAAGAACAACTCAACGCATACCTTGACGCGATCCAACCCGAGTGGGAAGACGTGCCAGGCGGGCAGGTATTCAATGGTGCAGAGATCAACGATATTGAAAGTACGGAGGCGATCCGACGTGCGCTCGCCGGTGACGATTACATTCTCCCGTTCGTATACTTACGCGCCGACCGGCGGAGTCGGACAGCTTCGTTTGCGAGCTATTTGAATACGCTTGCAGACCGTGATCTGATTCGGAAAGCGCGGGCTGGTGGCGCATTTACCGATGTCTTTGCATCCAACGTGGACGTCCCAGTGACCACACACGACCGGGATGAAGATGCAGGCGATGTCTTGGAACAGATGCTGGACGAGGAGTATCCGGTGATGTTGATGGGGAATACGGTCGATGACTTTATGCGGGAGATGGAGGACGCGATCCGCGTACGCGCTCGTGAGATGGATATCGGGTTCTCCTACGGACTGCGGCGGTAGCGATCACCACGAGTGTTTTGAAGCTGGGCCGTCCGTATTTGAACTGTAGATGCCAATCAGAACCTCAGAAGCAACTTGGCGTGGTGGTGTACGCGACGGTGACGGTGAGATGGCTCTCGGGAGTGGGTCGTGGCGCGGCGGCTACTCGTTTCGATCGCGCTTCCGAGACGACGAACCGGCTCAGAGCAACCCCGAAGAGTTGATCGCTGCCGGGCACGCTGGCTGTTTTTCGCTCGCGCTGGCGAACAATCTCGAAGCGGAAGGCTATGATCCCGACCGTGTACACACGACCGCCGACTGCCACTTGGAGATGCTCGATGACCAGGGCCCAACGATCACCCGCATCGAACTCACGACTGAAGCTGCCGTCCCCGAAATCAGCGAGTCCGAGTTTCAGGACATCGCTGAAGACGCGAAGACCAACTGTCCGGTCTCTCGGGCACTGGCTGGCGTCGATATCACAGTCGACGCGTCTGTTGATACATAACTACCGGTCATAATCACTTAGGGGTGAATAGACCCGGTTTTGTGCGAGATACGCGCATTGTATCTTGAACGGCAATCTGAACACTATCAGAATCTGGTAGGAACTGTGGTGGTCAGTTCGCAAGCGCATTCTGATAGGTGATTCAGGCTCAACGGCGTGAAAAGAACCACAGTCCCAAATCTGTGCGGACCACGCCGACATCGTCTCTGCACCACTCGTTCGCGCAGTGATCTCGGAAACGACTCCGGAACTACCATATCCCGTCGAACTCGCTGATTCCAGTCCCGATCGGTCATATACCGTTGATCCCGGAACTCCGGAAGTGCCACACAACGGCTTATTGGAACACGAGGTGTCGACAGGAATATGCACAGGCGAACACCAGCCAGTAACAGATACGCTGTCCCCCGGAGGTGGGTCCGATGGGGACGCGACTGACGCACGTCTCGTTCGACATCGAGACGGCCGGGTTCGAGACCACGGATCGTGTGACCGTCATCGGATTTACAGTCCCGCTCGGGTGCCGTGTGTTCCTGAATACGACTGGACGACCAGTAAACGATACGGAACTCGAATCGACACTCGGTGACCGGTTCGAGACGAACCTTCAACTCTCCACTCACGACGACGAATCGGCGTTGCTCTCAGCGGTTGCGGGGTTCGTTGCGGAGACGGTCGCCCCACGGGAGTTCTTGCTCGTTGCGTACAACGGGGAGCGATTCAACGGCGGGTTCGACTTGCCGTTCCTCCGGACGCGGTACGCACAACAGGATCTCGCGTGGCCGTTCGATGGGTTGCCGTACGCGGATATCCTACCGCTCATCCAAGATCGGTTCAACACGACGGTGGCGGGCGACGAACAGAACGATCTCGTGAGCGCGTACGACACGCTGATCGGCGGCGACCTCGGTGCCGACGATCCGTTCGACGAGAGCAGCGAAGCCGTGACCGCCTTCGAATCGGGTGCGTTCGAGTCGCTCGTCGCGCATAATCTGGCGGATATTCTTCGAACGAACGCGTTGGCGTCGCTCGCTGAACAGTACTGCGGGACATCGGAATTCAATCTCAAATCACTCACCCCGTCGGTCCGTGATCCGAACCTGTCGTCCCCGGATACGCCGGGACCGTAGTCACGGCACGTCGGTCAAGCGGTCCACGAAGCGGACCCGTTCCCGGAAACGACGCGAACGTGACACACACCGACTGAGCGGGCGGCTGTGCCCTGTCGTGTTGATTTCGGAAACCACGGAACCGACACGCTGCGGCTTATGGAGACAGCCAGTGTCCCATCACGTATGCCTGACGCGAGGACACGCGGTGTACACGCAGCGAATCACGGGGAGCGACAGCCCGTCCGTGACGCCGATCGGAACCGAAGACTCGCCAGTGACGCAGAAACAGTGACGGACGCGGCTCTGTTCCCGTCGTTGACCGAGGGCATCACGCTCCTGGATATCGACGACGAGCGCGGCGTTCCGGTCATCCAGTCGCTCGTTCTTGATCACCTGCTGGTGACGGACGGCCCGGCGTTCTGGGTGGATGCGAACGGGTACGCGACGACGACGTCGCTGGCGCGTCTCGCCCCGAGCCACCGAATGCTAGACCGGATTCACGTCGCCCGGGGGTTCACCCCGTACCAACATTACGGCATTATCTGTGACCTCCCGGCGACGGTGAATCACACACTCAGAGCGGCAGCGACCGAAGCGGGAGGCGAACGCGATCAGACGTCCTCGCCAAGCCCGTCGGTGCTCGTCGCACCAGCAGTTGACGCTCAGTACAGGGCGACCGACACGATGCGTGGTGAGGCTGCCGAGACACTACTGGCGCGAACACTTGCTCGACTTCGAGCGTACGCCGATGGGTACGATGTTCCAGTAGTGGTGACGCGGTCGCAGCGAGATGCGTTTGCTGAACCGATCGAACGGATCGCTGACCGCCACATCACGTGTGAGCGGACCCGGTTCGGGCCGCGGTTCGTCGGTGCCGACTTCGAGACGCTCGTGTACCCCGTGGGGGATGGCGCGTACTACCAGACGACGTTCGCCTACTGGCGCCACGTCCTCACCGCCCGCGCCGAACAGTGCGGCGTCGAACCGACTGGGTACCGAACGGAACCCGCTACTTCGACCGTCGGAACGGGCGTGACGACGGACGGCACCCGAACGACCCTTGACGCGGCGCCGTTACGTGAAGCGTGGTCACACGCTGGCGGAGGGCGGTAACGATGGGGCGAACGAACCCGACGTACCGTGACGCGCTGCGAGCGATCGAAGACCGGTGGGCGACGTTCCGCCGGGCGCTCCGCCGTCGTGACCAAGCCCAGTTCGACCGGCTCTTTGAGTATGCTCGGGAGCACGCCGACGCCAGCGGCCTGTTGAACCACCAGCAACCACTGCTTCCGGCGCTGATCAGCATCGATCTTGAACAGGAAGCACGACTCGACGACCACGACGACCGCCTCGCAGCACTAGAAGCCGCACTCGAAGAAACAGATCGTGAGGACACCGCGTAACGGCGCCCGGTTCGGGCACTGTACCTATTGTTTTCGCGTCCAATCGCACCGTAATAGCCGGGGGATTGGATGTGCGAATTGTTCTCGGTAGTTGTCGCAAGGATCAATATGCACGCACACTCTCACGGCTGTTTCAGCTGTGAGGTCGTGAAATAAGCACCGTGACAACTCTTTTATGACACCCTAGACCTGTACCGAACAAGACGTTACCCACGAGTCTCTTCTCGGAAGCCATTTCGGAAACTGTTGGAAGGGTCGAAACCACCTGAGTGCTGGTGCTCTGTTCACGGAACGGATCTCAGTGTGAGTCCACGGAAGCGACACGCAAGTGGCTATGTCACTGTACCGTCTCTCGCACGATAGAATGGTGGTGTGTTGAGACGGATGCCGTTCACGATCGATTTTCTCGATGACGGACGCGTGCTCAAATGGGAATCCACACCGGACGGTGCGGTCGTCACCGAACGCGACGCGTACACGCCCCAGTTCTTCGTCGGGACACGAGCACCAGACGCCGATCTTGATGTCACGACACTGCGGGCCGTGTACGATCGCCACCCGGACGTTGTTGCTACTGAGGTCGTGTCTCGACGACCGACATTCCGACGAGATTCCGAAGCCGTCCTTGCAGTCACAGTCACTCACGTTGATCAGGTCACGCCACTCGCCCGCCAGACACGGGAGATGTCGGACACACCGATCGGTGATCTGGCGTGCTTCAACGTGGATTTCTCGCGTGAGTTCCGGTACTGTCTCGAAACAGGGACGGACCCAACACCCAGTGACGAACTAACGACGCTTCGACTCGGGGTGCCGCTGCCGGAGACGACCGGTGACGTGTATTCCGAACTGACCATCGACGGCGAAGATGTGACGGGACCACCGAGAGCGATCCTCACCGCGGTACAGGCAGCGGTTGACCGAGTCGATCCTGATGTCCTCGTCTGTTCGACGAGTCAGCTCATTCCGACGCTCTACGAGATGGCCGACCGAGCTGAGATCGACTCGTTTTCGCTGAGTCGCTGGGAAAGCGTTGAGTACCAGCAGCTTGCTTCTCGGTCGACGTATGCGAGTTACGGTCGTGTCGGGCACTCACCGGCACGGTACAACGTTCCGGGCCGTGTGATCATCGACGAGTCGAACACGTTCTTCTACGGCGAAACGAACCTTGACGGTGTCGTCGACCTCGTCTCCCGGTCGCACAAACCACTGCAGGAGGCGGCCTGGGCGTCGATCGGAAATATCCTCACCGCTATCCAGGTGCGTACAGCGCACGACCGCGGGGTATTGGTGCCGTGGCACTCGTGGCGGCACGAACAGTTCAAATCGATGCGGACACTCCACGACGCGGACCGTGGCGGCTTCATTTTCGCCCCCGAGGTCGGGGTCCACGAGAACGTTCACGAACTCGATTTTTCCAGCCTGTATCCGAACATCATCTGCACGCGAAACGTCTCCCCCGATGTCATCCGGTGTGAATGCCACCAAGACCGGGCGGACGTACCCGAACTCGACTATGCGATCTGCGACGAGCACGGATACCTCGTCGATGTGCTGCAACCCCTCATCGATGCACGCGACGAGCTCAAAGCTGCACTCCAGGCCGAACGGGAACAGGACAGTCCTGACGCGGACCGCATCGCAGCACTCGAAGGACGATCAGCCGCGTTGAAATGGATTCTCGTCGCGTGCTTCGGGTATCAAGGATTCAACAACGCGAAGTTCGGGCGAATCGAGTGTCACGAAGCCATCAACGCCTTCGCCCGGGAGATCCTCCTCACGGCGAAAGCACAGCTCGAAGACGGCGGGTGGCGCGTCGTCCACGGCATCGTCGATTCGATCTGGGTGACCCCTGATCCCGACACCACCGACGCGAACCGAACACCGATCAGTGAACTAGCGGCGACGATTACTGACGCCGTAGAGATCCGACTCGAACACGAGGCCCACTACGAGTGGGTCGCGTTCGTCCCGCAGCGCGACCGCAACGTCGGAGCGTTAACGAAATACTTCGGGAAAATCACGGGAGGAGACGCATTCAAAATCCGGGGGATCGAAGCGCGACAGCGATCTACGCCGGAGTTCATCGCCGACACGCAGCGAGCGTGTCTCGACCGGTTCGATGCGACCCGGTCACCGAAGGCAGTGCTCACGGTGGTTGCTGACGCACTCAGCGACCTCCACGACGGTCGTGTTGCGGGTGAGCGGCTCGTCGAAACGAAGCGTGTCTCCAAGCCGGTCGACGGGTACACCCGAGACACGCGGACCGTCGCTGCGCTCAAACGCGCCCGTGAGCACGGGCTCGCCGTCCACCCCGGGCAAGACATCGAGTACGTCGTCGTCGACGATTCTCGAACGTCTCGTGACCGGGTTGCCCTCGCACACGAAGACATCGAGACATATGACGTGGACTACTACGAAACACAACTCATCCGCGCTGCCGAAAGTATCCTCTCCCCACTCGGCTGGACCCAACAGGAAATCCGTCGCTCCCTGCGGGACACACGCGAACCCGAGTTGTCACAGTATACGTAAGATTGACCCGATCTCAAGAGAGATCAGCAACATCGCTATCGATTTGTTCCGCGTCAAGTGGATGGGTGCTGATAACGACGTGACGATTAACCGTCCGGTGCGGTCGAAACACGATCCGCGGTCCCAGTGGACGTACGCAGTCTTGGCAATCGTCGATACTGAGGGGCGGTTTACGCTCGGTGCGCGGTGGTTACCCGATAAAGATCAGTATCCAGCGAAACTACGGAAACTATCGCAGACAATCTCGAAATTCACCTCGGTAGCTAACACTGCCAGTTCGACGAGACCAAGCACGGAAGTGATTCAGTAGATCGATATGCTGCGTCACCCCTGAGATGTGTTCGGACGGTTCAAGCGATTCGTCAGAAGTCGATTCATACAAGATTCGTATGGCTGTGATTGAATATCGGCACCATCTTTTTATGTACAAATAGCAATCAATCAGACGGATTCCAAGACGGGGACGACCCGCGTGAGTTAACCGTATGCCTTCACGAGAATTGAGGACTTCTGATCACCCGGCGAAAAACAGAAATTTGCCAGTAGAGTCCCTAACGAGTGAAGAAACAGCGAAAATACAGTCCATACGTACCGCGTATGGGTCGGGGCGGATTCGAACCGCCGGCCTGCTCCGTGTGAAGGAGCCGTCATAACCGGACTAGACCACCGACCCGCAAGGCGAGATTCCCCGTCGCCGGACTTAAGCGTTCTTCTTCGCCACCTGCCGGCATCCACTTCCCGCGCTGTCAGTACGACGGCGACTCCTCGGGGACCCCGTCGCGGGCGTTGACCAGCCGGCCGAACACGAACAGCGCATCCGAGAGTCGGTTGAGATACCGAATCGCCTCCGCGTTCACCGGCTCGTCGGCGGCGAGTTCGACCGCGCGCCGCTCCGCTCGCCGGACCACCGCACGCGCGTGGTGCAGTGTCGCGCCCGCCTCGCTGCCGCCGGGCAGGATGAACGACGTCAGCGGGTCGAGTTCCGCCTCCGCGTCGTCGATCGCCGCTTCTATCTCTACGACGTGGGACTCGGTGATGACTGGATCGTCTTCGTCCGGATCGGGGTTGGCGAAGTCGGCCTGGACGATGTGGAGGTGGTTCTGGACCGTTTCCAGCGTCTCGTCGACGTCGTCGTAGCCGGTCGGGCAGGCAGTGCCGATCAGCGCGTTCGCCTCGTCGACGGTGCCGTAGGCCTCGATGCGGGGACTGGTCTTCGAGACGCGCGACATATCGCGCAGGTCCGTCATCCCCTCGTCGCCGCGGCCGGTGTAGATCTTCATTGGTCCGCCGCGAGCGTCCGTTCGACGTACTCGACGATGTTCTCGCTCTCCGTCATCGTGACGCCGCGCCCCTCGTCGATCAGCACGGGAACGGACCGCTGGCCGCTCACGCGCTTGACCTCGTCGCGCTCGGAGTGCAGCGCCTCGACCCACACGGTCTCGTATTCGATCCCGTGGGCGGTCAGGGCGTCGTGGACGGTCTCACAGTACGGACAGCCGTCGAGCGCGTACAGCGTGATGCGCATACACCCCGGTGGCTCGCCGGAGCAAAGAGGGTTCCGCGGGGTGGGGGCACCTGCTGGTCCCCGTCGCGGCCGATCTACCCCACCGAATCAAGTGGGCGCGTCGCGTACACTCATCTATGAGCGTGACCGGTGTCTGTCAGGTGTGCGAACGGCGCGAAGCCGAGTACGTCTGTCACCGGTGCGGCGCCGCCGTCTGTTCGATTCACTTCGATCAGGACAAGGGGCTCTGCGTCCACTGTGCCGATCCGGACGGGAAGAACGACGTCTTCGCCGAGGGCGAGGAAGATGTCCCCGAGTTCAGGTGACTGGGTCGGCTTCCGTCGCCGGCGTGTCGAGTCGGATCCGCCGACAGCCGGAGAACTTGGGAGGCAGCTGTGCCGACGCACCGCTGTGTGTTGTGACTACGACTCGGTCCGGTACCCGTTCAGTCGCTTCTGCAGTTTCCGGGCGGCGGCGCCGGCGGCCTTCGCGAACTCCTCTCCCCGGTTCTCGCCGGCGAAGATGATGCCGCGGGAGGAGTTGACGAGGCCGACACCGTCGGCGAGTCCGTGTTCGACCGCCGCCTCCGCGTCGCCGCCCTGCGCGCCGATCCCCGGGACGAGGAACGGCAGGTCGGGCACCTGCTCGCGGATCGATTCCAGTTCCTCCGGCGCGGTCGCGCCAACGACGAGGCCGACGTTGCCGTGTTGGTTCCACAGATCTGCGAGCGCCGCGACCCGCTCGTAGACCGCCTCGCCCGAGGCGAGTTCCAGATCCTGGAGGTCGGCACCGCCGGGGTTCGAGGTCCGACAGAGCACGAACACGCCTTTCTCCTCCCGATCCAGAAACGGCTGCAACGAGTCACGGCCCATATACGGGTTGACCGTGATCGCGTCGACGTCGTCGAGCAACTGCGCGTACTGGCGCGTTGTATTCCCGATATCAGCGCGCTTCGCGTCCAGGAGGACCGGGACGTCCTTGCCCTTCGCGTACGCGATGGTCTCGCGGAGCGCCCGCCAGCCCTCGGGACTCTCGTAGAACGCGGCGTTCGGCTTGTAACAGGCGGCGTGTTCGTGGGTCGCGTCGATGATCCGGCGGTTGAACGCCCACTGCGGGAGCTCTTTCTCCCGGAGGTGATCGGGAAGCCGCGAGCGGTCGGCGTCGAGGCCGACGGAGACGACGCTGTCGATCCGGTCGATGCGGTCCCCGAGCTGGTCGAAGAAGGGGTCGGACATACCCGAATCTCGCTGCCCGATACCGAGTAGGTTTCCCTTCGATCCGCTCGATCGCATCAGCTCGAAGAATCGGGACGCTACACGCGCCCCTCCGCTGCCCCGTCAAGAATCATCCGGTGGTTACCGGACAGTAGCGATATAAGATGCCGTTATACCGGTTCGGATGTTACTCCCCATATGGGCGAGACGACCTACGAGACGATCGATACGCTGCTCGAAAGCGTCCAGGGCGAGGTCGCGGATCCGGATCTCGTCTTCAAACTCCGGACGGCCCGGCAGCTCCTCGTCCTGCTGCAGGAACGGGAGGATGTCGGTCGCCAGGCCCTCGACGAGGTCGAGGTCGGTTCGGACACCCGGCAGCGCCTCGAACGGCTCGGCTATCTGGAGTGAGCCGACCCCTCCTAATCTCGACGCTCCGGCGGCCCGTCCGAACCGGAAACCGTTAGGCCCGGCCCCCGGAAGGAGGGCGTATGACTGACGCCGAGACCCTCGCCGAGCGCGTGCGGGAGGGGGAGCTACGGCTCCACGAACTGGACGACCACGCCGACGCCGACGTCGCCGCCACGGCCCGCCGGCTGGTGGTCGAATCGCAGGCGGACACGTCGCTTGCAACCGTCGGGGAGTACGGCTTCCCGGCCGACCGCGCCGAGTCGAACATCGAGAATATGCTCGGGACCGTCCAGGTCCCGCTGGGCGTCGCCGGGCCGGTCACGGTCGATGGCGGCGCCGCGAGCGGCGAGACGTACCTGCCGCTTGCGACCACGGAAGGAGCGCTGCTCGCGAGCGTCAACCGCGGCTGTTCGACGCTCTCGGCGGCCGGCGGTGCGAGCGCGCGGGTGCTCAAATCCGGAATGACGCGCGCACCGGTGTTCCGCGTCGCCGACGTCGTCGAGGCGGAGGCGCTCGTCTCGTGGGTCCGCGACCACAAAGCCGAACTCGTCGACGCCGCGGAGTCGACGACGAGCCACGGTGAGCTCCTCGACGTGACGCCGTACGTCGTCGGCAACTCGGTGTACCTCCGGTTCCGCTACGACACGAAGGACGCGATGGGGATGAATATGGCCACGATCGCGACCGAGGCCGCCTGCGACGTGGTCGAAGCCGAGACGGAGGCGGAACTGGTCGCGCTGTCTGGGAACCTCTGTACCGACAAGAAGCCCGCCGCGATCAACGCCGTCGAGGGGCGGGGTCGGACCGTGACGGCCGACGTGACGATTCCCCGCGAACTCGTCGAAGAGCGGCTCCACACGACCCCCGAGGACATCGTGGAACTCAACACCCGCAAGAACCTCGTTGGGTCGGCGAAGGCCGGCAGCCTCGGCTTCAACGCTCACGTCGCCAACGTCGTCGCGGCGATGTTCCTCGCGACCGGGCAGGACGAGGCGCAGGTCGTCGAGGGCGCGAACGCCATCACGACCGCGGAGGTCCGCGATGGCGGCTCCGAGTCCGCCGACTCGGCGGCGTCCGGCGGCGACCTCTACCTGTCGGTGTCGCTCGCGTCGCTGGAAGTCGGCACCGTCGGCGGCGGGACCAAGCTCCCGACGCAGTCCGAAGCGCTCGACGTGCTTGGCATCCGCGGCGGCGGCGACCCGCCGGGATCGAACGCCGACGCCCTCGCGGAGTACATCGCCGTCGGTGCGCTCGCGGGCGAACTCTCGCTTTTGTCGGCGCTGGCGTCGCGACACCTCTCCAGTGCGCACGCGGATCTGGGCCGCTGACGGCTGATTTGCCTCAGCAGCCGTCGTGCCCCTATTCGACACGCTCGTCGACGTCCCGCTCCGTACCTCCGCCCGATTCGCCGACGACGAGCATCGTCCCGAGAGCGACAAGCACGCCCCCGACGAGCAGGGCCGGTGTTTCCGGGATGGCCACGTCGGCCCCCCGCTGCGCAGCGAGCCCGATCGACAGCGAGAGCCAGCCGACGCCGGCCAAAGAGAGCCCCACGCCGCGGCGCCGTCGATCCGCGATCATCGCCACGGTCGCAAGAATGGTGTGACCGGCGAGGAACGCAGCGCCCGCGAGCACGAGCTGTTGGGTGATTGCCGCCGCGATCGCACCGGCTCCAAAGCACCCGATGGCGACGGCGCGTGTGAGCGTACCCACGAGTTCCGAATTGCGGACGGGTCGCTGTCCAGTCATCGATCAGAGGAGTCGGTAGGTGCCGTTCGACTCCGACACCTCGCCGCGGCGTGTCAGTTTCGTCAGCAGGTCCTGTGCGTTCTCGGCCGGGACCCCGCGCTCCTCGGCGTAGGCCACGATCGACTCGGTCGTCGGTGACTCCTGGGTGCGCACCGCCTCGCGGACGATCTCTTTTCGGCTCTTCGATTTCGGCCGTCCGCTCGTCGCGCGCTCGCCGGCGGCTTCGACGGCGTCGGGATCGAGGCCGGAGCCGTCGAGATACTCCCGGTCGTCGACGCCGCGCTCGTCGAGTTCACGCTCCATCTCCGCGACGTGGGCCGTCTCCGCGAACGCCTCGCTGTTGCCGCCGCGTTTGGCGAGCAGCGCGGCTCGCGCCTGCCGAGCGGCCTCGCGGTCGTCTTCCTCGACGAACTGCCGGAGTTTCTTCGTCCGGTGCGTCTTCCCGCACCGCGGACACGTCGCGGTCTCCGCGGCGCGTGCGTCCTTCAGGAGCCACAGGTGCTCACAGTCGCTACACCCGACGACGGCGTACATATAGCCCCGTTCGACGCACTCCCGTTTGAACTTTCGGCTCGCGCGAAAAAAGCCGAGATCTGCCCGACAACGCGAGGGTAGGAGCCGCTTACGCCAGGTCGTGAATGTTCTCGACGACCGCCTCGGCGAACTCGGAGGTCGCGAGTTTCGTGCCGCCCTCGATCTGTCGGTGGAGGTCGTAAGTGACCTTCCCCGAGGAGATGGTCTCCTCGACGGCGTCGCGGATGAGCTGGCCGGCGTCCTTCCAGCCGAGGTACTCGAACAGTTCCCGACCCGAGAGGATCATCGCCGTCGGGTTCACCTTGTCCTCGCCCGCGTACTTGGGCGCGGAGCCGTGGACCGGCTCGGCCAGACAGAGGCCCTCGCCGTAGTTCGCGCCCGGCGCGATGCCGAGACCACCGATCTGCGCGCCGGCGGCGTCAGACATATAGTCGCCGTTGAGGTTCATCGTCGCGATGACGTCGTACTCGCTCGTCCGGGTGAGGAGCTGCTGGAGCATATTGTCCGCGATGCGGTCGTTGACGACGAGCGTCCCCTCGGGTGCCTCGCCGTCGTACTCCTCCCAGAGTTCGTCCTCGGTGATGACGCCGTCGCCGTACTCCTCCTCGGCGACCTCGTAGCCCCAATCGCGGAACGCGCCCTCGGTGAACTTCATAATGTTCCCCTTGTGGACCAGCGTGACGGTGGCGCGGTCGTTCTCGAGCGCGTAGTCGATGGCCTCACGGACCAGCCGCTTCGTGCCGAACTCGGTGATCGGCTTGACGCCGATGCCGACGGGACCGTCGTGGATCACGTCGTCTTCGCCCATCTCGTCTTCGACGAACTGCTTGACCTGCTCGACCTCGTCGGTGCCGGCCTCCCACTCGATGCCGGCGTAGACGTCCTCGGTGTTCTCTCGGAACGTGACCATATCCATCTCCCCGGGTTCCTTGACCGGTGACGGGACGCCTTCGATGTGGTAGGTCGGGCGGACGTTCGCGTAGAGATCGAGCTCCTTGCGGAGCGCGACGTTCAGCGAGCGGAAGCCGGCGCCGACCGGCGTCGTGAGCGGCCCCTTGATCGCGGCGCGGTGCTCACGGATCGCCTGCACCGTGTCCTCGGGGAGATTTTCGCCGTACTTCTCCCGGGCGGACCCGCCCGCATAGAGGCGCATCCACGCGATGGAGCGACCCGTCGCCTCCGCGGCGGCGTCGAGAACCTTCTGTGCGGCCGGCCCGACGTCGGTTCCGATCCCGTCGCCGTGGATGATCGGGATGATCGGCGTGTCCGGTACGTCGAGTTCCCCGGTCTCCTCGTCGGCGAGCGTGATCTTCTCCCCTGTGTCGGGGACTTCGATCTGGTCGTAGCTCATAAACATCCGGCTCTTTCCGCACCGGCACTAAATTACTGCCGTTATCGCTCCGAGCGCGCGCAATTCTTGCCATCTCGCTTGAACCGGATACCACTCCGGATCAACGCGCCCCGCCCTTTCCGAGTGCCGCGACGACTGGCAGAGGTGCGTCCCGTGAGTTGTCCCGCTCGGCCGGTCGTGTCCGCCCGGAACACTCACGAGTGGGGTTCTTGTGCGCGCGTCCCCTCCGTTGTGACGATGACTGACGACGCGGAGTCCACGACGGACCGGATTACGATCTACTCCGATTACGTCTGTCCGTTCTGCTATCTCGGGCGACGATCGCTCGCGGAGTACCAGGACGGACGCGAGGAAGAACTGCGGATCGACTGGCAGCCCTACGATCTCCGTGCGGGCAAGCGAAACCCGGACGGCACGATCAACCACGACGTCGACGACGGGAAAGACGAGTCGTACTACGAACAGGCGAAACAGAACGTCCGGCGCCTGCAGGAGGAGTACGGCGCCGACGAGATGGAACTGGATCTCGCCACCGAGGTCGACTCCCTGCCCGCACAGCTCGTCTCGGTCGCGATCCGGGAGCAATACGATCACGAGACCTGGCTCGACTTCGACGAGGCCGTCTTCGAGGCCCTCTGGCACGAGGGCCGCGACATCGGCGATGCGGACGTGCTGGTCGATCTCGCCGACGACGTCGGCGTCGACGAGGCCGACGTCCGTGAGGCACTTGCGGACGACGAGCGCCGATCAAGGTTGAGAGAGCAGTTCCGCGAGGCCCGCGAGGCGAAGATTACGGGCGTGCCCACGTTCGTCTACGACGGCCGCGCCGCCCGCGGCGCCGTTCCGCCCGAGCAGCTACAGCGGCTGGTCGACGGCGTCTGAGCGGCGCTGGCACAACAGGCCGAAAACAGCGCTTCGACGGCCCGAGTCCTCACTTTTCGCCGTCGCCCGCGCCCGCCGAATCGCCCTCAGCGCCGCCGTCGGTCGCGACGGAGGCCGGATCCTCGCCCGTCGGCGTCGCCTCTAGCCACTCGTCGGCCCACTCTTCGATCTCGTCGAACACCGGACAGAGCGACCGTCCCTTCGGCGTCAGCGAGTAGAAGGTCGCGACCGGCGCGTCTTCCTCCAGCCGCCGGTTGACGAAGCCGAGGTCCTGGAGGTCGTCGAGAACGCGGGAGAGCGTCCGGGAACTGGCGTCCGTCGAGCGTTTGAGTTCGTTGAACCGCTTTTCGCCCTCCTGGAGGTCGTGGAGGACGATCAGCCGCCACTGCGAGCCGATCTGTTCCAGCGAGTCGATCACTGAACACGCGTCGTCGACGTCGGACGTCTCTGGGGGCACTGATGTCACCTGGTGACCTCTTCGTCCGCGAACCTACAAATGGTTTCGCCTCTATAGTAGGTAACAGAGCGTTACTACGATCGCGCTTTCTCACCACAATGCAAACCAACGGACTTCACCACGTTTCGGCCGTCGCGGGTGACCCGCAGGCGAACCTGGATTTCTACACCGGGACGCTCGGCCTGCGGTTCGTCAAGCGGACGGTCAACTTCGACGACACGACGACGTATCACCTCTACTACGGCGACGAGACGGGCTCGCCGGGCACCGCGCTCACCTTTTTCCCCTTCGCGGGAGCACGACCGGGACGCCCCGGCCGGGGTCAGGCGGTCGCGACAGCGTTCGCCGTCCCCGACGGCAGCCTCGATTACTGGAGCGAGCGGCTCGCAGCCTCGCCGGCGACCGTCGGCGACAGCCTGACGTGTTTCGGCGCGTCCGTCCTGCCGTTCGAGGATCCCGACGGCCAGCCGCTGGAACTGGTCGAGACCGACCCCGCCGACTCGTCGATCGAGCCCTGGACCGGCGGTCCCGTTCCCGAAGATCGGGCGATCCGCGGGTTCTTCGGTGTCACGCTGCACTCCGCGGAGCCGGATGCGACCGCGAAGGTACTCGAACTCCTCGGCTTCGACCGCGTCGGAAGCGAGGACGACGACGGTGGAGAGCGAGTCCGCTACGTCGCCGCCGGCGATCACGCAACCGTCGTCGACGTCCTCCACCGGCACCCGCCGCGGGGCCGTCCCGGCGTCGGTACTGTCCACCACGTCGCGTTCCGCGCCGAAGACGAGGCGGAGCAACTGCAGTGGCGCGACCGCCTCTCGGAGGCCGGCCAGTTCGTGACGCCGCAGAAAGACCGGCAGTACTTCCAGTCGATCTACTTCCGGGAGCCCGGCGGGATCCTCTTCGAGATCGCGACCGACGGGCCGGGCTTCACCGTCGACGAGGACGTCGACGCGCTCGGCTCGGCACTCAAACTCCCCGAGTGGCTGGCCGAGGAGCGCGAGGGGATCGAGGCCGCGTTGCCGTCGCTCGACCCGCCCGAGTCCGGCGTCGATGCCACCGCCGGTACGGATGCATCGGGCGGTGAACCGACGGTCGCTGCGAGCGAAACGACCGCGCCGAACGGAGGGACGAACCGATGAGCCGTCGGACGCCCGGGGGCGACGACCCGCACGGCGATCAGCCGATTCGGACTGCAGGCGCCGCGCCGGACGAGGCCGACCTCGCAGTCGTGCTCGCCCACGGCCGCGGCGCCCGCGCCGACGGGATGCTCCAGTTCGCAAGCGAGATCGACCGTGAGGGGATTCACTACGCCGCGCCGCAGGCACAACGCGGCACCTGGTACCCCAACCGCTTTCTCGCGCCGACCGACGCGAACCAGCCGCATCTCGACTCGGCGCTGTCGCATCTCGGCCGCGCAGTCGAAGAAGCGCAGTCGGGCGGGCTCCCGGCCGAGAAGGTGATCCTGGTCGGCTTCTCGCAGGGCGCGTGTCTGGTTTCGGACTTCGTCGCGCGCGATCCGCGCCGGTACGGCGGCGTCGTTCTCTTCTCGGGCGGACTGATCGGCGAGGAAGGCCGCGAGTTCGACTACGACGGCGACGTCGACGGAATGCCTTTTTTCGTCGGCGTCAGCGACGACGACCCGCATATCCCGATGTCGAGGGCCGAGGAGACCGTCGACGTCTTCGAGCGGCTGGGCGCCGACGTGCGCTTCGATCGCTACAGCGGCCGCGGCCACGGGATCTTTCCGGAAGAGATCGAGTACCTCCGCGAACTCGTCGCGAGCGTCGCCGAGTAAGGCGGTGATCTCCTCGACCGCGTTACCGCACGGCAACGGCTCCTTCGGAACCTCTTTGAGCCGTTCGACCGACTATCTATGTATGAGCGACGGACCTCTCGACGAGGAGACGATGGAGAAGTACAGAGAGGCCGGGTCGGTTCTCCGGCAGGTGCTCGACGAGGCCGCCGAACTGGTCGAGCCGGGCACCACCCACCTCGAAGTCGCGGAGTTCGCCGAGGAGCAGATCAACGAACTCGCCGACGGGCCCGCCTTCCCGGCGAACATCAGCGTCGACGAGGAGGCCTCTCACGCCTCGCCCGGCCGCGACGACGACACGGAGTTCGGCGAGGAGATGGTCTGTCTGGACTGCGGCGTCCACATCGACGGCTACATCGCCGACGCCGCGGTGACCGTCGACCTCTCCGGCAACCCCGAACTCGTGGAGGCCGCCGAGGAGGCGCTGGACGCGGCGCTCGATGCGGTCGGCCCGGGCGTCGAGACCGGCGAGATCGGCGCCGCGATCGAGGACGTGATCCGCGGCTACGGCTACACGCCGATTCTGAATCTCTCGGGCCACGGCGTCGCCCAGTGGGACGCCCACACCGGGCCGACGATCCCGAACCGCGGGACCGACCGCGGCGTCGAACTCGAAGTCGGCGACGTCGTCGCGATCGAACCCTTTGCGACGACCGGCCGCGGGAAGGTCACCGAGGGCTCGAAGGAGGAGATCTACAGCCTCGAAAACGACCGCTCGGTCCGGAACCGGGCCGCCCGCCAGGTCCTCGAACAGGTGACCGAGAAGTACCGGACGCTGCCCTTCGCCGCCCGATGGCTGGAGTCGGGGCGCGCAGAGATGGCAGTCAAGCGCCTGTCACAGCAGGGCGTCCTCCACGGGTATCCGGTGCTGAAAGAGGACGACGGGGAACTCGTCGCCCAGGCGGAACACACCGTCGTCGTCACCGAGGACGGCTGTGAGATCCTGACCGCGTAGCCGATGGAGCAGGTATTCGCCCCCTGGCGGATCGAGTGGGTCGAACGCGACCCCGAAGAGCAGAACGTCGAAGGCTGTCCGTTCTGCGTGCTGCCCGAACGCGACGAAGACCGCCAGAGCCGGATCGTCGCCCGCAGCGAGCACTCCTTCGTGATCTTGAACAACTACCCGTACAGTCCCGGCCACGTGATGGTCATCCCCCGCCAGCACACCGGCGAGTGGGGGACGCTTTCGGACGCCGAACTGCTCGATCACGCCCGCCTGAAGATCGCGACGATCGACGCGCTGGACGCCGCACTCGGGCCGGATGGCATCAACACGGGCGAGAACCTCGGCGGCGACGCCGCGGGCGGGTCGATCGACGATCACGTCCACACCCACCTCGTGCCGCGGTGGAGCGGCGACACGAACTTTATGCCCGTGATCGGCGAGACGCAGGTGATCGTCGAGGCGCTCGAAGACACCTACGAACGCCTCCACGAGGCGTTCGCCGGTCTGTCGGCGGCGACTGTGGAGGGCGAGGACGCTGATCCGGACCGGGCAGTCAGTCTCGATCTCGACGGCTGAGTCGTTTTTCGCGCCATAGACCGGCGGCTCGCACACTCGCTTCTGCCAGCCGGAGATTTATATACGAACCCGCGGCCAGACGCCCCGTGATCTGACGACAACCCCGCGTCGGGGCGGTATCGTCGCGTTTGCAACTGGTACCGGATCCGATCGCACGCCGCTGTGCGATCGATCACGGGGAGACTTGCAAACGCGACGATAGCTCGGCACGTCGGCGCGGGAGGAGACGGCGACGGCGTTTCGAGGGGGCGTCGTCGCCGGCGCGGGTGCTGACTGTTCGCCACGAAATCACCTGGGGCCTGCGGAGCAGAATCAATTTTGCAGTCGACGACCGCCGAAGAACCGCGCGGGTGGGAATGGAAGGGGCCGCTCGCTCGACTCGGGGCGCTCGCTGCGCTCCTCGCTCACTCCGTTCGCTGCGGTGCTTGCTTCGCGCCCCGAGTCGAGCGAGCGGGGGCTTCCGAGGCCTTCTACCCGGAGGAGCCCACAGTTACAATCCTCACTAAATCGTATCCGTCTCGCGACCGAAGCACCTTAGCCTTGGGAGCGGTACGCTCGGACGATGACAGAGGGCCGGAGGCGCGTCGTCCGCCGCGTGGGCGCGGTCATCTTCGCAGTCAACCTGGCGCTCGTCCTCGCGAAAGGCGGCGTCTGGTGGGTCACCGGGAGCCTCGCTGTCGGGTCGGAGGCGGTCAACAGCCTCGCCGACTCCGTCTACAGCCTCGTGATCCTCGCGGGGCTGTACCTGACGACTCAGCCGCCGGACTTCGAGCACCCCCACGGCCACGAGCGGATCGAACCGTTCGTCTCGCTTTTCGTCGCTGTCGGCGTCTTCGCCGCGGGCGCGGCCGTCCTCTGGAACGCCGTCACCTCGGTGCTGAACGGGACCTACGGTGTCGAGGCGGGTGTGGCGGGCGTGGCCGTCTTGGCCGGGACGGCGGTCGCGAAGTACGGCCTCTACCGGTACTGTCTCCGGGTCGGCGAGGAACAGCACTCGCCGGCGGTCGTCGCCGCCGCGTTAGACAACCGAAACGACATCCTCACCGCCAGCGCGGCGCTCGTCGGGGTGGTCGGCGCCTCCTTCGGCGCGCCCGTCCTCGATCCGATCGCCGCCGGGGTCGTCTCCGTCGGCATCTTCTACACGGGCTACGAGATCGTCCGCGACAACGTGAACTACCTCGTCGGCGCGGCGCCGCCGGAGGAGCTCCGCTCGCAGATCCTCGAACGCGCGCTCGAACACCCGCAGGTCCGCGGCGCCCACGACGTCGTGGCCCACTACGTCGGGCCGGAGGTCGACGTGAGCCTCCACATCGAGGTGGAGGGCGATATGACCCTCTTCGAGGCCCACGACATCGAATCCGCGGTCGTCGAGTCGATCCGGCGGATGCCGGAGATCGACGACGTGTTCGTCCACGTAGACCCGAAGGAACTCGGCGAGTGGAAGGAGGATACGGAGGCCGATCGGCTCATCGGGACGGCCATCGCGCGGGATCGCGGCGACGTCTCTCAGTCGGAATCTGCCGACGAGCGCTCGACGGCGGCCGACTCCGTCTCTCCGTCCGCCGCAGACGAGGAGGTAGCCGATGCCGACGCCGAGGCGACTGACTCGAGCGGCTCGCCGAACGCGTAGACCGTCTGGTGGCTCGTCACCTCGACATCGAAGAAGTCGCCGGGTTCGATCCCGCGTTCCGTAGCGCTCCGGACGATGACCTGCCGGTAGGCCCCGTCGCGGCACTTCATCGAGTCGCCGGTCCCCTCCCGAACGGCCATCACCCGGCGGGTCTCGCCGACCATCGACTCGTAGGCCTCGGCGACGACGTCCATCTTCAGGTCGGACATCTCCTTCGAGCGTTCCTTCTTCACCGTCCCGCCGAGGCCCTTCAGGTCGGCGGCGTCGGTGCCGGGGCGCTTCGAGAAGCGCGTGACGTTGACCTTTTCCGGCCGGATTTCGCGGAACAGCTCCATACTCCGTTCGTGATCTTCGGCGGTCTCCGTCGGGAAACCCACGATGAAGTCGGTCGAGAGCGTCCAGTAGTCCAGCCGCGCGTCGAACGTTTCGACGATCTCCCTGAATTTCTCGACGCGGTGCTGCCGGCGCATCTCCTCTAACACCTCGTCCGAGCCAGACTGGACTGGCAGGTGGATGAAGTTGTACAGTTCGTCGTGGCGGGCGAAGACGTCGGCCAACTCCTCGCGGATCCCGTGGACGCCACCGGGGTTTGCCATCCCCAGTCGGACTCGGAAGTCGCCGTCAATCTCCGTACAGATCCGATCGAGCAGCTCGGGGAGCTTCCGCTCGCCCGTATCCCAGCCGTACACACCGGTGTCCTGGCCGGTGATTCGGAGTTCCTTCGCGCCCGCGTGGACGAGCGCGCGGGCCTTCTCGATGTTCTCCTCGACCGGCGGGGAGTCGACGCGGCCGGTCGCGAACTTCGTGATGCAGTACGAGCAGTTCGACAGACAGCCGCGGGCGATCGGCAGGATCCCGACGACGCCGTCTAAGACGGGTTCGGTCCCTGGACCGGGCGTCGGACACTCGCCGTTCGTCACCGCTGCGGGCACGTCGTCCCAGTGGAGGATCTGCGCGTCGATCCCCTCCGCCTGGAACTCCTCGCCCTGTGCGAGGGCCATACAGCCGGTGATGATGAGATCCGCCGTCTCAGATTCGAGTTCTTTGGCCCGACGGAGCATATTCCGCTCCGTCTTCTCGACCACCGTACAGGTGTTCATAATGGCGACGTCGGCATCCTCCGGCCCGTCGACGGGGTAGTGGCCGGCATCGCGGAGCGCGCTCTCTATCTGCCGGCTCTCGCCGCGGTTGGAGGTACAGCCGTACGTCTCGATGTGGTATCGGGCCATTCGGTCTGTGGGTTCTACCGGACCAGCGGGCAAAAACACGGTGGTTCTCGGCGAGAGTTCGACTGCGAGTGCGGTGGTTCGTTCGGCTCCGGCGGTCGAAGTACCGATCTTCGACAGTCGAAATAAAAGGGAACGCTCGTCGTGGGTTTAGTTGAACATCTCGCGCATCATCGGATGCATCTCCATCAGCTGCTCTTCGGCGATCTCCTCGTACAGCTTGTACGTGATCGAGACCGTCAGCAGCAGCCCCGTTCCGGAGACGCCGCCGATCGTGCCCAGCATATTCGCGAGCACGGCCAGCAGGCCGACTAAGGCGCCGCCGATGACGGTCACCTGCGGGATGTACCGCTCCATCACCTTCTCTATGACCTGCGGGTTCCGCCGAAAGCCGGGGATCTGCATCCCGGAGTTTTGGATCTGCTTTGCGGTCGCCTCGGGGCCCATCCCCGTCGTCTCCACCCAGAAGATGGCGAAGATGGCGCCGCCGATGATCATAAAGGTCAGATCGATCGCTACGCGAGCGGCGATCGCGGCGGGTTCCTGGGAGGTGAATCCGAGGAACCACATCCAGTCCTGTCGGGTCTGGATCGGCGCGAGATACCAGAACAGGCCACCGGTGACCTGGCCCTGGCTGTACTGGCCGATCCAGGCGGGCATCCCCGCCCACCAGTTGTTGAGGATCTGGCCGAGGAACTGGAGGTTCGCCTGCAGCGCGCGAACGAGGATCATCGGCAGGACGCTGGCGTAGATGAGCTTCACCGGGAAGCGCCCCCGGGCGCCCTTCACGTTCGCGTGTGCGAGCGGAATCTCGATACGGACGGACTCCGCGTAGACGACGATCCCGAAGATCAGCACCGTCGTGATCAACGCGAGGATCTGTCCCTGCCCGAGGAAGAGATCCGAGAGTCCGCCGGGGGTCAGCGGCGAGCCGATCTCGACGGCACCGGTGATGATACCGATCCACGTCGGGAAGAACCCGCTCTGCCCGCCCAGGCTCTGCCAGCTGAACAGCCCGGCGACGAGCTGTTGGCTCACGCCGGCGATGATGAACAGCCCGACACCGGAGCCGACGCCCCACTTGCTCACGATCTCGTCCATGAACAGGATGAGGACACCGCCGACGAACATCTGCGCGAAGATGATTCCCCGCACGCCGCCCGTGCCGATCCCGAGCGACTGCCCGAGCGCTTCACTCGGCGGCAGGAAGTTGCCGGCGAACACCATCGGCAGCCCCGTCAGACAGATCATCACGACCACCAAAAGCTTCTGGAGGCCCTGATACAGCACCTGATCGCGGGGATCGTCAGTGTCCAGTCCCAGCAGGTCGGCGCCGCCGAGCAACTGGAGGACGATGCTCGCCGTGACGATCGGGCCGATGCCCAGCTGCAGGATCGACCCCTGCGACCCGGCGAGGATACTCCGGAACTGCCCGTAGAAGTCCCCGCCAGGCCCGCCGGTTTGCAGCCCGAACATCGTCACGTTCGTGAGGAAGAAATACAGCACGAGGATCCCGGCGGTCCACGCGAGCTTCCGGCGGAACGGGACGTGTCCCTCCGGACGCGTGACTGACGGCATCCGCGTCAGCACCGGTTCGGCGGCCTCCTTCCATCCCATAGTTTACTCCTCGGTGTCGTCGGCTTCGTCGGCGTCGTCCTCGGCGGCGAGTTCCTCGCCGCGTTCGGTGAGTTCGACGCTCCCGCCGGCGCCCTCGATGAGTTCGACCGCGCCGTCGGTAAAGGCGTCGGCGACGACCGACAGCTCCTGTCGGACCTGTCCACCGCCCAGCACCTTGACGATGTCGGCGTCGTCGTCCTCGACGACGTCGCGGGCGTCGATGTGGAAGCCGTCGCCGTCCTCTTCGGCCAAGCCGTCAGCGACGAGCAGCGCGGCGTCCTCGTCCAGCCGACGGACGTTGACCTCCGCGACCGTTCGCGTCGCGTCTTCCGGCCGCTTGAAGCCGTGTTTGCCGATCGGTTCGTAGTTGTGGAATTCGTGTTTGTCGCGACCCGCCCGGCCGCGGCCGCCACGGTGCCCGGCACCGCGCCGGTTCTTGTGCGTGCCGCCGCCGTGCGTTCGGGAGCCGCGCTGGCGTCGTTTCTTCGAGGTCATCGCATTGCCTCCAGGAGTTCGTCGATCCCGTCGGTGTCGTGTTTGCCGAGCTGTCCGCCCTCGGTCGTCGGGTGCTTCTGGCCGCGATGGCCGCCGCGCGGCGGGTGCAGCCGAAGCACCGGTGAGAGCCCCTGCTCGCGCAGGGTCGTCTCCTCGTCGACCAGCGCTTCGGCGAGCGCACCGAAGTCGTCGTAGTCGGTGTGCTCGGCCAGCCACGCCTCGTCGACCTCGGCGTCGCCCTCCTCGGGCTCGGCCCGCGTCGCGAGCAGCGTCTCGACCGTCTCGACGCTGGGTTCGCCGTGGGCGACGTAGTCGTTGACCTTGGTGATCATCCCGCGGTAGGTTTCGGTCTCGGGGACGAGAGCGCAGTGGTTCACGCGGTGGATGTTGAGCATCTTCAGCGTGTCCCGCACGGCGCCGCTCATATTGACCTCACCGCGGATCTGAACGATCGCCTGCATCACTCGCTCACCTCGCCCTCACGCTGCTTGGCCCTGGCGCGTCGGGGCGTCCGCGACTGCGAGGCGTTCTTCAGCGCGTTGTACGTCGCCTTCGCGAGGTTGACCGTCGTCCGCGTGTTCCCGTTCGAGCGGGTCCAGGCGTCCTGGACGCCCGCCAGTTCGAGGATGTTGCGGACGGTCGGGGCGGCCGCCAGGCCGAGCCCCTGCGGCGCGGGCATAATCTCGACTGTCACCGAGCCGGCCTTCCCCTCTGCCTTCCGGGTGAGGGAGTTGCGGCCGCCGGCGGAGTCTTCCCACGAGCCCGATCCGCGGTCCACCGAGATGATGTTGAGCTTCGCGACGTCGATCGCCTTCTGGATCGCGGAGCCGACCTGGTCGTCCCGCCCCTCGGCGTAGCCGAGGAACCCGTCGCGGTTACCGATCGCGACGACACAGCGGAACTTCACCCGGCGGCCGGAGTCGGTCATCCGCTGGACCATGTTGATGTCCAGCACCTCGTCGTCCAGCCCCGGCAGGAGCTGATCGACGAGTTCCGGCTCTTTGAGCGGCAGCCCGGTTTCGAGGGCCTGCTCCATCGAGGTCACGTCGCCGTCCTGTACCATCTGGCCGAGCCGCGTGCGCGGCGTCCAGCCGTTGTCGTTACGTTGGCTCATGCGTCCTCCTGTAGTCGCTCGAGCACATCGTCGAAGTGCTCAGGGAGTTGCGTGGCGTCGAAATCGCCGCTGTAGAGCGGCTCCTCCAGCTGCTCGGCGTACTCGGCGATGTGCTCGCCGCGGTTCCGAGACCAGTCTGCGAGTACCGACTCGTTGTGCGGGATCTCGAGGCCAGCGTCGATCGCTCCTTCCTGGATCGCGAACACCTTGTTGCCGGGTGTCGCGGTGTTCAGTCCGATATCGAGGACAGCCTCGTCGAGGCCGGCCTCGACGGCGCGCGTCCCTGCGAGAAAGCCCGTGAGATACGCGCTGGGAAGGTTCCCGGTTGGGGCCTCCCAGCCGTACTCCGCAAGGTCCTCGGAGGATGCGGCCGCGTGCGTTTCGTCTCCGTCCGGTCCGGGGGTAATCAGCTGCGCCCTGACGTGCTGGTTGCTCACGCGAGCAACCAGGCGTGGCTTGCCTGATTTCAGCAGGCGCAACCTCTGGTGGTAGTCCGTCCGGACCTCGCGCCGACGTCGCATCGGCACCGTGTAGCGTGGTCCTGTTGCCATTATTCTATCTCCACATCGTAGTTGTTCCGAATGTACGCTTCGAGCCGCGCCACGTCCTCGAACTCGCCGCCCGACGCCTTGTTGTACACTTCGCGGTACTGCGTCGGGGTAAGCGGGCCGTCGTCGCGCAGTTCCTTCAGGCGACGACGCTGAGCGCGGATGCGGCTGACCCATTCGTCCTTCTCGTTCTTCCGGCCGCCGGCCTTCCCTTTGCGGGAGCCGGGGCCTTTGCGGTGGCCGTAGGCGCGCTTCGCTGCGCGTTCCCGGGCGCGACCCTTGGAGTTGCCCTTCGCGTCTGTGGCGCGAATGGTCCCCTGATCGACCAGGTCGCGGATGTCCTCACGGGTGATTGCCTCCGCGATCTCGCCTTGCTGTTCGGGGTCGAACCAGACCCGGCTCTTACCGACGTCGAGGACGTCGGCGGCCATCCGTTTCTGTGCTTTCAGATCCGTCATTCTTCGACCTCCACTTCGACGTAGGTCGGGTTGAGGACGCGGATCTCGCGGTCCTCTGCGACCTCTTCGATTCGCTCGCGCTTCCGTCCGCCGACCTTCGAGGCGATGCGCACTGCCTGCGTGTCGCCGTCGACGCCTTCGAGGTCGTCGACGTTGTGGACGCGCACCTCCTCGAAGCCCGAGGGGTGCAGGCCGCGAGCGGCCTTCGGCGAGCGGAAGCCCGCCTCGACGGAGTCGCCTTTGCCCTTAATTCCCCGGCGCTGCTTCGAGAGGTTGCCGCGGGGCTTCCGCCAGGATTCGGGCACGCGCTTCTTGGCGTGGTACTTCTGCCGGCGGAACGCGGGCTTGCCCTCGCGGTGCTTCTGTCCGAGCGCGCGGGCGGTTTCCTCGTCTAGCTCCGGCGTCTTGTCGGCGTGACCGCGGGGTCGAAGTTCGGTTTCGACTTCCTCGGTCTCCGCTTCGTCGGTCTCCTCTTCGACCTCGGCTTCGGTCTCGTCGGTGACCTCGAGGCCACCCACGTCGGCCTTGATCCGGGCCGCAAGAGCGTTCCCGACGCCGTCGACGTCGGCCAGTTCCGACTGGCTCGCCGCCTTAACGTCGTCGACCGACTCGTAGCCGGCGTCTCTGAGCGCCTCGGCCTTCGAGGGGCCGACGCCGCTGATGTCTTCGAGTGTTTCGATTTCGTCTTCGTCGGCCATATCAGGCACCACCCGTCTGCGGTTTCTGCGTGATGTAGACGCCGTCCTGGAAGACGCGCGTGTCCTTGTCCGTCACGCGAGTGAGCTGTTCGATGTCGGCGGCGGTCTGCCCGACGTCCTCTTTCGAGGGGCCCGTCAGGGTGACCACTTCGCCGTCGACCTGTACCTCCGTGTCTCCGCGGATCGGTGTCCGCCGCTCGGACCGCTCACCGAGGAAGTTCTCGATGACGACCTCGTCGCCGTCGACGTCGACCTGCATCGGGAAGTGGGCGTAGTAGACTTCCATCTCGTACTCCCAGCCTTCGGTGACCCCGTGGATCATGTTCGTCACGTGGCTCTCGAAGGTCCCGACGGTGGCGTTCGTCTTCGCGTCCGTCTCCTCGGCGGTGATGACGACTGCGCCGTCCTCGACGCTGACGCTGACTGAGGGGTACCACAGCGTCCGGGTGACGCTGCCGTTGGGCCCCTCGATCGTCAGATCGAGGTTCGACACTTCGGCGGAGACCTCGTCCGGAATTTCGATTTCTTCTCTGGTCATAGTCTCAGTACACGTAAGCGATTACTTGGCCACCGATACCCGCGTTTCGGGCGTCGTAGTGGCTCATCACGCCGTGGCTCGTCGTGACGATGAGCGTCCCGTAGTCGCGGGCGGGGAGGTATCGCTTCTCCCACTTCTCGAACTCGTCTGCGCCCGCCGAGTAGCGGGGCTTGACGGCGCCACATTCGTTGATCGCGCCGCTCAGTTCGACCTCGAACCGTCCGGCCTTGCCGTCGTCGACGAACTCGAAGCCGTCGATGTACCCGCGGTCGTAGAAGACCTCGAGGACGGAGCCGATGACGTTGGAGGCGGGCTGTATCTCGTGGGACAGGTGGCCGACGCTCTCGGCGTTGTCGACGCCGGCGAGCGCGTTAGCCAGTGGATCGTTTCCTGTCATCGTTATCGATACTTCTTGAATCCCATCTCGCGGGCGACCTCGCGGAAGCACTGCCGGCACAGGTAGATCTCGTATTTACCGACGAGACCCTGATTGCGGCCACAGCGTCGACACTCGTGGCTCTGGCCCGTGCGGCGGGTCGCGTGCTCGCCCGTCTGTTCTGTCTCTGATTCGCTCATACTGTGTCCTCCGCGTCGACGGTGACGTCGAAGGTCTCCTCGACGAAGGCCGTCGCGTCGTCCGGCGTCAGCCGGTGGCTGTTGGGGATCGAGCGCGACGCCTTGTCGCGCTTTTTCACCCGGTAGCCGGGCCGGACGAGGTTGACCGTCACGTCCAGGCCGTAGATCCCGATCTGCGGGTCGTACTCCTGAGACGGGAAGGCGGTGTGTTCCTCGACGCCGAAACTGAAGTTCCCGGTCTCGTCGAACTGCCGCGCCGAGAGCTCGGTCAGCGGCAGCGCCGTCTCCAGGAACGCTTCGGCGTTCTCGCCGCGAAGGGTGACCTTCGCGCCGATCGGATCGCCGGTGCGGGCGCCGAACTGCGTCGCGGCGCGGGTCGCCGTCGTGCGGACGGCTTCCTGCCCGGTGATCTCTTCGAGGATCTCCTCCCCGTTTGCGAGTTCGCGACCGCCCTCGCCGACGCCCATGTGGACGACGACCTTCTCGATCTGCGGTTCGCGCATCTCGTGGAACGTCGCGTCGCTCATTCGTCGTCACCTCCGTCGGCCGACTCGTCGTCGGCCGCTTCGTCCGTTTCCTCTGCGTCCGCCTCGTCGGCGTCCGCGTCAGCGGCCGCATCCTCGTCGTCGTCGACGAAGTTCTCGTCGATCACGACGACGTAGTCTTCGATCGTCTCGAAGCTGCCGCCGTCGGTCTCGACGGTGACGGTGTTGTCGCCGCTGCCGGCGGTGACAGTGATCTCGTCGATCTCGCCGATGTCACCGGAGTGGGTGCCGTCGACGGCCGTCACGAGCGCACCCTCCTCGTAGGGGAAGTGCGCGACGATCTCCTTGTTGTCGTTGTCGACGACGAGGGAGTCGTTCGTGCCGTACTCGTCGCCCTCTTCGTCGATGCGGACGTTCGTGCCGTCGTGCAGCGTCAGCTGCGTCGCGCCGCCGTGAACGTCCTGCTTTCCGACGATCTTGCCGAGGCGACTCCCCGCCGCCTCTATGTCGATCGGCGTCAGGGAGAGCCGGCCGCCTTCCTCGGGGAAGACGCGGTAGTACTCTTCGCGCTCGGTGAACGCGAGGATGTCGAACATCCCCACCGGGCGCTGCTCGTCGGAGACGGCGTCGCCGTTGACGAGGACCGTGCCCTCGTTCAGCGCGAAGCGCGCCTCCTTCTTCGAGTCGACGTAGCCGAGCACGTCCCGCAGCAGGACGAGCAGGGGGACCCCTGCCTCTCCGTGCGGACCTGCGCCGGCCTTGACGGTGAACGTCTCCGTCTTCCGTTCGACCGGCCAGGCGTTCGGTGCCGACAGTCGCTTCTGGTGTCGCGTCATTGTTCGTCCTCCGTCGCCTGCAGTCGCGCCTCGCGGCGGTCGTCTTCCAGGTCCAGTTCGGTCACGCGGAGGTTCGAGGCGTCGAGCGGCCGGGGCACTTCCTCGCCGTCGGCCTTCTCGACCGTCACGTCCTCGACGTGGACGGCGGTGTCCCGGAGGTCCACCTCGACGACCTCGGCTTCCGTGCCGGCGTCGTCGCCGCGGAGCACCTCGACGGTGTCGCCTGCGTTGACGCGAACGTTGCGCTGTCCGTACTCCTCGCGGAGGTCCTCGGACAGCGTCGCGCGGACCTGCGTCTGCCGCCGGTGTAAGGGCGCGTTCTGCGTGCGTTGTCGCTGTTTGCGTGGTTGTTTGGTCATACTGTGCTGATCACACGATCATCGTCGCTGTCGATGCGATGCTCCCGAAGCGCTCGGCCACCTCACGCGCGATCGGTCCTTTGATCTCGGTCCCGCGCGGCTCCTCCATCTCGTCGATGATGACGCCGGCGTTGTCCTCGAACTTCACGCGCGTGCCGTCCGGGCGGCGGATCGACTGCCGCTGCCGGACGATGACGGCTTCGAGCACCTGGCGGCGCATCTCGGGCGTCCCTTTGGTCACCGAGACGGTGACCTGGTCGCCGATGCCCGCCTTGGGGTGTCGGTTCTTCGTTCCACCGGAGCCCTTCACGCTGATGACCTTCAACTGGCGCGCGCCAGTGTTGTCGGCGCACGTGATGAGCGAGCCTCGTTCGAGGCCTTTCGTGACGTCGGCTTTCAGGGCCTCCATCACTCCTCACCTCCGAGGGTCTCGACCACGACGTGAGCCTTGGTCTTCGACAGCGGTCGGGTCTCCGCGATGCGTACCGTGTCGCCCTCCTCGATCTCCACACACGGGGGTGCGTGGGCGGGGATGCGACTACGCCGCTTCATAAAGCGGTCGTACTTGGGAACGTGAACGTCGTATTCACGCTCCACGATGACGGTTTTCTCCATGTCGGTGGAGGCGACCGTGCCCTCGAGCGTCTGTCCGCGCACGGAAAGTGTCCCGTGGAACGGACAGTTCTCGTCGGAGCAGGCCTCCTCCGGTTCTTCTACGTTCAGTCCTATCGCCATAGTGTGTCACCTGCCTTCTCGGTCCGCAAGGCGGGTCGTGAGAGCAGCCGTGTGCCATCCACCGTAACGTAGGCCGCGCCCTCGCACGTCCCGGAATGGGACGCCGCTGCGTCGGTCGCAGCGGGCCGACCCGACTGACCGGCTTCCAATCCGCCGGCAGTATCCGATCGGAGTTCGGACGCGGTCCCCGACGCCTTCGCGGCGTCGGCGGCTTCATCTGTGTTCGTCGCTTTCGGTCCGGGCGTACCCCCCCGGGCGGGGAGCTCGAACTCCAGCGTCGAGCCGCGCTTCGGCACCTGCTTCACCCGAGTGCCGTCGGATCGGCCGTCCAGGGCCGATCCGTCGCAGTCGCTGACAGCCACGCGAAGCGTCCGCATCGTCTCGCCGACGACGCGGCCACAGATCCCGACGAGGTCGGGGTTGGGCGCGTCGGCGACGGCCACGCGGAGGCCGTTGAGTTCGTGTCGTGTCAGCGTCTCGGGTGTCAGTGCCATTGCGGTGTTACTCCTGGTCCTCGTCGAAATCGCCTTCTTCGGCCTGGATCGTCTTGATCCGCGCGATCGTCCGCTTCAGCTCGCCGACGCGCCCCGGGTTCTCCGGGGCGCCGCCGGCGGCCTGCTGGGCCTCCATATTCAGGAGTTCCGTCTCGAGCCCTTCGAGTTCGGCGTCGCGCTCTGCGGCCGTCATATCGCGGATCTCTTCGGGGTAGAGGATCGCCATTATTCCTCACCCTCCTCGTCGTCGGACTCCTCGGCGTCTTCCGATTCGTCTGCGTCTTCCATCTCGTCGAGCAGCTCCTCGGCTTCGGCCTCGACGTCCTCGTCGAGTTCGTCGAGGTCGGGCTCTTCGCCCTCGTCGACGTCGCCGGTCTCGACGGGTTCCTCGCCGGTCTCGTCGATGACTTCCTCGACGACCTCCTCGTCGATGACCTCCTCGGGCGTCTCGTCGGGAACTTCGACGTCCTCGTCCTCGCCGACGTCCGGGATCTCCTCGGGCTCCTCCTCGAGGAGCGATTCGACGCCTTCGCTTTCGGCGATCTGTTCGACGGGCTCGATGTCGACGTCCTCGTGGATCTCGAAGTCGTCGGGCAGTTCCGCGCCCGGCGGGATGATCTTGACGGTCACGCCGATCGTGCCGAGCTTCATCACCGCGACGCCCTGGCCCTCGTCGACGATCTCCTGGGCGGGTTCGCCGTTGTGCTTGATGTAGCCACGGTTGAACTTCTCGACGCGCGAGCGCGCCCCCGTGACCTTCCCGCTCAGGACGATCTCGGCGCCGAGGGCGCCGGACTCCATAATGCGGTCGATCGTCGTGTGGCCCGCCTTGCGGAAGTACCAGCCACGCTCTAGGGCGTTGGCCAGCCGGTCCGCGACGATGCGGGCGTTGAGGTCGGGTTCGTCGACCTCCTGCACGTCGATCTGGGGGTCTTCGAGGTCGAACCGCTCTTCGAGTTCGCGGGTGACCTTCCGGATGTTCTTCCCGCCCTTGCCGATGACCATCCCGGGCTTTTCGGCCTTCAGGACGATCTGGGTCCCCATCGGGGTCTTCGCGACGTCCATCCCGCCGTAGCCGGCGCGACCGAGTTCGTCTGCGAAGAACTCGTCGATCTGTGAGCGCTGCAGTCCGTCCTCGATGAACTGGTGTTCGTCGGCCATTAGGCTTCGACCTCCTCGATGTCCTCGATGATGAGTTCGACGTCGCAGACCGTCGTGTTCCAGGGGTCGGCACTGCCGAACGCCCGGGGTTTGCGACCCTGGCGTTCGCCGACCTTGTGGGCGGCGACGTGTTTGATCGTCATCGACTCGCCGTCGAATCCCTGCTCGTCGGCGTTCGACGAGACGTTCTCTAAGAGTTCGAGGAACGCCTTCGAGACCTTCTCGGGGTACCGACCCGCGTCCCAGCCGTCGATGTCGGAACGGTGCCCGACGCCGGTGTTGTGCTGTTTGAACGGGACGGAGCGCTTCTCGTCGATGACGTCCTGGAGGTACGCCTCCGCGTCCGCGACGGTCTTGCCCTTGATCTGTCGGGCGACCGCCTTACTGTGCTTCAGGCTGATGGGCCGATCGCGGAGCATCCCCTTGGCGGTGGTCTCCGGGTCGGCCTCGACGCTGTAGTTGATACCCATAATTTATTTGAGCGGCACGAACTTCGAGGACCGGGTCGCGCCGATGCCGGCCTGGCCGTGTTCGACCGACGTCCGCGTCAGCTGGAACTCGCCCAGGTAGTGGCCGATCATTTCGGGTTCGACGCGGACGCGCTCGAAGGACTGCCCGGTGTAGACCGCGAACGTCTTCTCGACGAACTCGGGCAGCACGGGCATGTCCCGGAGGTGGGTCCGGATCGGATCGTTGGCCGTCTCCTGCGGACCGGCCTCGCGGGCCTTCTCCAGCAGCTTCTCCTGCTGGACCGACAGTCCCCGTTCGATGGTTCGCCGCTGTCGTGCGGGTAGCAGTTCCGCGACCTCCTCGAGCGACATCTCCTGCAGCTCGTCGAGCGTGTGGCCGCGGTAGGTGAACTCACCCTCGCGGCCGGTTCGGTATTCGGAACTCATTAGTTGTCTTTGCCTCCTTTGCCACCGCGACCGGTGCGCTTCGAGGCGATGTCGCCGACCTTCCGTCCCGGCGGGGCGTCCCGGGAGACGGATTTCGGCTGTCCGGGGTGCTGGCGGCCGCCGCCACCGAACGGGTGGTCGACGGCGTTCATCGCGACCCCGCGGACGCGCGGCCACTTGATGCCGCGCGCTTTCATCTTGTGGTGCTTCTTGCCCGCCTTCACGAACGGTTTCTCCGTGCGGCCGCCGCCGGCGACGACGCCGACGGTGGCACGACACTGCGGGTTCAGCCGCTTGACCGCTCCCGAGGGGAGCTTCACGATCGCCACGCGGCGGTCGTGGGTGACGAGCTGTGCGCTCGTCCCCGAGGCGCGGGCGAATTTCCCGCCGTCGCCGGGCTGGCTCTCGACGTTACACACGGGGACCCCTTCCGGGATCTCCGCGAGCGGGAGCGTGTTGCCGGGCTTGATCTCCGCGGAGACGCCGACCTGGATCGTGTCGCCGATGGCGACACCCTCGGGTGCGAGGACGAGGCGTCGGTCGCCGTCCTCGAACTCGACGGCCACGACCGGCGCGCTGCGCGCGGGGTCGTGTTCGATGTCGACGATCTCACCGGAGATGGTGTCGCTCGATTCGTCCTTCTTGTGCGAGAGTTCGGCCTTGTAGCGGTGCGACGGCGCCCGGAACGTGGACGTGCCGCGACCACGACGCTGGCCTTGAATTCGTCGTCCCATGTTCAGAACACCCCGATCCGTGAGGCGACTTCCTGCGCGTCGTCGTCCTCGCCCAGCTGGACGGTCGCTTTCTTCTTGCCCTGCGGCGTCACCTGCGTGTTGACGTCCTCGACGGCAACCTCGTAGCGCGATTCGATCGCCTCGGCGATCTCGGGCTTCGTGGCGTCTAAGTCGACGATGAACTGGAGCTTGTTGTCGAAGTCCATCTCGTCCATCGCCTTCTCGGTGACCAGCGGATGCTCGATGATCGAACTCATCGGTCGGCCACCTCCTCGATCGCGCTCTCGGTGAAGAGCGTCAGCCGCCCGGGCTGTGTGCCGGGGGCCAGGTCTTCCGCGCCCACGCCGGACGCGGTGACGACGTCTGCACCAGGGAGGTTCCGCGCCGCCTTCGATGGCTCCTCGCTCGTGACGAAGAGGATCGATTTCGGACGCGTGTACTTCCGGCCGCGGGTCTTGCCGCGCCCGGCCTTGATCGTCTTGTTCTCGTCGGAGCGCTCGATGTCGGCGTGGACGCCGAGCGATTCGAGCAGGTCGACGACCTCGCGGGTCTTCACGAGGTCCTCGAAGTCGTCGGAGACGACGAGCGGCAGTTCGACGTCGTCGTCGAACTGGTGGCCGCGCTCGCGGACGACCTCTTCGTCCGCCGTGGCGGCGATGGCCGATCGGACGGCGAGTTTCCGCTCTTTGGTGTTGATGTCTTTGCCCTGGTCTTTCTCCGCCTTCGGCGGGTGCGCCTTCCGGCCTTTGATGGCCTGGGGGACGCGCCGTGCGCGCCCGTTCTCGCGGGGGACGTGCGCCATCCCGCGGCCGCTGCCGAACGATTCGGCCGGAGTTCGCAGCCCCGCGTAGGGGTCGGCACCGTACGCCTGTTTTCGGTTGGCCTGCGCGGCGACGACGGCGCGCTCGATGAGGTCCGGCCGGAAGGTCGTCTCGAAGACCTCCGGCAGGTCGAGCGTGCCGGCGTCGTCGCCGTTCAGGTCACGAATTGTTGCCTGCATAATTTATCCCTGGTTCGATTCCGTCGATACGTAGCGCACTTCGGGGTCGAGTCGCGGCTGATCGCCCGGGCGGACGGCCCCGCGGAATCGCAGGAGCCGTTTGTCCGGCCCCGGGAGCGATCCCTTGACCAGCGCGTACGGCCCGTCGACCTCGCCGTAGCCGACGAAGCCGCCGTCGACGGTCGGTTCGTCGCCGTCACCGAAGTCGATGAGGCGTTTGTTCAGTTCGGTGCGCTGGTGGTAGCCCGTCTGCCCCTGCTGGGGGACGGTCGAGCGCACGCGGGAGGGGTTCCACGGGCCGAGGTTACCGATCCGGCGCCGCCAGCCCTGGCGGGCGTGTTTGCCCTTCCGCTTCTGGACGCCCCATCGCTTGACGGGGCCCTGCGTCCCTTTGCCCTTCGTGACGCCGGCGACGTCGAGATACTCGCCGGCGCGGAAGACGTCGGACAGTTCGTGCTCCCCGCCGTCTTCGACGAGGTCGAGCGCGAAGTCGACGCGCTCCTCGACGGAGCCGCCGCCGACGCGCGTCTCCATGACGTCGGGCTTCTTCTTCGGGACGTTCTTCATGTCCGCCGGGACGGTGTGGGTGATGAGGCGAACGTCGTCGACGTCGCCGGCCTCGACGGCCGAGCGCAGGTCTGCGGCGTCCTCCTCGAAGGTGTTCTCGTTGGGGAGATCGAGGGTCCGATCGAGGGACTCTGCGAACTCGCCGGTCCACACCTCTGTCAGCGGCTTTGCTCCGTACGGCGTCTCTTCGTAGGCTCGAAGGGCGACGGCGCGCATCGGCGGCGTCTCCACGACGGTCACCGGGACGGCCTCCTCCATCCCTTCGCGGGGGGAGTTGGCCTCGTCGTTGACCATCATCACCTGGGTCATCCCGGCCTTGTAGCCGGCGAATCCCTGGATACCGGGTGCGCCCTCGTCGTCGGGCCACGACCGGATGCGCGGAACCTCGGTGGTCGCACGCTTGCGCGGGCTGAAGCCCATCGAACCTTTTCGTGGTCTGCTTGGTTGTGGCATGTGATCACTCCGTGAGTGTCAGGGGCGCGAGCGAGGCGAACATCGCTTCTTCGGTTCGCACTACCTCGCTTCCCTGCTGCGGAATCGTATTCAGCCAGAGGTCGAACCCCGGACCGTCAGCGGGTTCGACCGCATCCTCGACGTCGATGTCGAGGATGGCCGGAAGCCCACGACCGGGCGACCCGAACGCGACTGTGGCTCCCTCGCGCTCGATGCGGGCGGCGAGATCCGGCAGTCGCGTGGTGGTCAGCGCTTCGCCGAAACGGGACGTCGCGATAGCGACACCCGAATCGGCGCGGTCGAGCGCTTCCTCGAGGTCCGTGCGGGACACGTCGAAGCCCGGAACGGGCCGATCGACGATCCGCGCACGGACCGGTTCTCGCGAAGAGATCCTGATGGCGACGCGTTCCCCCTCCTCGACCTCCATCGACGGAGGCGCAAAGAGGGAGACCGGGTGTTGCAGTCCGCAATTGACCCGAACGCGGCCGTCAGGTCCGACCTCGGTCACGATTCCCTGTGTTAACGACCCCGAACCGTTCGATTCGGAGCCGGTCATAGACGGGACGCGGAGGGGCGGCAGTACGCCGACGTACTCGAGTTCGTCGCGTCGCCCCCAGACCTCCTTTCGGAGGTCCGGTGGCGTGGCGGCGTATCGCAGCACCGTTTCGACGAACTCGCCTCCCAGGCGTCGTTCGCCTTCCCTGTCGGGGAAGACGACGAGCCGATTCGCCCGGAACACCGTCGCCGCGCGGGCGACGTAGCCGAGTTTGCGAGTTGCCTCGCGTTTGTCCTCGGCCTCCCGGACGAGAGAGGACGGCACGAGTACGGTCAGCGTCATACCGGTCCCTTCTGCGTCACGTCTAGACTGTACCATCGATACCGCAGGGGAACCTAAAAGAGTAGCGAAAGCCACCCGGGGCTGTGAGGCCGTCACACGCCGGGATGCGGCGGTTTCACGCTCCGTAAATCGTGGCAGCGTCCCCCACGCCATCGTCCGGTTTCCCGCCGAGTCGCAAGTCTTATTTGTCAATCCCGTCTGCGTTCGAGTGCAGGCAACAGACGCGCGCTGGTAGTGTAGTGGTATCACGTGACCTTGCCATGGTCACAACCTGGGTTCAAATCCCAGCCAGCGCACTTCTCCGAATTCTCCGTCACGGAGCGACCGCTCTGCGTGTCGCTCGGTACGTCGAATTCGGTGTGTGCGGCACCTGGATTTGAACCCTGCCGGTCGCGCGCAGCGAGGGACGAGCGAGCACGTCCGGCTCCGGTTCAAATCCCAGCCAGCGCACTTCTCTCGACTCTACCTCCCAGCGGCGCGTCTCGTCGCGCCGCGACCCCGAGTCGAGTGGATGCGCCCCTGTGGATTTGAATCAGGGAGCGTCGCGAGCGAAGCGAGTAGAGCGACCGTGGTTCAACATCCCAGCCAGCGCACTTCTCCCGAACTCGACCATCCAGCGGGACATCTCGTCGCGCCGCGACCCCGAGTCGAGTGAGTGCTCCCCTTGGATTTGAACCCGACGAGTCGCAGCCCGCGCAGCGAAGCGAGCAGGAACGTCTCGGTTCGGTTCAACATCCCAGCCAGCGCACTTCTCCGAATGCTACACCCCAGAGCGACCGCTCTGCGTGTCGCTCGATACGTCGGATTCGGCGTGTGCGGGATACAGGACGCGTATCAATTTATCGTAGATGAGTGAGTACTGTTACAAAGCTCACAGAGAAAGGGAGAGTATAGTGATGAGCACGGAACCGACGCAGGGGGCGATCATCGGCGGCTACCGGCTCGAAGTCGAGATCGGTGTCGGCGGATTCGGTCGCCTGTGGCTGGCTGCGGATCGGACGACGGGCGAGGAGGTCGTGCTAAAGATTCCGCGCTACGATAGGGTCAGCGAGGCGATCCTGGACCGGTACATCAACCGGGAACTGCAGGCGCTCGAAGAGATCGGGACCGCCGGCGGCCACCCGAACCTGCTGAACCTCAGCGACAGCGTCTCCTACAACGGGGACGAGATTCCCGTCGTCGACGCCGTTGACGGCGACGAACTCGACGAGATCGTCGAGGACGGGTCCGGGTTCGACACCGGAGAAGTGCGCGAGATGGGCATCAGCTTCTGCGATGCGATGTCGTTCCTCCATCACCACGAGATCCGCCACCGCCATCTGAAGCCCTGTAACGTCCTCCTCGATAGCCGACGAACGCCGACGATCGTCGACTTCACGGCGGGAACGCAGGCCCACATATCCGATTCGTTATGGGACTCGGACGATGCCGGTACGTACCACGAATTCTCGGATGCTGGTCCGTTCAAAGCGCCAGAGACCCTCTCACAGGAGACTGGGAGCGAACAGGGACCGTGGAGCGACGTCTTCTCCCTCGGGAAGATGCTCTTCTATCTGCTCACGGGACAGACGTTCGAGACGGGTGGGATCGTGCCGAGTGAGCTCGGCTTCGTAAGTCCGAGTTATCTCGACGACATCATCGAGCGGGCAACAGCGAGGGATCCGGCCGAGCGGTACAGCAACGCGACCGCGCTCAAAAACGCGCTCGAACGGAAGGACCCGGCCCCACCGCAGACGGCGACGCTGTACCACGTCGGGAGCGACGACACCTACGAGATCCAGGACGGCGACACGATCGGCCGCGATGATCCGCCACAGACGACGATCTCCGTCCCGAGCGAGTACGTCTCCCGCGTCCACTGCCGCATCACCCGCGATGCGACGGGCGCGTGGTTGCTGGAGGACGAGAGCACGGGCGGCACCTACTACTACGAGGACGGCGACTGGGCCGCACTCCTCTCACCGAACGGCAGACAGAAACTCCGCAGCGAAGGAAGAGACGTTGAGGCGACGACCGACACCAGGCGGCTCGAACCCGATGACACCTTCGCGTTAGTCGATCCGAACTACGACGAGCAGACGTGGTTTATTTTCCAGGGTGAGAACTGAAACGACTGCACCGCAGAGTGTGAGATATGGGGCCGGACGCGAGCACAGGCTGACGGGTGGCTTATATTCATTCACGGATCTGCATTCCGGTGCCAAGTTGAGCCACGTCTCTGACTGCCGGCGAAGGTGGGCTTGGAATGCGAGTTCGCCGGCGGCTGGTGAACTTCGTGAATCCCGGCCACTAATCTCACCGACACACTTCTCACAACATAGGAAATACCAGCAGCAATTTCCTGTTAGGCGACTGAAATTCGGTTGGAGGTACGACTATGCCAGTCGAAGACCTTGCCCGGAGCGACGTAGTAACGGCCGATCCCGAGATGTCGGTCGCTGAACTCGCGGCCAAGATGGCCGAGGAGTCGGTCGGCAGCGTCGTGATCACCGAGGGCGACACACCGGTCGGGATCGTGACCGATCGGGACCTGACCGTCCGCGTGCTGGCGGAAGGAGTCGATCTGAGCGGGCTGGTCGCCGCCGACGTGATGACCGAGGACGTCCGGACGATCGATCGGGATGCCGGATTCTACGAAGTGGCAGACCTGATGAGCGACGCGGGAATCCGCCGTGTCCCCATCTGTGACGGCGACGATCTCGTTGGGATCATCACGGCTGACGACCTGACGGAGCTGCTGGCGGACGAACAGCAGCACCTCGCAGGGATCATCCGCGCCCAGCGACCGGCGTACTGACGCTGCTTACTCTCCTCTCTCCTGCCGAGCGCCACCCCCGTCGACGGCGCTCGGCGGGAAAAAGTGAGCGTACTCAGTATGACCTCCTCGACTGTGAGTGTCGCCTCGCGGTCGAGATCGCAACCCCGATGCGACGTGAGGGCCGCGACGGGAGCACTCCCGTCGCAGTCCGCTGCCGCCGCCGCCGACGAACGTTTTTGCGACCCGGGGCCGAATCCCGCAGTATGACTGTTGTCGCGCTTTTGAGCGTCGCGCCCGTGATCGAGGGGAGTATGTCCGCCGAGGTGGCGAAAGCCGTCGACGCCCTGGAGGACTTCGACGTGAGCTACGAGACGAATCCGATGGGGACGGTCATCGAGGCCGACGACGTTGGAACGCTGTTTGCGGCCGCGGAGGCGGCCCACCGGGCCGTCGACGCTGATCGGGTGAGTACGGTGCTGAAGATCGACGACAAGCGGACGAGCGAAGAGCGCGCACGCGAAAAGGTAGATGCGGTGGAGGACCACCTCGGTCGGCCCGCCCGCAGCGAGGAGTAGACTCTCGGTCGACCCGCCCGCAGCGAGGAATAGCACCCCGGACGACGGCGCCGGTCTATTCGCGCCGCAGCGCCAGGAGCGCGCCCCCGGCGAAGGCGACAAGCGCTGCAATGACCCCGAACCCAGGTGTCGTCGTCGACGTCTGGACCGTCGGAATCTCAGTCATCGTCGTCGTGGGCGTCGTCTCCGTCGTCGTCTCCGTCGTGGTCGTCGTCGGCGTCTCCGAGGTGGTCGTCTCCGCGGGCGTGTCTGACGTCGCCGTCTGGATCACCGGCTGGACGGTGCCGTCGGCGGTGGCGTCCGGCGCCGGGCCGATGTCACTGACGGTGATCGTGTAGGTGTCGCCCGGACTCGTGTCGTTGAACGAGAGCGTCACCAGGAACTCGCCGTTCGAATCGACGGTCGTCTCTGCGGTCTTCAGGAATGCCGGCCGGACGCCGTCGCCGCTCCGGACCCGAATACTCAGTTCCGTGCCGGGCGCGACGGTCGCCTCGCCGAAGACCTCTTGGCCGCTGACCTCGGTGACGTTGAACGGATCGTTGATCTCGATCTCCGGTTCGGTGAGCGAGTGGCTCGTCTCGACGCTCTCGTCCTCGCCGTCGGCCGTCAGGTCGAGGTCGTTTTCGTCCTCGCCGAAGACGGTGAACGTGGCGCGGAGGTCGTCGTCGGCGTCGACCTCGCCGCGTTCGGTCTCGTCGGGGTCGATGGCGCCGTCCCCGTCGGCGTCTTCGACGCCGTCGGGCCCGTCGTCGCCGGTCCGCGTGACCACGTAGTAGGTGTCGTTGGCCGAATCCGCGACCACGCGTGCGTTCGAACTATCCAGATCGAGCACGAGCGGATCGCGGTTCGGGCCGGGGTCCTGCTGGACGAGGCTGAACTGCGCGGCGGGGTTGTCCTCGCTCCCGTTCGCGAAGTCGAAGAACTCCGCGGTGACCGTGTCCTCGCCGCGGGCGTCGAGGGCGCCTTCGAGTCCCGATGCCTCGATCTCGTAGAGGACCGTGTCGCCGACGGCGACATCGGAGGTCTCCGTGACGTACTCGCCGGTCCCCTCGCGGATCTCTTCGGGGTCGTTGAGGCTACTGTACTCGTTCCGCGGGGCCGTCAGCGTCCGGATCGACGTCGTCGATCGCTCCTCCAGCGTGAGCAGTTGGACGTCCGTCTCGCGGCCCCCGGTCTGCGCTGACAGCGGGTACGCCTCGGCGTCGAGCAGGTTCGAGACGCCGATCGTGACCTCCCCGTCGACGATCTCGTCGTCGTCGCTCACGCTGACCAGGTCGTTCTCGCTGCTGAACGTGTCGGTTCCAAACGACGAGGCCGCGTAGGTGTTGAAGTAGACGGTCACTTCGCCGTCGCGGTCGTCACCGTCCCCATCGCGCACGGTCACGCTCGCCTCGTAGCCGGCCTCGTCGTCACCGATAGTCAGCGTCGCCTCGCGGGTGTTTTCGAGCGTGAGCGGAATGGCGACGACGTCGCCGCGGGCCTCGCTGATGACGTTATTCGGCAGGAGCACCTCGGTGTCGCCCGCCTCGGTGACCTCGATCGTGTCGGACTCGACGGTGACGCCGGCTGCCGTGTCGGTCGCGCGGATGGTGTACTCGCCGGTTTCGAGGTTCAGTGATTCCAAATCGTAGCTGAAGTCGTACTCGCCCTGTCCGGAGAGGTCGACGAACCGCTCGTCGACGACCTCGTCGCTGTCGTCGAGGAGTTCGAGGCGGATCTCGCGGCCGCTCACCTGTGCCGAGACGGTTCCCTCGATCGTTTCGAGCGTCGTCACGTTTCGATCGTCGATCGAAACCGAGAGATCGAGATCTCGGACGGTGATAGAGGCGGGTCCCTCGCCGTCGATGTTGGCCTCATAGTCGCCGGTGACCTCGTCTTCCGTGTCGAAGAGGAAGATACGGCTGTTGACACCGGTCGACCCCTGGAAGAAGTAGTTGTCCGTGTCGTCGTCTGTCCCTTCGAGGGTGATGTCCGTCTCCGAGTTCGCCGCCACGATAGAGACGACCGACCCTTTGTAGACGTTCGTATCGTCACCGGCCCCGACTGTCGTCGGCGCGAACGTGATCGGCTTGTATTCCGGATTGTCCGGGTTCGCGAGTGAGTTGCCGTCGGTGTCGACGATCCCGTCTTCGAGTCGGAGCGTCAGATCCCGACTATCCGTCTCGTTGAGTTTGATGATCACGCGACCCTGCGCCTCGTTGACGTTAGTGACGATGTCGCTCGTCACCTCCTCTTCTTCGTCGACGTAGAGGCCGTAGTTGGAATCGAAGTTCTGGATGTCTTCTGAGAAGGCGACTTCGATAGCGGGCGTTCCATCGGACTGCTCGAACTGCGTCGCACTCAGGAACTCCGGATCTCCCGGCTGGCCGCCGACGTACTCGACGGTGATCTCTTCGGTCCTCGATTCGGACCTCCCGCCGTCGTCACTGACGTCAACCGCGACGTCATAGGTCGCATTTTCCTCTCCCTCGGGCACGGCGGGACTCGTCAGATTCAGGCTCCCGGCGAGGTAGGCCGACTCCGTCGACAGCTGATCGGTGTACGTGAGCGTCTTGTCGCTCTCGTCCAGCGATCCGACTTCGGTCCCGGTAGCGTTCTTGACGACGACGTCGTGTGACCCGATCTCGAACTCGCTCGGGACGTCGATCTCGAACGTGGAGTCCTCGTTCGTGTCCAGGCCGTCGATCGAGTAGTTGAACTCGTGTTGATTCTCGGTTTCTTGGTCGACCTCAGTCGGCGAGAACCCGCCGTCGCCGATCGAGAGCGTGTCTGGAATGTTCTCGACAGTGATCTCCTCCTGAGCTGAAGCGACATCGCCGTCCTCGTCGGTTCCGTTGAACTTGATCGTATAATTCTGGTCTGTCTCAACCGACGGGCTGTCCAGCGTTACGGTGCCATCGAGGTAAACCGTCTCTGTGGTAGAGTTAACCTCGAAGGAGAGCGTCCGAGGGTCGTCAGTGACGGTCGCGCCAAGTTCGGCTCCAGTGGCGTTCTTCACGACGATATCGTGACTGACGATTGCCGGATACTCGCCCGGGACAGAGAACGTGAGCGTGGTGTTTCCGGCTGTGTTGATACCCGAGAACGAGTAGTTGAAGCTGTGTGTGGTCTCAGTGTTTTCATCGACCTCCAACGGGTCGAACTGTTCTTCCGCAGTGACGTTGTCGACTGCAGCGACGCTACCGGCGAACGTCACGCTGCCGGCGACGACCGACAACACGACGAGTACTGCGATCGAAACTGCGCGTATCTGGGAGGTGGCTCGTGTCATAGTGAGGGGGTTCGTACTGCGTATCGGCGGCCGGTTGGTCCGACCGGGCCGCAAGCGGGGACTGTCGTCGACTGCGGCCGATATCGGCGAACTCGCCTCGGTTTCGGGGCGGGTGAGGCGGCACAGCGGAGGCGTTCGAGCCGCAGAGACAGCTGTACAAAAAAATCACGCAACACTCCAACATAGGCTTTGTGTCACCTGTCGGTCAGGCTCCGCGGTGTTCGTCCGATTCCCCGCTGAATTCGGGTTATCGAAAGTGCACCGAGTCCCCTTCGTCAGTATAAATCCGCTTTTTCGGCTCCGGAAGGGCGTATTTGGCGACGAACAGCCCTCTCCGCTGACCACAATGCTCTTTTCGATCCGCTCAGACGGCCGGCCCGCCTTCGGAGGTCCCGACGAGCCAGGTCCCGAGGGTCAGAAGCGCCGTTCCCAAGACGAGCGCGTACGTGAAAAGCTGCGAGGAGATCGGATAGACGGCCGGCAGAAACAGAAGCGACCCGACGACCATCAGGGCGATACCGGCGAGCACACGAGTGCTATCGAACAGTCCCATACCGGTCACTACGAGTCCGAGGATATGGACTTTCCGCTTTCCCGCACGTCGGAGAGGGCTTAAGCCCGCGCCGTCCGAGGTCGTGGATATGGACGCGGCGATCGTCACCGTGGGAAACGAACTCCTCGCGGGCGACATCGAGAACACGAACGCGACGTGGCTGGCGAACGAACTCAGCGGGCGCGGTGTCGAGGTCGCACGGATCATCGTCGTCCCCGACGAGGAGACGGTGGTCGCTGCGACGATTCGTGAGTGGGCCGAGCGGTTCGACGCGGTGCTCGTCACCGGCGGCCTCGGCGGGACCCCGGACGACGTGACGATGCCTGCCGTCGCGGCCGGTCTCGACCGCGAACTCGTCGTGAATCCGGTCGCCGAGGCCGACGTCGAGGAGACGCTGGCGCGGATCTTCGAGGAGAACCCCGACCTTGACTTCGAGCTGCGTGCGGAGTGGTACGCGTCGATGCCCGAAGGTGCAACGCCGATTCCGAACCCCGAGGGACTCGCGCCGGGCTGTGTCGCGGACAACGTGTACGTGCTACCCGGAATCCCCGAGGAGATGGAGGCGGTCTTCGCTAACGTCGCCGACGCGTTCGGGGGCGAGGTCGCGACGCGGACGCTGTACTCGCCGGAGCCCGAGGGTGCGCTCGCGAGCCATCTGGGGGCTGTCGCGGATCAGTTCGGCGTCCGGGTCGGAAGCTATCCGAACAGAGATGCCGGGCAGACACGGATCAAACTCACTGGCAACGACGCCGGGACGCTCGAAACCGCGGTCGAGTGGCTTCGCGAGCAGACTGATATCGCGCTCGCGGACGGCGAAAAAACCGAAAGAGAGAGTGCCGACGGAGATAGGGCGCATTCGGACGCCGAATCGAACGACAGCGACGTGGCTGCCTCGGACACCGAGTCGAACGACGAGACGTGACGGTCGACCGACTCACCGGGGGTCAGGCAGGCTGGACCGCTCCCGGTTGGTGAGCGACAGCGTCCCCCGAGACTGGATGATGTTGAACGCCGTCACCAGATCCGTCCGGGAGATGAGCCCGACGAGGTCGCCGTGGTCGTCGACGACCGGCAGCCGGCCGACGCCGTTCTGCTGCATCTCCTGGAGCGCCGTCATCGCGTCGGCCTCCGGCCCGATTGTCGTGAGATCGTCCGACATCACGTCCTCGACGCGGTAGGCGTCGCGTTCGACCTCCTTGACCGACCGGGCGTCGTCGAGCGTCACCATCCCGGCCAGTCGGCCGTTGCGGAGCACCGGATAGCCCGTGTGCCGCTCGGTGAACATCCGCTCGAGGAGGTCGGCGACGCTCTCCCCCGCAGTCACGACGTCGAGGTCGTCTGCCGGCGTCATCACGTCCCGGACTGTCACGTCCTGGAAGGCAGCCTTCATCACGCTCTGCTGGGCTTCCGAGGACGCCCCGATGTAGATGAAGAATGCGAGGGCGACGAGAAAGAGGTTGGCGAACAGCCCGAACAGCCCGAGCAGGAACGCGAACACCTTGCCGACCTCGGCGGCAATCTGTGTCGCCTGCGCGTGCGGCCGGTTGCGGGCCAGAAGCGCCCGGAGGACGCGACCCCCGTCCATCGGGAACCCGGGCAGCATATTGAACACTGCGAGGACGATGTTGGTCAATGCGAGGTAGCCGACGACGAACTTCACCGGATCCAGCGCCGTCGGCAAGACCAGAAACGCGAGATACGAGGCGACGCCGAGCCCGACGCTGACGATCGGCCCGGCGACAGCGATCGTAAACTCCTGCCGCCAGTCTTCGGGCATCTCCGCGAAACTCGCGACGCCGCCGAAGAGCCACAGCGTGATCGAGTCGATCTCGTAGCCGTAGTGCATTGCGACGAGCGAGTGGCCGAACTCGTGAAACAGGACACAGACAAAGAGACCGATCGCCGCGGCCGCCCCGAGAATCCACTGCATCGACCCCGCGGTGAGCGGCCCCTGCTCGATGACCGACCCGAAGAGGTTGTTGATGACGCCGACCAACTGGGCGATGTCGGTTCCGATGAGCCACGCGAAAAGCGGGAGAACCAGAAGGAAGGTGAGATCCAGCTTGATCGGGATACCAAACGCGCTGCCGATACGGATTCCGCGCATACCGATGAGTAATCGGGGACGGGACTTAAGTCCAACCGCGACGCCGGAGGGCGGTCGGGCTCCCCGCTCCTGTGGTCAACCGCATCGCCCCTCCAGTCGCAGACGAACCGCTGAAATACCTCCTCGACCTACGGCCAACCGTGTCTCAACAGGTCGGCCGCGTCGATACCCTCTTCCTCCACGAGGTCGGCGACGATTTCCTCGTCGTCGTCGAGCGTGACGGCGAGCGCGTCTTCCGTGCGGTGCTGGAACTGAAGGAGACGGATGCGGGGCCCCGCCCCGCGAAATTCCGCGTCAAGCGCGGCTCGACCGAGGACCCCCGCGACCCCAGCCAGTTCGTCGAACTCGCCCGCCGCGCGTCGCGAATCCGCATCTCCGAGCAGACCTCGAAGCACCGCCGCGAGGAGCTACAGGAGATGCTCGACGGCTACCAGCAGGAGGCGCTCGTCGTCCGGACCTGCCGGTACTGCGCGTCCGACGGCCGCTACTCGCCGATCACCGAGGAGACCGCAATCAAGACCGACCGCGAACACATCTGTCCGAACTGCGCGAAACGCGAACTGGAGCGGGAACTGGACTTCTCGGCGTCCGGCCGGCTGACCGGAGCGGCCCAAGAGCGACTCGAAGACCTCCTGCTTGAGACCCAGGATCTGGATCGCATCGCGAGTCTCCTCTCCGGGGGGCTCGACCCCGACCTCACGAAGTTCGACACGGTGAGCGCGACGACCGACGAGGTCGACCTCGTCGAGACGTCGACGCTCGATCTGCACTCAGAGTTCCAGCGGCGGGTCGAGGATCGCTTCGACACGCTGCTGCCGGTTCAGTCGCTCGCGGTCGACAACGGGCTCTTCGAGGGGCGCGACCAGCTCGTCGTGAGCGCGACGGCGACCGGCAAGACGCTCGTCGGTGAACTCGCCGGCATCGACCGCGCGCTGAAGGGCGAGGGGAAGCTCCTCTTTTTGGTCCCGCTCGTCGCGCTCGCGAACCAGAAACACGAGGATTTCGAGGAGCGCTACGGCGACGTCCTCGACGTCACCATCCGCGTCGGCGCCTCTCGGATCAACGACGACGGCAACCGCTTCGACCCGAACGCGGACGTCGTCGTCGGCACCTACGAGGGGATCGACCACGCGCTGCGGACCGGCAAGGACCTCGGCGACGTCGGCACCGTCGTCATCGACGAGATCCACACGCTCAAAGAGGAGGAGCGCGGCCACCGCCTCGACGGGCTCATCAGCCGATTGAAATACTACAATGAGCGGCGAGCCGACCGCCGCGGGAGCTACGACGGTGCCCAGTACGTGTATCTCTCCGCGACCGTCGGCAACCCCGAGTCGCTGGCCGAGCGGCTCCGCGCGACGCTGATCGAGTTCGAGGAGCGCCCGGTGCCGATCGAGCGGCACGTGACGTTCGCCGACGGCCGCGAGAAGCCGGATATCATCAACAAACTCGTGAGACGGGAGTTCGACTCGAAGTCCTCGAAGGGCTACCGCGGGCAGACGATCGTCTTCACCAACTCCCGGCGGCGGTGTCACGAGATCTCGCGGAAACTGGAGTACGACGCCGCGCCGTACCACGCCGGACTGGACTACGGGCAACGGAAGCGCGTCGAACGACAGTTCGGCGACCAGGATCTCGCGGCCGTCGTCACGACTGCCGCGCTCGCGGCCGGTGTCGACTTCCCCGCCTCGCAGGTGATCTTCGACTCGCTGGCGATGGGCATCGAGTGGCTCTCCGTGCAGGAGTTCGAGCAGATGCTCGGCCGCGCGGGTCGCCCGGACTACCACGATCAGGGGAAAGTCTATCTGCTGGTCGAACCCGACTGCAGCTACCACAACACGATGGAGATGACCGAAGACGAGGTCGCGTTCAAACTCCTGAAAGGCGAGATGGAGGACGTACTCACCCGCTACGACGAGACGGCGGCCGCCGAGGAGACGCTGGCGAACGTCGTCGTCGCCGGCAAGCGCGCCAAGCAGTTGAACGACCGGATGGTCGGGGACGTCCCGACGAAACACGCGATCGGCAAACTCCTCGAGTGGGAGTTCATCGACGGGTTCAGCCCCACGCCGCTCGGCGATGCGGTCTGCCGCCACTTCCTTTCACCGTCGGACGCGTTCCGCATTCTCGATTGCATCCGGTCGGGCACCGAGCCGTACGATCTGGTCGCGGAGATGGAGCTGCAGGACGCGTTCTGACCGACGGGCCGAACGAAATCCTTTACTCGCCTCCGGCGCGATGTTCGACTACGGGACCGTGGGTTAGCCTGGTATACTTCGGGCCTTGGGTGCCCGTGACCCCGGTTCGAATCCGGGCGGTCCCATTCTACTCATAAACAAACGGAATTTATTGGAGGTAGTCTCATCTGTCGTATCAGGGGGTGGTCAGCGTGACCGCCTCGAAGAATTCAGGTGGTTCTGACAGAGATTCGATATACTCGTCTGACCAACTGCGCGACGATCTCGCGGCACTACTTCTTGAGCAACTGAGCGACGAACCGCTCACCTATCTGCACAGCAGCGACCTGAGCGAACACCTCGATACGAACGCAAAGCGAGTGGGTCGAAACCTCGAGGCAGCGGCCGAACGCGCCGGTCTTCAAGCCGAGAAATGGGGTCACAACGGTAACTCGACGACGCGGCTCGCGTCGAGGCTCTCGACCATCGATCCGAGCAGTACAGACTCGACGTTCTGCTCGGAAACGAACTCGGCAAGCGTGGCCAACGGTACCGTTTTGTCCTCGTCGATGCTACTCGTGAACCGCACGTCGATTGTGGCGTGCATAGGTTGCCTCGTGGGTTGGACACCAGAGGCGACCCCTTCCTTAGAGGAGTCAGTTGCTACTGAACTCTAGAGGACTTTGTGACACGATCTAATCTTTGGGGCCGAGTCGTTTCTGTTCGTGTGGCTACCTCTCGACTTGGCTCGACTGAGACCGTTTTCAACCGTCGAACCTGTCCACGCAGTCCCGACAGACGTGCTCTCGTCGCCAATCTTCGATGCTCTCGACTTTGAGCCCGATCTGACGGTAGTGGAAAGGGGAATTGTCGGTCTCGTGGCCACACAGCGGGGCTTCGTTCTGGTCTGGAAGGTGCAATTCGTCGTCCTCTCCTCGAATCCAGTGCTCTTCGTCATTGGGTGGTTCAGGGTGCATCTACTACCTCCAGTCGACAGTAGAGCGCGCCGGTCGACGTCTCGCCGTTCGGTTTGGTGGAATAAGACATAGTTATTCGTGCTTATAAGAACCGGATCTTCGAGAATGTCACTCGAACGATTGGAGTTCGGTCTCTTCGAACATCGTCTCGTAAATTACACCGTTGGAATCGATCCATCCCAACTGTTCTTCCTCTGCCATCGTTCTGTAGATCGCCCCGTTGGAGTCGATCCATCCCAAGTGTTTTTCCTCTGCCATCGTTCTATAGATGGCTCCGTTGGAGTTGATCCACCCCAATTGCTCCTCTTCGGCCATCGTCCTGTAGATCGCCCCGTTCGCATTTATCCAAGCCATCTTTCGAGATTCGACGATCGGCACAGACAGTCTTATGCGTGTCGTTCGTTTCTGGGGTGTCAGTACGACTGTGTCTACGATTTTAGCTATCGTGGAGATATTATAGCCTGAACAGGCGCAATACCGCGGCCTTCAGGCCGTGGATACGCGCCGGCACTTGGGAGAGAATCCACGTTCGACGATCTTCTCCGAGTTTCGGAACACTGGCGCTTAACTGACAGGTAACCCTCTCAGCAGGGAGGGATCGGTCGGAACGGAGCGGATTCCGAACCGTCCTTCGGAGGCGGCCTGTCCGCCCACGTAACGAGGCAGTATCCGAAAGACGGTCGGTGAACGCCACATCCTCGAAGGGTGTGCCGATGTGCCGACTGCTGAAACCACGCGACACACGTGGTGAGAGGACCGAGACCGAGCGGATCGAAGCAAACACGAAGCCCAGAGCGGACGTGAAGTTAGTCCTCGTACCACCCGGGAGCGTCGACAGTGCCCGGATAACGGTCGTATCTGACCGTTACCACGACCCGGGACCCGGTGTTCGGATGTCGGTAGGCTACCCGGATACCACGGATCCAGCCGTCGGGTTCGACGACCGCGACGGCGCGATACGCCTGCGTTTCGTGATCGAGTGTGAGTGGGTTTCCGGTCGCAACGAGTCGGTATCGGGTCCTCCCGCCGATGGTGTGTTGCTCGACGTCTGTCTCGGTCGTGTTCAGATACCGCAACACGACGAACCGTGTCCAGCTGTCGATCACCATCGAACCGTTCCGGAGGGGTCTGAGACCCCGGCGCTGGATTGTCGTCGTGTTCCCGCGTTCGATACGGACATACACCCCGGACCCGTCAGCGAACCGCTCGATTCGCCCGGTTGTACTCGTAAGAGAGGTCCCGGTAAACTTCGTTTCCCGGACAACGTGGTACCGCGAATCGGACTCGACGTGGGCCCTGATCGTGACCGTATCGTTGGCGTCGAACCCGGACCGACGGGTGTCGAACCCGGTCAGAAACCGCGGCCCGGTGAACGTCACCTCCATCGCGACCGGGTGAGCCTGGAGTGCGTCGGTGTGTGCGCGCGCGAGGCGGTCGGGATCGCGGATGACCTCGGGTGATACGCCCGCGGTCCCAGTCGGAGTTGGCGTGGCGAGCGTTTCACCGTCCACCTGGTCGTCTGTGACGGCGCTGTCCGGCTGCCCTCCGCTATGGTTCGACACGCCACCCGGTGTCGATTCACCCCAGATGAGGACGCCCGGAACGACGCCAGCGAGCACTGGTGAGGCGACCGCGATGACGATAAGGAACCCTGCCAGCACAGCGGCTCGCCCGGGCAGTCGTGTCGCTGAGCTGTCGTCGTGATCAGTGTCGAACTCGGCGCCGAAGTGGTCTCGATACAGCCGTTTTGCTTCCACCCGTGCGACGGCGTAGAGGAGTTGCTGGTAGAGCGCGCCCGGATCGAGGACTGATACCCCCGACCCACAGTCGAGGTCGTCGACTGTCGGCCTGGATTGCCTGGGCAGGAGAGCAGGCAACGACTCGAAGCGTGACGGGACGACGACCAGTTCGTCGACATCGCCGGCCGCAGGTGGATTCGGACCGACGTGAATCCGTTTCGTTTCTTCGTCCCGGGTCGCGACGATGAGGCGGCCGTCGCGGTCGATGTCCCATTCCCGGGATCGCAGGAGTGCAGCGACGAAAGCCGCTCGCTCGTCGGGAGCGAGCGAGCGGAACTGATTCGCAAACTGCTCGAATGATGGCGGCACAGGTCAGTGAACCGGCTGTCGGGTGCACGCGGAGATGATGCCGTCCACTGTCGTCTGAACCCCTCGGACTGGGGAACGCATTACTATCTTTTTTCGTGCATACGCCGAAAAGCCTTCGCTGAGAAGCACGACCCACAGAATCGCGAACGAGAGCGTTGATACCGCGTCCGCTATGACTCTCTCGGCACAGCGAACTTTGCCATCGGCTAGTTTGAGTTCCTCCCGCGCTGAAGCGCGAGGCTTTCTCCTCGAACTTCCGTAACTTCGCCGACTTCGAGGGGGAAGGTGGCGAGACTGAGACTGACGCGACTGCGGATCACGACGCGTGGGGCGTCGACACCGAGTGAATGCCCCGGGCACTACTCGATACGTCTGTTCGCTTCGCCGCCGCGTATCAGCTCGATAGCGAATACGGGCACGCGCTCCCGAGTCGACGAGACGCGACACTCCTCTGTATTGCCGATCAGTTTGCCGTCCGCTCCGGTGGATTATCCGCGTTGCAACGAAGCGGCGGACTCGATTATCACTACTCGCGCAGGGAAGGAAAGTCCCCTTCACGGGTGAACACGTACGCGGGAGAGCGCCAGAAACCCTCGTCGATGGATTCGTCATCACTCACCTTCCGCAACTCTGTCATCTGGAACGGCTCATCGAGCTTGCGCCCGTGCTCGACGATGTACGTCGTCGTGTCGAGTTCCTCGTTGTAATCCGCATAATCATCGTCCTCACTGATCTGCGATCTGAACTTCTCTGCCTTCTGGGATTCGGGGTCAGGGTCGAGGATGAGATCTGTGATGATCCCCGTATGAGTCACCATATCGCCGGTGCGATAATAGATCGGGAGCCGGCCGTGGGCATCGAATGCTGCGGCTGCGGACACGAGCCGGCTTCCGGATCGGTGTGTGATTTTGGTACGGTCGACGAGTTCCGCCAAGCGATCTGAATAGTTCTTGGAGAGAATCGCGACGTTCCGCTGCTTTCGGACTTTGCGTTGGAGACCCGACCACTGAGTTCGGTTGCTGTTTAAACTGGATTTGTCCAGTTTCTTCGCCTCCCCAAGGTGTTGCATCATCTCGTCGAGAGAGGAATCGTCCGCCGGTTCGGAGGATTCTCCTGCATCATCCATTACCTTACGTTGGGCCACTTCCGGGTATAGATGTTTGGAGGGACACGAGCCACTCCCGCGGAATTCAAATGGCTTCTCGAGGCACTCTCTCGATGAACGGTTGAACAGGAGGAATGAGACTGCGGTGAGGCCGCTATAGTAGCGTTTGCAAGTCTTCACTCACACGATCGCACGCAGTCGTGCGATCGGATGAGCAATCAGTTGCAAACGCTACTATAGTGATGCAGTGCCCGACGAGGAGGTCGACAGCCGCAGCACAATTGGGTCCGCGTCGATAGACCATACGCGGACGGCAACTGCTCTTGCTATCAGTGTCGAGTGGCTACTGAACGGTCATTCAGCCACTCGGACAACCTGCTTTCCGATGTTGTCGCCGGAGAACAGGCCGAGGAACGCGTCTGGAGCGTTCTCTAAGCCTTCCACGACTGATTCACGGTGCTGGAGCTGGCCGCTCGCAACCCACGTTGCGAGCTGTTCGCTCGCCTCCCCGAACCGTGTCGCGTAATCGGCGACGAGAAGCCCCTGAACTTTCGCGCGTGGCGCGATGAGTTGCGGCAGCTTCCGAGGTCCCGTCGGGACATCCTCGTCGTTGTAGTGCGCAATCTGTCCGCAGACGGCCACGCGAGCGTCGAGATTCAGTTTCGTGAACACGGCATCCGTGATCGGTCCACCGACGTTGTCGTAATAGACGTCGACGCCCTCCGGTGCGGCCTCGTCGAGTGCAGTTCCGTAGTCGTCGGTCTCCTTGTAGTTGATCGCAGCGTCGAACCCGAGATCGTCGGTGAGCCAGCGAGTCTTCTCGTCCGATCCGGCGAATCCGACGACGCGGCAGCCGTTCAATTTCGCGATCTGGCCGACGACCGATCCAACCGCACCTGCGGCCCCGGAAACGACGACGGTATCGCCGGGCTTGGGCTCGCCGACCTCGAGTAACCCGAAGTAGGCCGTCCGGCCCGGCATCCCGAGGACGCCGAGGTAGGCGGGCAGGTCGGCTATCTCGGGATCGACAGGGGCGACGTCGTCCGCATCGAGAACGCTGTAGTCAGCCCACGTTCCCTCTCCGGTCACGAGATCTCCTGTGTTGTACTGCTCGCTGTTGCTCTCGACCACTTCGCCGACGACGCCGCCTTTCAGAACATCTCCGACGTCCCAAGGCTCTGCGTACGATTCCCTGTCCCGCATCCGGCCGCGCATATACGGGTCGACAGAGAGGTACTCGACACGGACGAGCAGTTCACCCTCGGAGGGCTCTGGTACGGGCTCGTCTCTCAGATCGAAGCAGTCCAGGTCTGGTTCGCCTGTCGGTCGTTCTACAAAGTACCAGCTACGGTTTGCGTCTTCCATATAGTGCTTCGGCTCGTTGTGTGCAAGAGACTTCGGGAGTACGTCGACCGCTTCGATGACGGCCTCGCCGCGGCGGTCGTGAAGATCCTCGACGCCAATCGCGGGAGCATCAATCAGTACGACGACGACCGCATCTGGACAAACTATCAGTTGACTATCAACTGATTCGGAGAGGAGTAACCATTTTGAGTAGGCGGAATGAGATGGCCGAAATCACGGTCTGTGGCCACCGGTGGGTCCATTTCCACTTTTCGCCCGGTCGCTTTGCTCCACCGCAAAAACGGAGGGAGGAATTCGCAGTGGTGGACTCGAACGACGCTCCAGTCGCTGCCGACGTTTTTGTCTGCTACAGAATGTCAGATTATCTATAATCAATCCTGTGACGTATAGAGGCCGATGCAATCAATCGTCGAACGTCGTCCTGTCGCGGTAACGCTCGGAATCGGTGCCGGCATCGTCGCACTGGCGGTTTTCAGCCGGCTCGTGCTCGAACCACTGTTCCCGCAGTTGACGCAATCCGGGATCGGACTCGTCCTGAACTGGCTTTTCGTCGCGTTCAGCATCGGGCTCGTCGCCTGGCTCGGGTGGTGGGGGAAGATACGGCTCACGGCCCGCGTAAACCGCCGGGCGCTCGTCTATCTCCTGCCGTTTGCCGCGATCGTGTTCCTGCCGGTCGTCTTCGGGATGGCAGTCCCGGAGGTTTCGCTCGTCGAAGGCGAGATCCGTCCTGCCTGGCTGACCGTCGTGCTCATCGTCGTCGGTGTGGCTCTGGGAGCCGCGATATCTGAGGAACTCCTCTACCGCGGGGTACTCCTCCGCGTGCTGGAACCCCGCGGGCGGCTGTTCGCCGGCGTCCTGACGGCGACCCTGTTCGGACTGACCCACGTGTCACAGATCATTCTCGGCGGGCCAGCCGTAGAGTGGCTCGTCAGCATCATCCTGATCATTCCGATGGGGATCGGCCTCGCCGCAGTCGCGTTCCGGTTGGAGAGTCTCTGGCCGCTCGTCGTCTGGCATCTCGCCGTCGACGTGACTGCTCTCCACGCAGCCAGTATGCCTACGGGCTACATCGTTGCTCTCGTCGCGCTGACGATCATCAGCGGCGTGATGGGCATCTGGCTGCTGCGCAAGGACGATCAGGTCGCTCGCCTCGCGACCGCGCACGACGCCGTAGATACGGTCGTCCAGCCAAAGATACTCTGACGATCCGTTCCGTGATGATCTCCCCCCGAGTAGTCTTCTCTTCACTCCACCTGGCTCGTCATTGGCTCCGCTATCACACAACTGACCAAATAAAAATCCGCTGCGAGGTGGCAGCTGGAAAGCGACCGTGTCGGAGCCGTCGTTACGCCGCCGGTTCGGTGGCCGGCGTGGTGCCAACGAACCTATAGACGGCGTAGACGGCCCAGATCAGCAGTCCCAGAATGATGATATACGACCGGAGCAGGATCGGGATCAGCGCCTCGTGGACGATCTGACCCTCGCTCGACACCGGGTGGGGACTGCCCGCGATGATTTCTATCAGTCCGATCACGACGACACCGAGCACTACGAGCCCGCCGCCGCCGTACATTGCGACCTTGTCGATTGTGTTGAGTTCACTCATGTTCTGTCACCTCTTAGCCGATCAGGTACCGCAGCCGCGGGTGGTTCTTGACGAACTCGGTCCGTGCGAGAATCGCGTCGATGCCGAGGACGCGTCCCGCACCGAGCGTGGCGATCATCGCGAACACCAAAAGACCCATCAGCTCGCCCGTCACGAGCCCGTGGGCCCACCCGCCGGTCTCGCCGTTGATGAAGTAGAAGAACGTCATCAGGAACGCCCCGAAGAACGCGGCCAGACGCGTGAGAGCGCCGACAACGACCCCGAGGCCGATCAGCGTCTGTCCCAGCGGCACCATTATGTTGACCAACGCCAACCCCGCATCCCCCGAGAACAGCGTCACGATGGGAGCGAGGCTGGTCCCGGCTGCTGCGCCGCCGACGAACCAACTGGCGTCGAACGGCCACGCGAGGAACTTATCGAGCCCCGCGTGGAGGAACCACCAGCCGACTGCGAGCCGCATTATCACCAGCCAGTACGCTAGCCACGGTTCCGAGAGGGTGAACGATACGTCGCGCCCCAGCAACTGTGTATCTATATTTGTCGTCATCGCTCCAGTCCCATATTAGATACATCAGTTATTAAAAACTTGATGTCGTTTTTATAAAGTGAGAGCCAAACTAGTCGGGGTTGTTTAAATAGTAGTGGGAGATTGCCGAAATATCATTAAAATTGTATATGTGGGTATACTATTCACCGATAGTTTGATGTTCCGACCCGGATGCGGTCGTTCGGCACCGACGCGACAGTGTCGCTTCCGACGGAATCTCACTTGTGAAACGACGGTGCGTTATCCTCTGATACTGATTACTCTCACTGTTTACCGCCGAGCGCCATCCCCGTTGGCGGCGCTCGGCGGTAAGGAACGAGAGTAATCAGTATGAGTGATCGTCTGTAGAAGTCTGAATGGTCGTTTGTAGGGGGCGCTCGCGTCCCGAGATAGTAGCCTTTACAACTGATTGCTCATCCGACCGGACGCCGTCGTGCGATCAGATGAGCGAAGACTTCCAAACGCTACTATCGGTCGACGGACCGGTGGCTTTCAGTCCTCGTGTTCGACACCGGTGATCTCGAATCGGGCGCCCCCTTCCGACGCCTCCGTAATCTCGACCTTCCAGCCGTGGCTCTCGACGACCCGCTTGACGATGTTCAGTCCGAACCCCGTCCCGTCCGTGTCGGTCGAGTACCCCATCTCGAAGACGTCTATCCGCTGTCTTTCGGGGATGCCAGGCCCGGTATCTTCGATGTAAAATCCGTCGTCGAGGACGCCGATGGTGATCGTTACTGCTCCGTCCCCTTCGACGGTGTCCCCGTGAGTACCGGAGCAGAAATCCGTGGTCCCGTGATCCACGGGTTCCTCTCGTGTCTGCGAGGGAGGGGCCGTCGAACTATTTTCGACGGCGTCCCCCTGAGTGTCCGAACGGGGACTCGTGGAGCTATGCTCCACGGCGTTCCGCAACAGATTCTCGAACAGCCGCCGGAGACGGCTCGGATCGGCGTGGATCCTCCGGTTGTCGACGACCCGGAGCTGCGCATCACCGGTGGCGACGCTCTGCCAGCAACGCTGGGCGAACGGCGCCAGTTCGATCCACTCCCGATGGATATCGTCGTCGCGGTCACGGGCGAGCGTCAGCAGGTCCTCGATAAGATCTTTCATCCGGTCGTGAGCCCGTTGGACCTCCGCGAGGTGCTCGGTGTCGCACTCCTCGCGGGCGAGTTCGAGACGTCCTTCCGCCACGTTGAGCGGATTGCGGAGGTCGTGACTGACGACGGACGCGAACTGCTCCAGCCGCTTTTCCCGTTCTTTCCGGTTTGTGATGTCGCGGGCGATAGTCAACACGGCTGTTTCCCCCCGATACGAGATGAGCGTCGCGCTGATTTCGACGGGAATCCGCGCCCCGTCTCTCGTCTCGTGGACCGTCTCGAAGACCTGGATCTCGTCGTCGACGATGTCGTCGATGAGGGCCGAAATCTCCTCGCATTCGAGATGGGCGTCGATGTCGTGCGGCCGCATCGACAGCAACTCCGCTCTCGTGTAGCCGGTCCGTTCGGCGGCGGCGTCGTTCACCTGGAGAAAGGTCTCGTCGTCGGTATCGATGACCCACGCGGAATCTTCCATTCCGTTGATGAGATCCTCGTACTCCTTTCGGGCCTCTTCGAGGGCGCGTTCGCGTTGCTTCCGCTCCGTGATGTCGCGAGTAACGCTCACGACGCCTTCCACACGGCCGTCCCGCACGAGCGGTGTGAGCCGATACTCGACGAAGGCATTGCCGTAGGCGCCGAACACCGATTCAAGTTCGCCGCGCACCTCGTCGCGGTCGCCGTCGAGGAGTTCCTGAAACGGATCACCGTCCGCTCGTGCTCGAACCGTATTCAGGAACTCGCTCGGTTCCCCTACCAGCGCTTCGGGAGCCGTCCCGTACACTTCCGCCAGCCGTTCGTTGACGACCGCGTAGTTTCCCGCGTCGTCGTAAATACAGGCGGCTTCCCCCATCGCGTTCACCATCTGCTCGTACCGCCGGAGGTTCTCTTCGCGTTCCTTCGCCTCGGTGATGTCCCGGGAGATGACCACAAATCGGGGCTGGCCGTCGTTTTCGGGGAGCCGCGTGACGTGCACTTCGACGGGAAACTTCTCGCCGTCGGCGCGCCCGAACTCGGTTTCGACCTCGAATCGGTCTCCTGGGGCCATCGTCTGCCACATCTCACGGATTCCCTCGGGATCGAGTTCCCGATCAATCTCCCAGACGTTCTTGCCGACGAGTTCCTCCGGTGGCTGATCGAACACCTCACAGAACCGCCCGTTCACGTCGACGATTGTCCCGTCTTTGTCGTGGATATTGATCATATCCGGGGAGTTCTCGAACAGCGCTTCCAGCCGGGCGGTGGTCCGTTCGAGTTGCTCTTCCCGTTCCTTTCGTTCGGTGATGTCAGTGATGAACCCCTCGAGCGCTTGCAACGACCCGTCTTCGTAGATCCCCCGACCGCGCTCCCACATCACCTTTGTGTCCCCGCTTTTGGTGATGATCCGATAGGTGATCTCGAACGTTCGGTCGCTATCGAGGGCTTCCTGCACCGCCTCCCACATCGGCTCGCGGTCTGCGGGATGGAGGATCGTCTCACCCCACCGTACCTCGTTTTGCTCTAATGCGTCGGCCGGGTAGCCGGTGAGCGATTCGACGTCGCCCTCGACGGTCTCCATCGGCCACGCCGGGTCGTTCTGACATCGGTAGACCATCCCCGGGAGGGTGTCGATGAGCGTCTCCAGCCGGCGTGTTCGTTCCGAAAGCTTCCGCCGGGACCGGTATGCCTCGACGGCGTTCAGGATCCGGTTCGCGAGGAGTTCGTACTGCTCGGTCCCACTTCCCTTCTGCAGGTAGTCGGTCACGCCGGCGGAGACGGCGTCGCTTGCGACTTCTTCGGACCCCCTGCCCGTATAGAGGATAAAGGGGAGGTCGCCGTGCTTCTCGCGAACCGCCCTGAGGAACTCGATGCCGTTCTCGCCGGGCATCTCGTAGTCGGAGACCACACAGTCGATGTCGTTTTCGGCCAGCAGTTCCCGGCCCTCCGCAGCGTCGCTCGCGGTTCGGACCGTGATCCGGTCGGTCTTGCGTTCGAGATACGTGGCCGTCAGCTCCGCGACGCTCGGATCGTCGTCGACGTGCAGCACGTCGACCTCCGACGGATCGCCAGTGGCCGTCATAGCTATATGCTCGTTGGCGCAGCAAGGATGGGACCGGACTTAAGCAGTGGCCCTTGTGGCTCGCCCGAAACGTCTCGATCGGCGTCTTATCGGGCCTTCACTCGCAAAAACCCGTCCGCGACCCGCCTCAGGGCCTATTTCCACTCCGTCGTATCGCTCTTGGATCGGAGTTTCCCCTTCGCCTGCCGGCGCTCGGGCCAGACAGTGAGCGCGATGATGGCGGCGTAGTACGCCCCGACAGCCACGAGGACGATCCGTCCCGGCAACGCACCGACGGCAGCGGTACCGACGATGCCGACGTCGGTGTCGGCGAACACCGTCAGCCGGACGATCCAGGCGCCGACCAGCACCGTGATCAGCGGGAAGTAGATCCGGCGCAGTCGGCGGGAGATCGCCTCGATCGTCGGCGTCTTTATCGCCGGTTTGCGGAGGTCCTCGCTCAACAGTTCCCGCCAGGCGGGCTGTTTTGCCCCCTCCGGATCTAAGGCGTTCGCGAACACGTTCTCTTCGAGCAACCGAACTCTGGATCGCCAGATGTCGTAGATGCGGTAGCGACGCGCCTCGATCCAGAAGAACACCGTCATCATCACCATCCCGACGAGGAGGATGTAGTGCGGCCGCGCGTCGCCGGAAAACGCCCACGTCAGAAGCGTCGCGATCAACACGACAGCCCAGTTCGTCGTTCGATCGATCCGCGTCCGCCACGACGTCGCCCGGCCGAGTTCGCCGCGGTAGACGTGACCTATGAGCGAGAGGAAGTCCGAGCGGTCACGCGCTGCTTCGCCGGCGATATCGCGGTCTTCGGGGGATTCCGGGTCGAAATCCGAGGGAACGTCCGACATACTGCTCCGTAAAGCGAGACGACGGGTAAAGCCTCCCCGGATGCGTTCGGCTGCCGCTGAGCCTGCGGCAATAGTCACTCGGTGGCTCGGAGGCTGCCGAGTTCCGCGAGCAACTCGTCGCTCTCGGGCCTGTCGAACGTGGACGACCCTTGTGGACGTACGCGATCTCCGGTTCCGCCCCGCGTCTGTCCACGATGACGACCTCCGGCATCCGACCGAAGAAATCGGAGAACGTCCCGAGAATCCCGAACCGCACGGGTTGGTCGTATGCGTCTCCCGCTTCCGTGTCGAGGTTAGCCTTCGCAAGTGGCAAGTCTTTGTCGGGGTACTTTGAGTGATTTCTTCTGGACCGATCTATCGAGTGAGTCTGCGGATTGTAGATTCTGCGACCCTCGGTGCAGATATCGTTTACCCAGTTAATAAGTACGGAATATGGGAGTAAAATGTCCCCGATTGATGTCCTCTTAGCCTGGAATACGCGTGAAGACGCAGATCAAACTTCGCTGAGGAAGATATGCACAAACAAGAACTCGTACACCTTCACGGCTTGCTCGTCGAAATCACACAGTCGTTCGCCGATCACGGCGCAGTCTCGGATGGAGTCTGGAACGAATACGAAGCGCTCCATACCAACGCGTACTCTATCCACGCACGCAAGGGGAAACACCAAGAGGCAGTCCTGCTACTCGCTACCACCCTCGGCGAGGAACTTGAACAGCCGACAGAAGAGCAGTCCGTAATGTCTGCTCAGTAATCAATACCGTTGAAAAGACTCCCCTACTGAGCGATTTTACGTAGGGGGTAAACCCGTAGGCGTACGCTTGAACAGCGGGAAGATGTCAGAGCAGAGTAACCGTTCCGATTTTCAGTAGCTTTCAGTAGTACACCGGTTAAATCGGGTACACTGTCGGACGACTGGGCCACGTCCATCGCTACTATCTGCATTCGACTCGGGCAGGGCGACGGCGGGCGCTATCACAGCCGACCCACTACCAGCGGTCGCCCCTGCCTGTTCGGGTTCGTAGGCAACAACACCACGACCGAACGTGAGCCGCGTGCCAGCGGAACGGCCAGCTAGCACGATTTCAGAATCCCCCGTGTAGGAGGACGTGAAACCGTGGTCTAGCGTCTCGCCGTCGCTGAAGAACACGCGAGCCACGTTCAGTGCGCCGATGTAGTCGCGGTCGCCCTCGAACCCACACCGAGCATTGTCACACCGGAAGTGCCCGCCCCACCACAGTTCCCCGTGATGCTCGGGTGACTTGCAGGTGTGGCCGGTCGAACCACACCGAGGACACGACCGACTCGTCCTTTCCGGGTAAACTCGTTCGAGAGCGACACCAGCACTCGCTGCCCGATACTCGATGTTCTCGATGATGTCCCGCCGCGCCCACGACGACAACTCCCACGACAACGACCCTTCGTCACGTGGTGGAGAGAGCGACCGCAAGTCCTCGTGAACAATCGCGTCCACGTCGTACAGGAGTGCGAGTGCGAGGACTTGGTTGGCTACGTCGTGTGCCAGTTGATCGCGCTTGTGTCGAATCTTGTTGTTCACCCGCTCGTACTCGCTTTGGATATGTGCGAACTCGTCAGTATGCGAGCGACCATCACGGCGCAACGCGGCAAGTCGGTCGTTCAGTCGGGTGCGTTCGCGGTGGAGTCGCCGCATCTTCTCGCGGTCAGTAAACTGAATAAACTGTGGCGTAGACCGCTGTTCGCCATCGTCAGTAACCACCACGGCAGTCATATCTTTTCGCATCCCGGCGTCGAGCGCCAACACGCAGTCGGTGCTGTCAGTCCTCTTTGCGTGTTCGACTTCGACGGGGAAGGAGAGTTCGTAGTAGGCGGCACCGGTTTTACGACGGGAGGGCTGGAACTCGGGAGCCGAGAGATCGCCGTGAGCGAGGAGGTTATGAAACGCTTCGTAGCCGCCGCGCTCGTACTCTGTCCACGACCAGTCACCTCGTGTCTCCGGCGATAGTGTGTCTGGTGTTTTGAGTCGGATGGTCAGCGTCTCGCTATCGGTGTCGTACTGGTAGTTGACTGCTTGTCCACTGGTTGGGCCGTCGTCCGCAGAGTACGGGAGTACGCCGTTGTCATACTCGGGGCAGTCCTGCATTTCAAGATACGTGTCAGGATACACCCCGTGACGGTCGTAGTAACTGTTGAGTTGATCGATGAGGATGTCCACGTAGCCTGACGAGAGGTAGTCCCCGTCGCCCCAGAGTTGTTCTTTGATGCGACGACGGTGGATGCGTCGGATTTTGTGATCGGGCAACACGCTCTGGATGGACTGAAAGGCGTCTCGGCGGTCGGCGTGACTCCGGAGCGTTTCACCGACTTTCTGCAAGATGCACCGCCGGAATCGAGAGGGGAGATACAGGTCACGTTCCTCGAACGGTTCGTGTTCATCGAAGTATTTCCACGCCTGATGGGGGGAGTCAGCAATCCCGTTGAGGTGGGCTGGCGTCCAGTGGTCTTCGAGGACGTGAGTAGCAACACGTTGTGTGAGTGTTGCCAGTCGGTCGAATCGCTCGGCGTCCTCGTCTGGCAGATGGATTGGGAGCGAGAGGTGGTCACTCATCAGGTTTCACCTCGGATTCGACGGTGTTGACGACCTGTTGTTTTTTGTTGGAGCGCATACCGTAGAGTTTGCCGCTGAAGTTGGCGACAAGTTTGATGAGGTCGTCAACGAGTTCTTCCTGTGCAGATTTGTCCGTCTCGTCTTCGATGACGGTGACTGTAACTCCGTAGCAGTCGAAATACCGTTCGAGGTACGAGAAGCCAAAGCGGGTGAGTCGATCTTCGTAGGTGACGAGAATGCGTCCGTAGTCAGCGTCCTGTACGTCATCAAGGAGAGAGTCAAGACCACGGCGGTCTTCATTGAGACCGCTCCCAACGTCGGTGTAGGTGTTTTCGACACTCCAACCGTGGTCGTGAGCGTACTCTGCGAGTCGGTCGAGTTGGCGGTCGAGGTCACCGTTGTCTTTCTGGCCGTGACTTGAGACGCGAGCGTAGAGGGCAACACGGTCTGTTGGACGAGTATCGCCTGCAAGCCGGCGGAGTTCTCGGTGTGGAATCCGTCGTTCTCCGCCCGGTGTTCGGGTGTAGTCAAGGTCGTCGTTGCGACACCAACGTTTCACGGTCTGGGTATGAACACCGAGTTCATCCGCGAACTCGCCAACCGAGTACGACCGTGGCATCTTGTACTATTTACTACTGATAAATACTTATAGATACTGAATTCTGTAACAGTGACACAACCCCATCAAAAAGGAATCGCTCGGCTCAGGCAACTACTGTAAAACATAGTGGTAACAACGAGTATTTTAATCACGGTCAAATTCCGGGGTATGGGGAATGCGAAGGATTTCTACTACGAGCCAGACGAGGACGAAGACCTCAGCACAGCAGTCGTGACTGCGGTCGCGAAGGCTCACGACGAGGATGTACTCGATCAGATTTGGGTCATCAGTGAGGACATTAACACGGATGCACTCGACGGACTCTTTCAAGAAAATAATCTCAAGATGACCCTCCAGTTCGAGGCGGATTCGACGACGGCGACAATCATTGCCGACAAGAGCGGAAACCCGGTCATCAAGATCGAGTCACACCGCTAAGTATACAATCGTTTCAGTGAATCACTGTGATATTTTTCTTCGAGGCGGCAAGATGGAATACACAGACACCACAGCGGTGCGAGCGAATTGCGGTTCAACCAATATGAGATAGAAGCTTCTATGCTTGATTTAGTCCAACGGAATTAGGTGGCTGGGGAGTTCCCGGCCCCTAACACGCCACGGCCAAAGACCGTGGACGTTGTAGGTGGGCCAACACGGATTTGAACCGTGGACCTCCCGGTTATCAGCCGAGCGCTCAACCTGACTGAGCTATTGGCCCAGGTGAGCGCGTTTATTCGTTGACCGATGAGTAGTTTAAGCGTTTCCTTTCGATAACGCCGGGGGCGCAGTCCCCCGATCAGGGGTTGTCCTCGCCGGACCGGCCATACTCCTCGGGATCGAGATTCACCACGTCGTCGTCGCCGGGGAAGCCGCCGACCCAGACGTTGCCGGAGACGAAGCCGCCAGTCCGGCGGTCCAGGTACGGGCCGAGGACGTACCGCTTCAGGAGTTCGCGGATCGGATACCGCGTCACCGGGAGCGCGAGCGCGAAGCCGAGCGCGTCGGTGACGATCCCGGGCGTCAGGAGGAACGCGCCCGCGGCGATCAAAAGCCCGCCGTCGAGCAGTTCGTTCGTCGGCACCTCCCCGGTCGCGGCCTTCCGCTGGAGTTTCGCGAGCGTGTGGCGGCCCTCCGCGCGGACGAGCAGCATTCCGAGCAGGCCCGTTAGCACTACCAGCAGGACCGTCGGGACGAACCCGATCGCCGAGGCGACCGGGAGCAACAGGAGTGTGTCGGCCAGCGGGATGGCCAAAAGCAGCGCGATGACCCAGCGCGTTCGCATAGCCAGTCGTTCGGGGTCGCCGTTCATAGCCCTTGTGTCACAACCGGGCGCTGTGGCGGTGAGCGCTGCCCCAACCACACCTCGAAAGACGTCACTGTCGAACACAACTGTGTCACGAGATTCGCCCCACGGAATTCTCGACTGCGTCGCGTCCGACAGTGTTACCACCGGCCACACCGGAACGCGAGTATGACCGACGACCGGACACACGTCGAGTGGCGCGAGTGGGGCCCTGCGCCGTTCGAGGAGGCCGAGGCGGCCGACCGACCCGTGCTCCTCGCGCTGACCGCGACGTGGTGCGACAGCTGTCACGAGATGGACGCCGAGACCTACGGCGAACCGCGGATCGCCGCCAACGTCAACGACGGGTTCGTCCCCGTCAGAGTCGACGTCGACCGCCGCCCGCGGGTTCGCGAGCGGTACAATATGGGGGGCTTTCCCTCGACGGTCTTCTGTACACCATCGGGGAAGGTCATCACGGGCGCGACGTACCTCGGTCCCGACGGGATGCGGCAGGTGCTGAGTTCGGTGCGGGACGTCTGGGCGGACCGCGGCGACGAGGCGGGCCGGGTGCCCCGGGCGCTGACCGGCGATCCGACGCCCGCCGGACCGGTCGACGACCGGATCGAGAGCCACATCGCGGGCCAACTCGACGAAAAGTGGGACGACCGCTTCGCTGGCTGGGGTGACGGCGCGAAGTTTCCGCTCCCGCGCACGATCGAGTTCGCGCTGAAGCGCTCCCGCGAGCAGGCGACGGAGACGCTGGGCGTCATCGGGGGAGCGCTCTACGACGACGACGTCGGCGGCTTCTACCGCTACGCGGAGGGGCGAGACTGGACTGATCCGCACCGCGAGAAGGTCCTCGATGCCAACGCCGCGCTCGTCCGGGCGTTCGCGAACGGGTACCTCTACACCGGCGACGAGTCGCTGCTCGATCCCGCCGAGGGGACGCGGGAATTCCTGGTCGACCGCCTCTGGAACGGGTCCGCGTTCGGCGGGAGCGTCGCGCCCGACGATCCGGCGGCTGACGACGATACCGATCCCCGGCGTGACCTCACCGCGTACGCGGGCGCGAACGCGATGGCCGCGGATGCCTTGCTAGCGCTCGCGGCCTACACCGACGACGAGCAGTCCCGGGAGTACGCCGAGCGGGTGCTCGACACCCTCGCGAGCGACTTTGTCGACGAGGACGGCGTCGTCTCGCACGTCGCCGATGGCGAGCCGCAGGCACCCAAACTCCTGCTCGAAGATCACGCCAGGGTCGTCGCCGCGCTCACGACCGCTCGACAGGTGCTCGGGACCGAGGCGCTCGGCTCCGGCAGAGATCCGCTCGCCGTCGCCCGCGACGTCGCCGATCGAGCTATCGAGACGCTGCAGGAACCAGACGGTGCGTTCCGCGACGGGCCCGAGGAGGGCGTGGGCCTCCTCGATCGGCCGCTGCGACCCCTCGACGGAGCCGTCGAGGTCGCCGAGGCCCTCCTCGATCTCTCGGCACTGCTGACTGAGACCGCAGACGCGGAGGCGAACGACCAAGGCGACGACGGCGACGAAAACGCGCCGGCGGGAGAGCGATACGCCGACGCCGCACACGCTGCCATCGCCGCGTTCGCGGGGGCACGCGACCGGATCGGCGTCCAGGTCGCCGGTTACGGCTCGGTTGCAGCGCGGCTGACGCGCCCGGATCTCGTGATCGCCGTCGGCGACGCCGCCGGGACGGACATTCACCGCGCGGCGCTCCGCGTCGCCGACCACGAGGCTGTGGTGGTCCCGGCCGCTCCCGGGGTCGACGATGGCGTCGCCGTGGTCCGCCGTGGCGCCGAGACCCGGGAGTCGACCGCGCCCGAGGCGCTGCTCGATGCGGTCGCGGCCCTCTCCAGCGACGCGTGAGACGCACCGGAGTCGGAGGGAGAGCCGCACCGGCACTGTAAACCGTCGGTTAGTTTTTGTTCGTGGCCCAAGAGGTGTCGGTATGGCGAGCCTCAGGGATCTCGGTCTGTCCGAGTACGAAGCCCGCGCGTACCGGTCGTTGCTCCGGACCGGACCGACAACGGCCAAGGAGTTGTCGAAGACGAGCGACGTCCCGATGGGACGGATCTACGACGTCCTCAACGGGCTGGAACAGCACAACCTCGTCAGAAGCCAGACCGCGAGCCGACCGAAGAAGTACGTCGCCGTCGAGCCGGATACGGCGCTCGATCGACTTCTGGAACGACAGCGGCGGAAGCTCCGGGAACAGGCCGACCAGTACGAGCGCGTCGTCGACGAACTCACCGACGAACTGGGCACTGCCGGGCCGGTCGACGGCGAGTTCTGGACCGCCACAGTCGGCACCGAAGACTCGATCGACCTCCTCGTCGAACGCCTCGCTGCGGCGGAGGAGTCGCTGATCATCGTCGCCGGCGGCGTCTCGCCGCAGTTCGACCTGGGCGCGGTCGGCGAACGCGTCACGGAAGCCCTGGATGCCGCCCTCGACCGCGGCGTCGACGTCTCCGTACTGATGGCGCCGGAGCTCGTCGAATCCCTTCCGGCGAGCGTCGGGAGACGGTACACGGAGCAGCTGGTAGACCATCCCGAGTTCTCGGTCCGGACGGCGCCGGGGCTCTCCGGGACTTTCGAACTCGTCGACAACGTGGAGGTGTGTATCGAAGTGCCGAACCCGCTCGACCCGGGTGAACCGTTCGCGATGATCGATCTGAAAGACCCCGAGTTCGCCGGGGACCTCCGCGGGCGGTTCGACCCCCAATGGGAGGAGGCGGAGCCGCTCGCGCGGTCGTCGTTCCCGGGCGAGTGACCGTCAGCCCGTAATACGGCCCAAGCGGCTGACTTTCACGCCGTACCCACGGTCCGAGCGAGCGACCGTCGATTACTGGCCGTTCAGTTCGGCGCGCAGTTGTTCGAGCGTGACCTCACGCTCTGCGTGGGCGTTGTGCTGGTGGATCGACTCGTCGTTCGACTGCTTCATCCGCACGACGGCGTCGTCGGCGAGGTGGTCGAACTCGTCGACGACCTGTTCGGCCATCGAGCGGACGCAGTCCTCGACGAACTTCGCGTTCGCGTGCGAGTGGTACGTCATGAAGTCCTCGTCGGGGCGCTTCGCGAGGTTGTAGATCCGGGCGGACATCGAGTCGCGGGCGATCTCGACGATCTCCATCAGGTCGACGTCCGGCGAGCCGTCGGCCGTGACCGTCAGCGTCGCGTGGCCGCGCTGGGAGTGTCCCGGCTGTGGGACCTGTTCGAGGAACTCGTCGATCGTCTCCTCGTCGACGTCGAGATCGTGCATCACTTCGCGTGCTCGGGAGGCGGACATCCCCTGCGAGCACGGACAGACCGTCATTCCGACGACCTCGGCGCCGATCTCCTCGCGGGTCCCCTCCTCGGTCGCCGTCGCGCTGGCGACGATGGTGATGGTGCTCTGGGTAGGCAGTTCGCTCGCAGGCGTGTCCTCGCGAACAACGAAGTCCGCCGTCATCCGGACCTCGGCGGTCGAGGTGTACTCGTGTTTCTCAAGTAGCCGTTCGGCGGCGTCGCCGCACATATCCTCGACGCGGTACGCCGGCTCCGAAACCGCAGATTCGAGCGTCTCGTCGATGACCTGCATATTCCGGCTCATATCGATCCCCTTCCGACCGCTCGGAAGGTCGACGAACACCTCGAAATCGGCCATCAACACGAGCGGCCGTTTCCCGTCGCGTGCGATCTTGACAAGTTTCTCGACGTCGGTGACACCGACTTGGCTCAGCCCCACCGTCACGTCGGGCTGGCCCGCCTGTACGTCAGGCAGCTGGTGACTCATTGTCATTCTCGAAGGACGCAGTTTGATTAACGCTTTCGTTACCTGAATCCTGCGAGGACTCGCTTTTGAGAGCCTGAAACGCCCAGATACGAAGGGATGTATTTAGCTATCGGCCGATTCCACCTTCGGGAGCTCAACGAAGAAGACGGCTCCCCGCGGATCGTTGTCCTCAACCCACACGTCGCCCCCGTACGCCTCCACTAACGTTTCGACGAGATAGAGGCCGATCCCGGTACCCGAGCTTTCCAGTCCCTTCTCGCCTTTCCCGAAAACTCCCTCTTTCTGTCTGTCGGGGATGCCTGGCCCGTTGTCCGCGATGCTGATGAGTGCCGTCTCCGGCCGTTCCTCCACGGCGACGTCGACTTCGGGGATCGTCGAGTCGTTGTGCTGGATCGCGTTGGTCAGCAGGTTCCGGAAGACGGAGTCGAGCATCTCGTCGGCGACGACCGATATCTCCGGGACCGACCCGGTGACTGTAATGGCCGCGCCGGAGTGCTTCGAGCGGACCTCGTCGAGTTCGCTCTCAAGCGACTGCCAGAGGTCGACGCGGTGCCGGTCCCGATCTGCGGTCAGCATCACGTCGGCGATATCCCGCGCCGTCCGGGTTAGTTCGACCGCGTGATCGGCGCTCTGTCGGATCGTCTCGACGTATTCTTCGCCTTCTTCGTCGACGTGTTCCCCCAGGAAATCGGTGTACGCGGTCACCAGCTGCAGGTCGTTTCGAATGTCGTGACGCAACACCTGATTCAGGATATCGAGGTTGTCGCGCTGCTCTTTGAGCCGTTGTTCGGTCTCCTTGCGTCTGGTGATGTCCTGCAGCACGCCGTCGAAAACGGTTCCCTCCTCGGTTTCCCGCGCGATCGCGGTGACGGCGGCCCAAAGCTCCTCCCCGGAGAGCGTCCTGAGTTTGAGTTCCGCCTCCGTGACCGCCCCTTCCTCGCGGAGTCGCTCGCTGAACGCCTCCCGCTCCTCGGGATCGACGTAGAGGTCACGCACCGGCTGCTGTCTGAGTTCCGCCTTCGAGTCGGCGTCGAAGATGTCGGCCATCGCGTCGTTCAGGAGCGTAAACGTTCCGTCCGATCCCGGGGTGTTCTGGTAGACGCCGATCGGGAGGCTCTCGACCAGGCGCTCGTAGCGCTCCAACGCCCGTTCGTCGCTTTTCCGCTCGGTGATGTCCTGGATGATCTTGTGGACGTGTCGATCTCCCGAGTCGTCCTCGGAGACCGACGCTGTGATAATTACGTCCGCAATGTCGCCGTCGAGCGTTTCGAGCCGCGTTTCGCGGCTGACGTGGTCCGTCTCTCCCTCGAACAGCGCCTCGAGCAGTTTCGTTCGCTCGCTGGGGTCCACGTAGAAGTCGGCGAAGCTGTGCTCGTGCAGCTGTTCGGCCGATTCCGCCCCCAGAAGTGACACGAGTGCGGGGTTGACGTACTCGAAGCCACCTTCGGCGGACGGATCCGTGCGGGCGACGCCGCTCGGGACGGTTTCCAGTAGTTCGTGGGCGAGTTCCAACTCCGCTCGGTCCTGGCGCTGTGCCGTTATGTCCGCCTGAAACCCGACGAAGTTGACCAACTCGCCCGTCTCGTCGTGCACGGGTGCGATCGTCACGCGGTTCCAGAATTCGCTTCCGTCGTTCCGGTAGTTGCGGAGTTCGACAGTACCAGGCTCTTCGGCGTCGATCGCTTCCCGCAGTTCGGCGACCCGCGCGGGGTCAGTCTCCGGTCCCTGGAGGAACCGGCAGTTGCGGCCCAGTGCCTCTCCCGCCGAGTAGCCAGTCAGGCGCTCGAACTCGTCGTTCACGTACACGAGCGGGTTGTCCGCCTGCGCCGGATCCGTGATCGTGATCCCGATCGGCGCCTCGTCGATCGCGCGGGCCTTCCGCTTGCGGTCCCGGCGCTCCTCGGTCTCGTCTTCGATCTCGGTCACCCTGACGAGAAGCAGGTCGGCCGCCTCGACCGTGATCGACGACGGGCGCAACTCGACGGGAACCGACTCCGCCGCCCGCAACCGACAGTTGATGGGTTCATCGTCGGTCGCGGCCACGCCCAGCCGATCCAGTAGCCCCCCGTCCCCGTCGCGGATCGGCACCACGTGGTCGGTGACGTCCTGGCCGCGACACTCCTCGCCGCCGTGTAACTCCCGATACCGACGGTTGCAGTCCCGGATCGTCCCCGTCTCGGGATCGACGATCGCGAGTCCGTCGGGCGCGTCGTCGAACGCGGCCCGATACGCGGCGCGTGGTAGCTCCATACTTCAGGCTACGCGGTGCTGGAATTAAGGGGTTCGGAACGCCACAACCCTCCCATCGCCGACGGGCCCGGCGCCGACAGCGACGGCGCCGCTACGGCCAGTCGTCGCGCTCTTCGGACTCGAAGGGATCCGCCGCTTCCGACTCCCCGGCCAGTTCCCAGCCGGCGGCCTCGGCGGCGTTTTCGAGCGGGAGATACTCCCATCCCACCGACTCGGCGATTTCGGCGTCCTCGTCGCTCGTCCCGACGAGGACGTGTCGGTCGGTGTCGAACTGCTCTTTGACGTTCGTGAGACTCTCTGCTACCCCGCGCGGTCCGGAAAAGAAATCCTGTCGAACTCGGTGTTTCCGGGTGAAGTTCGTGACGACGTACGTCGGTTTCTCGCTGACGACGCCGACGTATTCGGTCCACTGGCGTGCGTCGTTGAACACCGCGTTCGGATCCGCGAGGCTCTGGAGTGCCTCCAGCTCGAACGCCAGCGTCATATCCGCGTCCCCACCGGGGCCGCCCGACGCAGAGGGCTCGTCGCTCATACCAGCCTGTATCGCTCACTTGCCGAAAACCCCATCGGTCCGGATCGCTCACTCGCCGAACTCCCACAGGTCCGGATCGCTCACTCGCCGAACTCCCACAGGTCCGGATCGCTCACTCGCCGAACTCCCACAGGTCCGGATCGCTCACTCGCCGAAAACCCCACCGATCCGGCTCCCTCGGCTCCGCAATCGAAGAGCGGTGTCGCGATCGAGACTCAGCCTCAGCGAACCCGGTAGTACTTGGTGAATCGGACGACGTCGCCGCTGTCGAGCCCGTCCATTTCGGGCGAGTGCGCTGATCCGTCGACGGCCGCCAGGAACGCGCGCCGATCGTCGGCCGACAGCTGATCGAGATCCCGGACGCGGTCGGTCGGGTCGATAGCCGCCGGGCGACAATCGACGAGCGTCCCCCCGTCGAGCGCCTCCGGACTTCGAATAGATCGTGACATACGAGAACGAATAACACGGTCGAAAATAAAGGTTGTGGCGAATCGACAGACGGTGTCGGGATCCTGCGGATCTGAGCTGGGATCTCTCAGACGGAATCTATGGAACAGTCGGATCTCCCTGCCGCGAGCCGAGAGCGACGCGACGCTATTCGGTGGCTTCCAGGGAGAGTTCGTCGAGCTCGAAGGTCTCCTGCATCAGGACGTCCTTCTGGTCGGCGACGACCCGTCCCTCGCGCATCAGCTTCTTGTACTTCGACTGCGGGGAGAGGTCGCCGATGAGGACGCCGCCGACGATCCGGCCGTCTTTGAACGCCAGCCGACGCCACTCCGTGTCGGAGTACTTCGCTTCGGCCTCGTCGTCGCCGAGCGTCGGGTGGCCGAAGGAGAGGAAGGGGAAATCGAAGTGCGTAATCGAGTACGAGGAGACCCACTCGAACGGTTCGGAACCGTAGTCGACCATATTCTGCGCCGCGATCGACCCTTGCTCCTTCGCGGAGCCCCACGCGCCGTTCTGCGCGCGCTCGCCGAGGATGAGGTCGTGGAACTCCGTGATGTCTCCGGCCGCGAACACGTCCTCGTGGTTCGTCCGCATGTACTCGTCGACGATGATACCGTCGTCGCACTCGATCGGTGTGTCCTGTATGATTTCGGTGTTGAAGTTCAGGCCGATCGCGATCCCGACGAAGTCCGCGTCGTACTCGTCGCCGTTGGGGTCGACCGCGGTCGTCACGTGGCCGTCGTCGTCGACCTCGAAGTGGTCGACGCCCGACTGGAAGACGGGGTCGACACCGCGCTCCCGGAGCGCCTCGTGGATGATCTCCGCTCCGTCTTCGGAGAGCGCGTAGCGCCACCAGCAGTCCCCGCGCATCAGATACTTGCCGTCGACGCCCTGTGCAGCGGTGATCGCCGCGAGGTCGATTCCGAGCAGGCCCGCCCCGACGACGACGGAGTTGTCCGCCTGCTCGATGTGGGATTTGATCGCGCGGGCGTCCTGGAACGTCCAGAAGTGATGAACCCCCTCGGCGTCGGAGTTGTCGACGGGGAGCTGTGTCGGGGTTCCACCCATCGCGACGAGCAGTTTGTCCCACGAGAGCACCTCGCCCTCGTGCGTCTCGATGGTGTGGCCCTCGACGTCGATATCGACGACGAGCGTGTTCAAGCGGAGGTCGATGTCCCGGTCGTCGTACCAGGATTCCTCGTGGATCGAGATGGGCGCTTCCGGGAGTTTGCCTTTGGCGAACTCCTTGATCAGAATCCGGTTGTACAGGGCTTCGCCCTCGTCCGTAAGCACGGTGATATCGGCGTTGGGCTCCTCCTCGCGGAGGGTCTCGGCGGCGGAGCTCCCCGCAACACCGTCGCCGATGATCACGTACGACTGGGTCATATCGATCGATTCGGGTTCGGGGTTAATGTGGATTGCTATACGTTCGGCTGGACGTGCGTGTAATTATTACACATACCGCTACCGGGATCTGCTACCACAGCCCCCGACCAGTGCGGTTCCCCCGGACGATCACAGCTCACGTCCCCGGTCCGTACGACAGTCTTACTCCAGTTTGCCGAGCGCCTCGAAGAAATCGGTGGCCGGGCCGGCCATCCGTACCGGCTCATCGGCGAGCTCGACGGTTATCGACGCCGGCGGCTCCAGATACTCGCGGATGCGACCGTCGACGACGACGACCGCCTCCGGGGTTTCCTCGACCGTGAGCGAGACCGTCACGTCGCGGTCGACGACGAGCGGGGGCATCCCCTCCCCGGCGGCCATTTCGGTGACGACGAACCCCGAGACGCCCGGGTGGATCAGCGGGCCGTCCTCGCTGAGGTTGTACGCGGTGCTGCCAGTCGGTGTCGAAATCAACACTCCATCGGCGTGAGCGTCAGCGTACGTCGAGTCGTCGATCCGCACCTCGATCGACGCGCCGCCGCCGGGACCACGCTGGGCGCCCTGAACCACGACTTCGTTGATCGCGGGCGGGAGTGACCAGCCGTCGCCCCGCACCCCGAGCCGCGGCACCGTCCGCGTTGGCACCCGGCCGTCGGTCCGGAAGCGCTCTACCTCCCTGAGAACGGCCTCGACGGCCTCGTCAGGAGCGACAGCGTTGAGAAAGCCGACCTCGCCGAGGTTGACGCCGATGATGGGCGTGGTCTCGGCGCCGTGGGCGGCGAAGAGGAAGGTTCCGTCACCGCCGATGCTCACCACGAGGTCCGCTGCGTCGAACTCGTCGACGGAGCGGCCAGGGACGCCGAGTTCGGCAGCCGTCGCCGCGTCGAGCCACACCGTGACGTCCTCGGCACGGAGCCGGTCTCTGAGCCGCTCTGCGAGGCTCGCGGTCCGGTCGTTGCCCCACTGTGCGACGATGGCCACCTTCATCTGTCGACGGATTCACCGCGCCGCGCAAAAAGGGCTCCGTCACGGCGCGGCGACTCCTGACCGCCACGGGCAACATTCAAAGCCTCGCCTCCCGTCGGGTAGGCCAAGGGAGATGGTCCAGATCCGGAAGCGCCTGGGGGGGCGGAGTCGAATGCCGGTGCTGTCCCTCGAACCGAGAGGCGGGTGAAAAGCGTGAGTGACGACGATGACTGGTTCGAGCGGGCGCTTCAGGAGGAAGACGATGCCGACGCCGCCGACGAATCTGGAGCCACCGACGAATCTGGAGCCACGGACACGACTGCGGATGCCAGGGATACACCGGACAGCGATGAGGCCGCAGACGCCGGCGAGAACGCAGCCACCGACGAAAGCGCAGCCACCGACGAGAGCGCAGCCACCAGCGGGACCGCAGCCACCGACGAATCTGGAGCCACGGACACGACTGCGGATGCCAGGGATACACTGGACAGCGATGAGGCCGCAGACGCCGGCGAATTCGCGGACGCGGAGGCCGATGACGGGGGCGCTGGCGCGTCCGCCGGGGGCGATACCACGGATAACGCCGGTAGCGCCGACGCGGAGGGGCCCGAATCGGACGCCCGTAGCGAGGCTGGCGACGACGACACCGAGAGCCCCTTCGAGGAGGACTTCGGCTCTGCACTCGCGGACGCTCCGGACCCGGGGGTCCCCGGAAACTCGGGCGACCCCGACCGGACGGTAGTTGGCTCGTCCGGCGGGGCCGACACCGCGGGGCCGGGAGGCGAACAGCCGTTCGATCTCTCCGGCGGCGACGACGACTTCGGCTTCGCCGACTTCGGAGATTCGGGAGCCGAGGACTTCGAGGAGGCGGAGTTCGACTCCGATCTCGATCGGATCGACATCGGGATCGACGGCCTCGATCAGATGATCCTCGGCGGTGTCCCGATTCGCTCGCTGATGGTGGCGATCGGTTCCGCCGGGACCGGGAAGACGACGTTCGGGCTCCAGTTTCTGAACCACGGGCTCGAAAACGGCGAGAATGCGGTCTACATCACCCTCGAAGAGAGCAAAGACCGGATCGTCGGAACCGCCGAGGAGAAGGGCTGGTCCTTCGAGAAGTACGTCGAGGAGAACCGACTGGCCGTCGTCGACATCGACCCCGTCGAGATGGCAAACAGCCTCGACAGCATTCAGAACGACCTGCCCGGCCTGATCGAGGAGTTCGGAGCCGATCGACTGGTGCTCGACTCCGTCTCACTGCTGGAGATGATGTACGAGAGCGCCCCGAAACGCCGGAGCCAGGTGTTCGGGTTCACTCGGTCGCTGAAGAACGCCGGAATCACCACGCTTCTGACGTCCGAGGCGAGCAAATCGAACTCCTACGTCTCCCGCTTCGGGATCGTCGAATACCTCGCCGACGCGGTGTTCGTGCTGCAGTACGTTCGCCCGAACGACTTCCGGGAGACGCGACTCGCAATCGAGATTCAGAAGATCCGGGACGCGAACCACTCCCGGGAGACCAAGCCCTACGAACTCACCGAAGATGGAATCAGCGTCTACCGACAGGCGAACATCTTTTGATACCGGTCACTCACCCGAGCGCACGCTGTCTGTGCGATTGCGTGAACGAAGACTCGCAAACGCTACTACGGTAACGGGCCGAAGAGGTCAGGAACGCACGAAATCCCCCAATCCGGTATAAGTGGGTTAAACGCTTAAGATACAGAGCAATACGGGTACGGGTCCTCTGATCGATATATGGCACAGCGGAACCACACCGACGACCGAGCCAGAGCGACTGAATCGAAATTCTACCTCCCCGCCGGGGTCGGCCCGTCGTTTATAAGCAGCCGGCTCGAGGGTATCTGGGCGACGCTATTCAACCATCAGGTCGGACCGCGGAAGTAGATTCTAATGTCGGAAGACCAACAGCATCCGAACCACCCCAGTGTCGACCAATCGAATCGGACCGTTCCCAGAAACCTCCGTCAGACAGGCGACGCAGACGTTGACCTCCTGATCTCCACCCGGATTCGGAAATCACCGTTTTGGCACCTCTCCGTCGAGGAGGGGTGTCGGCAGGCGACGGTCTACAACGATATGTACCACCCTCGCGGGTACATCGACCCCGAAGAGGGAGGACTGGAAGCCGAGTACGAACACCTGGTCAACGACGTCACGCTGATGGACGTCGCGGTCGAGCGGCAGATTCGTGTCGCGGGGCCTGATGCCGAGGCGTTCGTCAACTGCGTCATCACGCGGGATGCGACCGACATCGAGACGATGCGAGGCAAGTACGCCATCTGCTGCAATCAAGAGGGCGGGATCCTCAACGACTTCGTCCTGTTGCGACCCGACGACGACGAGTTCTGGTTCTCCATCGCCGACTCCGACCTGCTGCAGTGGCTGCAGGGGGTCACATTCGGAACTGACTTCGAGGTCGACATCGACGAGATCGACGTCTCGCCGATGCAGATTCAGGGTCCGAAATCGCTCGACGTGATGGAGTCGCTCATCGGTGACGCGGTCGAGGACGTTCCGTACTACGGACTGCTGGAAGCGACGGTCGCCGGTGTCCCGGTGTTGGTGAGTCAGACGGGCTTCTCCGGAGAGGCAGGGTTCGAGATATACGTCCGCGAGGCGTCGAAGAACGCCGAAGCAGTGTGGAATCCGGTACTCGAAACGGTCAAAGCCCACGGCGGTGCCGCGACAGCGATATCCCATCAACGACGTATCGCTGCCGGAATCCTGTCGTTGGGGCAGGACATGGACCACGAGACGTCGCCGTTCCAGGTCAATCTCGGCTATCAGGTTCCCGACGACAAGGACGCCGAGTACGTCGGCAAAGCGGAACTGGAACGCCAGAAGGAGGCCATCGAGAACGGTGAGTTCCCGTTCACGCACAAACTGGTCGGCCTGAAGATAGCCGGCGAACCGATCCGGGACTACCCACCGGACTTCTGGCTCGTCTCGGACCCGGAGACCGGCGAGGAATGTGGCTACCTGACGTCGGCGTGGTGGAATCCGGAGCTCGAGACCAACATCGGGCTCGGATACGTGCCAGCGGCGAAACTGCAGGCCGCGACCGACGTTCCGCTCGACGACTCGATATACGACGCGGATGTCGACGTGGAGTTCGAGGTACACCTCCCGGACGAGTACGCTGAGGAACCCGGAGAACCCGTATACGCGACGGTGGCGACGGTTCCGTTCAAAGAGTCGGTCAATCCCAGCGCTCGCGAACAGGCCAAGATTCACGCCAGGGACGATATGGACGAGTGATACTGATCACTCTCACTCTTTCCCCCCGAGCGCCGTCAAAGGGGGTTGGGCTCGTGGGGAAGAGCCGAGAGTCATCAGTATGAGAGCCGTTGCTCCGGAGGCGGGCGGTGACGGTCTCGGCAGAGCAGGACGCGACTCGCGTGCCCATTCTAAGACCAACCGACTCGGTTAAGCCGCCACACGGCCACAGTACGACCACGGTAGCAAGTATCGCAACCTGGAGTCTCACCCCCACAACGCCCGACTGGATGATTTCCTACACGAACACTACTACCCGACAGAACAATGAGCGATATTAAAGCGGTCGTCCGAGCCAAACATCCGGATATAGTGCTCACAGGGGCCGTTACTCACGACCGAAGTTCGAAGGTCACGTCGGTCTCGGAGGCCGGAACTGACCCAACGTCGGGAAAGTTCTTCTATCGTATCGAATCGGCTGATTTCGACCGGTTCGAAGACGGATTACGGAACGATCGGACCGTCGGTGCATTCGAACGAATCATCGAGACCAGAGACGAGGAGGCGATCTACAGCTTCGAGTATACGGACGAAGCGAAGGTCCTCTCACCGGTGGTTTCGGCCGCGAACGGTGTCATCCTCGATATGAAGAACGACGAGAGTGCCTGGATCCTGACGATATGGATGCCCGAACGAACGGATCTGGTCCACCTCTGGGACTACGCACAACAGAACGACATCGATATCGACTTACTGCGCGTCAACGAATACGACGGCCTGGGCAATACGGACGCTGGGTTGACCGATAGCCAACGGGAAGCACTCCTCGTCGCATTCGAGACAGGGTACTTCGAGGAACCACGGAACGCAACGCTCGGCGAACTCGCCGCTGAATTGGATATCTCACAACCTGCAGCCAGCGGTCTCCTTCGACGTGGAATCAAGCGACTCATCACCTCGTCCCTGCTGGATGACAGCGAAAAGCGGGATTGAGCGAGGCTACTCGGTGCAGTACTGACGATGAGCCCCTACGGGCCGCACTCTCCGGACGGCTAAGTCGTCCTAAGCCTTTGGTGAAACTACCTCCTTCTGACGGACTCTCCGACGGCCTCATAGTGTTTACTCTCACTGTTTACCGCCGGGCGCCACCCCCGTTGGCGGCACCCGGCGGTAAGAGACGAGAGTAGACACTATCAATACAGGAGTTCGGCGTCGTCTTCGATCATGTACAGCGTCCGCGCGGCGATGTTGACCGCGTGGTCGCCGACGCGTTCGAGATCGCGGATCGTGAGCAGAAGCCGGGAGATGTCGCCCATATACGCTTCCGCGTCGGCGGTCCGCTCGCCGAAGGGGTCGCTCTCGATGAGGTCGCGGACGACCGTCGCGCTCGCGGCCTCACACATCGCGTCGACCTCGTCGTCGTGTTCGGCGACCGCATAGCACGCTTCCACGTCCTCGTCGGCGTAGGCGGCCATCGCGGCCTCGAGCATCTCCAGGGTCTCGACGCCGATCTGCTGGACGTCGACCTCCGGGAAGACGTCGCGGTCGGCGTCCTCGGCGTACTGTGCGAGGTTCACCGCGAGGTCGCCGATGCGTTCGAGATCGGTGATGAGTTTGAACGACGCCGCAATAAAGCGGAGGTCGGAGGCGACCGGTTGCTGCAGCGCGATCAGGTCGACGCACTCGGCTTCGAGATCGAGGTACATCTGATTGACCTCGTCGTCGCCCTCGACGACCTCTCGGGCGACCTCGCTGTCCTTCTGTTCGAGCGCGTCGAGGCCCAAGCGGAGCCGTTCGGCGACGACCTCGCTCATATAGAGAACGTCGTCTCGGAGGCTCGCGAGCGACTCCTGATACTCCTCTCTGGGCATAACTATCGGATCACTCGATTGCGGTTTAAGGCTGTCGAGGCCGGCTTATCGGCTGACGTCGACGGCGATGAATGGATGCCCATCCATCGATCACCCGAACTTTCCGGTGATGTAGTCTTCGACTCGACCGCTCTCGGGGTTCTCGAAAATCTTTCCGGTGTCGTCGAACTCGACGAGTTCGCCGCCGGTGAGAAACACCGCCGTCTGATCCGAGATGCGGGCGGCCTGCTGCATGTTGTGCGTGACGATGACGACGGTGTAGTCTTCGGCCAGTTCCTCGATCAGATCCTCGATCTGGGAGGTCGCGACCGGATCCAGCGCGGAGGCTGGTTCGTCCATCAGGAGCACCTCCGGATCGGGCGCGATCGCTCGTGCGATGCAGAGCCGCTGCTGCTGGCCGCCGGACAGTTCCAGCCCCGATTCGTCGAGGCGGTCGTTGACCTCGTCCCACAGCGCGGCGCGCTTGAGCGACTCCTCGACCATCTCGTCGTAGTCGCCGGGCTTGTCCTGGATCTTCAGCCCGTAGGCGACGTTGTCGTAGATGCTCTTCGGGAACGGGTTCGGCTCCTGGAACACCATCCCGACGCGCCGCCGGAGCGCCACCGGGTCGACGTCGTCGTCGTAGACGTTCTTCCCGCGGAGATAGAGGTCGCCCTCTACGCGCGCGCTGTCGATGAGGTCGTTCATCCGGTTGATACACCGGAGGAACGTCGACTTCCCACAGCCCGAGGGACCGATCATCGCGGTCACGCTCTGTTCGGGGATGTCCATCGTGATTCCCGAAAGCGCCTGATCGTCGCCGTACCAGACGCTGATGTCGTCCGCCCGGACCACCGTTTGGCGGTCCCGGAAGGCGTCTGTCTCACTCGCGGTGACGCTCCCGCTGACGTCCGTCCGGATCGACATCCCATCGTCGGTCGGATCCCTCGTTCGATTCTCCTGTGCCGTCCGCTCGTCGTGTGTTTCCTTGCTCATTGTCAGTCAGTCCGTTCGAATCGGTTCCGCAGGACGATCGCGACGGAGTTCATCGCAAGCAGCACCGCAAGCAGGACAACCACCCCGGCGGGAACCGCCTTGGTATAGAAGTCCTCGCTCGCGAAGAGGGTCGACCACGCGTACACCTGCAGCGGCATCGCGCTCACCTTCGACCCGAACCCGGTCGGGAGGTTGAAGACGACGTTCGGCGCGCCGATCATAATCAGCGGCGCCGTCTCGCCGATCGCGCGGCCGAGCGCGAGAATCGTGCCGGTCAGGATACCCGGGAACGCCTCCGGCAGCACGACGTTCTTGACGGTCTGCCACCGGGTCGCGCCCATCCCGTAGGAGGCCTGCCGCATATCCGCTGGGACCGACCGGATCGCCTCGCGCGCGGAGATGATAACGATCGGCAGAATCAAGAGCGCGAGCGTCGCGCCGCCGACGAGTACCGTCCCCGCCGACCGCCCGAGGTACGTCACGAACACCCCGAGACCCAGCAGCCCGTAGACCACCGACGGCACGCCAGCGAGGTTCGAGATGTTGACGTCGACGAAGCGCGTCAGGGCGTTGTCCGGCGCGTACTCCTCCAGGTACACCGCCGCACCGACGCCCAGCGGGAACGACAGCGCCGCGACCGTCACCATCAGGAGGATCGAACCGCCGATGGCGGGGTACAGGCCCGCTGCCTCGGCGGTGCCGCTGTGGGCCCCAGTCAGGAATCCCCAGTCGACCCACGACTGCGGCCCGGCGAACCCGAGGGCGTCGACGGCCGCGGCGCCGACCAGTGCCCCGCCGACGACCGTCGCGGCGAACGCCAGTCCCAGCGGCGACCCCTCCTCGGCTGTCGCCCCGCGCCAGGCGTACGTCACGGTGGGCACGAACGCGACGCCGGTGATCACGACCGCCGGGACCGGATCGACGCCGACGAACGGGCCGCCGAGGCCCGCAGCGACGGCTCCGAGGAGCGCCGCGCCGCCCGCGATCAGTCCTGCCTTTCGGTTCTGGACTCCGGCCACGAACGAACCGACTGCGGCGGCGGAGCCCACGCCGACGACGGCGACGACGAGCATCCAATCGAGCGGGATCACGGGGTAAAACCGGACGAACCGGACCAGACTCGGAAGTAACTGCGGGACGCCGAGGGTGTTGCCGACGGGGCCCGGCAGGCCGAAAAGCGAGAGGTAGAACGCGGCTGTCGTCGCGAGCAGTCGCGCGGTGAAGGAAATCCGGTGGGCGTACCGGGTGAGCACGACCGCGACCGCGGCTGGGACGCCGACTCCGAGCGCGACGGCGACGGCGTCGATCGGGAACACGACGTCGATCAGGAGGAGCGCGACGCCGCCGCTGAACATCAGCGAGACCACCAGCATCCCGACGAACAGGGCGCCGAACGTGAGCGCGCCGGGGTCACGACGGCGGACCATCCAGCCGACGAGCAGCGCCGGCGCGACGAGCGTGAGGAAGAAAGTCAGATGCCAGCCGGGGTCCGCTGTCAGCGGCCGGACCGCGTCGTTGGCGACGTAGACGATGAGGATCGCGAGCGTGACGATGCCGACCATCGTCGCCGCGAAGAGCAGATAGCGGAAGACGGTGTCCGCGACCCGACTCACCTGTCCGAAACTCTCGATGGTGTCGGTTCCGGCAGCCATCTCAGTACTCCTCCCGATATCGCTGTGCGACGAGGTCGCTGATGGCGTTCATTATCAGCGTGATCACGAACAGGACGAGGCCGATGGCGAACAGGCTGCGGTAGGCCAGCCCGCCCCCGGTGATGTCGCCGAGGAGCAACTGGACCATCGCGGCCGTCATCGGCAGCGACCCGTCCAGGAACGACGCGGGGTTGACCGGGTTGAGGAACTGCGCGCGCGACCCGGCGGCGATGGTCACGGCCATCGTCTCGCCGATCGCCCGCGAGAGCGCGAGGATGAACGAGGAGAAGATCCCCGACAGCGCCGCGGGGACGACGATCCCGGTCGCGACGTCGAACTTCGTCGCCCCCATCCCGTAGCCCGCCTGCCGGAGGTCGTCGGGCACGGCCGACATCGCGTCCTCGCTGATCGAGGCGACCATCGGGACGATCATAATCCCGACGACGATGCTCGCAGAGAGCATGTTGAACGTCCCGATCGACGGGAAGACGACCGACAGCGCGGGCGTGATGTAGATGAGTGCGAAAAAGCCGTAGACGACCGTCGGGACGCCCGCGAGGATCTCCAAGGCCGGCTTCAGCACCGACCGCGCTCTCGGGGTGGCGTACTCGCTGAGGTAGATCGCGGTCGCGACGCCGAGCGGGATCGCGATCACCGCCGAGCCTATCGTGACCATCACCGTCGCCGACACGAGCGCGAGGACGCCGAACTCGCCGCTCGTTATCTCCCAGGTCGTGCCGGTGAGGAAGTCGACGAGCGACGCCGTCTCCCCGGTGACGCCGAAGAGCGGCGCCGTGACCGTGAAGAACTTCGACGCCTCCGAGACGAGGAGGACGACGATGCTGACCGTCGTGACGATCGAAAGCGCGGCGCACAGAAAGAAGAACGTCCGCGTCAGGAGTTCTCTCGGCGCGTTCGCCGTCTGCGTCGTGATGTCCGTCTCCAACTCGTCCGTGCTCATCTATGTGCCTCCGTGGGAGCGCCCATCCAGCCGTGAATGCAGTCAGCCGTCGTCCGACGGCCGTGGCTGCGGTCAGTCATCGCCTGACAGCCGTGGATGCAGTCAGTCATCGTCCGACAGCCCCTCGACAGCCGCATAGATCCGCCCCAACATCTGTTCCCGTTCGGCCTCGCTCAGCGGGACGTAGCCGACTTCGTCGGCGACGATCTCCCGGCTGGTCGCGTTGTCGATCCAGAACCGGGCGAACGCCTCGACGTGCTCCTTCCGGAGCGCAGAAACCTTCGGATACGTGAAAAGCGGTCGCGAGAGCGGCGTATACTCCCCTTCGAGGGCGGTCTCCAGCGACGGCTCGACGTAGTCGCCGTCGCCCTCGCTGATCGGGACCGCCTGAACGGTCTCGTCGTTCTGGCTGTAGTACGCAAAGCCCAGATAGCCCATCGCATACGTCGAGCCGGCGACCCCCCGCAGGATGGTCCGGTCCTGCTCTGTCGGCGAGTAATCCTGCCTGTGGCCCGGTCCCTCCTCGCCGATCACGGCCTCGTTGAAGTAGTCGTACGTTCCCGACGCGTCGGAGGGGCCGTACAGTTCCAGCGGTTCGTCGGGCCACTCGTCGTTGACGTCGGCCCACGTCTCCGGGGCCGACTCGGCCGACCAGATCTGCCGGAGTTGCTCGACGGTCAGCCCCTCGCCGATGAAGTCGTTGTCGTTGTTGACGACGACGGTCAGTGCGTCGGTCGCGACCTTCAGTTCGACCGGTTCGACGCCCGTGTCGGCACACTGCTCTTCTTCCTCCGGCTGAATCGGCCGGGAGGCGTTGTTGAAGTCGGTCCCCCCCGTACAGAAGTAGTTCGCGAAGCCCCCGCCGGAGCCTGTCGACTGGAGGCTGGTGTCCACCTCGGAGTGTTTCGCCTCGAACCGTTCCGACATCGCCGTCGCGAGCGGGAACACTGTCGAAGAGCCCGCAATGTCGATCACGCCCGAGAGGGTTCCCGACCCGCTGTCGCCTCCGCCCGAACCGGCCGCTGTCGGTTCCGCAGCCGTATCGAGATTCGGATTCCGCTGGGTACACCCGGCAAGACCGAGCACGCCGAGGCCGCCGATCCCCGCGAGGAGATCGCGGCGCGAAAAAGTCCGGTCGCATCTGGGTTCGCGACTCATTATCTCTCCGTATCCGTAGGGATAATAAAACCGCTACTAATATGGCTATATAGATGAAATACCGTTCTATATTTTACCGAGCGTCCGAGGTCCCCGGTAACGTTTCCCGTGGCAGAGCCGTCCAGTTCCCGCTCCGGGTCCGGTGTACTTAACTCGAAATCGCGAAAATATCCCCGAACCCGGTGTTCTTCTCCCCTGAAAACAGATCCCGGCGTGAAGCGGCTCGGCTCGGTTCAGACTGGGCAGATCTTCCGGGTCGACGTCGCGCCGCCGTGACTTCGACGCCATACCGACGCCAGCGATGGCAGGAGATCACGGATCTATATAGATATGAGCAACTTTATATTGGGAGCTTCCCAACCGCCGGCTATGGTGGAAACCCGGAAGGTGCAGGTCACCGGCGGATCGACGTATACGGTGTCGATTCCGAAGGAGTGGGCGACTGAAAACGACGTTTCGGCCGGGAGCGTCGTCGAGTTCTATCCGGAGGGTGACTCCCTGTTTCTGGCGCCCGCAAACGGCGAGGAACGCACCGAGGGAACGCTCGACGTGACCGACCTCGAGGGCGAGGAACTCACGCGCGCGGTGATGACGATGTACGTCAGCGGTTTCGACATCATCTCTCTGCAGAGTTCACGCATCACGACCGGTCAACGGAAGACGATCAGGGAAGCGACCCAGAGTCTCGTCGGCCTCGAAGTCCTCGAAGAGACCAGAGACGAAGTGGTCATCCGCGATCTCTTGGACTCGGCGGAGCTTTCGATCCACACCGCAGTCAGGCGGATGCGGCTCATCTCGCTTTCGATGCTTTCCGACGCCGTCGACGCGCTCGCGGAACTGGACGAGGAGATGGCCCGCGACGTGATCCAGCGCGACGACGACGTCGACCGGCTGTGGATGGTGGTCTCGCGCATCTTCCGATCGACGCTCCGGACGCCGAAGGCCGCCGAGGAACTCGGCGTCACTCGGGAGGTCTGTTTCGATTACCAGTCGGCGGCCCGTCAGCTCGAACGGATCGCCGACCACGCGACGAAGATCGCACACCTCACCCTGGAGTTCGAGCAGCCGATCCCCGAGGAGGTCGTCGAGGCGCTCACGAAGCTCCGCGAGGAGTCACACTCCATTATCGACGACGGAATGAACGCGCTCTTCACCGAGGATAGCGCCGAGGCGACGGAGCTCGCGAACGACGCCCGGGAGTCGGTGCAGGGGATCGACAAACGGGCGCGCGACGTGGACGAACTGCTGCAGGAACTGGATCCGGCACGGGCGCAGCTGCTGGGGCTGATCGTCGACTCGGTCTCGCGGAGTGCCGACTACGGGGGCAACATCGCCGAGACCGCGCTCCAGAAAGCCGCGCCGTCGCCCTGACGTCGCCGTCCGACCGACGCTATTCTTCGACCAGAACGGCGTTGACCTGTCCCGTCTGGCCCGGTCGGGAGGTCACGCGGGCGCGCCCTTCGTCCGTCTCGATGATCGCACCCTTGGTGATGATGTTCCGCCGGGCGTAGTTGACGTTGGCCGGGTTCTCGACGACGTTCTCGATCGAGGCTTCGGTCACCTCGCCGTCGATGGCGACCTGCGCCACGTTCGCCGAGAGTGCCCGGATCTTGTGGTCGTCGCCGCGAGCATCGATGACCTGGAACCGCGGCTCGCCGACGGTCGTCTCGGCGGGCTGCCGGCCCAGCTGGTGGCGCTTTTTGTCGTGCGAGCGTCGGCGTCGACCGCCGGTTCGCTTCCGCTTGGAACGTCCTTGGTCCTGCATACGGGGTAACTGGCCGGGTGAGTACTTCAATCGCTCGAAGTGGGGACGTGTCGAACTCCCTCCAGCAGAGGCTACAGTCGGTCGGCTCACGCGCCGCTACGGGTTGTTGTCGTCTCGTCGCGGGGCCGGTGGCAGCAGACCGAACGAGACTGACGACTCTCCGTCGGTAGTTCCTCGAAAAGGGAGCAGCCGTCCGGGAACAGCCCGGACGGCCGCTGCCGCCCTGAATTGGTCCCCGCTGACGCTTCGGCCCTCCAGACGAAGCGTCGTTTTAGCGAACGGCTGGTAGACACTTAAACGTGCCGCACTCGGAAACGACGATTAGCTGGTTGATACGTCTACGACGCCGTGATGCGAATATCTCCTGTGAGGACGCGACAATCTCCAGGCGGCTTTTTCGACCGCTGCCTCCGACCGGACCGGGCGGGGCCCGGACGCGGGACCCTTTTGTCGTCGCGGCGTCTGTTGCAGACGATGACTGAAAGCGACGGGGACGACGCACTCGCGCGCGCTGAACGCGCCGCCGGGAGCCACGACTCGATCGAGCGCCGGGAGGATCACTACGCGGTGACGACGACAGCCTTCGAGGGGGAGATCGAACTCGGGAGCGACGAAAGCGCCGCAGTCGTTTCGCTGACTGTCCGGGTTCCGACTCTCGATGCTGTGACGGAAGACCGGGTCGCGCCCGTCGTCGAGGACGGCTGGTTCGACACCTTCGCGCTCCGGACCGAGGACGTCGACAGCGCGGTCGCTGGCTCGGATCCGGCCGTCGACGTCGATCGGGCGGCGGACTCGGTGATCGTCCGGATCACGCTCACTGGTCTCGACGCACGACGCGCAGTCGATGATGCCGTCGCGGCCGTCGAGTACGTCGAAGGGACGTACGTGCAGGGGGTGATCCCCGGCTACCAGTACACGGAGCCAGTGACGGGGCTGATCGAACAGGCGGCCGACGCTGCGGGCGGGAGTCCGGGCGGTACGCCGCTTTGATACTGATTACGTTCGTCTCTTCCCGCCGAGCGCCACCCCCGTTGACGGCGCTAGGCGGGAAAACGTGAGAGTACCCATTATGAGCGGCTCCAGTCGACGGCGGGGCGCTACTCCATCGCGATGTACGTCTGGGTGTCCTCGATCCCCCTCAGTTCGTGGATCGACGTCGCGACCGACTTCACGTCGCTCGGGCCCCCGACGTTGACTTTGACGATGTAGTCGACGTCGCCGGCGACGACGCTGACGCTCTCGATGCCGCCGTCGATCTCCGACATCTCCGATTTCAGCCGGTCGACCTCCCCGGTTGCCGCCTTCACCATCACGTAGGCGGTGACCATCAGGCCGTCCCTCCTTCGGGCGAGAGCGTCTCACCGACGATCAGCTGTCTGACCTCCTCTAAAACGTCGAAGTCCGCAATGACGGCCAGCCGATCGCCGACCTCCAAGGAGTCGTCCGAGAGTGGCAACCCCATCGGATTGTCGGCCTTCCCGAACGCGAGAACGCGGGCACTCGCGGGTAACGCTACCTCCTCGATCGTGTAGCCCAGCATCGGCGAGTCCTCGGTGACCGTCATCAGGACCACCTGAATGTGCTGGGCGACGTCGGCGATCGCCCGTACTGACCCGCCGAGCAGCGCGTTCTTCGCGCCGATCGCACCGAGGCGTTCGGGGTAGACGACCTCGTCGACCTCGTCGGCGTACTCGCGGTAGACCTCCTCGCGGTAGTCCTCGTCGACCCGGAGGACCGTCCACGTGCGGTGGTGTTTCGCGATCGAACACGCCGCGAAGTTGACGTTCAGGTCGCTCGTCAGCGCGCCGAGACCGTCGGCGTCCTCGATGCCGGCCTCGAAGAGCACCGACTCGCGGGAGCCGTCGCCCTCGACGACGTCGAACCCCAGATCGCGGGCGCGCTCGGCGTTGTCGCGGTCCCGCTCGACGAGCGTGATGGCGTGTCCCTCGTCTCTGAGGACCCGGGCGGTCCGGAGTCCGACACGACCTGCACCAATGATAACGAACCGCATACAACGACGTACGCCGCCGGGCGTGAATAATGTTTCTCCGGAACGACCGGTCGGGATTCCACCGACGGCACAAACTCTATGGGAAGGTATCACGTACCGCGACTGTATGGTCGACGCGTTCATACTGGTAAAGACCGGCGCAGGGGAGTCCGAACGGGTCCTCGACGACGTCCGCGGGCTCGCGAACGTGACCGAGGCACACGTCGTCGCGGGGGCCTACGATCTCATCGCCGAGGTGAGTGCGGATGCGGTGTACGAGATTCTCGATGCCTCGGCAAGCGGGATTCAGGGGTTGGCGGGCGTTACCGACACCAAGACCTACATCTCGATGGACGATTAACTACCGCCGGTCGGGTGAACCGGCAGCACCGCAGACTGCAATGGAGCCCCGAGACCGGGAGCCGAACGCGTAAAGTTCTCTGCCTGTCTATCCCCGGTATGGTTTCGGTCCTCGGACTCGTCCTCTTCGGGGCGGTGCTTGCCCTTCACACGCTCTTTGCGGCGGTGTTGACCCGGTTCTTCCGCCTCCGCCTGCAGACGCGCTGGGGGTACGTGATCTACTCGCTCGTGCTCATCCCCGTGGTGTTGCTCGTGACGACGCTCGTGTTCTTCGGCGTCTTCCCGATCGGCGCCGGGTTGAATCTCGGCGCGACGGCGCTGCTCGGCGCCGCCATCGGCATTCCGCTGGCGCTCGGATTCACGATCGATACGCTCTACGTCCCGGCTCCCGAGGAGTACGACCTTCCCGACCGGCAGTAGGGCGTCGTCGCAATCGTAGAGGACTACGATCGCTCGTCGTCGATCAGTTCGTCGACGCGTCGCTCGACAGTCTCGGCGACCGCCGATGGCGACCGGGCGGCATCGACCCGGACGAACCGCTCGGGGTCGGCCTCGATCAGGCGTTCGTAGTTTTCTCCTACTGCTTCGAGGTACGAGGCCCGCTCGAACTTGTTGGTCGCGCCCGCTCGCTCGGCCCCCGTCTCGGGATCGATATCGAGATAGATTGTCGCGTCCGGCGGGCGGGTGAAGGGCGCGTGGATCGACTGAATGTATTCGAGCGGGTCAAGTTCGTCGGCAAGAGGCGAATCTGCGAGCGACGCCGCCTGGTAGGCGAACCGCGAGTCGGTGTACCGATCGGAGATCACGACCTGGCCGTCGGCTAACGCGGGGCGGACGACCCGCGAGAGGTGGTCGGCGTGATCGGCGGTGAACAGAAACAGTTCCGCCAGCGGGTCGGCGTCGTCGTCCTGCATCGATCGCGTGACGCTGTCGCCGTACCACGACTCGGTCGGTTCGCAGGTGAACACCGCGTCGGGCCGTCCCTCCCGGAGCGACTCCCAGACGGTGGTTTTGCCGCTCCCGTCGAGTCCCTCCAGCGTGATGAGCATAGTTCGACGTGGCGGGCACGCTCGTTAAAACCCATTGGGTCCCGGGTTCGACGCTGATCGGACCCCGGCAATTACCTTTACATCCACCCGGAGAGTTATCACGGGTATGAAAGTACTAATCGTCGGCGGCAGCGGCTTCATCGGCAGCACGCTCTGCCGGGAACTGCTCGACCGGGACCACGATGTGACGGCGCTTTCGCGCAGTCCCAGCAGCGACGAGTTGCCGAAAGGCGTCAACAAGGTGATGGGAAACATCAGGAAGTACGACACGATCAAGGGTGCCTTCGAGGGCAAAGAGGCCGTCTACAACCTCGTCGCGCTCTCGCCGCTTTTCAAGCCGAGCGGCGGCGACGAGATGCACGACAAAGTCCACAGACGCGGCACCGAAAACGTCGTGCGCGCGGCGGAGAAGCACGACGTCGACCGGTTCGTCCAGATGAGTGCACTCGGCGCCGATCCCGACGGCCCGACGGCGTACATCCGCGCGAAGGGCGAAGCCGAGGAGATCGTCACCGACTCGGTCCTGGACTACACGATCTTCCGCCCCTCGGTCGTGTTCGGCGACGGCGGCGAGTTCGTTTCCTTCACGAAACTGCTCGCGCCCCCCTACGTCAGTCTCCTCCCCGGCGGTGGCCGAAACCGGTTCCAGCCCATCTGGGTCGGCGACTTAGTCCCGATGCTCGCGGATGCCATCGAAGCGGAGGACCACGTCGGCGAGATCTACGAGATCGGCGGGCCGGATCAGCTCAGCCTCGCCGAGATCGCCCGGCTGATCCACAGCTCAGACGGACGGTCGACCACGGTTGTCCCGCTTCCGATGGCGCTCGCGAAGATCGGCCTCTCTATCGGCGACGTGCTCCCAGGCTTCCCGATGGGGAAAGACCAGTACCGCTCGCTGCAGTTCGACAACGTCACCGACGACAACGATATCGAGGCGTTCGGGATCGGCACCGGCGAACTCACGACGCTTGACGCGTATCTGAACGGTCGGGCCGGAACGGAAAAAAGCGACACCGCCGCGGCGGCAGACTGATACTGGTTACTCTCCCTTTTTCCCGCCAAGCGAACCCCCTTGACTGCGCTCGGCGGGAAGAGACGGGAGCAATCAGTATGATACGGCGGTTTCTCTCGGCCACCGAACCGGAGTGACACGACACCCGACTATAGTAGCGTTTGCAAGTCTTCACTCACACGATCGCACGCGGTCGTGCGATCGGATGTGCAACCAGTTGCAAACGCTACTATATCTGTACTGCTCGCAGCGGCCACCAGCTACTGCGGCGGTTTCGCGTGCCGAATCAGAGACGCTGTTCCGGCCGCTCAGGGAGGTCCTCTGCCGAGTGTCTCGTTCTCTCATTATGAAGACTGATAAATGCAGCCGCCAACGGGACAGAACCGTCCCTAAGGTGTCATTAAGATGCCGCCGCTGTCGTGCGTTTTCTGTGGTTTGAGTGCCGAGCCGCCGATTTCCCCCCATCACAAGGTTTATGTCCGCCTTCGCACTGGTATACACCCAATGGCGAGGGGACCCATTATATGAAGCTTGCAATGATCGGTTTCGGGCAGGCCGGGGGAAAGATCGTCGACAAATTTGTCGAATACGACAAGCGCCACAACTCGAACATCGTCCGGGCGGCCATCGCTGTCAACACGGCGAAGGCCGACCTGATGGGACTGGAGCACATCCCGAAGGACAAGCGGGTCCTCATCGGCCAGTCGCGCGTGAAGGGTCACGGCGTCGGCGCCGACAACGAACTCGGCGCGGAAGTCGCAGAAGAGGATATCGACGAAGTACAGGGCGCAATCGACAGCATCCCGGTCCACGAGATCGACGCCTTCCTGATCGTCGCCGGGCTCGGCGGCGGGACGGGAAGCGGCGGGTCGCCGGTGCTCGCGAAACACCTCCAGCGGATCTACACCGAACCCGTCTACGGGCTGGGGGTCCTGCCCGGCAGCGACGAGGGCGGTATTTACACGCTGAACGCCGCTCGATCCTTCCAGACGTTCGTCCGGGAGGTCGACAACCTCCTCGTCTTCGACAACGACGCCTGGCGGAAGACCGGCGAGTCCGTCCAGGGCGGCTACGACGAGATCAACGAGGAGATCGTCACCCGGTTCGGCGTCCTCTTCGGCGCCGGCGAGGTCGGACAGGGCGGCGAGGTCGCCGAAAGCGTCGTCGACTCCTCGGAGATCATCAACACGCTCTCCGGCGGCGGCATCTCGACGATCGGCTACGCCTCCGAGACGGTCGAAACCGACTCCTCCGGCGGCGGGTTACTTTCGCGGATCACGGGCAGCGACGAGGACGACAACCTCGATACCGCTCACACGACCAACCGGATCACGTCGCTGGTCCGGAAGGCCGCACTCGGCCGGCTGACGCTTCCCTGCGAGATCGAAGGCTCCGAACGAGCCCTGCTGGTTCTGGCTGGTCCCCCGCGGCATCTCAACCGGAAAGGCATAGAGCGCGGGCGGAAATGGATCGAAGAGCAGACCGGTAGTATGGAAGTCCGCGGCGGTGACTACCCGATGGGAGACACGAATCGGGTCGCCTCAGTAGTGCTGCTCTCGGGTGTGACGAACGTCCCCCGAATCAAGGAGCTTCAGCAGGTCGCCATCGAAGCACAGGACAACATCGACGACATCCGATCGGAGAGCGAAGACAACCTCGAAAATCTAGTTAATGATGACGAAGACGAGCTGGAGTCGCTTTTCTAAGCTCGCGCTGGCCTGTCTCCTCGTCCTCTCCGTCGCGACGGTCCCCGCCGCTGCCGTCTCCGTGGGGGACTCGACCGTCACGAGCGACGCGGAGGTCGGAACCGAGGTCACCGCGACAGTCACGCTGACCGAGTTGTACCAGAACCCCTCACTGGAGGAGTGGACGCTCGCCGGCAACACCGAACTGACAGACGTCACCTGGACGGTCGTCTACTACGACCAGACCGGCTCGAAGGTCTCTCAGGAGTCCTACGACGGCCAGTCCTTCTCCGGCGCATCGGTCGTCGCCGACGACGGTACCAGCGAGGTCGAGATCCGCATCACCGGCACCGTCCCGGCGGTCGACGACTACTCGTACGACCCGGCGCAGTCCTTTACTGTCATCGCGCTCGAACAGACGCGTGAGGGCGGATCGACCAACGAGATCGACACCTGGTCCGCGACGCACTACACCGAGGAGAGCCGGGAGGCCCGGAACGCGATCGGCGACGCCGCCGCGGCAGTCGAGCAGGTCGACGACGAGGAAGCGGAACGACGGCTACAGAACGCCAAGGAGGCCTACAACGGCGAGGAGTTCTCCCTCGCGACCGACCTGGCCGGACAGGCCCAAGAGCAGGCGGAACAGACCCAACAATCGAACCAGCGGTTCCGGCTGGCGCTGTACGGCGTCGGCGGACTCGTCGTGATCGGTCTTCTCGTCGGCGGGTTCCTCTACTGGCGCTCCCAGCAGGGCGGTCCGGACAAACTCGGCTGATCGCCGGGCCATCCGTTCGATGCAGGTTTTGGTTCCCTACACCGGCCGCGATCCGAAGAGTAGACTCTCTGCACTTCTCTCAACGCCCGAGCGCCGCCAGTTTTCGCTCGCGATGCTCCGGGACGTCGTCGAAGCGGTCCGCGAGGCCGGCGGGACTCCCGAACTTCTCGCCCCCGATCCCGTGGTCACCGCGGACGATCCCGTCGCTAACGGGGGATCGGCGGACGTCCTCGACGGCGTCTCCGAAACCGTCGACGACAGACCGCTGACTGTCGCCGTGAACGCCGCACTCGACCGACTCGATCGAGGCCAAGCGTCGGAACTGGCGGTCGTGATGGCCGACCTCGCGCTCGCGACGCCGACGGCGCTGCGGCGGTTGTTCGCCGGCGGCGGCGACGTCGCCATCGCACCGGGGCGCGGCGGCGGGACGAACGCGCTCGTGATCCGGGACCCGGCGTTCTCGGTGGATTACCACGGCGCGTCCGTCCGGGATCACCGGGAGATCGCTGCGACGGCGGGGCTCTCTGCCGACGTCGTCGATTCGATGCGACTCGCGACCGACGTCGACGAACCGACCGATCTGGTGGAAGTGCTGTTGCACGGCCGCGGTCGGGCCCGCGAGTGGCTGGTCGACGCCGGATTCGAGATCGACGCGGACGACGACGGCCGCGTCGGTATCACCCGGTCGTGAGTCGTGCAGTGGCAGTTTGCGGCAGCTCCGACGAGAGAAGCGTGTCCTGTGGCGAACAGTCGGCACGATCACCGCTCCCCACGCCGACGTGCCGAACTATCGCTGCCCGGCGCAGGTCGATGGCTACGTCACACGACGGCTGGCCGCCCGATCGGATATTAACCTCCGGATTGGGCGTATAATTGTATGAGGTGAAATACTCACCGAGGGTTCTTTTCAGTCATTCATATAATCTGTTTTGATTACTCTTGTTCAGCCGAGGTATCAGAATTCCAAGTTAGACGCTGTCCGTCCGAGTGGATTCGTTACGTATCGTGTCGGGGGTAATGAACCGCCCGTAGAAACCAGTTTAAAGACTCGGGCGGAATCAGCATCCCGTCGGTAGTGACCGCGTCAAATGAACCGAGATCCCCGAACCGGACGCAGCAATCGTAGCTGTGTCGTTTGTATCGAACGCATTGAACGCCTTGCTCTGTGACTCCCCCGATGAAAGGTCGTCGATTGTTTTGGTCGTTCCATTGACGGCGATGTCGACATCCAGCGTTGTCCCGGCGGAAAACCGATTGGTTACGGTCACCTGTAATGTATTGTCACTACACTCTCTCTGGATGCCAAGATAGGCCTCATCATCGGATACAACAGCAACGTCTACGTTCCGATCAGCAGCCGCGGAACTAAACCCCGCAGTCGGTGTAATGAGAGATCCTGCAACAAGCAGCGCGACGACAAGTAAAAGATATCGCCTCCACGTCATCGACGTTCAACCTCCGGTGGGGCGCCACTGTTGCCGAGTTTCATACGCTTGGTGTCGTACAGGAACACGAGAGATGACACGAGAAACGAGGCCGCGAAAAAAAGAGCCCACTCGAAGTCGGAGAACGCCGTCAGCGGCGCCACGTTGAAGCCGACGAGAACGAGCAATACGAAATGCACCGCAGAGAGACCAGAGAAATATATCCCCCACGGAACGTTGCCTTTCTCGACGACTTCCGCATAGACGTCAATCTCGTCTAAGGTAGGAGTGGGTTCGACAGTGCCATTACGCTTGTTGAACCCGACGAGACCGACGTCGTGCATCTTCGGGAGATGCCGTTGCTGGAGTGCCGAGTACACGTACTTCCGCTCGTTCGAGGTGATCTCCTGTCGTGCTTTCCTGTGCTCCCAGGCTGCGATCTGCTCAGCCATCTCTCCCAAGTCGGTTCGTCCGTCTACCTGCTGCAGATAGTGAAGCGTGTAGCGCCGTCGTCTGTTCGCAAGGATGTCGTATAACTCATCGGCTGAAGGAGTCTCACTATTTTCATCCGCCGTAGGATTCTCACTATCCGGCTCCGCTTTGCTAGGGACGTTTGAACTGGCCACCTCCCCCGTCCGGGACATACGGAGAGAGCCTTCGTGTACCCCATACAATGTTATTTTGTGATTTTTTTAGTAAGACGATAGTAACAGACAATTGAAGAGTGCGCGTGACTGTTCTCGCTCTCCACGAAACTCGTATAGGCAGTCGCTTGGACTCCAAGAAAAACGTCGTCACCCCCGAGAAACGGCTTCTCGCGCCGGAATACGATATCCCTGGCTACGGAAGCGATGAGTGCGCGCTGCGGCCGACGAGAACGATGCTGACGGAGGCCACGTCGGTGCTCGCTGGCGCGACAAACGAGGTAGAAAACCAATGAAACGACGCAAATTCGTGGTCGGACTCGGATCGCTCGCCGCCGGCTCGGCGGCTGCAATGGGTACAGGTGCGTTTGCCAGTGTCGAGGCGACTCGGACAGTCGGGGTAAATGTGACAGGTGACAAGAGCGCGTATCTCGGTCTGGAGGAAATGTCACCGTACGCGGAGCACAACGGGAAGCAACTCGTTCTGGACTTCAGTGACAATGGCGATGGCGACGGTATCAATCCCGACTCGGTGACGACTTTCGATGGCGTTTTCCAGATGACCAATAACGGCCCGAACAACCTCGACATCACTATCGACAAATCCGGGCTGAACAATCCCGATAGATGGCATTTCGTCCCCAAAGAAGTGTACGAAGAGTACAGTGGCAGCTACCCCGAAGATAGCTTCTACCCGAGCTGGGACAACTACCAGGGGTACGAGTCCACCAACGCAAGCGGAGGCGGCCTTTCCTCAGGCGGCTCTACGCTGGTTGGTGTGGCGATCGACGCCCGGGACAAGACCAGCCTCCAAGGTGGCGAAATCACATTCGCCGTCACGGATGCCGACGGGCCGTACGGAAGCGCCTAGCGTCTTGAGTGCGTAACTCTCGGCTGTAGCGCCCCTTTCCTCCCATTTTTGGCCAATAACACTCAGGAGTACATTCTCTATTTGCGGAGAGGGCCGCGACTGCAGTCGAGACGCATTAGCGCAACCGCGCGGAACTAATTAGGACATCGAAGATCGCCTCTCTCTACCTGGGCTTTCAGACTGTCTCTGAATTTTCTACCCTCGTAAGCCCAGAGTGATTCACTTCGATAATCGAAACAACTGCATAACAAAACCTCTGTAGTGACATTTCCGTCCCGATATGGGACCGAGGAAGGTGGGGAGTGCAGTTCTACAACTCGCGGTCCTTCTCATCGTGCTATTCCTGGTTCTCGGGTCCGTCCTCGGCCAACCGATCCTCCTGGGATACGTCGAGACAGACAGTATGTCCCCAACGCTGGAACCCGGTGACGGATTCATAGCCGTCCCCGTACAGATCGATTCCTCCGTACGAACGGGTGACGTCATCGTGTTTCGTGCCGAGGAACTCCAAGGCGGCGGTCTCACGACCCACCGCGTCGTGGACGACACGGAGCGCGGTTTCATAACGAAGGGGGACGCGAACCCGTTCACTGACCAGAGCGATGAGGAGCCACCCGTGAAACGGGCGCAGATTGTCGCCACGGCGCTACAGGTGAACGGTAACGTCGTCGTCATCCCGCATCTCGGCACGGTTGTCGAGGGCATCCAGTCAGTCCTTTCGGCCGTCCAGCGGCAGCTCGCTATCCTCCTGGGCATATCCGGGCTTTCAGGAACCCAGGGCCTCGCGTATCTCCTCTTCGCGGGAACGTTGCTCTGGTACGTCGTGGGGGAGTGGCGCGCCAAGCACGGGAAAGAGCGCGACCGCATCACGTCGCGGATGGCGGGCGTCGACAGCCGGCTCGTGATGGGGGCGTTCGCCGCGATGCTCGTCGTGGGGGCGACGGCGGCGATGGTCGGACCCGCGGGAACCCAGCAGTACGAGGTCGTGAGCGCGGATTTCACTTCCGAGCGTCCGAGCGTCATTCCGGCGGGCGAGTCGAAGAGTCAGCGCTATGTGGTCGGGAACGGCGGCTTCATTCCAGTCGTGACGTACCTCGAACCCGCGAGCGAGGGCGTCGAGGTCCAGCCCCGCGAGCTATACGTCGAGGGGCGAAGTGTGGCGAACGCGACGGTGACGCTGCACGCGCCGCCGGAGACCGGCCACTACCGGCGGTTCGTGACCGAACACCGGTACCTCGCCGTACTCCCTCACCCCCTGATACGAGGCCTCTACGAACTCCATCCGTGGGCACCGATCGTCGTCATCGACACGCTGATCGCGGTGCCGTTCTACCTCGTCGGCGTGGCGCTCGTCGGGAAGGGTCGCATCCGGCGACGATCCCGGGGCCGGGACGTCTCCACGTTCACGCGGATCCGGCGGGTGGTTCAGGGCCTCTACCGGTGATGCCGAGGGTACCCGGCCACCGGCAGTCGTCGGCCCCTCATCGGGGCTTGAGAACTTCGAACCGTCCACCGTAGTTGTCCTGTACCCAGTCGTCGATCGCGGCGTCCAGTTGCTCGTCGGCCGCAGCGAGGTCGCCGGCGTCCACCGATGCGAGATGCTGCCACTGTTCCCGTGAGTCGTCGAAGCAGAGTGCATAGGCCGTGTCGCCCGCGGCGATTTTGATCGCGTAGATGCGAATCTCGTCTTCCTCGACGATACCGCCATAGGTGCTGACCTGAAAGCGGTCGTCGTCAAGTGCAGCGACGTCTCGTCTTCGGAGCGGTCTACTCGGGAGGCGAGTAATTGTCCTCATCTTTGGCTTTCCGTCGGGAGGAGCATACTCTCTACACGGAAAGTTATGAATAACAAACACGCTCTAGAGCTGGATTTAGGAAGAAGAGGGTTACAACATATGGTCACCTTAATCAGGGTAAATAATCTCTTTCAACAATTACGAATCCCATTACAAACACGTGAGTCATAGTAGTCTGTCAAGATGGCTGACTGGCTACTTCGGCTTCGGGCGCTTCTCGACAAGCAATTTGTGGTGGTCGTTGCTGTACTCGTCGTATTGGCGCTTGTGGGCGGATGGTTCACCTACACGACCCACGCCAGTCCTAATACTACCACTGAAGAGCGTATCGTCTCCTCCTGGCAGACGACAGGCTCGTTCGACCATTCCGCAACGGTCACAGAGGATAATTCTGTATATCCTGTCGGCACCACGCTCACCAACCGCTCGATCTACTTTACGGATATTTCGCCGTGGTTCAACGGGACGTACACATTCAGGTACGACGCGAGCGAGCGTGGCGACCTGAACGGGAGGGTGGCCCTCCAGCTCGTCTTGCAGAGTGTCGAGGAAAATCAGGAAAGCACGACTGTGGTCTGGCAGACCAATAGATCGTTAGAAACAACGTCCAGTGATTCGATCCAGCCCGGAGAGACGATCCGTGTGCCGTTTTCGGTCAATATGAACGAGGCGATAAATCGAACAGAGGAAATTGACGAACAACTCGACAATCCCCCAGGACAACCGGAAATAGTGATCCACGCTACTGTCGATATCCAAGGAACGGTCAACGGCCAGCAGGTTGACCAGGTAGTAGAGCATACGCTACCAGTCGCGCTGGAGCAGGGAACCTACCGCCCAACCGATCAGGGAAGAATAACCGATCGGTACGAGGCGACTCGGACAGTAACGGTCCAGCAGACATACGGACCATTACGGACTATCGGTGGCCCTGCTCTCCTCTTCGGGTCCGGCGTGGTCCTTGGAGGTCTTGTTGCAGCCCGGAGAAGGGGCCGACTTGCTCTCTCCTCAACAGAACAGGAACTGCTCGCCTACGAAGACGAGCGCGAGGACTTTGACGAGTGGATTTCGACGATCAAACTGCCGAACCAAGCATTTGATCTCCCACGGGCCGAGGCGGCGTCACTTGGCGCACTCGTGGACTTTGCAATCGACACCGACAATAGCGTCATCGAAGATCCGGACGACGGCGCATATTACGTGGTCCACGACGGCTACCTCTATACCTATCAGCCAGCAGTCTCTCGCGGCGAAGGAAGACCTTTCTTTCAGACAAAAGATGGTTCCGAGGAACCTGAACAGACCGACGGAGAGTCTACGGTGACGCCCACGACGGACGGCGAATTCGACTCTTCTGAAGGAATACCAACGGACGAGTAAACTACCCCGCCCTACTCACTCGCCTTTCGGCTTGCTCCTTGAGGGCGGGGCCTCCGCCTCGAAGGACGGTGAGAGAGTCACCGCGAAACGCCGGCACACGCCGCCGGAAGCACGACGGTTTTTGTAGCTGTACCCAGACACCGGACGTACACACGATGTTTCCCGCGGCCGACGACTACCCAGTCGACGTCGACGTTTCGGAGCCGGCAGTCGAGCGGCTGTTGGCGGTGACGCCCGACGACGTCGACGCGGCCGGCGAACTCACCTTCGCGCGGAACGTCTTCATCCCCCTCACGACTGCCTGCCGCTACACCTGCACCTACTGCACCTACTACGACGTGCCCGGCGAGGCGACGGTGCTCTCCCCCGAGGAGGTCCGAACGCGGCTCCGCGTCGGCGCCGACGCCGGCTGTACGGAGGCGCTTTTCACCTTCGGCGACGAACCCGACGAGCGCTACACCGCGATCCACGACCAACTGGCCGAGTGGGGCTACGATGACATCCTCGGCTACCTCCGGGACTGCTGTGAGATGGCGCTCGACGAAGGACTGCTTCCGCACGCGAACCCCGGCGATCTGACGGTCGCGGATTTCGAGCGGCTCGCGCCAGTCAACGCCAGTATGGGCGTGATGCTGGAGACGACGGCGGACGTCCGCGCACATTCCGGGACCCGCCGCAAGACGCCCGGGCAACGGCTGAACACCATCCGCGCGGCGGGTGAGGTCGGCGTCCCGTTCACGACAGGGCTCCTCGTCGGGATCGGGGAGACGTGGCGCGACCGCGCCGAGAGCCTGCTTGCCATCGCGACTCTCCACGATCGGTACGACCACGTCCAGGAGGTGATCGTCCAGAACGTCGTCCCCAACGAGCGCTCGGATTTCGAGCGACCGTCCGTTCAGACGATGCGCCGCACCGTCGCGATGGCGCGTGCAGCCCTCCCGTCGGAGGTGTCGGTGCAGGTCCCGCCGAACCTCTCGCCGACCCGGGAACTGATCGAGTGCGGCGTCGACGACCTCGGCGGCGTTTCCCCGGTCACCGAGGACTACATCAACCCCGAGTACGCCTGGCCCGAACTTGCGGAACTCGAAGGCATCGCCGACGCGGCCGGCGTTCCGCTCTACGAACGGCTCCCGGTGTACGACCGCTATCTGCCGTCGACGATCCGGCGCGACGACTTCGCGGGTACGCCAGCCGCGGGTCAGTGGATCTCCGATCGGATTCTCGGAGCGATCACTGCCGATGACGTTCACGGGGAACGGTACCGGGGCGTCGCGCGCCGGGACGGCCCGCTCGCAGTCGAACGATCGCCGGAATCGGCCGACTAAGGCTCACAGTCGACTGACAGCTACAGACCGATCCAGTCTGGCACTCGCTTTCTGACCAGCGAGTACGCTGCCGCGAGGAGGACGCCACCGACGACGAGCGCGCGCAGCCATCCGTCGAACGTCAGGGCCGCGGGGACAGCCAAGACAGCGGTCAGGAGGAGGTCCTCGGGTGCACCGTCGTAGCGGACAAGGTAGCGCGGACGGACCCACCGCCGCCACGGGTGGAGGTAGACCGCCTGATCGGAGGTCCGCTCCCACGGCCGGAGTTCCTCGCCCGCACCGAGCCAGTCGGACGCCGAGTGCAGGCCCGCCGCGAGCAGGAACAGGGCAACTCCGACAGTGAGCGGTCCCGGAGCTACCACCGCGATGGCGGCGGCACCAACTCCGACGATCGAGTAGTAGATCGGGAAGTGCAGCGTCTTGCGGTGGACGCCGACGAAGAGATCCAGATCCGGGAGGACGCCGCCGAGCATCGCCCCGACTGCGGCAGGGAGCGTCAGGTGTGGTGCGACGGCTGCGACCGGCACCGCAAGCAGGAGACCGGCGGCCACGTGCGTGGTGACCATCATCGAACTGGTGAAGGGGCGCGACGGATTTGAGTCTGTGGTCGGCCACGCCGCCCTGTAACAGCGGCAGCGGAGCCGCGCGAGGCCGGCTAAAACAGCGGTTCGATATCCCCGTCGCCGCCCCAGATGAGGTCACGGAGGGCCTCTGGGCGCTCCGCCGCCCGGGCTTCGAGGTTTCGCTGCGTCTCCGTGCCGATCCGCTGTAGCTCCTTGATCCGCGGGACGTCGGTGACGCCCGAGAGAACTACCAGCGCAGACACGTAGTCCGATTCGGGGATCGGATAGTCGCCGCCGCGGACCTCCATCGTGCCGGTCGCCTCCTCTAACCACCGGCGCGACCCCTCGATCCCTTTCCGGCTGAGGTACTGCGGTGGACCGCTGACGACGACGAGTGCGCGCTCCGTGCTCTCGACGTTCGCCGGGAGCATCAGGTTTCCCAGCGTCGCCCGGCGCACGGTGGTCGTGATCCGGTTCACGACGTCCGTTTCGTCGGGATCCGGGGCGCGCCGGCCAAACAGCCCGCGGGAGGGTCGATCCAGACGGGAGTTTGCGTAGCCGATCGTCGTCACGCCGCCGCCGGCGAGCGTGTTGATGATCTCCGAGGCGTCGACGACCGACTCCGGCACCGGGGGCTCCGACACCTCGCCGGCACTCAGCAGGACGCCGAGGCGTCGCGCGATCTCCTCGTTGGTGCTCGCGTAGCCGCCCTGGAGGCTCTCGCCCGAGCGCCGCCAGGCGTCGTTGTCGAAGACGAGGAGGTTGTCGACCTCCCGGACGAACGTCTGGAAGGATCGCGCGGCGTTCAGCGTGTAGATGCCACCCTCGTCGCTGCCGGGCAGGATTCCCAGGCCGTACACCGGCTCCGTGTAGAGCCGGGAGAGTTCGCGAGCGATCACGGGTGCGGCGCCCGAGCCTGTCCCGCCGCCGAGGCCGGCGATCACGAGGAACGCATCGACCTCGTGGACGGGGAGATCGTCGATCGCGCCCCGTACCTCGTCGATGTCCTCCTCGGCGACGGTCACGCCGAGTTCGTTGTCGGCCCCGCAGCCGTGCCCTTTCACGCGCGACTGGCCGATGAGCACGCGCCTGTCCACCGGGATCATTCTGAGCCCGAGCAGGTCCGCCCTGGCGGAGTTGATCGCCACGGCGTCGGTGACGAAGTCGACCCTGCTCGCCGCCTCGTAGTCCAAGATTGCGTCGGCGACCTTGCCGCCGGCCTGCCCGACGCCCAGAAGTGCGATCTTCATTGACGGGTCGAGGTTCGTCGCCGAGGTCAATAAGTGTCGGCTGTATCAGCGGCAGCGTCTCCCGTCCGGTCGTCCGACCTGCTGTCTCGGATTTCCCTCAGAACCGATGCATCGAATTTTCTTCAAAACCGGTGCAGCGGATTTCCCCTAATCCCGGTGCGTCGTCACGTCGGAAACGGTGTATCGTCACGTCGGAAACGGTGTATCGTCACGTCGGACAGTCGCGCCGAAACTCTCGGCGGGGAAGCGCCCGTCTTTCGCCGGAATCAGTCGTCGGCGCTCGCCGCGGGCCTCGATCCGCGTTCGGCCTCATCGAGCAGCGGCGTCCCGTCGGCGCGCGGGCCGAGCCGCGGCCCGTGTGGAGGATCGTCGGGATCGACCCGCCGTCGTTTGCGGTAGTCCGTCGAGCGCTCGACCGGCGGCCGGCCGATCGCCGACAGCATCTCGACGTAGTCCGAAAAGGAGCGGAACTCACCGTAGGTGCCGCCGGCCCGCGTGGTGATCTCCTCGGAGAGGATCGTCCCCATGAAGTCGTTCGCGCCGCAGTTGAGCAGCTTCAGCCCCTTCTCGTCTCCGAACTTCACCCACGAGGACTGGATGTTCTCGACGTTGTCGAGGAAGAGCCGTGCGACTGCCACGAGCAGTTCGTCCTCGGCGTCGCTCGCGCCGCCGGCGACGACGCCGCGCTCGTAGAGGGGGGTGTTCTGGTGGACAAAGGAGAGCGGCACGAACTCGGTGATCCCGCCCGTTCGATCCTGGAGGTCGCGGAGCACCTTCAGGTGCTCGACGCGGTGGGCCTCGTTCTCGACGTGCCCGTACATCATCGTCGCGGTGACGTCGAGGCCGGCGGCGATCGCGCCTTCCATCGCCGCGACCCACTCTCTGGTCGAGATCTTGCCGGGACAGATGACGTCCCGGACCTCTTCGACGAGGATCTCCGCGGCGGTTCCGGGCGCGGAGTCGAGGCCGGCGGCCGCAAGTTCGCGGTAGACGTCCTCGTAGGACCACTCGGTCCCCCGTCGGGCGTGCTGGGCCTCTTCGGGCGTCATCGAGTGGAGGTGGACGTCGCCGACGGACATCGCGCGCATCTGTTCGAGGTAGGTTCCCGGATCGGTCTCGTAGACGGCGGGCGGTTTGTAGTCGACGTCGGTGGCGGGGTCGTCGTGGGCCGCCAGAATCTCGTGGTGTTCGTCGCTCAGTGCGAACGCCGGGTGGAGTCCCGACACCGACGTCACCTCGTAGATCCCCATCTCCAGGGCGTCTTCGACGATCGTTCGTGACTCCGCGGGCGTCTTCGTGAACCCGGCGTGCTCGCCGTCGTGGTCGGCCTCGAACTGGTGGGCGGTGTCCTTGAAATTGCAGAACAGACAGCCGGTGTTGCAGGCGGTGGTGACGTTGTTGTTCAGGTTCGCGACGAACGTCACGTCCTCGCCGACGACCGCCGCGCGGCGTCTGTCGGCGGCCTCGAGCACCGCCTCCTTCCGAACCGGATCGATCCCGTCGTGATCGGTGCCCGTGGTCAGAAGTTCGATCCCGTCTGGGACCGTGAGCCGTTCTTCCGCCCGGGCTTTCGCCAGCGCGTTCTCGAACGACTGGTCCGTCTCGGGGACGACCGAAAAGTCGAAGTCGGGGACGGACCCGTCGTCGGCCGGCCCTACTGGCTCGCGCATACTGGCGACAGGGCGGCCGTCGACAAAAAGTGAGGCGGTACCGGAGCCGTCGCTTCCGGTTGGGTCGATCTCGCGGCCGGTGTGTCAAACGGCGGGAGTGGAAGCCTTCTTGTGCCGCGGCGACGCCACTCGGCGTATGACCAGCGTCAAAGAGTTCCGCATCGGGACGGAGCCGACGGCCACGGAACTGGGTCGTGGACGGTTCGTCTTCACCGACCAGTACTCCGTCTTCGACTGGGGGGAGATGCCCGATCACGTCCCGCGGAAGGGGGCGTCGCTGTGTACGATGGGCGCGTACAACTTCGAGTTACTCGCCGACAACGACATCCCAACGCACTACGCCGGCGTGTATCCACCGAGTGAGGGGGACGGAAGCGACGGCGACGGTGCGGCCGAGGAAGACGACCGCGGTCCGATCGCGCTCGGCGAGTGTACCGAACCCCCGCGCGAGATGGCGATCGAACTCACGCAGGTGCCGGATCTCCCGTACCTCGGCGACGACGAGTACGACTACGACGCCTACCACGACGCGGCGGAAGAGAACTACCTGATCCCCCTGGAGATCGTCTTCCGGAACACCGTTCCGGTGGGATCGAGTCTCCGCTCCCGGGGCACGCCCGCGGAGTACGGCCTCGACATCGCCGAGTGGCCCGACCAGGTCGTCGACCTTCCGGAGCCGGTCGTGGAGTTCTCCACGAAATACGAGGAGCAGGACCGCTATCTCGCCCGGCCCGAGGCCGACCGGATCGCCGGGACCGCCGACCTCGACGACTTGGAGGACCTCGCACTCGCCGTGAACGACGTCCTGAACGACCGCGCGGCGGCGCAGGGATTCGTCCACGAGGACGGCAAGATCGAGTGTCTCTTCCACGACGGGACGGTCAAAGTCGCCGACGTCGTCGGCACCTTCGATGAGAACCGCTTCTCCTACGACGGCCAGGAGGTCTCGAAGGAGGTCGTCCGGCAGTACTACAAGCGGACGGATCCCGACTGGGTCGAGGCCGTCGCCGCGGCCAAATCGGAAGCGCGCGAGTCGGGCGTCGCCGACTGGCGATCCCTCTGCGACCGCTCGCCCGACCCGCTCCCCAGCGACGTCCTCGATGCCGTCTCGGATCTCTACGCGTCGGGCACGAACGCCTACACCGGCACGGCGTGGTTCGATGCGCCCGACATCGACGCGGCGGTCGACCGCGTGCGGGGCCTGTAACGGCCCCGACAACGCCGGGAACCGCCGCGACGGAATCTCACGTTCGTGTATACCCGTAGCAGTCCAAAACGTCTTTTACACACGACCGCGCACTACGATTCGATGACGACGTACACCGCGACGGTGACGGTCCGCCTGAAACGGGGCGTGCTCGACCCCGAAGCCGAGACCACGAAGCGCGCGCTCGAACGGCTGGGGTTCGAGCTGGATGCGCTCCGCTCGGCGGACCAGTTCGAGGTCGACCTCGACGCCGCCTCGGCGGAGGCCGCCGCCGACCGCGCCGACGAGATGGCCGAACGCCTGCTCGCGAACCCGACCATCCACGATTACGACGTCGAGGTGGCAGAAGCCTGATGAGCGTCCTTTCACTGACACCGACCGTCGTCGCACGACACGGAGGTCGATCGCCGTGACGGTCGCTTCACTGACACCGACCGTCGTCGCACGACACGGAGGTCGATCGCCGTGACGGTCGCTGTCATCACTTTCGGCGGCTCGAACTGCGACCGCGACGCCGTCCGTGCGCTCGCCCACGTCGGCGTCGATGCCGAACGGGTCTGGCACGAGGAGGGCCTGCCGGCGGACGTCGAGGGGGTTGTGATCCCCGGCGGCTTCTCGTACGGAGACTACCTCCGTGCGGGCGCGATGGCCGCCCACTCGCCGATTATGGCGGACGTCCGCGAGGCCGCCGACGATGGCGTCCCCGTTCTCGGCGTCTGCAACGGCGCCCAGATCGGCTGTGAGGCGAAACTGACGCCGGGCGCGTTCACCACGAACGCGAGCGCGCGCTTCCAGTGTGAGTCGGTCCACCTCCGCGTCGAGAACGCCGACACGCCGTGGACGGCCGCCTACGACGAGGGAGACGTCGTCGAGATCCCGATCGCCCACGGCGAGGGTCGCTTCGAGATCGGCGAGGATCGCTACGACGACCTCGTCGCCGAGGATCGGATCATCTTCCGCTACTGCGACGCCGACGGCAACGTCACGGCCGACGCGAACCCCAACGGCTCCCGGGGGAACGTCGCCGGCATCCTCGGCGACCGCGAGCACGTCGCGGTGATGATGCCGCATCCCGAGCGGGCGACGCTCCCCGATCTCGGCCGGAGCGTGGACGGCCAGGGCGTGCTATCGACGTTCGCCTGAGCGGACTGCGGCCTTCGGAAACTCGATTCACTGCCTTTCGAAGAGCGAAACTGCGTCGGAAAAACAGGGCTTCCCGTGTTCTGGGAAACTCAGTAGCGAACGCCCGAGGCTCGTGGTTCAGGCCGCGGAGCGTGCATCGGCTTCGGCTGCTGCTTCCACTTCTGCCTCTGCTTCTGCTTCCACGATGTCTTTCGTGTTCTCCAGGTGCATTCTGAACTGGCGGTTGGTGTAGCGCGTCGCGACCGGTTCGAGGACGCTGTCGAGGAGCGAATCGCCGAACTCGTAGGTCGCCCCGTGGGCGATCTGCGTCCCGGCGTCGGTCTCCGAGTAGTGGATGTCGATCTCGCTACCCATTCCGGACCCTTCCACCGAGATGTGCAGGTGCTCGTTGGGTTCGACGATGTTCATCTCCATCTCGACGTCCTGGGAGATCCCGAGAATCTTGTAGACGGCGTGCATCCGGGCTCCTGTCTCCATCTCCTCGACGATTTCGAGGTTGCGCAGGCTGGACATCGTCCGCGTCCAGTTGTGCGGGTCGGTGTCGAAGGCGAAGACGGTCTCGACGGGTGCTTGGATCTCGATCGTGTGCTCGAATGTGGACATTGTTGTAACTCCTTCGTCAAATCGTCGCGCACTCGCCTCCGATACGACAACCTCGGGCGCCTGCGTCGTCTGACTACCCCTACAGAGGCGCGCTGAGGAGATATACTCGTAGTGAACTGTGATAGCACCCCGCCGCAGACGCCGCATCGGCAGCAAAATCCCCCTCGCCAACGTCACCTTCGTCAGCAAAATCCCCCTCGCCAACGCCATCTTCGTCACTGGCAGGGCTATCCTCGTCGAATCGTTCCCTCTCCGAACCGAACGGGGTCGCTACCGCGTGAGCGGCATCCCGTAGCTCGTCTCCTCGTCGAGGACGTACTCCCAGGTGGCCTCACACTCACAGGAGACCTGCTCGAAGACCGCGGGATCCTGCCGGCGGTCGAAGTCCTTGATCGCCTTTTGGACTCTATCGTCGCACTCGCCGCAGTTGTGCGGGCCGCGGTCGGAGCCGTGGCCGACGGGGTCGGAGACGACGATGGCGTCGACGCCGGCCGTCGCTTCGAGGACCCGCGCGACCGACCAGAGCCACGGCGGGCGGTAGCCGCCCCGGAAGAACAGTTCGTCGACCATCGTGTACCGCTGGACGTTCGTCGGGTTCATCGAGACCGTGTGACAGCCCTCGACGGCGGCACACCGGCGGACCGACGAGATCATATCCTCCACCGCCTCGGATTCGGAGAGGAACGGCGGCTTCAGGAGGAGGTACGCCTTCACGCCCGCGTCGACGTCTTCGGCGTCGAAGTCGGCCTCGGCGACCTCCTCGCAGGCCGCCTCGAAGTCTGCGAAGTCGAAGTACTTGTTCACGCAGTCGTGCCGGACGCGGTCGGTCGCGGTCTCCAGTCCGACCGCGACGTCCGTCGACAGTCCGACGTCGGTGAAGTCGGCCAGTTTCTCCCGGTCGACGAAGTCCGGGAGCGACTCGACGACGATCCGCTCGCGGTCGGCGAACGTCTCGGCGATCGCAGCCCGCGTCTCGGCGCCGACCTCCCGCTCGTCGAGGAACGATCCGGAGGTGTAGATCTTGATCAGGTCGGCCGGCTCCGCGGCGTTTTCGGCTTCGTGTTCGAGACAGACGTCGATCTGGTCCAGCAGGGCCTCGTGGGTGACGCTGCCGCCCTCGACGGATTCTGCGACGTAGCCGCACATCGTACAGCCGCCGGCGCGGGCCCACCGGCAGCCGCCCGTGTTGAGGATGATCGTCAGCGAGTCGACTACCCCGTCGGGGGTGTTGTCCTCGTCGAGCCACACCCGGGTCGGCTCGTGTGGATCGTAGTGTTTGTCCTTCTCGGCTCTGATCTCCCGCATCACCTGATTGTGGGCGTCCATCCCCCGCCCGCGCTCGTAGCTCTCGGGGCTCGGTCGGCTCATTGCCCCGATGTAGCCCACCGGCCGGTAAATCTCCGTCGGCTGTCGGTCGGGCTGTGAGACGACGCGTCATTCGCGCGTATTGACGGTTTCGAAAACCCGTTACGATCCGACGGACGTAACCTATTCTGATTACTCAGTCGTGGTAACGCATAATTGATTTCAGTCCGTAGTAAACTACGGATATTAACTATGACTGATCTGGGAGGATTCAACGACCACGTTGCACGGATCGACCTGACGGAGGGCGACGTGCAATACGAGAGTATCGACGACGAGGACGCGAAGAAGTACATCGGTGGGCGCGGCCTCGGCGTGAAATACGTGTTCGACCAGGGTCCCGACGTCGATCCGGAGGGCCCGGAGAACCTGCTCGCGTTTATGAATGGCCCGCTCACGGGCACGCAGGCTCCGATGAGCGGACGAATCGCGGTCTGTACGAAATCCCCGCTCACGGGGACAGTGACCGATTCCCACCACGGCGGCTGGTCGGGCGCCCGACTCAAGTGGGCGGGCTTCGACGGCCTGCTGTTCGAGGGACAGGCCGACGACCCCGTCTACGCGTACGTCGAGGACGGTGAGGTCGAACTCCGCGACGCCTCGGAACTGTGGGGCAACGGCGTCCACGACACGATGGACGCGATCGAGGAAGAACACGACGGCGCGTTCGGCAAGAACCTCTCGGCGATGGCGATCGGCCCGGGCGGCGAGAACGGCACCAAGTACGCCTGCATCGTCAACGAGGACGACCGCGCGTCCGGCCGCGGCGGCACCGGCTGTGTGATGGGCTCGAAGAACCTGAAGGCGGTCGTCGTGAAGTCCGGCACGCGGATGCCGAAGCCCGCGGACCCCGAGCGGTTCACCGAGGGCTACCAGCAGGCGATGCAGCTCATCCGCGAGTCCGACGTCACCGCGCCCAACGAGGGCGGACTCTCGATGTACGGCACGAACGTGCTGATGAACCTCACCGAGGAGATGGACGGGCTCCCGACCCGGAACGGTCGGTACACTTCCACCCACTCCGAGGCCGACGAGGACCCGAGCGCACCCAACATCGACGCCGAGAACGTCTCCGGCGAGAACGTCCGCGAGAACATCCTCGTCGACGAGCCGACGTGTCACTCCTGTCCGGTCGCCTGCAAGAAGGAGACCGAGGTCACCTACGAGCACAAAGGCGAGGAGATGAACGTTCGCGGCGAGTCCTACGAGTACGAGTCGGCGTTCGCGCTCGGCCCGAACTCGATGAACGACGACCGCGACAGCATCGCGGTGATGATCAACAAGTGCAACGACCTCGGGATCGACACCATCGAGGCGGGCAATATGCTCGCGATGGCGATGGAGATGACCGAGCAGGGCAAACTCGACGACCTCGACGACGACCTCGAGTGGGGCGACACCGAGCACATGATCGACCTCCTCGACGAGATCGCTCACCACAGCTCCGAGCTGGGTGAGCTCCTCGCGAAGGGCGCCCGGCGCATCGCCGAAGCGCGCGACGCCCACGACAACTCCCTGGCCGTCAAGGGCCAGACCATCCCGGCGTACGATCCCCGCTCGATGAAGGGCATGGGCATCGGCTACGCGACCTCGAACCGCGGCGCGTGTCACCTCCGCGGCTACACGCCGTCGGCGGAGATTCTGGGCATTCCGGAGAAGGTCGACCCGACCGAGTGGGAGGGCAAAGGCGAGCTGTGTGCGCTCTTCCAGGACCTCCACGCCATCTCCGACTCCTTCGACATCTGCAAGTTCAACGCCTTCGCGGAGGGCATCGACGAGTACGTCGACCAGTACAACGGGATGACCGGGCTCGACGTCAGCGAGGACGAACTGATGGAGACGGGCGACCGCATCTACACCCTCGAACGCTACTACAACAACCTCGCCGGCTTCGACGGCGAGGACGACTCGCTGCCGGGGCGCTTCGTGGAAGGCCACGAGGAGGCGATCCCGGGACAGGGCGGCTCCGAGGGTGAGCTGTGTGAGCTCGAAGAGATGAAAGAAGAGTACTACGACCGGCGTAGCTGGGTCGACGGCGTCGTCCCGGACGACCGGCTCGACGAACTCGGTATCGACGTCGGCCCCGGCACCGGTGTCTCCAGCGGCGAGGGCGCGGCCCCGGCCGACGACTGAGGACGCAGCCGATTCCGCTCCGGCTTTACGAACGAACCCCATTTTCTTTGCGCTCGCTCGGCAGCGGCGCCTGTCGTCCGTGTCTTCTCGTCTCTCCCCCCGACCCGTCAGTCGTCGCTATCGGCCCGATCCAGCGCGGCCAACACGCCGCGTACGTTCAGCCCGTCCTCGGCGCGCGCCTTCCGCTCGCCCCAGATCTCGACCATATCTGAGTGGTCCTCGAAGTGGGTGATCACGGCCTCGTCGTCGCCGAGTTCCGCCCGCTTCCCCCGCACGGCCTCGACCCACTCGACGAGGGTCCGCTTGTACCCCTCGAGCAGTTCGGGCTCGTACTCCCGCGGCCCGAAGTGTCCGAAACACAGCGTCTCCGGCGCGACGTCCTCGATCGTCCGGACATCGGCGAGACAGCCCTCCAGATCGAACTGCGGCGGCGGCGACGTCTCCCGGATCGTGTCCCGCTCCGGGACGTAGATACCCGCGGCGTCGCCGGTGAAGAGCAGATCGTCGCCGGAATCCAGAAAGACCGTCTGATGCGGCGCGTGGCCGGGCGTGTGGATCACCGACAGCGTGCGGTCGCCGAGATCGATCTCGTCGCCGTCGGCGAGTCCCTCGATCCGGTCTTCCGGGACGGGCTCGGGATCGGCGTAGAACTCCCACTGCTCGCCGACGGCGTCTTTCGTCCCGGCGACGAGCCGGTCTGGATCGACGAGATGGGGGACGCCGATCTCGTGGGTCCGGACCGTCGCGTTCGGGCACGCAGCGGCGACGTAGCCCGCACCGCCCGCGTGATCGAGGTGGACGTGCGTCGGGAGGATATGCTGCACCGCCTCGCGGTCGATCCCGACTTCGTCGAGGGCATCGAACACCAGTTCGCGGTTCTGGCCCGTTCCGGTATCGACGAGCGCCGGCTGGGCCGCATCGAGGAGATACACCGTGCCGTACCGCGGCACGCCGTGGGTTCCGACGTCGACGTAGTAGACGTCGTCCGTTCCCGGTACTGCGGCGAGATCACCGATAGCCATAGCGAACCGGCGGGGCGCGGCGAAAAAAGCGTTCCGTCCGGCGCCTCGTCGCTGGCGGAAACCGCCACCCGTTTATCCGGCGCGGCCGACATCCGGGTATGAGCGAGACACTCGACGAGGATCTCTACCAACGGACGCTGCACCTTTTGGAACCCGGCGAGATCGAACTCGTCGGCGCCATCGTCCACACCACGCTCTCCAGCGATGAGGATCTGGAGTTGCAGGAACTCACGGTCGACGTGAACGAGGTCATCGCCGACCACGCCGACAAGGGCGAGACGTACATCTACGCCGGCAACGACACCGACGAGTTCGCATCGAACCAGTTCCAGGGGCTGACCCTTGAGGACGATGCGTTCGTCTGGGAGTGTCAGCAACTCCTGCGTGAGGGGACCTTCGACGCCGTGTTCTACTACGAGGTCGGTCCCGATCAGGCGGCACTCGCCGAGGATCTGGCGGCGCTCGACGGCGTCGGCAACGTCACGACGGTCCCGTAGCGTCCTGCGCTGTTCCGCGTCCCGATCCGGGCCAGCGGTCCCGAGGTCTGTGCCGCCGGAACGCTCCCGGCGACGACACCATCTCCCACCGCAACGACGCTGGTGGCGATCGCATTCATTCGAATCTGAGTAACAAAGGTAAATACGGCTTCAGTGAGTGTGACTGCGTATGGATCCTGAGACGACGACACGGGAAGAGCCGAATCCGGAGGGCGTCCCCGAGTCGAGTCGGATCCTCTCGGAGTTCCGCAGCCAGGAACTCTGTCGCCATCTCGCGCTCTTCTACGACTCCCGAGAGATGCAACTCGTCGTCTCAGCAGCCTTCGCCAAGCACGAACTCCAGCGGGGGCGGCGGTTTCTCTATCTGTACGAGGACAACGACGAAGCCGACGTCAGGCTGGCGTTGGGGATGGCCGACATCGACGTCGAAACGCGGTTTGCCGACGGCGACCTCAAACTCGAGGACGCTGCCGACGTGTATCTGAATGGGCAGTTCGACCCGGATTCGATGATCCAATCGCTCGACGACGCGACGGGCGCAGCGCTCGATGCAGGGTACAACGGGCTGAGCGTCGCAGGGGAGAACACGTGGTGTTTCCACACGAGTCTCTCGTTCGATCACATCATCGACTTCGAGTCCCAGTTCGACGCCCACGCGCCGGAGCTTCCGATCACGACCCTCTGTCAGTACAGTCTCGACCGGTTCGACCAGGAGTCGATCGGGAAGGCGCTGTGGACGCACGAACAGATCGTCTACCGCGGGCGGATCTGTGAGAACCCCTTCTACGTCCCGCCCTCGGAGTTCCGGGAGTCGGAACCGTCCCAGTCGGAAGCCCGACTGATGCTGGAGCAGGCACGGAGCCTCTCGCAGGCGCGCCGAGATCTCGACATCCGCGAGCAGCGGATCGAGGTCCTCAACCGGACGCTCAGACACAACATCAGAAACGAGACGAACATCGTCCTGGGCCACCTCGAAGGGGTGTTAGAGTCCGATCGACTCACCGAGGCGGAGCGACGCCGGATCGAGATCGCACGGGAGTACGTCGAGAAGATCTCCCGGACCTCCGAAAAGGCGCGATACGTCGAGGCGACCCTGACGGACGACGAACTCGAACCGATCGACCTCGGGGCGGTCGTCTCCACGTCGGTCGAGCAACTCCGACGGAAGTTCCCCGCCGTCGACGTCACGACGTCGGTCACCGATTCGCCGACGGTCCTGGCCGACCGGAACCTCCGGGAGGGCGTGGACGAACTGCTCGAAAACGCCGTCCGACACCAGGACCGTTCGCCGCCGGTAGTAACGGTTTCGCTCGACAGACGGGAGGGCGACCGCGCGGTGGTTCTGGAAGTCAGTAACCCCGGGGAGCCGATTCCGGAAGACGACAAGCGCGCGCTCCGGACCGGCGAGGAGACGCCGCTTCAGCACGGCCGCGGGATCGGTCTCTGGATGGTGAAGTGGATCGCCGAGAACTCCCACGGGCGGCTGACCTTCCCCGCAGCCGAGACCGGCAGCCGCGTCCGGATCGAACTCCCGCTCGGGGCCGTGACCGATCACTCTCCGGATCCGGCGTAGCGGTGCGTCGCAGGCAGTCACGTGGCGAGGGTCGATCCGGCCCTTCGAGACGCTTATCCTCCCGGAACCCCGACTCGACGGTATGAGCGAGGCAGACGCGGAGACGGCGGCCCTGACGGAACTCGATCGCGCCGTCGTCAACGCCTTCCAGGGGGGGTTCCCCGTCGTCGAACGGCCCTTCGAGCCGGCCGCGGCCGAACTGCGAGAGCGCGGGATCGACGTATCGGCGACAGAACTACTCGAACGCGTCCGGGCGCTCGACGAGGCGGGCACCCTGAGCCGGTTCGGGGCGCTCGTCAACGCCGAGGAGATCGGCGGCACGGCGACGCTGGTGGCGATGCACGCCCCCGAGGAGCGCTTCGAGGAAGTAGCCGAGACGGTCAACGCCCACCGCGAGGTCGCGCACAACTACGAGCGCGAACATCCGCATCTCAATATGTGGTTCGTCGTCAGCATCGCCGACGACGAGCGGGTCCGGGACGTCCTCGACGAGATCGAGGCCGAGACCGGCCAGGAAACGTACAACCTCCCCAAACAGCAGGAGTTCCGTGTCGAGGCGAAGTTCCTCCTCGACGGGCCGATTTCCGACGGCGACGTCGACCTCTCGGGTCTCGGCCCCGACGTGACCCCGACAGACCGGCGGACGCTCACGCCCGGCGAGCGCGACCTGATCGTCGAGATCCAGGGGGGCCTGCCGATCACTGCGACGCCGTACGCCGATGTCGCCGACGCGATCGGCCGCGAGCCCGCGTGGGTGGTCGAGACGATCAAGCGCTTCGAGCGCGAGGGGAAGATCCGCCGCGTCGGCGTCGTTCCGAACCACTACGCGCTCGGCTACACCGAGAACGGGATGACCGTCTGGGACGTCCCCGACGACGTCGTCGACGAGGTCGGTCCCGCGGTGGCGTCGCTCCCCTTCGTGACGCACTGTTACGAGCGCCCGCGCCACGAGGGCGTCTGGCCGTACAACTTCTTCGCGATGACGCACGGCCGCTCCGAGGCCGAGAGCGATCGCCGCATCGAGCAGGTGCGCGAGACGATGGCGCAGTACTGGGAAGTCGGCGACGACGACTGGGACTCGCTGTTCTCGACTGCGATTCTGAAGAAGACGGGGATCCGCCTCGACGAGCGCGCCGCGGCCAACACGGAGTGACGGGGGCGACGCGAGGCCGATGATCCCACTGTATCACGACTTCACGGACGAGACGGTGCTGGTCTTCGGCGGCGGCCCTGTCGGCGCGCGGAAGGCCCGCCGGTTCGCGACAGAGGCCCGCGTCGTCGTCGTCAGTCCGGCGTTCGACGGCGAGGACTTCGGGAGCGCGGAGCTGGTTCGGGCGCGACCGACGCCCGAAGATATCGCAGGATGGATCGAGCGGGCCGCGCCGGCGCTCGTCGTTGCAGCCACCGACGACGACGCGGTGAACGAGTCAATCGCCGATGCCGCCAGCGAGCGGGACGTGCTGGTCAACCGCGCCGACAGCAGCGCGAGCGATAGCGTCGACAGTAGCGCGAGCGATAGCGTCGACAGCGGCGCGAGCGAGGCGGCCGGCGACGGCGTCGCCGACGTGGTCGTCCCCGCAACCGTCGCCGACGGCGACGTCCGCGTCGCGATATCGACGGGGGGCCGGAGCCCGGCGCTCGCGAAGTATCTGCGCGAACGGATCGAAGCGGAGATCGAGGGGGCGGAGGCGATGGCGGCGCTCTCGGGTGAACTCCGCGCCGAGTTGCGAACCGCAGACCTCGGTCCGTCGACGCGCCGTGATGCAATTCGGGCGGTGGTTCGCGACCCGGAGGTTTGGAAGGCTTTACGTACGGGGACGTCCAATCCCCGCCAAGAGGCGACACGCGTGATACGCAACACAACGGGGGGTGACCGATGGACGCAGGAGTGATCCGTGGGGTCCGTGTGTCGCACGAGCAAGCGAGCGTCGACGAGATCGAGACCGTCGCCGCCGCGGACGTCCGGACGTTCGTCGAATCGCTCCTCGACACCGACGGAGTCAGCGAGGCCTTCGCGCTCCAGACGTGCAACCGCGCGGAGGCCTACGTCGTCGCCGAGAGCGAGGACGCCGGACGTCGCGCGCTGGCGGAGTACGTCGCCGACGTCCGCCCCGAGGCGGTCGTCGAGATGACCCACGAGGAGAGCCTCCGGCACCTGATGCGCGTGGCCGCGGGGCTGGAATCGCTGGTGCTCGGCGAGGACCAGATCCTCGGCCAGTTCAAGCGCGCGGTCGAGACCGCACGTGGCGTCGGCGCGCTCGGCCCGACGCTGGAGACCGGGCTGACGAAGGCCGTCCACGTCGGCGAGCGCGCGCGGACCGAGACCCGGATCAACGAGGGAGCGATCTCTATCGGATCGGCGGCCGCGCGACTCGCGTCGACCGAACTCGACCTCGAAGGGGCGACCGCCTTGGTCGTCGGCGCCGGCGAGATGGGAACGCTCGCCGCGGAAGCGCTCGCGGATACCGCCGTCGACGAACTGGTGGTCGCAAACCGGACGGTCCCGCACGCGGAACACGTCGCGACGACAGTCGAGACCGACGCGCGGGCGGTTTCGCTGGACTCGTTGCGGGACGCCCTGGAGTCCGCAGACCTCGTCGTGACCGCGACGAGCCGCTCGGAGTATCTGCTCGATCCGGTCGACCTCGTCGCCGCCGGCGAGACGGTCGTCATCGACCTCGCACAGCCGCGTGACGTCCACCCAGAGGCCGCGACGGTAGCGGATGCGGTCGTCCACGATATGGACGCCTTAGAATCGGTGACCGAGGAGACGAAGGCGGCCCGCAAAGCCGCCGCCGAGGAGGTCGAGGCGATGATCGACGCGGAGTTCGAACGGCTGCTCGCGGACTACAAACGGCGGCAGGCCGACGCGGTCATCAGCACGATGTACGAATCCGCAGAGCGGATCAAATCCCGGGAGGTCGACACCGCGCTCTCCCGACTCGATGCGAAAGGCGAGTTGAACGACGAGCAGCGCGAGGTCGTCGAGTCGATGGCCGACGCGCTCGTCGGCCAGTTGCTCTCGGCGCCGACCAAGAGCCTCAGAGAGGCCGCCGTCGAGGACGACTGGTCGACGATCCAGGCGGCGATGGCGCTTTTCGACCCAGAGTTCGAGAACTTCTCGGCGGTGGCGGAGTCGATCGCCGACCCCGACAGCGTCGGCGACGCCGCCCCGGCGACCGACGGCGATGGGGAGGCGGCCGAACCGGGCGACCGGCGGGGCGAAGACGTCTCAGACTGCGGCCGCGAGGACGTGCCGAAGCACGTCTTCGAGAGCGTCTCCGACGACTGAGCGCGACCTCCACCCGCCGGATCGCGTGTTTTCTGTCTACACCACGAGTGACGAGACTGGGACTGAGACAGACAGCGGAACGAGTACCGGGCGCCTGACACCGCGGCGGGGGCGGGGAGAAATATTATGCGCCCGGCGGTCGAGCCCTCCAGTATGGCCGAATTACTGTCCGACGACGAGATCCGATCGAAGGTCCCCGAGGGGTGGACGCTCGACGGCGAGGAGATCGCCCGCACGTACGAGTTCCAGGACTACCTGAGCGGGATCGCCTTCGTCACGCAGGCCGGCGAGGTCGCAGAGGAGGAGTTCCACCACCCGACGATGATCGTGCGCTACGAGGAAGTCGAAGTCCGGCTCTCGAGCCACGAGGAGGGCGGGATCACCGAGAAGGACATCCGACTCGCGAACCTGTTCAACGCCGAATACTGACCGGAAACGGGCCCATACCGGAGCATCCCGCACTGAGGCCGGTCCCGCCGAAACCCACTTACGGTGGCCGCGCGTACGTGTCTCTCCGATGGACTCCTATGACTTCTGGCTGTTCGACCTCGACGGGACGCTCGTCGACGTCGAGTGGGCCTACACCCGCGAGACCTTCGATCGGGTCGGCGAGCGACTCGGCCGGGAGTTCACCGACCGCGAGGCCGAGGTACTCTGGCACGGCCTCGGCGGGGCGCGCGACGCCCAGCTCCGCGCGTGGGGGATCGACCCCGGGACCTTCTGGCCCGCGTTCCACGACATCGAGGACCCGCAGGCCCGCGCGGAAGCGACGTTCCTCCACGACGACGCCGCGGCGCTGGTTTCCGATCTGGTCGCCGCGGACGTGCCTGTCGGCGTCGTCACCCACTGCCAGGCGTTCCTCGCGGAACCGGTCGTCGATCGATTAGAGGTCGGCGACTGGTTCGACGCGTTCGTCACCTGCACGCCCGAACTCGGCTGGAAGCCGGATCCCGAGCCGGTCCGACAAGCGATCGACGGGCTCGGTCTCGACCCCGACGCTCCCGGTCGGGGCGTCCTCGCGGGCGACGGCGCGAGCGACGTCGGCGCCGCCTGGAACGCCGGCCTGGACGGGATCCACGTGGAACGACACTCGCCGCAGCGGCGCGGGCACTGCGTCCTCGCGGATCACCGCGTCTCCTCGTTCGACGAACTGCCCCTGGGCCCGAGCGGCCACAACGTCGCTGCCGACGGCGGTAGCGTCAGGTAACCGTCCTCACCCGATTTCGGCCGGTTCAGTCCTGGTTTTGCTCCTGTTCGTAGCCTGCGAGCCCGTCGAAGACGTCCGCTGCCGTGCCGAGCACCGCGGCGAACTCTTCGACGCCGGCCTTCGCCGCGCGGTCGGGGTTCGCGCGGACCCGGACCGACTCGGTCCCGACCTGGACGAATCCGAGTCCCAGTTCGGCGGCCGTGGCCCGGAGCCCGAGTCCGGCGTCGGCCTCGCCGCGGGCGACCGCCCGGGCGGGGCTCTCGAACCCCTTCGTTCCCACCTCGAAGCCGCGGATCGACTCCGTGAGATCGCGGCGTTCGACGTCGCGGTCGGCCGCGAGATCGTCGAGCGCCACGTCGAGACTTCGGCGGAGCCCGGCGTCACGGCCGCGATTGAGGAAGGCGAGGTCGCGGTCGACCAGGTCCGAGAGCCCCTCGACGCCGTCAGGGTTGCCCTCCGGGACGACAAGCCCCCACTCGCGCGTCCAGCCGCCGAGGTCGACGCTCTGGACGTCGCGCTCGACCGGGCCGGCGACGACGGCAACGTCCGGGACGCCGCCACCGAGGCGGCGCAGCCCCTCGCGACTCCCCACCGGCAGGAACCGGGGGTTCTCGAGGCGATCCAGCAGTCGCGAGAGCGCGGGGTCGTCCTCGCCGACGGCAAGCAGAGTCGGCGCGCGGACGTCCGGGGAGAACAGTTGCACCTCGACAGTCTCGCCCTGATCGAGGTACTCGGTGTCGGGATCGACCGCGACGACGCCGTCGGCCTCGACGAGGGAGGTCGTCGCGCCGGAGCCCTTGTCGACCGGATACACCAGCATCTCGCCGTCGGCGTCCGTCACGAGCCCCGCCGGCATCAGTCGGAGTCGTCCCTCGCCGTAGCGCTCGCGGACGGCCATCCGCCCGCTGACGGTCGCGGACTCCGGCTCCGGGAGCCCGGCGGCCTCGCGGATCGGGGGCGCGACGAACGTGCGGAAGATGGTGAGCGCGGAGACGGGGTAGCCCGGCAGTCCGATGTAGGCGCTCGCCCCGAGTTCGCCGACGAGCATCGGCTTGCCGGGCTTGACCGCGACACCGTGCAGGAGCAGTTCGCCGCGCTCCTCGATGACGCGGTAGATGACGTCGACCGCCGACGCGGAGGTCGACCCCGAGGAGAGGACCAGGTCGCACTCCTCGGCCGCCGTCAGGAGGAGCCGCTCCATCTCGTCGTAGTCGTCGCCAGCGTGGGGATAGAGTTTCGCCTCTCCGCCCGCCTCTTCGACGCCTGCGGCGATGGTGTAGCTGTTGACGTCGTAGATCTCGCCGCGCTCGCTGTGGAGTTTTTCTCCCGGTCGGACGAGTTCGTCGCCGGTGGAGACGATCCCGACCGTCGGCCGCCCGCGGACCGGGATCTCGTCGATCCCGAGCGCAGAGAGCAGCCCGATCTCCCGCGGTGTCAGTCGCGTCCCCGGACCGAGCGCGCGGGCACCCGCCGCGACGTCCGTGCCGGCGAGCATCACGTTGTCGCCGGGGGCGACTGCGGTGCGCGCCGCGACGACCTCAGCCGTGCTCTCATCGCTCCCTTCGCCCCCCGCCGAGCGCGTCTCGGTGCGTTCGACCATCACGACGGCGTCAGCTCCGTCCGGCATCACCGCGCCGGTCGAGATCTCGACCGCCTCGCCGTCCCCGACTACGACGTCGGGTTCGACGCCCGCGTGGACCGCGCCGACCAGATCCAGTTCGATCGGGTCGGCCTCGTCGGCGCCGAAGGTGTCTCGCCCGCGGACGGCGTAGCCGTCGACGCTCGCGCGGTCGAACCCCGGCACGTCGAGGTCGGCGTCGATCCGCTCGGCGAGGACGCGGCCCCGCGCGTCGGCGAGTCGGACGGTTTCCGGTTCGGGCGTGAGGTCCAGTGACGCGATGGTCTCGCGTGCGACCTCGGGAGCGACGAGGTCGCGGAACTGCTTTCGGTCGCTCACGCCGACCACTCCCAGCGTTCGACCGCGACGCGTTCGCCCGCGTCGTACCCCTCACGGTCCTCGGGCACGGCCACCCAGCCGTCGGCCAGCGCGACCGAGGAGAGCACGCCCGACCCGGACGCGCGAGTCGGTGTCGCGGTCGGGAGGGAGTCCGATTCTTCGTCCTCCCGGGCGCTCCCGTCGTCGTCGCGCTCGCTATCGTCGTCGGACCCGGCCGCCCCGTCAGCCACTTTGACCCGGGCGAAGGTCCGGACACCGGGTTCGCTCGGGATCTTCTGATCGAGGCGCGCCGTCGTGGTCGGCGGCGGGTCGTCCGGCAGATGGCCGATGTGTTTCACGAGCGGCCGGAGGAACTGGACGGCGTTGACGATCGCCGCGACCGGATACCCCGGCAGCATCACGACGGGCGTCTCCTCGACGATGCCGAGAGCGACCGGGTGCCCCGGCTTGAGCGCGACGCCGTGGACCAACACCTCGCCGAGGTCGTCGACGACCTCCGGGAGGAGGTCGCGGGCGCCGACGGAGGAGCCGCCGGTCGTGACGACGATATCCTTCGTCAGGTCTCGCTGGATCGCCGCCCGGAGCGCCGACTCGTCGTCGGTGACGACGTTGCGGTAGGTCGGGACGCCGCCCCAGCGCTCGACGAGTCGGGAGACGGTGAGCCCGTTCGTCTCGATCACCTCGCCCGGCGCGGGGTCGGACTGGACCAGTTCCTCGCCGGTCGGGATCACGCCGACCGTCGGGCGCTCGTACACCTGCACGCGGTCGATCCCGACCGACTTCAGGAGCCCGAGATCCGACGGGCGGAGGCGGTGACCCGGCTCGAACAGCAGCTGGCCCTCGGCGACGTCCTCGCCGACCGGCGCGACGTTCTCTCCGTCGGTCACGGCGTCGAACACCTCCAGTTCCTCGCCGACGCGCTCGACGTGTTCGATCATCACGACGGCGTCCGCGCCATCCGGCAGTTCGCTCCCGGTGTGGACGCGGACCGCGCGCTCGGGGCCGACGGCCGTCTCGGGGGACGAACTGGGTTCGTCGTCGGCGACGCGGAGGATTCCCGGCGAGCGGTCCGAAGCGCCGAAGGTGTCCTCGGCGCGGACCGCCCACCCGTCCATCGCCGCCCGCCTGTAGTCCGGGACGGCCCGCTGGGAGGTGACCGCTTCCGCGAGCGCCCGGCCGTCCGCGGGGACGAGTGAGAGTCGTTCTATGCGTTTGTGTGGCGTTGCCGCGTCGAGAACCCGGCGGCGGGCCGCGTCGATACGCGTCCGGTCTTTGAAACCGGCCGTTCGCCGATCGGGTGGTGTCTCGTCTGCGTCCGGGGAGTCCATACCGGACGGTGGCGCGCGAGTACAAAAAGAGCCGCGGCACGGCCCGCCTCGTCCATAATGATTACTCTCACTTTTTACCGCCGATCGCCACCCCCGTTGGCGGCGTTCGGCGGGAAGAGACGAGAGTAATCATTATCAGTGGCGCTTTCCTTCGCCGGAATCTATGAACTCCGGGACGGATCGTCGGCCTGAAGAACAGCGCATTGTATCTCTTGTGGCCAATCTCGGACGGTTCAACCGCGGCCTTTTTCGATCCGCCGCCCGTACCAGTATGTATGTCTGCACTGCGGGATGCGCTTCAGGAACTACCGGAGTCGGTGTTCGCCGATCTACTCGAATCCGAGGAGGCGTATCTGATCGTCCTCGACCTCCCCGGCGTGACGGCCGATACTGCCGACCTCAAAGTCGAACGCGGGCGACTCGTCGTCGAGGCCCGGCGGGAGAAGGACGTCCCGGCGGAGTTCCACTACGTCGAGGAGGACCGGCCCCTGTTCGTCGACGCCGAACTCCCGCTGCCGCCGGATGCGACCGGTGCCGGCGCGTCCGCCGAGGTCGATCGCGGCGTGTTCACCGTCCGCGTGCCGAAGCGCGGGTCCGCGCCCGATCAGACGATTCCGATCTCGTCGGCCGGCGAGGACGAGTAACCGCCGGGTGGTCACGCAAGTGAACCTCCGCGCGTACTGGCGGTTTCTGGTCGTTATCCGACAGTTCTTCCCGCTGATCGTCGCGTACACGCGGGACCGCCGGAAGTACATCCTCTTCGGCGGCGGCCGAAGCGTCGGCACCGAGACGCAACTCGAACGGGCGGAGATGCTTCTCGAGACGCTTTTGACGCTCGGACCGACGTTCATCAAGCTGGGGCAGTTGCTGTCGACCCGGCCGGACATCCTCCCGCCGGAGTACGTCGACGTGCTGTCGAGCCTCCAGGACGACGTCCCGCCGGCGCCCTGGGACGAATCCCAGGTGGTCATCGAGGACGAACTCGGGCCGGTCGACGAGGCGTTCGACGACTTCGACCGCGACCCGATCAGCGGCGCGAGCCTCGGCCAAGTGTACACCGCGGAATACGAGGGTGACCCCGTCGCGGTGAAGGTCCGCCGGCCGGGGATCGAAGCGCTCGTCGAGGCCGACCTGCGGGTGGTCCGCTGGTCGCTGCCGATCGTCCGCCGGTTCATCGGCCAGGGTCGGGCCTTCTCGCTTGAAAACCTCTCCGACGAGTTCGCGAAGACGATCCGCCAGGAGATGGACTACAGCCGCGAAAAGCGGATCCTCCAGGAGATCAAAGCGAACTTCGCGGACAACGAGCGCATCCTCATCCCGGAACCGATCGACGACCGCTCGGGCCCGCGGGTGCTCACGATGGAGTATCTCCCGGGGACGAAAATCAACGACATCGAGACCCTCGACCGGAAAGGGATCGACCGCACGGAACTCGCGACGACGCTCCAGCGGGTTTATCTGCAGATGATCGTCGACGATGGCGTCTTTCACGCTGACCCGCATCCGGGCAACCTCGCGGTGACCGACGGCGGGAAGATCATCTTCTACGACTTCGGGATGTCCGGGACGGTCGACTCGTTCATCCAGGACAAGATCATCGACTTCTACCTCGCCGTCGCCAACCAGGATATCGACGCCATCCTGGATACCCTCATCGAGATGGGGACGCTCTCGCCGAGCGCCGACCGGCAGGTGATGGGCGACGTGATGGAACTGGCCATCGCCGACGCCCGCGGGGAGGACATCGAACAGTACCGCGTCCAGCAGATCATCGAGCAGGTCGAGTCGACGATCTACGAGTTCCCGCTGCGGCTCCCCCGGAACCTCGCTTTGATCCTCCGGGTCGCCACCGTCGTCGAGGGCGTGTGTGTGACGCTGGATCCCGACTTCGATTTCATCTCGGTCGCGACCGACTATCTGCAGGAAGAGGGGTACTACGAGGAGACCGCGCGACAGCTGATCCAGGAGGGCGGACAACAACTCCAGCAGACCTCGCGGGCCCTCTTCGAGGTCCCGCCGAAACTGAACCGCACGCTCGACCGGGTGGAGAACGGGAACCTCTCTGTCAACGTTCGGCTTGAGGACGAAAACGACGTCCTCGACCGGCTCGCACGGCGGATCGTCTACGGCCTCTTCGTCGCCGTCGGCGCGCTGTCGACGGCGATCCTCTACGCGTTCGAGGGAACGAGCGTTCTGCCGGCGGCCGTCGCCGCGGTGCTGACGCTGCCGCCGCTTTTCGCACTCTACCGGTCGTTCCGGCGGAAACGCGGTATCCGGGCGAAACCGCAGTTCACCAGACAGAGTATGCGCGACCGTCGCGAGTAATCGGGGCGGCTGCGGCCCGATATGAGCGTCTGCGGTCCAGCTACTGTTATCACGGTTGAATATTTGATACGTACGTTTATGCAGGGAGAGAAACGAGCGACGGGTATGACACGGTGGCGAGCCGTCGCGGCCGGGTTCGCACTCGCGGCCTGTAGTGAGACGCTCGTCTTTCTCGGTACCGGCCGCGTGACGCTCGTTGGGGGCCTGGCCGGCAGTGCGCTCGCGGGCTACCTCGCCAGCGGGCGGCTTGACGACGGAGCGTGGCACGGCCTTCTGACGGCGATGGCGTGGGGAATCGTCCTCATTCCGGGGCTGGTCGCGCTCTCCGTCATCGCCGACGCGCCGCTGCCGTTCCCGATCGAGTATCTGCTTCCGCTCCTGAACACGCCCGGCGAGGCGACGGCGATGATCCTCCTCAGCGCGAGCCTCCCGAACGTCGCGGCCGGCGCCCTCGGCAGCGTCGCGCGGCGGGAGGACGACCGGACGCAGTCGGCGGACGGCACCTCGAACCCGAGCCCCTCGGACGGCGATCCCGACGAGATCTGATCGCGGCGGTCGGCCCGTTCGGTCGCGTAGCCCGTCACACACGCGGACGGCGCGTTTCCAAACCGTTTATACCTGACACACGACAATCCGGAGGTATGCCGAAAGAGCAGAAGCAGGTCCGCGATCTGCAGGAAGGCAGCTACGTGATGATGGAGGACTCGCCGTGCAAGATCAACGCCTACAGCACCGCGAAACCCGGCAAACACGGGAGCGCGAAGGCCCGGGTCGAGGGGAAGGGGGTCTTCGACGAGAAGAAGCGCTCGCTGAGCCAGCCGGTCGACGCGAAGGTGTGGGTGCCGATCATCGAGCGCAAGCAGGGGCAGGTCGTCTCCGTGACCGACGACGACGCCCAGATTATGGACTTAGAGACCTACCAGACGTTCACGATGCGCATCCCCGAGGGCGAGGACCTCTCGCCCGACGACGAGATCGAGTACCTCGAGTACGAGGGCCAGCGGAAGATCGTCTGACCGTTGATGTTCCCAGGGGCGACCGCAGCGCGTGAGGACGCCGCGTACGTTGTCGTGGGCGCCCCGCTGGACCTCTCGACCTCGTTTCGGCCCGGCACCCGGTTCGGGCCCGAGCGGATCCGGCGGTTCGCCCGGCCGTTCGACGACTACGACCGGCGAACCGACCTGCGTTTCTCGGACTGTTCCGTCCACGATCACGGCGACGTCCGCGCCTGGGACGACGCCGCGGGGTATCTCGCCTGGCTGCGGGGCGAACTCCGCGACGTCGTTCGGGACGGCGCCGTCCCGGTGCTGTTCGGCGGGGAGCACACCGTCACCGCGGCCGGCGTCGGCGCCGTCGACCCGGACGTCTTCATCTGTCTCGACGCGCATCTCGATCTCCGGACCGACTTCGACGGCAACGAGTACAGTCACGCCACCGTCACGCGGCGGATTCTCGACGACCTGGAGGGCGTTACGGAGAACGACACCCGGGGACCGTCGACCAACAGCGATCGAGCGCCCGAGACCGGCGGCGACACCGAGGCGGCTGCCGCCCCCACCGGCGTGGAGGAGGCGATCATCCTCGGGGCCCGGACGGGATCACCCGAGGAGTGGGACCGCGCGGACGGCGACGACGTGACCGTCGTCGCACCCGAAGCCGTCCCCGACTTCGATCTCGCGGGGCGGCTCGACGGCCGCACCGCGTATCTGAGCGTCGATATCGACGCCGCCGACCCCGGGTTCGCGCCGGGGACCGGCACGCCGGAACCGTTCGGGCTCACCTCGCGTGAGATGCGCGACGTCGTCCGGACCGTCGCCCCCCACGCCGCCGGGTTCGACGTCGTCGAGGTCAACGACCGGGACGACGGCCAGGCCGCGTCGCTGGCTGCGAAACTCTGTCGGGAGTTCGTCTACACGCACGCAGCGGCAGGAAAGTGAGCGATCGGCCGCCTACTGGATGCTCTGTCGACCCTGCTTCTCGTCGATCCGGAGTTCGTACCACTCGAACTCCAGTTCGTCGTAGGGCCGTCTGAACACTTCCAGGGACGCGATCTTGGCGTGGGCCGCGAAGATTCCTGCGGTTTTGGCGTTTCGTTCTTCGGGGACGGGTTCGAGAGTACCCTGTACCACGACGCTCCGCCAGTCGGTCACCGAGTTCCACTCGAAGACCGACAGCGACACCCGGTTGTCCTGCTCGATGTACGTGGCCTTCCGGCTGTCTTCGCCGAAGGAGAACTGAAAGATACACCGGTCGTTGACACTGTCGTAGCCGAACGACATCGGGATCGCGTACCCCCCGCGCTCGTCGCCGAACGCCAGCGTCCCGACCCCCATCGATTCCAGGCACCGCGCGATCTCGTCGTCGTCCATCGCGACGCCGTACTCTTCGAGGGACATCCTCTCTGGATGTGGGGACGGCTCCGCAATGAAACCTCTGTATAGGCGCTGGTCGGGGGACGAGTCGACAGAAAGTATCTACCACCTGGGCGCTCGACGGTGGCGTATGCAACTTCCGGCACTCACAGATCGACTCGACGATCGACTCGACACCGACGCGTACGCGGACGTCGACGCCAGCCCCAACGGTCTGCAGGTCGGCCCCGAGACCGGTACCGTCGACCGGGCGGCCGTGGCGGTCGACGCCGCCGGGGCGACGATTGCTGACGCCGCCGACGCGGACGTCGATCTGCTCGTCACACATCACGGTCTCGTCTGGGGCGGGCTCGACCGCGTCACCGGGCGCGACTACGACAGCATCGCCGCTCTGGCCGAACACGACATCGCGCTGTACGTCTCGCATCTCCCGCTCGACGGCCACCAGTCGCTGGGCAACGCCGCGGGCCTCGCGGACTACCTCGGGCTCGACGACCGGGAGCCGTTCGGGACGCTCGGCCCCGTGACGATCGGACAGCGCGGACGGGCCACGGATCCGTACACCGTCTCGGAGCTCCGGTCGGAGCTGGCGGGACTCGACACCGGCGGACGGGAGCCGCAAGTGCTCGACTTCGGGCCCGAGACGATCTCGGACGTCGCCATCGTCACCGGCTCGGGGGTCGACTGGCTCGACGAGGCGGTCGCCGCGGACGCCGACGCCTTCGTCACCGGCGAGGGGAAACAACAGGTCTACCACGAGGCGCGGGAGGCGGGGATCAACGTGTTCCTCGCCGGCCACTACGCGACGGAGACCTTCGGGGTCGAACGGCTGGGTGAGTTGCTCTCGGAGTGGGGTGTCGAGACGACGACGCTCTCTCACCCAACCGGGCTCTGACGACCGCGACACGCCGCCAGCGGACGGGGGGCCGCTCGTGGCTGTCCGAAGGCGTTCGCTTCCCACAGCGGGGGCCGGGACGCCCTCTCGATCCCACCACCGAGACGCGATAATATATCTACTGGCCGACGATTATCACGTCGGATAATCGGCGAGTCGGATTTTTACTTCGGGTCTGGCAAGGAAATCTCAGATGCCAAGATCAGACCCGTTCGAATATATCCGGTCGAGTTACGGGGCAAAACTCGGCGTGGCGCTGCTCGCGGTCGTCGCACTCGTGGTGGGGTTCGGGTTCGTCGTCCAGGAGCAGACGTCAGCGACGTTGGAGGACGAGGTGGAGACAGACCTCCGCACGTCGGCCGAGACGCGGGCCGCGGAACTCGATACGTGGCTGAGCGGTATCGAGGGGCAGATTCGGCTTCACTCCACCCGGGACGTGATCAAAAGTGGGGACACGGAGGCGATATCGGACCATCTGAGACATACAGCCGAACACGATGCGTTGCCGGAGGGAGTCGTCGCCGTCCACTACTACGATATGGAGTCGCAGACGATCGAGGCCAGTTCGATGGAGATGATGGAGGGCGTGAACCCGGGCGACGAGGGCGCGCCCTTCGCCACTGATCCGCCGACGTTCGAGACCGACGACGACACGTACGTCACGTCGCCGTTCACCGTCCCGGTCGTCGACTTCCCGGTCGTGGCAGTGATCTCGCCGGTCGAGGGGGCAGACGGGAAGGCGCTCGTCTACATGATCAACCTCAAGGCACACACCCAGTCGTTCGCCGACTCCGCGGGTGTGGGCTCGACGGTCGTCGTCGACGGTGAGGGGCAGATTGTCGCGCACCCGAACGGCGAGCGTATCCTCACCGACTACCAGGGCGATCCTGCCGTGCTATCCGACGGGGGCTTCGCGGGGCAGGGTGAACTGCTCGTGGCCGGCGCCGGGATGCAGTCGCACGACTGGACGGTGATCGTGCGGACCGACCGGGCGGCGGCGTTCGCGCTCGGCGATCAGATCACCTCCTCTGTGGTGGGTCTGATCCTGCTCGCGCTCGTGAGTCTCGCCTTCGTCGGCGTGGTCGTCGGCTCGAACACCATCGTCTCGCTGCGCCACCTCGCGGAGCGTGCCGACGCGATGGCGAACGGCGATCTCGACGTCGACCTCTCGACGACGCGGATCGACGAGTTCGGGACGCTGTACGGTTCCTTCGACCAGATGCGCGGGGAACTCCGGTCACAGATCCGTGAGACAGAGCGACGGAAAGGAGAGATCGAGGAGAAAAACCGGGCGCTGGAAGCGACCGCCGCCGAGTACGGTGACGTAATGGACGCCGTCGCCGACGGCGACCTGACCCGGCGACTCGACACCGACACCGACAACGAGGCGATGAGCGACATCGCCGTCTCGTTCAACCAGATGCTCGATGCGGTCGCCGAGACGATGGCCGAGGTCAAAGCCTTCTCGGAGCACGTCGTCACCGCCGCAGAGCGGGTCGACGACGGCGCCGACGAGGTGACCGACGCCTCCGAACAGGTCACCGACGCGACGACCGAAATCTCGGCCGGCGCAGAGCAGCAGACGGAAGCGCTGCACGACGTCTCCGAGGAGGTCGACGCGCTTTCCTCCTCCGCTGAGGAGATTGCCGCGACCGTCGACGAGGTCGCGGAGGCCTCCGAACGCGCCGCCTCGATCGGCGAGGAGGGCGGCGCGTACGCCGAGCGCGCGCTCGAAGAGATGGACGCCGTCGAGCGGACCACCGCCGAAACCGCCGAGGAAGTCACCGCCCTGGCGGAGGAACTCGACGCCGTCGGCGAGGTCGTCGAGGTCATCCGCGACATCGCCGAGGAGACGAACCTGCTCGCGCTGAACGCATCGATCGAGGCCGCCCGCGTGGGCAACGGCTCCGGCGGTGCCGACGGGGCCGGCTTCGCAGTCGTCGCCGACGAGGTGAAAGAACTCGCCGAGGAGACAGCAAGTTCCGCCGCCGAGATCGAAGACCGTATCGAGCGGATCCAGTCGCGCGCCGGCGAGACGACGACGGCGATGACCGAGACCAGAGAACGGATCGAGAGCGGCGTCGAGACGGTCGAATCGGCGATCGACGCGCTCGACAGCATCGCGGACGCCGCCGAGGAGACCGACGAGTCGATTCAGGAGATCCGCGACGCGACGGCCCAGCAGGCGTCCTCGGCGACTGCCGTCGTCGATCGCGTCGACGACGTCGCGGCCATCGGCGACCAGACGGCCGACGAGGCGGCCGACGCGGCGGCCGCGGCCCAACAACAGACGAGCACGATGACGACAGTGAGCGACGCGGCCGAACAACTGACCGCACAGGCACGCGAACTCCGGACGGTACTCGAAGACTTCCGGGTCCCCGAGGAGACCGGCGGCGATTTAGCTGCTGGCGGGACCGTCGGTGACGGACTGAACTCCACCGACGGCGTTGGCGACGAACTTGCCTCCGGCGACGACGGCGACGACGGCGACGACGCCGGGTTCGAGTTCGGGAGCGACGCCGACTCGGACGTCGAACTGCGCGCTGACGGCGCCGACGGATCTGAATCGTGGGATCTCGACGGCGACGGGGGAGGTGTCTGAGATGCAGTTCGATACTACCCTGTGGCTGTGGGTGGGCCTCGCGGGGATGACTGCGGGGACGCTCCCGTCGGCCTACCGGTTCCTGATCGAGTCGAAGACGCGTGATCTCACGGCCGTCCTGGCCGGCGTGACCGGGATCGCCTCGGTCGCGTATCTGCTGATGGCGACGGGCTATGGGTACGCCTCCGTCGGCGGGACCGAAATCGAGATCGTCCGCTATATCGACTGGCTCCTGACGACGCCGCTGATGGTGCTGTATCTGGGTCTGCTGGCGCAGTCGGGGCGGCGGATCCTCGGCGCGCTGATCGCCGTCGACGCGGTGGTCGTCCTGGCCGGCATCGCCGCGACTGCGACCGGCGGCGTCACGCGCTACGCGCTCTTTGGCCTCGGTGTCGTTGCGTACATCGGCCTCGTGTGGCTGCTGATAGTGACGCTCCCGCGCCGGGCGTCGTTCGACTCCTCCCGCGTCGCGGGGACGTTCACGACTCTGCGGAACCTCACGGTCATCGTGTGGACCCTGTACCCGGTCGTGTGGCTGCTCGCGCCGACGGGTGCCGGCCTCCTGCTGCCGGAGACGGAGGCGCTCGTGTTGACGTACCTCGACATCGTCTCGAAGGTGGGCTTCGTCGCCGTCGCGCTCCGCGGGATGGAGGTGCTCACCGACGTCGGCGCCGAGGTGAGCACAGTCGCCGACTAGCTACCGGATTCTTTCTTCGGGCAACGTCGCCGCAGGACCGCGACACCTAACCGATCGGACCGTCGACGAGGGGGTATGAGCGAGGACGCCCCCGACGAGTCGACACAGGACGGCAACGCCCCCGACGAGACGACACAGGACGGCAACGGGCACGCCGAACCGGACCGCGAGGAGTTTCACGAGGCCCCGATCGGGCACGCGAAAGTCCGGGCCGGGATGAGCGTCGGCGAGTTGGCAACCGAGTATGGAAAGGCCGGGATCGGCGCGGCGACCGTCGACCGCGCGGTCGACATCTACGCCGAGATGCTCGCCCGCGAGGACGTGACGAACTTCTTCGGTCTCGCCGGCGCGATGGTCCCCACCGGAATGCGGGCGATCGTCGCGGACCTGATTCGCGACGGCCACATCGACGCCCTCGTGACGACCGGGGCGAATCTGACCCACGACGCCATCGAGGCGGTCGGCGGCAAACACCACCACGGCCGGGCGAACCCACAGGACGACCATCCCGCGGCCCACGGCGGCGACTCGGCGGCGACGGCCCGCGAACACGACGAGAGCCTGCGCGAGGAGGGTGTCGACCGGATCTACAACGTCTATCTCCCCCAAGAGCACTTCGCGCTGTTCGAGACGCACCTCCGCGAGAACGTCTTCCCGGCGGTCGAACGCCGCGTGTCGATCCAGGAGTTCACCGCCGAACTCGGGCGGGCGAACGCAGAGCAGAACGACGCCCGGGATGTCGCGGAGGATCCGGGCATCGCCGCCGCGGCCTACGAACACGACGTCCCGATCTACTGCCCGGCGATCCAGGACTCCGTGCTCGGCATCCAGGCGTGGATCTACTCGCAGACCTCGGAGTTCGGGCTGGACGCGCTCGGCGATATGACCCACCTCTCGGATCTGGCGTTCGACGCAGAGCGGGCGGGGGCGATGGTCGTCGGCGGCGGCGTGCCGAAGAACTACGTCCTGCAGACGATGCTGACGATCCCCGACGCGTACGACTACGCGGTCCAGTTGACGATGGATCCGGACCACACCGGCGGCCTCTCCGGGGCGACGCTGGACGAGGCGCGCTCGTGGGGCAAACTCGAACGCTCCGCGCGGAACGCGACGGTCGTCGGCGACGCGACGATCACGCTCCCGCTCGTCGTCGCGGCCGCACGGGAGCGTGCTGTAGCGAAGAGCGACGGGGCAGAGTAATCGCGGCAGCGACAGCACAACCCCCCATCCTCCCGCTCGCGAATCCGTGACACGGAACGGCTATACGGGCCCATCCTCTCTTTCCCGTATGGACTACGCTGATTCACTCGATCGGGCGCTCGATTCGCTCCCGGAGCGGAACGAGGAGCAATCGCGCCTCGACGTGCCCGACCCCGCGGGCGAGACCGACGGGGCGTTCACCCGACTGACGAACCTCGGCGACATCGCCGAGGCGCTCGGCCGCGACGTCGAACACGTCCACCGGAACATCCAGGGCGAACTCGGGACCAGCGGCCAACTCGAGGGCGACCGCGCGCGGTACAACGGCTCCTTCACCGTCTCGGACTTCGAGGCGGCGATCGACGAGTACGTCACCGAATACGTCTCCTGTTCTGAGTGTGGGCTGCCGGACACCCGACTGGTCACCGAAGACGGCGTGGATATGCTTCGCTGCGAGGCCTGTGGGGCGTTCCGCCCCGTCGCAAAGCGCGCCGCACAGACGCAATCGCAGTCCGGCCCGGCCGTCGAGGAGGGCCAGACCTACGAACTGGAGATCACCGGCACCGGCCGGAAGGGCGACGGCGTCGCCGAGAAGGGGAAGTTCACGATCTTCGTGACCGGCGCACGCGAGGGGCAGACCGTCCGCGCGATCGTCGAGCGAACCAGCGGGACGCTCGCGTTCGCCCGAGTCGTATAGCACAGCAACTGCGGCGACGGGCCTCGGAACGCTCTTTGTAATCGCTTTCGTATCACTAGGTGGCCGATGACGACAGCACCGTTCCGAGCCGGGGTGGCGCTCGGCGACGACGAACCCTATGAGTGCCGAGGCCGAACTACTACCGACTATTCAGTTCTTTCGTTCTATGTAGTACTGCGGTCTCCCAGAAAAGCTTCTAATGGACTCGTACGAAAGTGGTCATCTATAGCTATGTTTTCCACTCGTTCATCCCCCGTGCCTCGTGATGCCCTTTCTCAATGGCTAGAATTCGAAGATGCAAGTTCGTTTTCGCCTATCTTGGGAAATTGGACGCGAGTGTACCAGTCAGGCGATAAGAGCTTTGAGACGGATTACGGCAGGCTTCGGCAAGCATACAATGTCCAGCCTGTGCTAGTCGACTTAGACGATATTGATGAATTCCTTGATGGGGACCCCAAATCGCAAGCCCCTCACTTAATATTCTCCGGGGGGACTCCTGCTTGGAGTTCTGAAGAGGGCGACCACTGGGACGACGAATCTACGAAGTCCGTCAACGGAGTAGAAGCACGCCGTTTTCTCACAAAGCTCAGATATGATGCACCGCGAGTCGAACACGGTATTCTGAGCTTCCACACACTCGTAGAAGATGGTCTGAGGAATTTTCATTCCCACGAAACCGACGACCATGTCATCCGGTTTGATGAGGATGCTTGGAAGGAACGGGCGGAACAATCTGGGTTCATTACAGACAATCTACTGTCGATGGATATTCAGACTGGATATCTATTAGACTATCTTGATGCTCGGAATGCAGCGCTCGTTCTAGCATATTTCCAATCACGGAGTCTCCGCGAATCAACTGTAGAAGTCGATATTGACGATAACGGGTGGACTGAGTTAGAGATTGATGGATTTCCTGCAAAGAAGCTCTCAGGATATGTTGATGGGTTAGATGAGCGATATCCGCATATAGAATTACATTGCTTCTATGCTATTTTGCCTTCTTCAGCAAACCGGAGTGCAGAGGAGGAAGCTAGCCAGAATCGAGAGATTCCCTTTAGAACAATTCGTGGAGATTCCTATTCTCCAGATGATGCGGAAAATCAGCGGGGGTTCGAGGATGCCGGATTAAAACGCCCAGCATATGGTGCACAGAGCTTAGAAGAGGCAATGAGCTTCTACGATTGGGTCTTCTTCGATATGAGCGTGCTGGAAAAATACATCCAGGCCGATGACGGAGATGTGAATTGGTGGTCACGGCAGGGTGGGGACGTTGCTTGGAAGGATATCTTCTCTGAACGAGTTTATCGGAACGACGAGTTCGAAGTGGCGTTACTACTTGACGATTTAGCACATATTCCTGACCAAGAGATTCCTCACTGGAAGACTCATAATATTGCCCCGTCCGGTGGTATTCCAGAGGAGGGAATTACGAATTTTGTATTGGGTGATTTTGTCGATACGGAGTCGTACAGCGGTCAAGTACTGAATGCAATTACATCACTAAATGAGGTAGTTGAAGACGAATACAGTAACTCAATTTTTGATGCTTTAGAGGAGTCCGACCCCAGTCATCTCGTAATTATGCCTTCGCGGAACGAGCGAGATGCCCTTTTAGACAGCATGGATGCGCTAAATAAGGTGTTTTTTGAGAGAATTGACACGGGGAGCATTCGAGAAATCCTCCCTGAGGAACGGAAGGGAGATGTTAGGGGGTCAAAATCAGCCTTATTTGAACTTGCAGCTGACCATATGGGTAATGAGGAGGCGGCAGAAGTTTTTGAGCCAATAAACGGAGTCTATGACCTGAGAGTCGTAGCAGACCATCGGAGTGCGTCAAGCAAGTGGGAGCGAGGAATGGACTCATTCGGCATCTCTCCTGATACGGCGGACTATCGCGAGACCTACTCCAACATTATGGAACAGCTTTCTGAAGCGATTACCAGGGTTCGTGATGCAATCGACACTTCTCCTACAGAGAATCTTCCGGAGTAGCCAACCTCGCTCCGTCTGTCGATTTGAGTGAGAGTAGAGTTATTCTATAGATACTTTCGTAAGTCGGTGATAATCACTGGTTCGAGTGCAGAGGCCACTATTTTTGGCGGTAGAGGGTATCTCTGACGTAATCTGGTTGTGGTCACGGGAGACATAGGCCCCGGTCAGGCTCCCGCATAGAAGGTAGACACGGATTTAAGAACGTTGCCGAGCAATCACACGGTATGGCCGCCGAAATCTCCGACCGAGTTCGAGAAATCGCCGAAGCCCGCGGCCTTCCGGAGTCCAAAGTATTCGAACAGGCACTCGAGCGCGGTCTCGAAGATCTGTGGGTAGATCTCATCCTCGCTCGGTATCTCGACGGCGAACTTGACCGCGAGGAAGCAATCGAACGTGTCGGTCGGACGAAAGTTGAGCGAGCGGAGCGAGAGCGTGCGGTCGTCGAGGAAGACGTCGACTGGGGCTTGAACGCGTGATGCTTGCGGCTGTCTCGGACGCGGGGCCGCTCATTCACCTCGCCGAAATCGATTCGCTCGAACTGCTCACGACGTTCGACACACTCCTCGTTCCAGAGACGGTTTACAGAGAGGTCGATGCCGGTGGTGTTCCCGACGGGTTGGTCGATCTCTCGTACGAACTCGTCGAAGCCGATGCAAGCCAAGTCGGAACTGAAGTGCTGGATGCCGGAGAACGCGCCGCGATTGCAGTCGCTGAAGAGCGGGGGTCATTCTCCTAACTGACGACCTCGCTGCCCGAGAGGTAGCGTCCGACGCGGGCGTCGAAGTACGCGGTTCTATCGGCGTCATCGCGCTCGGGTATGGTCGCGGGTTGCTCGACGGACACGAAGCGGCATCCCGTATGCGAGCACTCCAGCGTGAGACGAGTCTCTTCGTGACCGAGGCGGTTGTGGAACGCGGCATCCAGATGCTTGACGAACAGTAATGGAACGAGCGGACTCTACAGGCGCGCTGAACATATTCACAATGGATAGATCCTGGGACGTGAGTCCCGAGGCCATATAGACGTTTTTCAGATGGTAAGAATAGTCGGCGGGTCTTTGTGATACGGCAACAAAGACCATTTGTTGGCAGTACAGATCCATCTGCAGTGAAGCGCAGCCAACCGGAACGGAGAGACACCTACTATGGACATTACAAACATCGTTTCAGACGACTACGTCGAACTGTCCCCGGAGACTCGCGTCTCGAAGCTCGCCAGTACGTTCGAGGATCCGACCGTCAAGGGTGTGGTCGTATACGGCGATGAATTCGAAGGAGTGGTCACGAGGCGACAGCTCGCAACCTCTCACCACCAGCCGAACGAAAAGCTCGGCTCGTTGGTATGGCACGTCCCCCGACTCGCTCCCGACGAAGACGTTCGGAAGGTCGCACAGCTGATGATCGACAGCGACTCCCATCTGCTCCCCGTCTTCGAGGGACGAGAGCTGATCGGCGTCGTCACAGTCGATGGTATCCTCGAGGCGGTCAAACCGTTCCTCGATGCAGCGACTGTCGCCGAAGCCGCCAGTAGCGACCTCATTTCGATCGATCCGGATTCGACGCTCGGAGAAGCACTTCACGTCTTCCGGGAACAGCGGATCACCCACCTTCCTGTCGTCGAGAACGATTCCGCAGTCGGCATCGTGAGTCTCTACGACGTGACGGATTTCACCGTCCGTGCCACGGAACAGAGTCAGTCCGGCGACGCAGCGGGTGTCGACTCGTTCGGCGGGGATATCTCCGCCAGTGCTGGTCGTGCACGAGGTGGTGGGTACGGTGCCCGCGAGGGGGAACTCGCACGACTGTTGGACCTCCCCGTGCGGGACATTATGGTTTCGCCGGTGCGGACGATCACCCCGGCGGCAACGCTCGACGAGGCCGCCGATGAGATGCTCGAGATCGACGCGTCGTCGCTGGTCGTCACGGAAGACGGAACTCCCGACGGAATCGTCACGAAGACCGACATTCTCGACGCGCTCACTTGGGAGGCGGGCGGTAACCGGGGTGTCCAGGTCTACGGCATCGATCTGGTCGACGATATGAGCTACGATGACATCGTCGCGATGATCGATAAATTCGACGACAGGGATCACGGTATGAGCGTCCTCGACGCCAAGATTCACCTCCACAAGCACGACGAGAAACGCCGGGGGACGCCGCTTTTGCTCGCCCGGATTCGTCTCCACACCGACCGGGGGCTGTACATCGCCTCCGGGGAGGGATACGGCGCGAATCACGCGATCAACGAGGCACGGGACGTCTTGGAACGCCAGATTCGGGACAAGAAGACGCACGGCCGGAGCAAAAAACCCCGAAGCGAGGAGTTCTGGGAGAAACGCTTCGGCTGGCTACTCGAGAGCGAAGGTTGACACCCTCCCCGCTCTGGTGAGTGCGGATTCCCGCGTGGGATATTGTGGGTTCTGGATCGCTCTCTGCTACTGATTACGCTCGTCTTTTCCCGCCGAGCGCTGTCAACGGGGGTGACGTTCGGCGGTAAACAGTGAGAGTAACCATTATGAGTGACTCCGACGACGTGGATACGGCCGTCCAGCGGGTACGTGACGCTTTCGACGAGGCAGTGAGTGAGGCCGAAGAACTGAGCGGCCAGGCACGCGAGAGCGTCGAGGACGCGATTGACGACCTCGAGCAGCGGCTCGAATCCCTCCAGGACGAGGAGTGACGGGAATTCTGCCGGGAGGGAGCATTGTACCGGCTCGAACGTGGCGAACTATCGTAGCGTTTGCAACTGATTGCACATCTGATCGCACGTAGTCGTGCGATCAAGTGAGTGAAGACTTGCAAACGCTACGATAGCCGTCCGTACAGACATAGCCGTCCGTACAGACACAGTTGAGGCACCCAGAACGGGTGATTACAATTTCGAATAATCGGCAGCCGGGCCCTCGTCGTGGCAGCAGCGATTCTGACGTTCCACAACCGTCACGGCTGGAGGGGAGGCGATACTCGTGGTTGCGAAGGAAAGCGGAGGGCAGTCGGGGAGGAGATCCACTTCTGCAACGCGGAACCGACACCAGATACTTGGTTTATGATAACGAGCCACACAGGTATGGGGACTAATGCAACCGTCGGATTCGGTTACCTTTCGCCGGACAACATCGGCCTGTTCACCGATCGATACGAACTGACGATGCTCCGGGGATACCGAGACACCGGCCACACCCCACGGGCAACGTTCTCACTGTTTTACCGGTCGTTGCCCGAAAACCGCGGGTACGTCATCGCCGCCGGTCTCGAACAAGCTATCGCCTACCTCCAGGACCTCACGTTCGATGACCGTCAACTCACCTACCTTCGAGAGGAGGGGTTTCCGGAGGACTTCCTCGAGTACCTGGCGGATTTCGAATTTACCGGCGATGTTCGTGCTGTCCCCGAAGGAACCGCTGTCTTCCCGAACGAACCGCTCCTCGAGGTAACAGCACCGATCGACCAAGCGCAACTGTTCGAGACGCTGTTTCTCAATCAGATCGGGTTTCAGAGCCTGATCGCCACGAAAGCCGCCCGGATGCGCGACGTCGTCCGCCGAGAGGGTGACGACCAGCAGCTCGTCGATTTCGGCAGCCGACGAGCCCACGGGACGGATGCCGGTGTCAAGGCTGCCCGTGCCGCCTACGTGGGGGGCGTCGACGGCACCTCGAACGAAGCCGCCGGAGCGTTGTTCGGCATCCCGGTCTACGGAACGATGGCGCACTCGTGGATCCAGAGCTTCCCGAGCGAACGAGCCGCCTTCGAGGCATTTACCGAGGTCTACGGCGAGGAGACAGTACTGCTGATCGACACCTACGATACGGTTGCCGGGGCGAAAACCGCGCGTGACGTGTGCCAGGAACTGGATATCGACGTGCGGGGCGTTCGCCTCGATTCCGGTGATCTCGCCGCACTCTCACAGGAGGTTCGCGAGATCCTGCCGGCCGATATGGATGTGTTCGTCTCCTCAGGCGTCGACGAGTATTTCCTGCAGGAGTTTTTCGACGATGCCGGTGTCGCTGACGGGTTCGGACCGGGAACGTCGCTGACGACGAGCAAAGACGCGCCAACGCTCAATCCGGTGTACAAACTCGTCGCCGTCGAAGAAAAGGGCACGATGCAGCCGAGTATGAAACTCTCGAAAGGGAAAGTGACCTATCCCGGAGCGAAGCGTGTCCACCGGTTCGGCGACGAGACGTTCCACCGCGATGTTCTGGCGCGCACCGACGAGGACATCGGCGGGCGAGAACTCCTTGTCGAGGTCGTGACCGATGGCGAGGTCGTGTACGACTTCCCGGCCCTCGATGAGATCCGCGAGGAGACGATGTCGACTCTGGAACGACTGCCCCCTGAGGTTCGGGCCGTCGAGAATCCTGCTGCGTATCCCGTGGACGTGAGTGACGGGCTCACGACGACTGCGGAGCGGGTTCAATCGGAGTTACGGCGGGAAATGGGGCTGTAGTAGAGAACCATAGCGTCTGTGACATCTCGTCGTCGCAGCGCGTCCCTGGAAGAGAGTACTCAGGTATGATATACTTACACAATATGTCGGTGATTACGGGAGGTCGGTTATCCGATCCGACCGGCGACTGTCTGCGCTCGACACAGCCGGCCCGAACAGCGAACGATGAAGGTTGCCGAAGCCGGGCCCGAACACGTCTGGGAACGGAGAATCTCAGTGAATAATGACACGAGACAAATCCGATGACCAAACCCCGTGGTCGCAGTCGATTACTGACGTCTTGGCGTGGGCGGACGTCTCTCGTGACGAAGGGTTGTCGGACGAGGAAGTAACGCGGAGACTGGAGCAGTTCGGCCCCAATGAGCTTCGCGAGGCCGAAAAACGACACTGGACGGCGGTGCTCGCGGATCAGTTCAAGAGTTTCATCATCCTGTTACTCGCAGTCGCGGGACTGGCGGCGTTCGTGATGGGCGACGTCGTCGAGGCGGTCGCGATCTTCGCCGTCCTCGCCATCAACGGTGCGATCGGCTTCGTCACCGAGATGCGCGCTATCAGCTCGATAGAGAGCCTTCAGGAGATCACGGAGATCGAAACTCGGGTCCGCCGAACCGGTGCGGAAACGACGATCCCAGCAGGCGATCTCGTCCCGGGCGACATCGTGATTCTCGAAGCCGGCGACCTCGTTCCGGCCGACCTACGGATCATCGAACCGTCCAAGCTCCAGGTCGACGAGTCGGCGCTCACTGGCGAATCGGTTCCCGTGGGGAAGACGAGTGACCCGCTCGAGGAGGACGTTCCGCTCGCCGAGCGGGAGAATATGCTCTACAAGGGGACGTACGTAACGCGAGGGTCCGTCGAAGCGGTCGTCGTCTCGACCGGCCCGGACACGGAACTGGGACACATCTCGGCCTCGCTTCGGGAAGCGGCCGAAGAAGAGACGCCCTTGCAGGAGAAACTCGACGAGCTGGGACAGAAACTGGTCCCCTTCCTCCTCGTGGTTGCGACGATTGTCCTCGTGTCCGGGTGGCTCCGTGGGCAGGATCTGTTCCTGATGGTCGAAACCGCCATCGCGCTCGCGATTGCGACCGTCCCGGAGGGACTCCCCATCGTCGCTACGCTGGTCTTGGCACGGGGGATGTGGCGAATGGCGGATCGCAACGCGCTCGTCACCAATCTGGCGTCCGTCGAAACACTCGGCTCTACCACGGTCATCTGCACCGACAAGACGGGAACGCTGACGGAAAATCGGATGACCGTCGCCGAATACGAGCTGGCGAACGGCACCGTCGAGGTCACCGGAACCGGGCTCGAGACTGACGGGACGTTCAAGCAGGACGATCAGGAACTGGACGAACCGCAGGATCCAATCGTGCAAGAAGCGCTCGAAGTGGGAGTGCTGTGTACCAACGCGTCCGTAACCGAGCACGAAAGCGAAATCGAAACGTCTGGGGACCCGATGGAGGTTGCGCTCCTCATCGCGGGGATCAAGGGCGGACTCGACCGGGACGAACTCCTCGACTCGATGCCGGAAGCCCGCGAAGTCTCCTTCGATCCGTCGGTCAAGATGATGGCGACCTACCACGAACTGAACGGAGCGTACACAGTTGCTGTGAAAGGGGCTCCGGAAGCCGTCATTGACTCGGCCACGCACGTGAAGACTGACGGCGATACCGAGGCGCTGACTGACAGCGACCGAGCGGAGTGGCTCGAAAAGGGCGACCGGATGGCTGAAGACGGGTTACGAGTCCTCGCTCTCGCCCGGAAGGAGGTTGACAGCACGGAGACCCCCCCGTACGAGGACCTGACGCTACTCGGCCTGGTCGGATTCATCGATCCGCCGCGCGAGGAGGTCAAGCCGACCATCCAGCGGTGTCAGGACGCCGGGATGCGGGTCGTTATGGTGACCGGTGACCACGCGGGGACCGCGAGGAATATCGCTCACAGTGTCGGGCTGGTCGACTCCGCCGATGTGGAGGTGATCGAAGGCCGCGAACTCGACGACCCGGAGACCCTCTCTCAGGCGGAAACGGACCGGTTCGTGAACGCGTCCGTGTTTGCGCGGGTGAACCCCGAGAACAAGCTCGATCTGATCGACCTTCACCGGACGGCCGGCTCTATCGTCGCGATGACCGGCGACGGAGTCAACGACGCACCAGCGCTGAAGAAGGCCGATATCGGCGTCGCGATGGGACAGCGAGGGACGCAGGTCGCCCAGGAAGCGGCGGATATGATCCTCAGAGACGACAATTTCGGGAGCATCTACCACGCAGTCAGGGAAGGACGGACCATATTCAACAACATCCGAAAGTTCGTGCTGTATCTTATGTCGTGCAACCTTAGCGAGCTTTTGGCCATTTTGATCGCGGCGTTGCTCGGGTTTCCGCTCCCCTTGCTCCCGTTGCAGATTCTCTTCCTCAACGTTGTGACCGATATCTTCCCGGCGTTTGCACTCGGCGCCTGTGAAGGAAGCAGAGATATTATGGATCGCCCACCCAGGGATCCCGAGGAACCGATTATGACCCGAACGCACTGGGGCGAGTTGGGGGTGTACGGACTGCTCATTTCAGCCTCGACGATCGGCGCATTCGTCATCGCTGGTGGGATGTACGTCGGCGGCTTGGAGACCAGAGAGGCCGTCACGATCTCTTTCCTGACGCTTGCGTTCGCGCAACTCTGGCACGTGTTCAATATGCGGGAGATCACATCGGGAATTCTCCGAAACGAAGTGACGGAAAATCTGTACGTCTGGGGGGCACTCGGCCTCTCGACGCTGATTCTTTTCGGTGCCGTCTACCTCCCCGGCATCTCGTTGGCGCTCCGGACAACGCCTATCGGGCTTGACGGATGGCTGGTCGTGTTCGGAATGAGTCTGCTCCCGCTCGGGGTCGGACAACTCGAACGGGAGTACCGGCGGCGGTTCGAGACGCCAACGCTCCCGCCGATACTCGAAAAATTGACATCCTCACTGCCCTGATACTGATTACTCTCGTCTCTTCCCGCCGAGGTCCGCCAACGAGGGTGGCGCTCGATGGTACCGGTGAATCCCCGGCTCCCGGGTGCTGCCGACCAACCAGTCATCCCGTATCCGTTCAGTCTACCATTTTAGTACGTCGGCCGAGAGATACGGGTATGAACGCGTCACGACCGACAGCCGCAGCCAGCCGATTCCACCGATGGTAAACGTCGCACTCTCGGTGGGTCAGCTCGCCATCGCGCTGTTTCTCGTCGTCCTGAACGGTTTCTTCGTCGCCGCCGAGTTCGCCTTCGTCCGGATCCGCGGGACGTCGGTCGACCAGCTCGCCGAAAGTGGACGGGCCGGTGCCGGCTCGCTCCAGACGGTGATGGGCAACCTCGACAACTACCTGGCAGTGACGCAACTCGGGATCACCCTCGCCTCGCTGGGACTGGGGTGGGTCGGCGAACCCGCCGTCGCGTCGCTTTTGGAACCCGTCTTGGAACCCCTGCTCCCGGCGAGTCTGATCCACCTGGTCGCCTTCGCGGTCGGGTTCAGCATCATCACGTTTCTCCACGTCGTCTTCGGCGAACTCGCGCCGAAGACGCTCGCGATCGCCCGGACGCAGACGCTGTCTCTCGCGCTCGCCCCGCCGATGATCTTCTTCTATTATCTCTTTTACCCCGGCATTATCGTGTTCAACGGCACAGCCAACGCGTTCACCGGACTGCTCGGCGTGCCGGCGGCCACCGAGGCCGACGAGACGCTCGGCGAGGGCGAGATCCGGCGGGTGCTGGCGCAGTCCGGCGAGGAGGGCGAAATCGACACGACGGAGGTAGCGATGATCGAACGCGTGTTCGACCTCGACGATACCGTCGTCCGGGAGGTGATGGTCCCGCGCCCCGACGTGGTGAGCGTATCGACGGACACCACGCTTTCGGATCTCCGGGAGACCGTCTTCGCGGCCGGTCACACGCGCTACCCCGTGCTCGACGCAGACGAAAACGACCAGATCGTCGGCTTCGTGGACGTCAAAGACGTCCTGCGAGCAAGCGAAGATGGCGACGCCGCCACCGCTTCGGACATCGCCCGCGACATCGTCGTCGTCCCGGAGACGACGACGATCAGCGATCTCCTGATCCAGTTCCGGGAGGACCGACAGCAGATGGCCGCCGTCATCGACGAGTGGGGCTCCTTCGAGGGGATCGCGACCGTCGAGGACGTCGTCGAGGCCGTGGTCGGCGATCTCCGCGACGACTTCGACGTCGACGAACGGGAACACTCGATCAAAGAGCGCGACGACGGCGAGTACGACGTCGACGGCGGCGTCCCCATCGTCACGGTCAACGACACCCTCGACACCGACTTCGAGAGCGACGAGGTCGGGACGATCGGCGGACTGGTGCTCAGCCGGCTCGACCGCGCGCCGACCGTCGGCGACAGCGTCGACGTCGAGGGTCACGTGCTGGAAGTCACGGGCATCGACGGCACCCGGATCTCGACGGTGCGGATCCGCGAGGGCGACGACCTGGAAGCCACCGAGGAGTGACCAGGACGAACTTGTCAGTGAGGCCGAACAGAATTTGAACGGAGTTTGAACAATCGCTTTGTATACTGCCGTCAGTACTCCGAGTATGACGAACGACTCACACGATCGCTCCGGCAGGAGCAGCCGTCGGACACTCCTCGCCGCAGGCGGCACGCTGGCGACGAGTTTACTCGGGGGGTGCCTGGGCAGCGGTGGGTCGGCCGACAGCGACACCGAAGCCGGCGCGAGCGACGGCGGGTCGACGACCGGCGGGATGGCGACAGAGACAGCCACGCCCACATCGGACGAGTGGCTCTCCACCGAGCTCTCGGCCGTGCGTAGTGGGGAGACGTTCACCGTCGATAGCCTCACGGCCCCGGTGGTGATCCAGTCGTTCGCAGTCTGGTGTCCGAAATGCAAGCGGCTCTCGAACCAACTCGCCCAACTGGACGGGACCTACACTCTGCTCGGACTCAACACGGATCCCAACGAGGACGCCGCCAAAGTCCGGCAGCACGCGGAGGAGAACGACTTCGGCTGGCGATTTGCGGTCGCACCGACGGAAATGACCCAGTCGCTGGTCGACCGGTTCGGCTCGACGGTGGTGAACGCCCCGAGCACGCCGGTGATCGTCGTCTGCGAGTCGGGAACCGCGACGTTCCTGTCGGGCTCCGACAGCACGCGCCCGACCATCCGTCAGACCGCCGAGGAGTGCTGAGATGTCGCTCCTCGGCGAGGCTGTGACCTCGTTCACGCTTGGGCTTGCGACGCCACTTTCCGCCGTCTGTGTCATCCCCCTGTATCCGGGGTTTCTGGCGTTTCTCTCGAACCAGGGCGAGGACGGACGATCGGTCGCCGCGCTTGCGGCGCTGGTCGCGCTTGGGGTAGTGGTCTTTATGGGCGTCGTCGGGATCCTGTTCACCACGCTCCTGCAGACGTCACTGACCGCCGTCGTCGAGGTCGTCTCTCCCGTCGCGTTCGGCCTGCTGGCGCTTTTGGGTGTGGTGCTGATCGCCGACCTCCACCCGCAGTCACGCCTGCCGACGCTGGACCCCCCGAGCACGCGGTATCCGTCGCTTTCGGCCTTCGTCTACGGTGCGTTCTTCGGGGCGATCGTGTTGCCGTGTAATCCCGGCTTCATCTCGGTGTTTTTCGCCCGCGCGTTCCTGTTTTCTGATCCGGTGGCGAGCATCACGAACTTCGGCGCCTTCGGGATGGGGATGGGAACGCCGCTTTTGCTCTTCGGTGTCGCCTCCGAACCCGTCCGGAACCGGGTCCTGACCGCACTCACGACACACAGGCGGGCAGTCAACGTCGGGACCGGGGTCGTGCTCCTCGCGATATCGCTGTACTACCTCCTCTTTGTCTTCGAGGTCGCCGGCACTCTCGGATGATTCTCGGGACGTCCGCAGGCGACCTTAGGGCACGTACCAGATCCCGCGTTCGGTGTCGAAGAGGGAGCCGACGACGACGTGCGGGAGCGCGACGATACTGATGAAGATGCTCCAGAAAGCTACGGCTCCGGGGAGGAGGTCGCTCCCGGCCAGCGGGTTCGGCACGGCCCAGTAGACTGCCGCGAGGACCAGGAACGTCGCGAGCGCGCCGGCGACGAGCACGCCCCACGCACGGAGGGCGACCGCCGACGCCCCGCCGCCGCCGATGATGTCCCACTCCTCGTCGCCGACCGGCTCCGAGTCGACGGTGACCGTCCGGGCGACCTGCCGCGCGGAGTACCAGAAGGGGAAGTACAGCCCGACTGCGATCAGGACCGGCACGGCCGCGAAGTACGCCGCGAGCAGGAGGCTCTCACCGGCGTCGACCAGCCACGACCGGCCGCCGCCGCGGACGTACCCCAGGCCGACGTGCGTCGCGAGCGCGAGGCCGTAGCCCGCCGCGATCAGGGGCCGTGTCGTCCCGAAGTGCGCCGCGTAGGGCCCGAACGCGCTCGGATCGACGAGGCCGACCATCAGCGCGCTGAACGTCGCGAACGTATCGGGGTGGAAGACAATCGGCACGAGCATCACCGCACCGCCCCTGACGCCCGCTGCGAGCCAGCGTTGCGGCCGCGTCCGGAGGTGCTCGGTCCCGGACGTGGCATCCAGTACCTTCACACCGCCGAGACCGCCCTTCGCCATCGCGACGGTCACCGCGAGTGCGAGCCCCAGCACGGGCGCCACGAGCAGCAGGCCGACGAAGCCGGCGATCGCCCCCAGGTAGATCGCGACGTAGCGCCAGCGGAACGACGGGCGTCGCCGCCGGAGGTTCTCGAAGTGTTCGTACCCGCCGTGCGGGAGGTTCAGCGCGACCATCCCGACGAGGTAGACCACCATCTGCGCCCGAAGCGGGACACTCGCTCCCGCCGCCCCTGCGGCGGCGAACCCGACGGCGAGGACGAGCAGTGCCGCCCGCGAGAGCGGCAGCGACGGGTGGGTGTCACTGTCCAGCCAGAACCGACGGACGGAACTGATCCCTAGCGCGTTCATCATCGGGCGGTCAGGACCGGTCGCTTATAAACGATCACCCAAACTCCAATGGATTGAAAACGGCGGTCGCGCCGATAAGCGTCCGGTCCGAACGAGCGTGTATGTCGCATCGGCTCTCGGGAGACACGACGGTCACCGTTATCGGTGGGGGCTTCGGCGGGCTTGCGACGGCCGCCTACCTCGCCGACGCGGGCGCCGACGTCCGCCTGCTCGAACAGCACGACCGCCTCGGCGGTCACGCCGGCGTCCTCGAACGCGAGGGGTTCCGGTTCGACACCGGCCCCTCGTGGTACCTGATGCCGGACGTCTTCGAGCGCTTTTTCGCCCACTTCGGCCGCTCGCCGGAGGATTTCTACGACCTCGAACGGCTCGATCCGCAGTATCGGGTGTTCTGGAAAGACGGCGACAGCGCGACGATCCGGCCGAACCGGGCGAACGTCCACGACCTCTTCGAATCGTACGAGACGGGCGCGGGCGATGCGCTCGCGACGTATCTCGACCGCGCCGAACGGAACTACGAACTGGCGATGGATCGGGTCCTGTACGCGGGCAGAGAGCGGTTCCGCGAGTTTCTGGATCCCGAGTTGCTGCCGCTGGTTCCGCGGTTCCGACTGTTCGGAAATATGGACCGCTACGTCTCCCGCTACGTCGAACACCCAAAACTCCGCCAGTTGCTGGAGTACACGCTCGTGTTCCTCGGCGGCTCCCCGCACAACACGCCCGCGCTTTACAGCGTGATGAGCCACGTCGATCTGAACCTGAACGTCTTCTACCCGGAGGGCGGGATCGCCGGTGTCGTCGACGCTCTCGCCGACCTCGCACGCCAGCGGGGGGCCGAGATCACGACCGGCGTGACCGTCGAACGGATCGAGGGCGCCGCCGGCGACTTCCGCCTCCGGACCGATTCCGGGACGCTCGAATCGGATCTCGTCGTCAGCAACGCCAACCCCGCCTACACCGAGCAGGAACTCCTGCCGCCGTCGTCGCGCGACCACAGCGCCGACTACTGGGAGTCGCGGACGTACGCGCCGTCGGCGTTGATGCTCTATCTGGGCGTCGAGGGCGACGTCGACCCGCTCGAACACCACACCCTCGTCTTCCCGACCGACTGGGACAAGCATTTCAGAGCCATCTTCGACGATCCCGCGTGGCCCGACGACCCCGCGTACTACCTCTCCGTGCCATCGAAGACCGACGACGCGGTCGCGCCCGACGGCCACCACGCGGTCGTCGTTCTCGTCCCGATCGCGCCGGGATTAGACGACACACCGGACGTCCGTTCCTCGTTTCGCGATCAGATCCTGACGGATCTGGCGACCCAGACCGGCGTCGACCTCCGCGATCGGATCGTCGTCGAGGAACGCGCCTGCGTGAGCGAGTTCGGGGAACGGTACGGCAACCCGCAGGGAACCGCCCTTGGACTCGCACACACGCTGTTGCAGACCGGGCCGTTCCGCCCCGGCCACCGGACCGGCCTCGACGGGCTCTACTACACCGGTTCGTACACCGCTCCGGGGATCGGGATGCCGATGTGTCTCATCAGCGGGGAACACGCCGCCACGGCGGTTCAGGCAGACTATCCCGGTCTGCTCGATTGAGGGAGAAGTGTCGGGTAACGCCTGCGGGCGCGGTTGCTGCCGGGTCCTCACCAGACCTGGAACAGGATCGTGAACGTCGCGTAGGCGCCGGCCGTCGAGAGGATCGGAACGACGTTCTGCATCACGATCACCCGCCCGGTCGTCGCGGGATCGAACAGATCCGCCGCCGACGGGATGTCCTCGGGCTCCTCCTCGCCGATCGCCGGCGCCTCCTCGCCGGGGTCTTCGGCCTTGAGGGCGCCGACGGAGACGTTCGGCGAGCTTTCGCCGCGCGCCACGTCCGGGATGGTGGACGTCCGGGTCGCCCGGCCCCAGCCGAGCCCGACGATGGACGTCGTCGCGATGATGACGAAGGAGGCGGGGATGCCGATCGCCGAGAGCCCGGTGACGATGATCGAGGAGACGACGGCCACGACGATAGCGGCCGTCAGCGGCAGGTCCGTGATGTCGTTGCCCAGCGTGTCCAGCGTCCGGCGGGCGATGGTGAACGCCCCGACCGCGACGGCCAGACAGCCGAGAACGATCAGGAGGTTGATGTCGACGCCGACGCCGACCAGCGGCGCGATGGCGTTGGCGATGTTCGAGGTGCCCGAGGAGAAGGCCATCAGACAGCCGATCGAGACGACGACGGCCGCGCCGGCCAGTTCGCGTCGCGTGGTGTTCGGGCCGGTGATCGGGCGGGGAACCGAACCGGAGCGGTCGATCTCCAAAAGCGGGCCGGGCGTGTTCTCGATCGCGACCCACTCGTTGATCCGCGTGTAGAAGTACCGGCCGATCATCCCGGAGACCCAGAAGCCGACGATCGGCGCGACGATCCACCAGATCGCGATCTCGCCCATCACTTCCCAGTTCAGTTCGCCCGCGGCGACTCCGAGGCCGGCGATGGCGCCGACCGCCGTCATCGACGTCGACGCCGGGACGCCGAAGTAGTTGCCCACGAACAGCGCGCCGCCGATGAAAAAGAGCACGACGATGCTGGTCTGGATCGTGAACACGGCGGGGTCGGTGACCAGTTCGGTGCCCAGCGTATCGACGACCCGGCGGCCGATCGTCCACGCGCCGACGAAGAAGAACACCGCCATCAGCGCTGCTGCCCCGGTCTTCGAGATCGCATCCGCCCCGACGGCCGGGCCGAACGCGGGGCCCGTCGTCGCCCCGCCAATGTTGAAGCCGACAAACAGCGAGACGGCGATCCCGACGAGAAGAAGGATTTCGACCATATATGCAAGATTAGTCGCAGTCTCTTAAGCGATTGGACCTCGGCCCGTCCAGTGTGAGTCTCGTGGCCGAACAGACGGCTATTCGTACCTGGAGCAGGAACGGCCGTATATGAACTCGCAAAGCGAACCTGACGAAACCTCACCGAGAGTGCAATGACGCCGGCACGTGTCGACTTCATCGTCGATCTCGCGTACGGCGTGACGATCTTCGTCGCGATCGGACTGATCCTCCTCGTCGGGACGAGCGTCGGCGTCGCGTTCGGCCTCGGCGTCTTGGTCTCCTACGTCATCCACATCGGCTGGAAGATGTCGCGGTTCGATCCCGACTGGATGACCCGCGAGGTGGCCGAACGGATCGAGGAGACCGTCGGCGAGGAAGTCGAGAAGACTGTCGGCGATACGGTAAGCAAGGAAGTCGAGAAGACTGTCGGCGATACGGTAAGCAAGGAAGTCGAGAAGACTGTCGGCGATACGGTAAGCAAGGAAGTCGAGAAGACTGTCGGCGACACGGTCAGCGAGGAGGTCGAGAAGACTGTCGGCGACACGGTCAGCGAGCAGGTCGAGAAGACGGTCGGCGAAACCGTCACCAAAGAAGTCGAGAAGACGGTCGGCGAAACCGTCAGCAAGGAGGTCGACGAGGTCGCCGAGACGGTCTCCGATGAAGTGTCTGACAAAGTCGAAGAAAAGGTCGAGGAAACAGTGGAAGAAACAGTCGAGGAGACGGTCGAGGAGACGGTTAGTGAGGAACTCGACGAGGCTCTGGAGGACGCCGCCGCCGGAGCGGACGAGAGTAATGCGGCCGACGACAACGGAACGGACGAGAGTAATGCGGCCGACGACAACGGAACGGACGAGGGTAACGCGGCCGACGACAACGGAACGGACGAGGGTAACGCGGCCGACGACAACGAGGTCAAAACGGGATCGTAACCCACCGTCTCCGGTAGCCAGCCGACGAATCGGCCTCGGTCAATTGATTACTTCTGAGCATACTCAGAGATATTATAGTACCGTAACTCATATTAGGGTTGGTGGAATCCCCACAGACACGAATGACCGCCGACCGTATTCGGACGACTCACATCGGAAGCCTCCCGCGATCGCCGGACCTGCTCGAACTGCTGAAGCGGCGTCAGGCCGGCGAGACGGTCGACGAGGAGGAGTGGCACGACCGCGTCCGCGAGGCAACCGCATCCGTCATCGAGCGACAGGCCGACATCGGCCTCGACATCGTGAACAACGGCGAACAGCCCCGAGTGTCGTTCAACTGGTACGTCGCGAACCGCCTCACCGGGATCGGCGACACCCGCGATGCGCCGCTGTGGGACGACCTCGCGGACTACCCCGAGTACGCCGAGGACGCCTTCGAGGCGGAGGGAATCGACCTCACGAAGCAGCCGTCGGTCACCGGGCCCGTCGAGTACGCGGGCGAGGAGGCCGCCCGCGAGGAGATCGACACCTTCGTCGAACTGCTCGACGCCGCCGACGCCGACTTCGAGGGAACGTTCCTGACGGCCGCCTCACCCGGCATCGCCGCCGCGACGCTCGTCAACGACTACTACGACTCCCACGAGGAGTTCCTCTCCGTCGTCGGCGACGCGCTCAAACGGGAGTACGAACTGATCGCCGAGACCGGAGCGACGCTCCAGCTCGACGCTCCCGATCTGCTGACGACGGGCCACCGCGGCTTCGGGGACCGGCCGATCGAGAAGCTCAAGCCGATCGTCCGGATGCACGTCGAGGCGCTCAACGAGGCGACGGCCGACATCCCCGACGAGCAGCTCCGCGTCCACACCTGCTGGGGGAGCTACGAGGGACCGCACCACCGGGATAAGCCGCTCGAAGAGATCCTGCCGATCCTCTACGATCTCGACGTCGGCGGCCTCTCGATCGAGGAGGCGAATCCACGACACCAACACGAATACCGCGTCTTTCGCGAACACCCGCTTCCGGACGGCTGGACCCTGATCCCCGGCGTCGTCGACGTCAAAACGAATATCGTCGAACACCCCGAAGTCGTCGCAGACCGCCTCGAGCGCGTCGCCGGGGCTGTCGACGACCCGACGCGAATCGTGGCCGCCCCCGACTGCGGGTTCGACACGCAGGCCGGCCTCGCGATGGTACACCCCGAGATCGCGTGGGCGAAACTCGAAACGCTCGTCGAGGGCGCCGAGGTCGCGACCGAACGGCTGTTCGGCTAGACTCCCACCCTCCCGGACCGTCGGGAGACGCTCCGACCCTCCCGGACTGTCGGGAGACGCTCGCAACACACGATTTCCGACGAGGACGGATATGAACCAGGGGCCGCGACCGCCCGTCAGACTACAGCCGTCGTTTCATAATGATTACTCTCACTTGTTGCCGCCGAGCGCCACTCCCGTTGGCGGTGTTCGGCGGTAAGAGACGAGAGTAATCATTATCACTCCATCGTGGGAAGCGGCTCCACGCGGAACACGTAGTCCTCGTAGACGCCGTCGAGGTTCGTCGGGCTCTCGGCGGCCGTATGCGTCTCACAGAGCGCGGCCGTCGCCTCGACGGCCCCGTGTCCGGTTTCCTCCTGGTATCGTTCGAGCACCAGAAACGTCGCCGGCTCCGAACAGTCGCGGCGGCGGCACTCCGGCGGCCAGTCCTCGTCAGACTCGTCGGTGCGCAGAATCGGCGGTTCCTCCTCGTCTGCACGCTCGCGGGCTTCCCTGATGTCCCGTTGCATCTGTCGCCGCTTCTCGTCGGCGGCCTGCTTCTCGCGTCCTTCCTTGGTGTCTGCCATACTCTCTAGTTCCACGGCGGGAAGCATAATCTTGTGGCCAATTCTCACCTTGGTGCCGCATTTAACTGTCCCCGGTATGGGCAGTTCGATCCGTGTACTGCACGTCGACGCTGCCGCTGATCCCGACGCGGCCGTCGCGGCGTCACTGGCGGGCGAACGCGATCAGTTCACCGTGACGACGGCGGTGTCCGGTTCGAGATTCGGACCTCAGCGTGAACGGGGGACATTCGCGTTGTTACTGTCCAACAGAGACCGCCTTATTACAAAATCTGATATCTAGACGCTGTTCTCCGCCATCCTTATCGCAGAAGATGTTACCCTGAAATTCCGATAGAGGGCCTAAATAACCCGAAATGGCGGAATTTTTAGAAACTGGGAATCATCGGGCCGGCAATACAGTATAAATCCGGAATCTGATAGTGGACGGAGATTCCTATGGCACTCATTGAGTGGGACGACGAGCGATACAGCACCGATATCGACCGGATGGACGAGCAACATCAGCGGCTATTCGAACTCCTCAACGAACTCCACGGAGCGATGGAGGAGGGCCACGCCGAGGAGGAACTCGGCGATACCCTGCGGGAACTGGAGCGGTACACCGAGTACCACTTCGGCGACGAGGAGGAGTTTATGGAGGGCTGTGGGTACGCCCAAGACTGTTCGGAGTGCTTCCACGACCACCAGGAGATGCACGAGAACTTCGCCGCGAAGGTGACCGAACTCCGGGAGAAACACGAGAACGGCGAGTACATCACGATGGAGGTGCTCCAGTTCGCGCGCGACTGGCTCGACTCCCACATCGCCGGAACCCAGCAGGACCAAAGCTACGGCGACTACTACAAGGAGGAGGTCGACGACTACCAGTTCGAGTGATACGGAGGGTTGTACCGTTTCGTCGGTGATCGGACGACGCAGTCCCGTGATCACCGGTGGGAGGTTACAACAGTCCGTATGAGGGCTGGTCCCGCGCGACGGCAGCCACCGACGCGCACGGCGGCCGCTCCCCGACGGGCGAACGGCCGGTTCTTCGCCGTCGAAAGGGATAACGCCCGACCAACTAATCAGCACGTATGAGCACATACGCAGACGTATTCGGACAGGGCGGACTGAACTCCGAGGTCGACGAGTCACAGCTGATCGAACGGATCGGGCTCGACGACGAGGAGATCCAATGGCGGAAGGACTTCCTGAACTTCGGCGACGACGACGCCGCCCGGCTTGCGTCGCTCGCCGCGACCTTCGAGCAACACGAGGACGCGGTCGCAAACGCGTTCTACGACAATCTCACAGAGCACGACGAGACCGTCGAGGTGATCGAGCGGTCGCCGAAAGATGTCGAGGCGCTCAAGCAGACACAGCGAGCGTACTGGCGGACACTCACCGACGGCGAGTACGGCCGGGAGTACTTCACCAACCGTGCGCGCATCGGCAAACTTCACGAACTGCTCGATATGCCGGAAAAGCACTATATCGGGCAGTACGGTGTCTACTACGAGCTTCTGTTCGACGTGATGAACCAGCGGATGCAGTCGCAGGTGACAGACGTCCTCGAGTCCGCCGGCGTCGACGAGGAGACGATCCTCGACGTCCACGAGCAGATCGACGACGGGGTGGACGAGACGCTCTCGGCGCTGAAACTGATGAACCTCGATATGCAGGTGGCGATCGACACCTACACCGCGAGCCGGGAGGCCGAACTCGAAGACGAGATCGAGCGCCGCCGGCAGATCGCCGAGGAGACGAACGAGGCCGCCCAGGATCTCCAGGAGTTCGCCAACAACGTCTCCCAGAGTTCCCGACGGATCAGCGACCTCACCGACACCGAGGCCGGTAACATCGACGAGATCCGCGCGGAGATGTCGAACCTCAGCGCGACGATCGAGGAGATCGCCGCCACCGCCGACGAGGTCGAAAAGACGAGCGAACGGGCCGTCGATGCCGCAAAGGAGGGACAGTCCTCGGGCGCGACGGCGATCGACGTGATGGAGGACATCGAGGCGTCCGCAGAGCAGATCGGTACGAGCGTCGCGGGCCTCCAGGACCGCACCGAGGAGATCGACGAGATCGTCGACGTCATCAACGACATCGCCGAGCAGACGAACCTGCTCGCGCTGAACGCGTCGATCGAGGCGGCACGGGCCGGCGAGGCCGGCGACGGCTTCGCGGTGGTCGCCGACGAGGTCAAGAGCCTCGCCGAGGAGTCCCAGGATCAGGCCGACCAGATCGAGACGACGATCCGGGACATCCAAGGCGAGATCGACCGGACCGTCGAGAACGTCGAGGCGACGGCCGCGGACATCGACACCGGGATCGACCGGGTCGAGGACGCGATGGAACAGCTCGACGAGATCGTCAGGGTCGTCGAGGAGGCCGCAAACGGGATCAAGGAGGTCTCGAAGGCCACCGACGACCAGGCCGGGAGCGGCGATCAGATTGCTCGGATGCTCGATGAAGCAGCAGATCGCATCAACGAGATCAACGAGGAAATCGACGAAGTCGCCACCGCGAACGAACAACAGACCGCCAAGGTGTTCAAGGTCACCTCGGACCTCAAACAGCTCAGCCAGAAGCTCTGATACTGATTACTCTCGTCTCTTCCCGCCGAGCGCGATCCCCGTTGGCGGCGCTCGGCGGTATAGTAGCGTTTGCAAGTCTTTGCCCACACGGTCGCACGCTGTCGTGCGATCGGCTGAGCAATCAGTTGCAAACGCTACGATAACAAGTGAGAGTACTCAGTATGAGCGCCCGACGGCTCCCCATTCGCCCGGCCACTCGCCGAGCGCTATCTGACCATCCTCGCGACTGGTACGGCCGGCCGAATCCGGTCCGTTCGCCAACCGGTCCTTTGAGGGTCCCGCGGCCCCAAAAGCGATTGATGGCCGAAGATGACACCGGGAGCGGACACGACGGGGAGAGACGCATTTTCGAGCTGACGCGGGATAAACTGCTGCTCGTGACGTTGCTCTTCGTCGGGATCGCGGGTTCGGGGATCGTTCGCCGGCTGCTCGGCGAACTCGGCTACGACGGTCTCGGTGCGATCGTCTTCATCCTCGGCTACGGCGGAATGGTGTTCGCGATCTGGTACGGCTGGATCCGCCCGATGGACATCACCGGCCCCGACTGATCGCTCACGACCGGTATTCGACCGAGAGATGTCACTGGCCTCGACTGATCGCTCACGACCAGTATTCGACTGATCGACCGACGGGTCGCCCGCGGTCGCCGCGAGCGGGATGGGTTCGTTCCCACGATCCCGCGGAGAACGGAACTTTAATACTCGATTCGCGCCGAACGTCCGGATAAGAATGCTCCCCCTACAGCTCGTCGACAGTTTCCTGCTCCAGTACAACGTCGGGCAGGCACTCTTGCTCGGGTTCGTGGTCGCGACGGTGGGTGTGCTGCCCCTTCGATCACAGAAGCTCCTCGCGCTCAACGTGATGCTCTTCGGTGTGATCTTCGCACTGACGCCGCAGTCGCTCGTGCCGATCCATTACCTGTTCCTCGGGCTCGGACTCCTCGTCATCGGACCGGTCCTGTACACGACCGCGAGCGATTGACCGACCGCCGGGACGACGCCGTGGGAGCCCGGAGCGCGACGTTTAACCCCGACCGACGAGAACGGCCGGTATGACACAGCCGCAGGTTCCCGGCGGGGGCGGCGAGACGCTCGAGTTGCCGTGCGGCGAGGATATCGACGTGCGGCGGCTCGACCTGGGAATGCGGGAGTATGAGTGCGACTGCGGTGGCAGCCACGCGGTCGTGATGGACGTCCATCCCCCGGAGCGGTTCCTCCCCGACTTCCTGGTCTCGGTGCTCCGGGAGGCCGTCGAGACGACGAGCGAGGAGATGCCGGAGTTCGGGACGGCCCACCTGATGGGGATGGTCTTAGAGGAGTTCCCCGGAGAAGTCGCCTCCGCGGACGTGAGCGACGACGGCGACGTCGGCGCCGGGATCGTCTGGATGACCGACTTCGACGCCCGGCGCCTCCACGAGATCGTCGTCGAACTCGTCGTCGAACTGATGGAACACGCCGTCAGCCACGCCGACGCCGACTCGGCGATCGCGGAGTTCGAAGCACGGATGCACGAGTTCGACGTGAGCGAGTTCGTCAGCCAGTACCGTGCCGAGCGTGATCTCTCCGCCGACGACGTCTCGGTATGAGGTGGGCACTCGGAGCGAGGCGGGCGATAGCCGACCGAATCGCGGAGGTAGCACCCTCGCTCCAACCGCCGTCCGAAACGCTCCGCGAATTCGACGTATTGCGGCCGTCTGACGCCTGTCGCACTGGAATCTAAGCCCTCCCAGGACGTGTCCCCGAGTATGATCGCGACCCGGCACTCCGGGTTCGAGGAACTCTACGACGTGCTCGCCGACGCGGACGAACCGCTGACTGCACGCGAGATTCTCGATCGCCTGCGGGAGCGCGAGGTCGACGCGTTCGATTCCTCCTACCGCGTCGCGACCGTTCTGGGAAAGATCGCGGAACGTGGCGGCCCGGTCGTCGTCGTCGAGGGGAGCCCGTACCGCTACCGGGTCGAGGGACGGGACTGACGGCGGAGCCCCGGCCGGTGGCCTCTCCTCGCTGCCGAGCGGCGCGTCCGAGTGCTGTGCCACTCCCTCCGGTTACGAATTTCGAAATCGACTTTCGTATCTCGTAGTAATCCGCCGGGCTTATTACGATGTGCGGACTTCGTCTCACTGATGACTGACGAGGACATTTCGACCGGCGGTGCAGCGGCGTCCGAAGACCGGACGATCCTGCTCATCGGCAGCGGACCGATCCAAATCGGACAGGCGGCCGAGTTCGACTACTCCGGCGCACAGGCCTGCCGGGCGCTCCAGGAGGAGGGCGCCCGAGTCGTCCTCGTCAACTCGAACCCCGCGACGATTATGACGGACCCGGAGATGGCCGACCGGGTGTACATCGAGCCGATCACGCCCGAGGCCATCGCCGAGATCATCCGCGAGGAGAAGCCCGACGGCGTCATCGCCGGACTGGGCGGCCAGACCGGGCTGAACGTCACGGCCGAACTCGCCGAACAGGGCATCTTAGAGGAACACGACGTCGACATTATGGGCACGCCGCTGGACACCATCTACGCCACGGAGGACCGCGATCTGTTCCGGCAGCGGATGGAGAACATCGGCCAGCCCGTCCCCGAATCGACGACGATCTCCCTCGACGAGGACGAGGAGGTCCAGCGCCTGACGGAGGTAGACCTCCGCGACCGCGTCGACGACGCCGTCGAGGCGGTCGGCGGCCTGCCCGTGATCGCGCGGACGACCTACACGCTCGGCGGGTCGGGCTCCGGCGTCGTCCACGAGAAGGAGGAACTGTACGAGCGCGTCCGGAAGGGGCTTCGCCTCTCGCGCAACAGCGAGGTGCTCATCACCGAGTCCATCTCCGGGTGGGTCGAACTGGAGTACGAGGTGATGCGCGACGCCGACAACTCCTGTATCATCATCTGCAATATGGAGAACATCGACCCGATGGGCATCCACACCGGCGAGTCCATCGTGGTCACGCCCTCGCAGGTCATCCCCGACGAGGGCCACCAGGAGATGCGCGACGCGGCGCTGGAGGTGATCCGCGAACTCGGCATCCAGGGCGGCTGTAACATCCAGTTCGCGTGGCACGACGACGGCACCCCCGGCGGCGAGTACCGCGTCGTCGAGGTGAACCCCCGCGTCTCCCGGTCGTCGGCGCTGGCATCGAAGGCGACCGGCTACCCGATCGCCCGCGTGACCGCGAAGGTCGCACTCGGCAAGCGCCTCCACGAGATCGAAAACGAGATCACCGGCGAGACGACCGCGGCGTTCGAGCCCGCGATCGACTACGTGGTCACCAAGATTCCCCGGTGGCCCAAGGACAAGTTCGACGACGTCGACTTCACGCTCTCGACGGCGATGAAGTCGACCGGCGAGGCGATGGCGATCGGGCGGACGTTCGAGGAGTCGATGCTGAAAGCGATCCGCTCGACGGAGTACGAGCCCGCGACGGACGTCGAGACCGTCTCCGACGAGACCCTGGAGACGGAACTGCTCGAACGGCCGACCCCCGACCGGACGTTCGCCATCTTCGAGGCCTTCGACCGCGGCTACTCCGTCGCGGAGGTGCAGGAACTGACCGGCATCAAGGAGTGGTACCTCGAACGCTACCAGCGCGTCTCCGAGGCGATGGACGCCGCCCAGGAGGGTGACTTCACCACCGCCGCGACCGCCGGCGTCACCAACGCCGAGATAGCGACCGCGACGGGCGCGACTGTCAGCGAGGTCGAGACCGACGTGCCGGGGCGCACCTACAAACAGGTCGATACCTGCGCCGGCGAGTTCGCCGCCCAGACGCCGTATTACTACTCCTCGCGCAGGCCCGAGTTCTACACCGGGCCCTACGAGGGTGACGCTGCAGCGGGCGAACTCCGCGTGGATCGCGACGTCGAGAGCGTCGTCGTCGTCGGCGGCGGCCCGATCCGCATCGGCCAGGGCGTGGAGTTCGACTACTGTTCGGTCCACGCCGTGCAGGCGCTCCGGGACATGGGCATCGACGCTCACGTCGTGAACAACAACCCGGAGACGGTCTCGACCGACTACGACACCTCCGACGGCCTGTTCTTCGAGCCCATCACCGCCGAAGAGGTCGCCGACGTCGTCGAGGCGGCCGACGCCGACGGCGTGATGGTCCAGTTCGGCGGCCAGACGTCCGTCAACATCGGCCACCCGCTGGAATCGGAGCTCAAGCGCCGCGGCCTCGACTGTGAGATCCTCGGGACGAGCGTGGACGCGATGGACCTCGCGGAGGACCGCGACCGGTTCAACCGCCTGATGGACGATCTGGGGATCCTCCAGCCGGAAGGCGGCTCCGCGACCAGCGAGGCCGAAGCGCTGGAACTGGCGAACGACATCGGCTATCCGGTCCTCGTCCGCCCCTCGTACGTGCTCGGCGGCCGGGCGATGGAGGTCGTCTACTCCGACGACGAACTGAAAGAGTACATCGAGGAGGCGGTGCGGGTCTCCCCCGACAAGCCGATCCTCATCGACGAGTTCCTCGCCGACGCGATCGAACTCGACGTCGACGCCGTCTCCGACGGCGAGGAGGCGATCATCGGCGGCGTGATGGAACACGTCGAGAGCGCGGGCGTCCACTCGGGCGACTCCGCGTGTATGATCCCGCCGCGGGCGCTCGACGAGGAGACGATGGCGCGCGTCCGCGAGGTCACAGAAGATATCGCGACCGCGCTCGATACGGTCGGCCTCCTGAACGTTCAGTTGGCAGTTAAAGACAGCGAGTCGCAGGGCGACTCGGATGCGAGCGGTGAAACCGCGAGCAGCAACGTCTACGTGCTGGAGGCGAACCCCCGCTCCTCGCGGACGGTCCCGTTCGTCTCGAAGGCGACCGGCGTCCCGATCGCGAAGCTCGCAGCGAAGGTGATGGCCGGCGAGACGCTCGACGACCTCGACGTCGACGAGCAGATCCCCGGGGACGTGAGCGTCAAGGAGGTCGTCCTGCCGTTCGACCGCCTGCCCGGTTCCGATCCGCGCCTCGGCCCCGAGATGAAGTCGACGGGCGAGGTGATGGGCACGGCGTCGACGTTCGCGAAAGCATACGACAAGGCCCAGGATTCCACCGGCAAGCCAATCCCCGAATCCGGCACCGCGTGGATCGACCTCTCGGCCGACGAGTTCCCCGACCCCGACACCGAGGCCGGGCAGGAACTGCTCGACGGCTACGCGGAGTACTTCGATCTCGAAACCTTCGAGGATCACGACGAACTCGTCTCGGCGCTCCGCGAGGGGCGGATCGACCTCGTGGTCTCCCGCGACCTCGACCCCCTCAAGGTGTGTGTCGAAGAGGAGATCACGTACTTCTCGACGGAGGCGTCGGCCGCCGCGGCGCTGGAAGCCCTCGGCGCCAAGGACGAACCGATCGACGTCGAAGCCGTCTCCGACCGCCCGCGCCGCATCCAGCAGTGGGGCGGCCGGGCCGACGACTGAGTCGGATCCGCTGGCGTCCGTTCGCAGCCGTGATTTTATAAAAGATCGGGGGCCAGCCTCCCCGTGACGTAGCAAATGCCCCGCGTCGGGCAGCGATTGCTCGGCACGTCGGCGCGGGATCGGATGGCGACGGCGCGAGGGGCGTCGTCGGTGCAGGTGCCGACTGTTCGCCTATATCTGAGACGTCATTCTCGGCTCTCACCGTCAGGAGCGACACCGCTCAGCCCAGTCGACGCGTGTCATTCAAGTTCGACGGGTCCCAAGTGGGTGCAATGAAAATCCACCAGAACATCCGCCACTTCGCGGCGAAGAAGGCGCTGACGATGCCGGTCGTCGGCGACATCGCGACGGAGAAACTCGTCGACCTGCACGTCCGCGTGTTCGGCGACCGGGCCGACGACGACCGCCGCGAGGAGCGGGAGCCCCATATGGAGGCGTTCTTCGAGTGCACGTTCGACACGTACGTGCAAGCGCTCGAAGAAGGTTTCACGGAGGCCGAGGCCCGCGAGATCACCCACATCCTGGCCAACTTCGACTTCTACAACCACGGCTGGACCGAGATGATGGAGTTCCCCGCCTCGGAACTGGAACCGCACTACGAGCGCTACGAGTCGTTCTTCGAGCGGTACAACATCGATATCGCGAATCCGCTCGGTGACTTCCGGACGCGGGAGATCCCTGACGCGCCGTCGACACCGGAACGGCTCGACGAGCCAGCGCATCCCCACGCGGAGGGCGGCTTCGCCGACGACGTTTACGTGGAGGGCGAGGACGGCGAACTCCGCGTCGGCGGACAGGACGAACCAGACGACGTCGACGTCGAGGTCGCGCCCGGACTCCAGGACGTCGACGCCGAGGTCGACGATACCGACGAGACCGAGGCGTAAGTCGCTCGGCCTGCCAGCTATTCGTTTTCGACGCCGTCGGCCCCGCTGAAATCGAACCCCGCTTCCGGCGCTGCGTCGCCCGCGGAATCCGACTGTCTCCCGTCTCCCAGCGCCGCGTCGATCCGATCGGCGACCTCGTAGCCCGCGAGAATGCCGCCGTTGAGCGACCGCTCCGGGTACTGCGCCGCCGAAGCCATCCCAGCGTAGTAGACGCCCTCGCCGACCTCCGCATCGAGGTGGTACGGCACAACCAGATCCAGGTAGCCGCGCTCGTAGATCGGCGCGGCCCGGGGGTTGCGGGCGATTCGGAACTCCGAGACCGCGGATCGATCGAAGTCGGGGAACATCGATTCGATCTCGGCCAGCCACGCCTCCCGAACTTCGTCGTCGTCCATCTGCCACAGGTCCTCCTCGCTGTCCTGGACGTACGCGGCGACGTACAGCAGGTGGTCGCCGCCGTAGCGCTCCCGCTCGACGAAGTTCGTGTGCTCGATGAGTGCGCCGAACGGGGCGTCGTGGGCGACGTTCAGCCAGTAGGTGTTCAACAGCGACTCCTCCAGGGTGGCGAGCCCACAGACTGCGCCCTGGAAGTCGATCTCGCAGGCGTAGCCCGTCAGCGACTCTAAGACGTTCGGCATCGCCGCGACGACGGCGGCGTCGACGTCGTGGGTCGTCTCGCCGGACGCCTGCGGTTCGCCGGATTCCTGCGGTTCGCCGGATTCCTGCGGTTCGCCGTGATCTACCGTCAGCGACTGCACCTGCCCGTCCTCCACCGTGAGGTCGGTCACCGGCGCGTTCGTCGTGATGTTCTCCCGGCCGACGGCGTCGACGAGCGCGTCGAGCAGGGCGCCGAATCCGCCGTCGAAGTAGCCGAGGATCTCACCACGGAGGGGATCCCGCTCGCCCCGGAACCGCACCCGGCCGAGGAACCACGCCGCGGAGATCTCGTCCTTCCGATCCCCGTACTTCCCGTCGAGCAGCGGATCGACGAAGTTCTCGTAGACGCTCGTGGTGGTGTGTTCCTCGACGAACTCCCGGACTGTGACGTCCTCGTAGGCCGCGAGGTCGTCGTAGGCGTCGAAGTCCGGGATCCCGCCGCGGACGTCGACGCCGAGAGTGAGCATCCCCAGCCGGAACTTGTCGTAGAGGCTCATGTGCGGGTACGCGAGGATCTCCCAGGGCGTATCGAGCGGGTGGACGACGCCGTCGACGTAGTAGCCGTTGGTGCCGACCCGCCACTCGATCCGGTCGCCGAGGCCGAGATCCCCGGCGAGTTCGACGATGGTCTCCTCGGACTTCGAGAGGTGGTGGTAGAACTTCTCGATGTCGTCGCCGGCCGTCCCGTAGGTGGCCGCGAGGCCGCCGATGTCGCCGCTGGCCTCGAACACCTGTACGTCGTGCCCACGCTCCTGCAGCCGATAGGCTGCCGCGAGTCCCGCGATCCCGCCGCCGACGACGCCGATCATACCCTCACTACTCCGCAGTCCGGAAAGTGCTTTCCGTTCGGCTACGGCCCGTCCGCTGTGGTTCCGTCGTTCGCTACCTTTTTATTCGCAGTTGGGCAACCGAACGCGTATGCAGACGGTCAGGGCCCCCGCGACGAGCGCGAATCTCGGAAGCGGGTTCGACGTCTTCGGCGTCGCCCTCGACCGCCCCACGGACGTCGTCCGCGTCGAGAAGGCCGACCGGACGACGATCGAGATGACCGGCGTCGGCAGCCAGTACATCCCCGAGGATCCCGAGAAGAACGTCGTCGGCGCCGTCGCCGAGGCGCTGGACGCGCCGGCCCACATCCGGATCGACAAGGGCGTCCGTCCCTCGTCGGGACTCGGCTCCTCGGCGGCCAGTTCCGCCGCGGCGGCGCTCGCACTGAACGCGCTCTACGACCGGGGGCTCTCGCGGGAGGAACTCGTTCCCATCGCGGCCGAGGGGGAGGCCGTCGTCTCCGGGGAAGCGCACGCCGACAACGTCGCCCCTGCGCTCCTCGGGGGCTTCACCGTCGCCCGCGGCGACGCCGTCACGGCCGTCGACGCCTCGATTCCGCTCGTGGCCTGCCTGCCGGAAATCGCCGTCTCGACTCGCGACGCCCGCGGCGTCGTTCCCGAATCGGCCTCGATGGAGGACGTCGTCCACACCGTCGGCTCCGCGGCGACGCTTGCGGTCGGGATGTGTCGCGACGACCCGGAACTCGTCGGCGCAGGGATGGACGAGCGGGTCGTCACGCCCGCCCGGGCGGAACTCATCACCGGCTACGACGCCGTCCACGAGGCTGCACTCGAAGCCGGCGCGACGGGCGTCACGGTCTCGGGGGCGGGCCCGGCGATCATCGCGCCGTGTCGGGAGGCCGACCGCCGCCACGTCGCCGCCGCGATGGTTGACGCTTTCGCTCAGGCCGGCGTCGAGTCCCGCGCGTACCAGACGCGGGTGAGCGCGGGCGCGACGCTGTACTGATTGGACTCATCGATGTGCCGAAAACGGCCCGCGAGCACTCGCTAAAAACAGCAGAGAAAGCCGTCAGCCCACTCAGACGCCGCGGCCCTGGATCTTCTCCTCTTCGGGGAGGCTGGCGTTGGATTCGCCTTTCATTCCCTTGCCGAGGTTCGAGGCGATATCCGCGAGCACGTCGGGGTTGTCCCAGTTGTTCACGGCCTCGACGATGGCCTCGCCCATCGCCGGGGGGTTCTCCGCGCCGAAGATCCCGGAGCCGACGAAGATGCCGTCGCAGCCGTGGTGCATCATCAGCGCCGCGTCAGCCGGGGTGGCGATGCCGCCAGCGGCGAAGTTCACGACCGGCAGCCGACCCATCTCGGCGGTCTCGTGAACGAGGTCCGCGGGCGCTTCGTGTTCGCGGGCCCACGCCTCGCGCTCCTCGTGGGTCTTGCCCTGGATTTCGCGGATCGACCCTTTGATGTTGCGCTGGTGGTGGACGGCCTGGTTCACGTCGCCGGTGCCGGCCTCGCCCTTGGTGCGGATCATCGCCGCGCCCTCGTCGATCCGGCGGAGCGCCTCCCCGAGGTTGCGCGCGCCGCAGACGAACGGCGCCGTGAAGTCGCGCTTGTCGATGTGGTATTTGTCATCCGCGGGCGTGAGCACTTCGCTCTCGTCGATCATATCGACGCCGACCGACTGCAGGATCTGCGCCTCCTTCGTGTGGCCGATCCGGGATTTGCCCATCACCGGAATCGAGACGGACTCGACGATCTCCGTGACGTCGGCCGGGTCGGCCATCCGCGCGACGCCGCCGCGCTTCCGGATATCTGCGGGGACGGCTTCGAGCGCCATCACCGCGACCGCACCGGCTTCTTCGGCAATCCGTGCCTGTTCGGCGTCGACGACGTCCATAATGACGCCGCCCTTCTGCATCTGTGCGAACCCGCGCTTGACGAGTTCGGTCCCGCGGCGGAGTTCGGACAGATCAGTCTCCTCAGACATACAATTTGGTTGGGGTTGGACGCACTTAAACAGTTTAGTCCCGCCCGCGAGGACCCGGATTTCGTCCGCGGTCTGGTCGTCGAGATGGCCTCGTCCGAGAGCGAATTCACCCGCTGCTCCAACCCGGAACCGGCACCCATTTTTCGCCGGAATCCGAGCCTCCAGTATGGCATCGTCTCGCACGTCACGATCCAGGCTGCGTCGGTTGGTCGCCGGCGACGGGCTCCCCGAATCCGATGGCCTCCCGCGATGGCTCGCGCCGCTCCCGACGTGGCTCGAAAACGTCGGCCTCCGGTTCGCGTGGGTCGTCGTCGCGATAAACCTTCTCGGGACCGCTTTCGGCTTCTGGTACTACGGCTTTCACCCGCTGCCGCTCTCGGATCCGCTCGTCACCTGGCAGTTCGCGGCCGAACCGGTCGTGATGTGGCCCTTTGTCCCCGACAGCCCGATGGCGACGCTGTTCATCGCTCTGGCCTTCGCTAGCTGGAAGCTCGGGCGGACGAACGAGTATCTCGCGGCGCTGGCCTTCTTCGGCTGCTGGAAGCTCGGGCTGTGGACGCCGTACGTCCTGGCGGTCTTCGCCGACGCCTTCCTGGAGACGACGTGGTTCCCGCTCTACGTGTTCCTCTTTTTCAGCCACCTCGCGATGGTCGTCGAGGCCTTCGTCATCCATCGGTTCGCGGACCTCCCGGTCCGTGCGGTCGCCGTCGCCCTCGCGTGGTACGGCCTCAACGACATCGTGGACTACTTCGTTCCGATCGTCGGCGACCCCCACCACACGGCCCTGCCGCTCGCAGATAGCGCGGTGGTTGGCGGCTCGACCGTGTTGCAGCTCGCGGCCGCCGGAGCCGTGGTCCTCACCTTCCTCGCGACATTCTTCGCGCTCGCGACTCGCGTGAAGAAGGTGGAAGCGTGGTGCGCCTGATACTGATTACTCTCGTCTCTTCCCGTCGAGCGCCGCCAACGTGGGTGACGCTCGGCGGGAAACAGTGAGAGTAATCAGTATGAGAAGGGTGCGACGGCGTTTGCCCGGTCCGATGCCGCGCCGACCGACCACGCTTTTCCCCGCGTCGCGCCTACCTGTGACCGATGAGCCAACTCTTCGACGCCGTCGCCGATCTCCCGCTCGTGATCGACTCGACCGAGCGGACGCGGCGCGACCGCGACACCTCCAGCGACTTCGTCCGGACGACCACCACCTTCCACCTCTCGGGGGCCGGCGAGACCGGTCGCGGCGAGGACGTCACCTACGACACCGAGGATCACGACGCGCTCGCGGACGCACCGTCGCTCGATCTCACTGGCGAGTACACGTTCGCCTCCTTTTCGGCCCACCTCGCCGACGTCGATCTCTTCCCGACGAAGCCACCGGAGCGGGAGACCGCACGCCCGTACCGCCGGTGGGCGATCGAGTCGGCGGCGCTTGATCTCGCCCTGCGACAGAACGACCAGTCGCTCGCCGACGTGCTCGACAGAGAGCCCTCGTCCGTCCGCTTTGTCGTCTCGACGCGGCTCGGGGACCCGCCGACGACAGACCGGATCGAGTCGATCCTCGATGCCTACCCCGACGCCGAGTTCAAACTCGATCCGACGCCGGCGTGGACCGACGACGTCGTCGACGCGGTCGCGGCGACCGAGGCGGTTCGGATACTCGATCTGAAGGGGCTCTACGAGGGCACAGAGGTCGACACCGACCCGGATCCCGGTCTCTACCGGCGCCTCCTGTCGACGTTCCCCGAGGCGGTCTTCGAGGATCCCGCGCTGACACCGGAGACGCGACCGCTGTTCGACGGCGCGGAGGGGCAGGTGTCGTGGGACTACCCGATCACCGGCGTCGAGTCGGTCGAAGCACGGCCGTTCGAGCCCGCGTGGCTGAACATCAAGCCGTCGCGGTTCGGCACCGTCCGGTCGCTGTTCGCGACGATCGAGTGGGCGGCGGCACACGACGTCACGCTGTACGGCGGCGGCCAGTTCGAACTCGGTGTCGGTCGTGACCACATCCAACTGCTCGCGTCGCTGTTCTATCCGGACGGCCCCAACGACGTCGCCCCCGGCGGTTACAACGACCCGGAGGTGGCGGGTGGGCTGCCGACCAGTCCGCTCGCAGCCCCCGAAAACAGTGTCGGGCTCTCGTGGGAGTGACCGCGCAGTTGGGGGACCGCCGCAGGCGGTCATCTACGCGAACTCGACGCCGCTGAACTCGAACCGCGCGCCGCCGCCCTCGCTTTCCGTGACGTCGATCTCCCAGCTGTGGGCGGCAGCGACCTGACGGACGATCGAGAGGCCGAGGCCGGTCCCCTGCCGCGCCGTCGAGTAGCCGTTCTCGAAGACGCGATCGCGGTCTTCCGGCGGAATCCCGGGCCCGTCGTCGGCGACGTAGAAGCCGCCGCCGACCGTCCCGATAGTAATGATCACGTCCTCGCCGCCGTGCTCCACAGCGTTCCGGAAGAGGTTCTCGAGGAGCTGTTGCAGCCGGTCCCGGTCGGCACGGATCGTGTCGGCTGTCTCCACCGACAGCGTCGCCTCGGCGGTCGCGACGTTCTCCCAGCAGGCCGTCGCCAGCGCCCCGAGTTCGACCGACTCCATATCGCGGATGGCGTCGCCCTGTCGGGTGAGCGTGAGGAGATCCTCGATCAGGGTCGCCATCCGCTCGTGGGCGTCGGCGACCGTTTTCAGGCGCTCGCTGTCTGCGTCCTCCCGTGCCAGCCCCAGATTCCCCTGTGCGACGCTCAGCGGGTTCCGGAGATCGTGTGAAAGCACGCTCGCGAACCGCTCTAACTCCTCGTTTTTCCGCTCGAGCTCCGCCTCCCGCTCTTTGAGTTCCTCAGTCCGCGCCCGGAGTTGCTCCCGTCGCGTGTTGGCTTTCGTCTCCTGGATGCCAACCGCAAGCCCGCCGAGAGAGCCGATCGTCACCGCGATCACCTGCGTTCCGATCGACCACTGGACGGCTACTGCCGGGTGGAGGGCACGCAGGAGGATGAACCCGTACATCAGCAGGACCCCGCCGAGCACCCACCCGAGGACTCGCGGATACTGCTCCTGGTGGATCTCAGACTCCGGCAGCCGAAGCCCGGTGTACGCGAGTGCGACGCCGGGCGTCCCGACAAAGACGAACTCCAGGAGGGCGACAGGGACGTCCCCGCCGCCGACGAGCGCGACGGCGACCTTCGCGACCGCGGCCAAAAGCAGCGCGCTTCCGCCGGCGAACAACAGCCGCGGAAAGAGGGGAAGCCGGGAGAGTCGCCGGATGAGAGATGTCGGCGACGGGGAGAGTTCCATTTGCTTTCCGGAGTACTCCCTGCCCGGTTATGTAAGTACGTGTCGACGAAGCCGGAGACGGCGCCGCTGATCCGTACTGATTACTCTCATTTTTTCCCGCTGAGCGCCACCCCCGGTGACGGCGATCGGCGGGAAGAGACGAGCGTAATCGGTATCAGGCCGACTCGAAGCCCTCTTCGAACCGGAACGTCCCGTTGCGCTGGACGACCTCGCCGTCGACCTCGATGACGGACTCTTCGCTCATATCGACGATCATATCGACGTGTTCGGCGCTCTCGTTGCGCTCGTTTTCCTCGCCGACGGTCTCGGGATACGCCGAGCCGACGGCCATGTGGACGGTGTCGCCCATCTTCTCGTCGAACAGCATATTGTACGTGAACCGGTCGATCTCGCGGTTCATCCCGATCCCGAGTTCGCCGAGGTAGCGGGCGCCCTCGTCGGTCTCGAAGATCCCGTCCAGGACGTCCTCGTTGCGGCCGGCGCTGTAGGACTCGACGCGGCCGTCCGCGAAGCGGACTCGGACGTCCTCGATCTCCCGCCCCTGTCGGTACAGCGGCATATCGAAGTGGACCTCGCCCTCGACGGACTCCTTCACCGGCGCGGTGAACACCTCGCCGCCGGGGAGGTTCGCCTCGCCGTAGTCGTTGAGCGTCTCGTTGCCCGAAAGGCGCATCCGCACGTCAGTCTCCTCGCCGGATTTGATGCGGACCTCGTCGGCGTCGTCTAAGATCTCGACCATCTGTTCTTGGTGCTCGCGCTGGGCGTCCCAGTCGAGGCTCACGGCGTCCCACACGAAGTTCTCGTAGGCGTCCGTGCTCATCCCCGCGAGCTGGGCGTTGCCTGAGGTGGGATACTGGGTGAGGCTCCAGGTCTTCGAGAGCCGTTCCTGGAGGACGGGCTCCATCGCCCGCCGATAGGCGGCGTTCGTCTCGGGATCGACGTCGGCTGTCTCGGAAGCGTTGACGTCGCCGCGGACGGCGACGTAGGCGTCCATCTCCTCGTACATCGCGAGCAGATGCTCGGGCGTCTCGAAGTCGCCGTCGTGGTTCCGGAGAAAGGCCCGCTTCGCGCGGGCGTCGCTGGAAAGCGAGACCGGATGGGCGCCCCGGTCGGCGCACTCCTCGTGGAGCGCGACGACCAGATCCGACGCCGCTGACGGCGCGCTGATCACGACGTCGTCTCCGGACTCGATCCCGGTCGAGTGGTCGACGACGGTCCGTGCGTGTTCGCGGATTCGCGGGTCCATACCCGAGGGTGGTCCGTGCGGATCAAACGCCTTTCGCCCCCGGTCGAGGTCCCCGGTCGGCGACAGCCGTCCGGTCGCTCTCTGTCGGCTACGACTGCGCGCCGCCCAGTGGCGATGCGCTTGTAGGCGTCGAGCGCTACTGCGACCCCGACACCGGTGGGTCGCGTTCGCCCGCCGGAATCGCGGTCTCAAGCCAGTTTTCTTCCGGCGGCAGCGGGCACTCGAAGGCCTCGCTGTACGCACAGAACGGCGTGTACGCGAGGTTGAAGTCGACGACGACCGTCTCGCCGTCGGTCAGGTCGCCCTCGGGGTGGAGTTCGAGGTAGCGCCCGCCCCGGTAGCTCTCCTGGCCCGTGGTCTTGTCGCGGAACGGGACGAAGATCGGCTCCTCTTCGTCGTCGGGACGCTGTCTGTACCCGTGGAGTTCGTACGTCTTGCCGCCGAGGTCGAACCGGAAGGTGACGATGCGGACGTAGCGAACCTCGCCGTCCGCGGTCGTCGCCATCGGCACCGGTTCGGGGTCGTCGTGGACGTCGGCGACGGTCTCGATTCGGTACTCGGGCGCGGGAGCGAAGTACGACAGCCCGTCGAAGTCGTCGCGTTCCTCCGGTGGCACCGGCGACTGCGGGTGCGACCCGAAGAAGTCGTCCTTCTCTTCGCGCTTCCGTTCCAGTTCGCGTTCGTAATCGCTCTCGCGGTCGGGTCCCGTTTCGGCGTCGTCGGTCATACAGGACCTCACGCGGTCCGACCCGTAACGTCTGACGGTTGCAATCGAACGCGGCCGGTTCGCGACCGGTTCGTGAAATGTTCGCAAGCGAGGGGGCTGTTCGCGGGCGACACAGCGGTCCTCGGTCACACGGCTTTTAGTATCCGGGCGCGACTCCCAACACATATGACAGACGACCACGTCCCGACAGCGCGGTCGGTCGACAGCAATCTCTTTATCACCGTCTCGGGACCGCCGGGCTGCGGCGCGACGACCCTCTGTGACGGGCTGTCGGCCGCGCTCGACTGCGGCTACGTCTCCGGCGGCGACATCTTCCGCGAACTCGCCGAGGATCGGGATATGTCGCTCTCACAGCTCATCGCGAAGACCGACGAGACAGACGAGATCGACCGCGCGCTCGACCGTCGCCTCCGGACGATCGCCGAGAAGTGGGGCTCGTCGAACAAGGCGTTCATCCTCGAATCGCGACTCGCCGGCTGGCTTGCCGGCAACCGCGCCGATTTCCGGATCTGGCTCGACGCCCCCGAGGAGGTTCGCGTCGATCGGACCCGGGATCGCGACGAGATGGAGGCCGAGATGCGGGTCCGCGAGGTCAGCGAGGCGGGCCGGTACCGCTCGTACTACGGCATCGACGTCACCGACCAGTCCTTCTACGACCTCTCGGTCAACACCGCACGCTGGAGCCCGGAAGCGACCCTGGAGATGGTCCTCACGGCGATCGAGGAGTACGATCCCGAGGTCGACGAGGGCGCGTTCCAGACCAAAGACATCGATCTCTGATCTATCTCCCGTTTCCCCTGTGGCGTTGCATAGGGAGACAGCGCCGGGGAAGTACGGTGCGGCAGGGACGGATCCTACCGTCTGCAAAGCGGGCAAAACATCGACGCCGTTGCGGGTGAGAACGGCCTCCACCCTCGGATTGAGTCTGTCCCTGAGACCGAGAATACGCCGGCTAGCCCTCGGTATCGCCCGGGCTGTGGCTGACTGATACTGAGTACTCTCACTGTTTACCGCCGAGCGCCGTCAACGGGGGTGGCGCTCGGCGGAACGAGACGAGAGTAATCAGTATGACTCCCCGGAGTCGCATCCGGCCGCAGTGGGATCCTCGACCGTTCGTGCGACCTCCAGACACCCCTGACAGCAGTACTCGCCCTCTAGGTCGGGGGCGGTGACGGGCTGGTTCGGCGTCGGGAGGTCACAGAGCGTGCAGCTCATTTCCAGGGTGTGCCGACGACTTCAGCTTGGATGTCGTGGCCGATGCGGAGCCGACAGTCCGTTTCCGGCGTTGCGATACAGGGCAGGACGTACCCCGCTTCGAGCGTCCGGTCTTTCAGGGCTCGCGGCGAACGCCGGTGTGTCATCTCGCCGTCGAGCAGTTCGGCGATGCAGGTCCCGCAGGCCCCGTACAGACAGCCGTACGGGAGGGCTATCTCGGCAGCTTCGGCGGCGTCGACGACGGTCTCGTCGCTCCCGACGCGGACCGTCTCGGTCCGCCCGTCCGACCAGCAGAGTTCGACGGCGTGCGTTCCCTCGTCGTCGGCGACCATCTACTGCCAGACGTCGCTGGTGCAGTCGCCACCGGGCCAGCGGATCTCGTGGGCGCGCGCCGGTCCGCCGGGTGCGTCACCGAAGTCGACAAGGAACTCCTCGTCCAGTTCCATCCGTCCCTCCTCGGGGTAGACGTCCGCCTTCAGCATCAGCGAGCCTTCCTCGGCGATGTCCGGGTAGAACTGATTGTCCCACGAGGAGAAAAGCGACGTCGTCCAGTAGAGCCGCCGTCCGTCACGCGAGAGCTGGAGCATCTGCGGTGCGCCGCGGACCTCGGTCCCCTGCACCTCCTGTCGATCGCCGAACAGCCCGCCGACCCAGAGCTGATCGACGAGCCGGGGGTTCGCCGAGTCGCTCACGTCGTACATCCGGACGTCGCCGTGGAGCCAGTTCGAGTAGAAGAGGTACTGGTCGTCGAGCGAAAGGAGGATATCCGTGATCAGCGGCGGCACGGGCATATCCCAGTCTTCGTGTTCGCGGGGGTCCTCGTCGATTACGACGTCCCAGTCCCAGGTGCCGTCGTCCCGCTCGTAGAAGCGGATGATGTTCGAGGACAGTGCCGCGCCGACGTAGCCCTGTGTCTCCTCGGGGTTGTGGCTCATCCGGACTTCCAGCGGGATCCGGCCCTGTTCGCCGAACTCCAGGGTCTGGATGTGTTCGCGGTCCTCCCAGGACCAGACGTGGATGCTGTCCCCGTATTTGCCATCCTCGACGTCGTCGAGGTCGAATCCCGGATAGTAGGTGTTCGGTGCGGCCCACTCGCTCGAGATGAGGACGTCGTGGCGCGGCTGATACCAGTAGTCGTAGTTCATCTCCATCCCGCCGGGGTCGGCCTCCCAGCGACCGTCGATGCTGAAGTCCTCCTGATCGAGCTGCAGGAAGCCGCCGGGGAGTTCGCCGTCGGCGTCGCCGAGCATACTGATGACGATCTTGCCGCCGGGGACACAGTGGACAGTGTGGGGTGCCGAGAGGTCGTACTCGAAGAGCTCCTCGGGTTCGATGACCTTCACCATCTCGGGGTTGCGCGGGTCCTCCGCGTCGATGATGTGGATGCGCGAGGAGCGCTGTCCGGGGACGACGAGGTACTGGCGGGACAGCCCTTCGGCGTGGCACGACGACGAACAGGCGTTCCAGCCGAAGTGGTGGAGTTCGTCGCCCTTGTTCGGCATCTCGATCGTGTCGATGAGTTCGCTATACGTGTCTGACTCCGGATCGAGGTCGACGACGCCGACGAAGTCCGGGCCGTCGTTCGCCATTCCGACTCGGGGTGCCATCACGTATGCGGTCTTCTCCCGTCCGCCCTCGGTCCGCATCGCAGCGGGGGTCGCATAGCCGGGGCCCTCGACTTCGTGGTGGTCGTGGTGGTCGTGGCTACTGTGCTCCGATTGGGTTGGCGGGTCGTCAGTACTCATCCTCCTGTTACAATTCTAAACTAAATGATTTAATATTATCCCCAATCTTTTATCATATCAGAGGAGAGAAAAGTACCAGCCAACGTCTCCTGTGCCGCGACCACGACACTCCTGGCGATCGACAGCTATCGCTCCCCGAGACGCTTGCTCTACTGCTGTGACTCGGTTCCCGCTCCGTTTCCCAATCCGGCGGACGGACGACGGCCAGGAGTGAGACCAGCATCACCGGCCTCCTCCCTTCGCGGGCCACATTCAGTACGGCAGTGTCACCTACGACCGGAGGATGAGCCGCCTGATTCTGGGGAGCTCCGCCCGGACAGCCCGCCGCTTCACCAGCACGAAGCCGACGAAGATGACGAGGAAACCGACGACGGTGTACACTGTCGGCACCTCGGTGAGGACGACCCACCCGGCGAGCGCCGCGAAGACCGGCGCGACGTAGGAGACGAGATTGATCTGGATGGGGCCGAGTCGATCCAGCAGGTCGAAGTAGATCAGGAAGCCCAGGGCGCTGGCAACCAACGCGAGGTACGCGAGCGCCGCCAGCGATTCGAGGTTCCAGACGGCCTCGGCCGGTGACTCGCCGAGTCCGAGGCTGATCCCGTGCATAATGAGCGCACCACCCATCATCGACCACGCCTCCATCGTCTCGATCGGGAGATCCGCGTCGATCCGCCGGGTCAGCACAGAGCCGAGCGCGAACGCCGTGGCGGCGCCGAAGATCAGTAGCTTCGCGACGGCACCGCCGGCAAGCAGGTTGTCGGGGTCGGGGTTCGAGAGGATCACGACGCCGACGAGGCCGAGCAGCAGTCCCGCGATCCCGACGATCGTCAGCCGCTCGTCGGGGAGGAACAGCCGCGCGAAGCCGGTCGTCAGGACCGGACTGAGGCTCACGATGACGGCCGCCGCCGCGGAGGTGACCGCCGGATCGGTTTCGCCGATGAAAAGCAGCGAGTGATAGCCGGCGATGATCAGCGTCGCGCCGACCGCGACGACGGTCCACTGTGCTCGACCGCTCGGGATGGGGCGATCCGTCGCGTAGAACGCGTACAGGAACATCAAGAGTCCGGCGACGTCGTAGCGGAGCGCCGCGAAGAGCACCGGCGGGATGTACGCGAGGCCGGCCTTGATGGCCATGAACGCCGAGCCCCACGCGGCCGCGAGGAGGACGAACAGGAGCAGGTTCCGATACCGGGTCACAGCGGAACTGTGGCGGCGGCCGCCCTCAACGTTTCGTTCCGCGAGGGGCGGCACTCTGGATCACGCGGATCGCCGACATCGTCGCGCGGTCGCTCACGACGCCCCTCCCGGGTCGTCGGCTGTCACGTTCTCCGAGTCGCCGCCGCTCACGCGGCCCTTCCGAGTCGTCGCCGGTCACGACCCGATTTATCTGGCGTCGCCCCCGGCGGCCCGTCGCTCGTCGCGGATCGCTCGGATGACGTCCTGCCGCGCGACGAGCCCGGCGAGCCGCCCGTCTTCGATCACCGGCAGGCGGTTGATGTCCCGCTCGTCGTCGGCCAGGAGGTCGAGGATCTCGTCGAGCGGGGTGTCGGGGGCGACGGTCACGACGTCCTCGGTCATCACCGAGCGGATCGGCTTGTTGGTGTTCCGCAGGAGGTCGATCCCCAGATCGAGGTCGTCCCACGAGACGTCGACGGCGTAGGTGAGCGTTTCGAGGAACGGCGGGAAGCCGACGGGGATCCACAGGGTCCGATCACGGGTCTGAAACAGGTCGACGAGGTCGGTCTGGGTCACGATCCCGACGACCGCGTCGGTCTCGTCGACGACGGGGAAGCCGTTGAACTCCGCGCGGGCGAGTCGGCCGAGCACCTCGCTCACGTCGTCGTCGGGGGCGACCGTCTCGACGTCGGTCGTCATCAGATCGCGGGCGGTCAGAGTCTCGATCGGAGTCATAGTCCGGTCTTCGGGGCCTCGGTGTCTAATACTGTCGACTGTTCGGTCGTCAGCCGTCGACGCTGTCGCCCCGTTACCGAGGATATATTTAAGAACCCCCAGTCGCAAGCGAGTGTATGGCCGCTCACGGCCGGCAGACGCTCCGTGACCTGTTCGACGACTCCCCGACGCCCCACATCGCGCACCCGCCGCGAACACACCACCGACACTTCTACGTCGCAACGGACGGGTCGTATCGCCGCGACGGGGGCGGACTGGGAGCGGTCATCGAAACGGGCGACGGGACGCGCGTAACGCGCGTGTCCGTTCCCGACACAGCGCCGAACAACAACGTCGCGGAGTATCGGGCGCTGCACCTCGGCCTCGACGTGCTGGCGGCGCACAGCCCCGACCACGCGCGCGTCGGCGTCCTCGTCGATCACGACGAACTCGCGGGGGCGGTCAACGGCGAGGTGCTGGCCGCGAGCGGCGGCGACGGCGGCTGGCGACCGGGCGATGGCGGACGGATCCCGCCGGGCAGCGAGTCCCACTGGCGCGGCATCCGCGCCCGCATCGCGCGCTTCGCGGAACTGCGGGCCGCACGCATCGACGGCCGGGAGAACCCCGCCCACCCGCTGGCGAACACGCCGCGGGACTACGCCCACGTGAACCAGGGCCCCGACCGCTGTGTGGTCCCCGAACCTATCGTAGACGGGGACGCCGATCCGGTGGCTGACGCTTCCGAGTCGAGCGATCCGCAGTACCCGCCGCCGTCGCGGTACGAGGGTCGGGCGAGCGACTGATTCTGATTACTCTCACTGTTTACCGCCAAGCGCCACCCCCGTTGGCGGGGAGCACCGGTAAGTGACTACAACAGTCGTTATCAGTCGTCGGCGATAGATGGTGGGCGTTTTTGGGAAAATCAGCTCGCTGACGTATGACAGTCAACACCGAACGATGTGACGGATCAGAGCGTCAGGTAGACGACGGTCAGTCCGACGGCGTTTGTCAGGCCGTGGACAATGGCGGGGATGGTGAGGTTCCCCGACCGCTCGTAGAGTGCGCCGAAGATGACGGCACTGAGGACATTCAGCGAGAGGCTTCCCACGACGGCCGCCGAGAGGGCGACGCCGGCGGAGAGGAACCCCGTGACGTGGACTGCCCCGAACAACAGGCTGGTCAACCCGATAGCAGTGACGGGGCCGAAGGCCGTCCGAAGGTTCCCCTGGACTGCCCCGCGGAAGAACAGTTCCTCGGCGGGACCGATCAACACGAGCGACAGCGCGGCGAAGACAAGCAGGACCCACGGCTGGGACTCCGCGACGACGAGCATCGCGTCGTCGGGCGCAGCGAGGCCGACCGCGGCCAGTGCCGCCGTGCCGCCGAGGGTCACTGCGAGGATCAGCGCCGATCCGATGGCGACGAGACCGAAGTGTCCAACAGCAGGAACCGTGGCCCTGACGCTACCGAGCCGACGGGTAACGAACAGGTAGCCGACTGCGAGGAAGACGATCTGGCCGAGGACAGCGAGGACGACGAACGCGACAGGCGATGTGAGTGACCCGCCGAGCGCGAGGTAGCCCATCGCGGCGGGGATGGTGACGACCATCTGGGCGACGATTGCGAGCACGAGCAGGCCAACGGAGACCGCGAAGGTGCGTCCGCGTCCCGATCGGGTGACGGTAGGTTCCGTAGCGATGGTGGGTTCGATGGTTTGAGTCATAGTCTGCTGAGGAACTTCGAGGAGTTCTACGGGGGCTATAGACGTGTGATGACACCATAAATACAGTTTGACACTTCACAGCGATGAACACGGCCCGACCCAAGCGCCTGGTTCGATTGCAAGCAAGCTTTCCGATCGAGTCGAAGCCCGTCGATCGGCGGCTAGAGTAGCGTTTGCAAGTCCTCACTTACACCATCGCACGCTGTCGTGCGAGTAGATGCGGAATCAGTTGCAGAAGCTCCTCTCTCACGTCTGTTTGAAAGCGACCCCGACGCCCGACCGGATCGAGCGCTGAGGTCACGGACGGGCGCTAAGAGCTATCTCACGACAGTATGTCTTTACGTTGATGTACGTCGATTAACACGTTATGGGATTACGTACATACTTCTGGAATACTACGGAAGCTCGACCTCGTGCGCCAGTCCGCCTCGTTGTCGGGTTCGTCCTGATCGCGCTGTTGGCCGTTGTCGGATCGGTCCTCGCTGATATTCTCGCAGCCGTGCTGTGGCCGTCGATTTCGCCGGCGTACTATCTCGTCCTGACGACGGTGGGCCTCGCGCTGGGCGCGGTCGTCGGCGTCGCGATCGTCGCCCGGACTATCGATCGGCGGTCCCTGGCGGACTACGGCTTCCGGGGCGGTCAGGCGTGGTGGCGTGACCTGCTTGCCGGTGTCACGCTGGCAGTCGCTGTGCAGACCGCCGTTCTGGGGGTCGAGCTCGCTGCCGGCTGGGCCGTCGTCGTCGATACCGCCGTCGCTGGCCCCGGCGGATTCGTGGCCCTGCTGGTCGCCTCGGTGGTCCTGTTCGCAGTCGTCGGGTTCTACGAGGAGCTCGTCGTTCGGGGGGTCGTCCTGACGAACGTTGCCGAGGGGCTCGCCGGGCGGGGGGTAGTCGTGGCTACTGGCGTGGCCGTCCTGCTCTCCAGTCTCCTGTTTGGTACCATCCACCTGGCGAACGAGGGCGCGTCGGTCGTCTCCGTGGCAGTGATCGGCTTCATCGCTCTGACGGTCGCTGCGAGTTACGTCCTGACCGGTCGACTGGGCTTCGCAGTCGGCTTCCACGCCGCCTGGAACATCGCGCTGGGCGTGCTGTTCGGCCACCCCGTGAGTGGGATCGTGGTCCCGGCTCGCGTCCTCGCAGTGGACGTGACCGGTCCGGCGCTCTGGACCGGCGGCGCCTTCGGTCCGGAAGCGGGCCTGCTCGGCGTCGCTGCCGGCTTCCTCGGCTTCCTTGGCGTGGTGATCTACGCGCGGGTCGTCGAGGGCGAGCTCCGGATTCACCCCGATATCCTGGTTCCTGCGCGGCGAACCGGGGATACCGTTGTCGACCCTGTGAGTCAGGGAACCGACGCCGGCAACGGGACGTCGTTCGGTTACGAGGGTTTCGTCGGGCCACGGAAGTAACTGTCACGACCCGGTCTTCCGGGCGGCACCGGAACCGAGGAAGCCGCACGCAACTGCCGAGTTGCTCTGCACACGCTCTCGCACTGATCAAATAGCAGCGATCGCAGACCGATTTTCGTCTCGTGTCGGTCCCGCGCTTATATCTCACACGCGGTCCCACGCCTTACATCTCACACGCGATCCCAGGCCTTACATCTCACACGCGATCCCAGGCCTTACATCTTGCAGGCGCTGGGAGACCGATCCACTACAGAACTGGGCCAGTCGCGGCGTGTGATCCCGGAAATCCACATTGAACCGCCGCTGAAACTGATTACGCTCACTTTTGAATGGCTGTTCTCGGCCGGCGGTCCGCCGAACTCGCTACTCCTGTGCGTCGACGACAGCGACGCCCGCGAGGTTGACGATGTCTTTCACCTCGTCGCCCCGCTGGAGGACGTGGACGGGCTTGTTCATCCCGACGAGCATCGGACCGATCGCTTCGGCGCCGCCGAGCCGCTGGAGGAGCTTGTAGCCGATGTTCCCGGCTTCGAGGTTCGGGAAGACCAAGACGTTCGCGGGCTCTTCCAGCTGGGAGAACTCGTAGGTCCCGCGGAGAATGTCCTCGACGACGGCGGTGTCGGCCTGCATCTCGCCGTCGACGGCGAAGTCGACCTCGGCGTCGTCGTGGAGGAGCGAGACGGCGTCACGGACCTTCCTGGTCCGGCCGTTCTCGACGCTGCCGAAGTTCGAGTACGACAGCATCGCGGCGCGCGGTTCGACGTTGAACCGCCGGGCGAGGTCGGCGGTGTGTTTGGTGATCTCCGCGAGCACCTCCGCGTCGGGATCGAGGTTGACGGTCGTGTCGGCGGCGAAGATGACCCGGTTTTTGAACGTCAGCATGTACACCCCGGCGACGTAGTCGGCGTCGGGCGCGGTGCCGATGATCTGCAGCGGCGGGCGGAGCGCCGAGGGATAGTGGTGGGTCAACCCCGTGAGCATCGCGTCGGCGTCGCCCTCCTCGACCATCACGCTGGCGAAGTAGTTGCTGTTCCCGCGGATCCGCTCGTGGGCCTCGCGCTTCGTGACACCCTCACGCTGTCGCAGTTCGTAGAGGCGGTCGGCGTACCGGTCCCAGTCGCCGCTTCGCGGGTCGACGACCTCCGGCTCGAAGTCAAGCCCGAGATCCGACGCCGTGCCGGTGATCGAGTTGGTGTCACCGATGAGGACCGGTTCGGCGATCCCCTGCTCTTGCATCTGGTAGGCCGCGCGGATCATCTTCTCGTCGCCGCCCTCCGCGAGCGCGACGCGCTTGGGGTCGGATTTGGCCTTGTTGAGGACGACGCGCATCATCTCGCGGGACTTGCCCAGCCGCGCCTCCAGGCGCTCCTCGTAGGCGTCGAGATCGACCTCGCTGCGGGCGCAGCCGGATTCCATCGCCGCCTTCGCCACAGCAGGGGCGACCTCGAATAGCACCCGCGGATCGAGCGGCTTCGGAATCACGTAGTCGGGGCCGAACTGCAGCGGCTGCTCACCGTAGGCCTTCACCACGGCGTCCGGGACGTCCTGCCGAGCGAGGTCCGCAAGCGCTTTCGCGGCCGCGCGTTTCATCTCCTCGTTGATCTCGGTCGCGCGGACGTCGAGCGCGCCGCGGAAGATGAACGGGAACCCGAGGACGTTGTTCACCTGGTTCGGGTAGTCCGAGCGGCCCGTCGCCATAATCACCGTGTCGTCGCGGGCGGCCTTCGCGTCCTCGTATTTGATCTCTGGGTCGGGGTTCGCCATCGCGAAGACGATCGGGTTCTCCGCCATCGAGGCGACCATCTCCTGTGAGACGATCCCGCCGACAGAGAGGCCGACGAACACGTCCGCGCCCTCCAGCGCCTCCGCGAGCGTGTCGGCCTCGATGTCGGAGGCGAACTCGGCTTTGAACTCGTTGACCTCCTCGCGGTCGGTGCCGATGACGCCCGAGGAGTCACACATCACGATGTTTTCTTTCCGGACACCGAGGGTGGTATAGAAGCGCGCCGTCGCGATCGCGGAGGCGCCCGCACCGGAGAAGACGACCCGGAGGTCCGAGAGGTCCTTGCCGACGACGTCGGTGGCGTTCAGCATTGCCGCGCCGGAGATGATCGCGGTGCCGTGCTGGTCGTCGTGGAAGACCGGGATGTCGACCTCCTCACGCAGCCGCGACTCCACCTCGAAGCACTCGGGGGCTTTGATGTCTTCGAGGTTGATGCCGCCGAACGTCGGCTCCATCGCGCGGACGGTCTCGACGATGGCGTCGGGGTCCTCGAGGTCGAGTTCGACGTCGAACACGTCGATGTCGGCGAAGCGCTTGAACAGCACGCCCTTGCCTTCCATCACCGGCTTCGACGCCTGCGCGCCGATATCGCCGAGACCGAGCACCGCGCTGCCGTTCGAGACAACGCCGACGAGGTTGCCCTTGGCCGTGTACTCGTAGGCCCGGTCGGGATCGGCGTCGATGTCTCGACACGGCGCGGCGACGCCCGGCGAGTACGCCAAAGAGAGGTCCCGCTGGGTGTTCGTCGGCTTCGTCGTCGAGATCTCGATCTTCCCCGCTGGCTCCTCGCGGTGATACTCTCGCGCGTCGTCGTCTAGTCCCATAGCGGCGGCGAGGACATCGGCACAAAAAAAGCTACCTGTCGAACGCCGTTTCGACAGACAACGAATAACAAGCTCCGGCTGCCGTCCGGCGATCTGTGCGCGGCCGCCAGCCAGTCACTCCTCGGCCGGGGTGTATACCGTGTGTCTCTCGATGCTGAACTCCTCGTCGGCCACCGACGCCACCGAGCGCGTCGGCCACTGACCCGTGGTCGTCAGCACTTCGGCGCCCGCGTCGGTGACGAGGACGGTGTCTTCCGATTTGGTGCCCCGGACCGTCGGATTGTACGCGTAGCCGAGCGGCGTCTCCACCGGTTCGTCGCTTTCGGGCATCGCAAACCACTCTCGACCGGCGAACCCGGTTGCGCCGCCCTGGTGGTGATTCCGCCACTCGCCGGGTTCGCCGAGCGTTCCGTAGGCCTCGCTGATCGCAGCAAAAACGTCTCCGGCTGTTCCGCCACCAGTCGTTTGGGTCCCAGTGGTCGTTTCGTCTGCGGCCCTTTCGCCCCCCTCAGCCGTTCCGCTGTCGGTCGTTTGCCCCCTCGCTCCGACGCCTGCTGCCCGCACCGTGGCGCCGATTGCGGTGGCTTCCACGCGCATCGCTGTCTCGTGGCGCTCGGTGAGCCACGCAGGGGCGTCCTCGAACGCGACTGTCCGCGTCGCACTCGCGTAGAGCCCGCCTCGTTCGGCAGTCACGGACAGCAGCGCGTACTCGCCGAGTTCGGCCGTCGTGGGCGTGAAATGCCGGTAGGTGCGGGCGCGCTCGCTGCCGCCGACGAGTGCGACCGGCGCCTCGATACCCCGGGTCGCGAGCGCGATACGCAGACCCGCGGCCACCTCGCGTTCGGTATCCTCGGGCCGGAGTTCCCGCGCGACTCGCTCGATCGCGGCTGCGACCTCCCGGCCCAGCGTCCGATATCGGTCGACGTCGGTCGCCGACAGGGGACGACGGAGCCGGCTCGCATCGATGGCTGCCAGTCCGGGAACGTCGAAATCCGCGGCGCCGGCGCCGGGAGTCGCCTCCGCGACGGCCCCGCGAAGGGACGACTCGTACCACGGAACGGAGACGATGTCGAAGGGGTCGGATAACTCCTCGGTAGCGAGGCGCTCGGCCTCGATGTTGTCGGTGACGGCGACGAAGCCGTCCTCGCGGGTGTAGCCGGCGGCTGCGACGCCGACGTCGGCATCGCGGTCGACGACGTTGCTGCCGCCGGTGAGCCACGCGAAGGAGTTCGGGCGGCCGAACCAGACGGCGTCGAGGCCCTCGCTGTCGAGGAAGGCCGACAGCCGCTCGCGTCGGTGATCGAGTTGCTGCTCGGCGAAATCGGCTACTGACTCGTCGGACCGCGGGCCCGGAGTCGTCTCGTCGCTCATCTGTCGATCTCCTCCTCGTTCATACCTCAGTCTCGTCTCGCCGCGACTTCATACTGATTACTCTCGTCTCTTCCCGCCGGGCGCCACCCCCGTTGACGGCGCTCGGCGGGAAAAAGTGAGAGTAATCAGTATGAAACGTGCCGATAGCCCCGCGGCGCATCTATTGGGGCCCCCACGGCGTGGCCGCGAGGCTCCCATCGCCGTCGAGAGAGCCATTCAAGTGCCTCCGCTCCCGAGTTGCGGATATGGACACGCGCCTCCGACGGTTCGTCGGTGTCTCCGCCGCCCTCACCGGCGTCCTGATGGTACTCGGGGTGTACACCGCCGCGACGGGTGCCGGCCTGACCTGCGCCGGCCGCTGGCCGTTCTGTGACGGCTATCTCGGCCTCTTTCCGGCGAACTGGAGTAGCTTCGTCGAGTGGTTCCACCGACTCGTCGCGATGATCACCGGCTTCGTCGTCCTCGGGACGACGATCCTGGCGTGGCGGCAGGGTGCCGACCGCCGGGTTCGTCTCGCGCTCGCAGTGTCGACGATCCTGCTTCCCTCGCAGATCATCCTCGGCGCGCTCACGGTGACGACCTACCAGTGGCTGATCCTGCTTGCGCACTTCGGCACGGCGTCGATCATCTTCACCGGTGTCGCGCTGGCGGCCGCGTGGAGCTACGGATCGTCGGGGACAACGGGGCAGGTCACGAAGGCGCTCGGCGCGGCGGGCCTGCTGCTGCCCGTCCTCGTCGTGCTGACGCCGCATACGTTCCTCGCGTTCGGTCCGCCGGTACAGGCGGCGTACTACCTGCTTGGGCTCGGGACGTACGCCTCGCTCCTCACTGCGACCGTCTGGTCGTCGTCTCCGGATGGGGTGGGAGCGTCGTCCCGCGTCCGCCGCCTCGCCGGCACGGCCGCGCTCGTCGTCGTCTCCCTGCTCGTCACCGGACGGCTCGTGTACGGCGGGACGCTACAGTACGTCTCGCTGGGCGGCAGCCTCACCGCGTTCGCGCTCGTCGCACTCGCGTGGTACGCTGCGCGGGAGAGCAGTCGGTCCGCCGGCACACTCGGCGTCCCCGGTGGTGACTGATCCGGATTGCTGTACCGTTTCACGGCCGCTCGCGGATAAGACACTTATCGGCACCCCGTGTACACCAGCCCGTGACCAACGTCCCCGGCGCCGGTTTCGTCGCCCTCCTCGCCGTGGGTGTGACACTCCTCGCGCTGCCCCTCCTGGCGGGCGGAAGCCTGCTCGTCGCGCGAGCGACCCGCAAATCCCTCCTCTGGACGCTGTTCGGTGTCCACACCGCGGCGATCCTGGTCGGCCTCGCCGTCTTCGTTTCGACGTCCGGTATCGACGGTGTGCAGGACGCACCGATCGGCGCGGCCGTCGGCTTCGTGAGATTCTCCCTCGCCGTCGTCGGCGGCGGACTGGTCGTCGCAGTTGTTGCCGAAGGCATCCCCATCGCCGTCGGCGCAGCGCTGACGGTGGTCGTCGGCGAGGCATCGTGGCGCCGAGGGCTGTGGTATGCGACTGTCGGCTACGCACTCGGGGGTGTCGGCGGCGCGCTCAGCGGTCTGACGCTCACTGGCTCCATCGAAGCGGCTGCGTTCGGCGCGCTGCTGGCCGGGCCGGTCGCAGTCGCCGCTCCTCTGCTCGAAGCGGTGGCAACACGCCGGCAACTGCCGACCCCGTGATCACATAAAGTCGGAGAGCCCGGCCTGATCGTCGGGCTGCTCCGTTTCTTCCGGCTCCCCGGCGTCCGCCGCAGATTCGTCGCCAGGGTCGTCCTCGGACTCCCCACGATCCAGCACGTCCGCATCGAGCGTCTGCTGGCTGTCCCCGTCGTCGTCCGCCGTTCCCTTCTCGTCGGGGTCTGCCTCCGCTGCACCTTCGCCCGCGTCCGCGACGTCCCCGCCCTCGCGTTCGACGAACGCGCCGCCGGCGTGGTCTTCGACCGCTTTCGAGCGCAGCTCGGCGGCGTCTTCAACGATCGACTGCACCTTGTTCGTCGTCTCCCCGCTCCCGGTGATGTAGGAGACTGCGGCCTCGTCGAGGTCGTACCACGCGGCCATCGCCACGGTCAGTTCCCGGGGTTTACAGTGATGCGTCATCGCCGCGAGGAACGGCAGGACGTCGAGCCGCGCGGTCGCCATCGAGAAACCGCCGGATTCGGCGATCGAGCGGACTACCTCGTCGCGAGTCGAATCTCGCGTCGAGCGGTAGGGTGCGCCGCCGTATCTGGTCCAGCCGCCGCGGGTGCGGTCCCGCGCGGCCGCGACGCCGCCGGCGATGTTGTCGGTCGCGTAGCGCCACCAGCTGTAGTCGAAGTCGGTCGTGTACACCCGGCTGGTCCAGACGTCCGCGTTCGAGAGGAACTCGTAGGCGCGGGCGAGCTCCTCGCCCTCGTAGACTAACGAGACCTTGTCTTCGACCCACTTGAGCAGGTCGTCGGGGGTCTCGTCGACGTCGTAGGCGGTCTGGAGCGCCTCCTCGGCGGGCTTCTCTTTGAGTACGGCGTCGAGGAACTCGAAGAGGCCGACAGCCCGGTTTCGCGAGCCGGTCGTCACGTCCTCGAGGGTGACGTGGGACTTCCCCTCGGCGGTCGCCTGGAGGTCTTTCACGGCCGCCCGGAGGTCGCCGCTGTTCGCCTCGGCGATCCGCTCTAAGGCCTCCTCGTCGAACTCGATCCCCTCTTTTCGGAGAATGTCTCGGAGGACGGGGACGATCGACCGTGGAGAGATGTCACGGAACTCGATTTCCCGAGCAGCGTTCCGGAGCCCCCGGGACATATCGTAGTACTCGTTTGCGATCAGGACGATCGGCTGGTTCGCCTCCTTCAACAGGCTCGTGACCGCGCGCTTGCCCCCGCGGTCGTACTGGTAGTGGATGTTGTCGGCCTCGTCCATCACGATGAGCTGCCGGCCCTCCTCGCCGCTGGCCGCGCTCGCGAGCGTCGTGTTCCGCGAGGCACGCCCGGCGAACCGCTCGATCTCGTCGGCGGTCCGTTCGTCGGAGGCGTTCAACTCGACGATCCCCCAGCCCATATCGTTCGCCAGCGCGTGGGCGGCGGACGTCTTCCCGACGCCGGGGGCCCCGTGGACGACGACCGGCTCGCGGTGCTCGGACCACGTCTCCGCCCACTCCCGCAGCGCGTCGCGGGCCTTGTCGTTGCCGCGGACCGCAGACAGCGTCGTCGGGCGGTACTTCTCCGTCCAGTCGGTCATTACGCGCAGTTGGACTGAACCCCGTATAGTGGTTGCGCCCTATCGCCGCCACTGGTCGAGCCAGACCAACCGTGAGCGACTGGGGTAGTTGCGGGCTGGGGTCGATCGGCCGCCGCCGACACGCGAGGACGAGCCGCCAGTCGAGCGACAGTTTATCCTATTGTAGGACAACTGTTCACATATGCCTCGAGACAACGAATCCGTCGTGCTGGATCGAACGGAGATCGACGAACTACTCGGCCGGGGCGGCGTCGGCGTGCTCGCACTCGCAGGCGACAACGACCCGTACGCGATCCCGATCTCGTACGGCTACGACGCCGAGGCCGGCGACGTCTACCTCCGCCTCGGCTTCGGGACCGACTCCGAGAAGCGGGAGTACGTCGAGCAGTCCGAACGGGCGGTGGTCGTCGTCACCGTCGAGGGCGACCGCGGCTGGCAGTCGGTGGTCGTCCGCGGCCCGCTCTCGGAGATCTCCGAAGCGAGCATCGACGGGACCATCGTGGAAGCGATCCGTTCGATCGACATCCCGTTTTTCACGATCACCGAGGAACCGGTCCAGGAACTCGACTATCAGCTCTACCGGCTGCAGCCTGACGAGGTGACCGGCCGTCGCGAGAAACCGCCCGCCGGCATCGAGTGAGCGGCCTCGCAACGTCTCCGCTCCGACCCCGGGCTGTCGGATGACGAAAAATTCGACAGACAGAACCCGCCGACTGGCGATCCGCCGACCAGAAGACTCCTACGGATGCGCGTTCTTAGTCAATTGATGTCACCGCCCGAGTCCTCACTCTCGTCGACACCCTCCCAGTCCAGTGCACTCAGCACCCGCACTCTGGGTGCAGGTGCGCTGGGCGGCGTGCTCGCGTACCTCCTCGGTTACGCGCTCACGTACGCCGCTACCGGCCAGCGGATCGAAAACTCGATCGCTTCCAGAATCCTGGAAGTCGCGACCGGCGACCCCGGCACGTGGAAGATCGTCGGCTGGGTGTTCTACAACGAGCACTTCGTCACGACTGAGATTCCCGGGCTGCTCGGATCCACCGCGACGAACTTCGTCGGCGGCGAGGACGGATTCGCCGCGGCGCTGTTCCTGCTACCGCCGATCCTCCTGCTGCTCGCCGGCGGGGTGGCGGCAGCGGTCAGCCACGCTGAGACGCCGCTGTCCGGCGCGCTCGGTGGCGCGACGGTCCTGCTCGGCTACCTCCCGCTGGGCGTCGTCGGTGCCTTTCTCTTCGGGATCGACGTCGGCGACGCCACCGCCGGCCCGACGCTCGTGACGGCCATTCTGCTCGTCGGTATCGTCTACCCGCTCGTCTTCGGTGCCGTGGGCGGTGTCCTCGGTTCGCTCGCGTCCGGGGAGTGACCGGGGCGTCGACGCCGCGGGCGCTCACAACTCGCGCGCGACCATCTCACCCCAGTGCTCGAAGCCGTAGCGCTCGTAGAACGCCCGAGCCCGATCGTTTTCCTGATCGACGTCGAGGACCATCCGATCGAGCGGCAGGTCCTGTCCGCGGGCACGGGCGAGCGCCGCCTCGAAGAGGTCGTCGGCGACGCCCGTGCCTCGATACGCGGGCGCGACGTAGATCTCGTTTAGGACGGCGGCATCCCAGACGAACGAGAGTGACTCCGGGAGGACGAACGCGTAGCCGACGAGCGGGTCGGCCCCGCCCGTGTCGGTCGTCTCCCCGTCCGCTGCTACCGCGGCGGCGACGACGACGCAGTCCGGATCCTCGCCGACGCACCGGTCCACCCACGCAAGCCACCGCTCGCGGTAGTCCTCGGTCAGTTTGGCCTCGTAGACGCCCTCTTTCTCCGCGCTGCCGGTCTCCGCGCCGATGCCGCGCTCGAACCCGCGCTTGAGTGCCCACAGTTCGCGGTCGTCGGTCGCCGGCTCGTACGGCCGCACGTCGATGTCGACCGCGTCGGTCTCGCGCCCGTCGGTTGCTCCGGTCATCGGTCACGCTCGGCCGTGCGGCGACAAGAGCGCTCCCATCTCTCCTCGCCCGCTCACGCCCGCCGGAGCCGAACGGCCGTCACGAACGCCGAAAGCGGGAGCAGCCACGCGCGAAAGCCCGTCATCGCCACCGGGAAGAGGCGCTCGACGCGCTGTGGCTCCCCGCCGTCGCCACCCGAGTCCTCTACCCCGAGTGTCGGTTCGGCGTCCAGCACCGTCCGGAACCGGAAGTTCTCGGTCGTGCGTGGGTCGGACGGCTCGGACGGCTCGGACGGTTCCGGCGGCGAGAGGTCGACGAACGTCTGGACCCATCCGCGGTCCGTCGAGTAGAACAGCCGGCCGTCGACCGTAATGAAGGCGTCGTGTAGCGGGTAGAACGCGTTGACGCCGCCGACGACGAGGTCGGGAACGATCGCGGCCCCGAAGATGCAAGCGACGGCGACGAACGCGAGACGGACCCCGCGGTCGCCGAAGCGCGAGCGGAGCTGCGAACGATCGCGACGCCGTGCGTCCCACACGAGTGCGGCCAAAAGCAGCGCGGGAAACAGGAAGGTGTGGCCGACCGAGCGATGGGCACCCGAAACGATCGGTTCGAGTGCCACGTCGAGGTCCGGGAGGACGGTCGCGGCGGCGACGACCAGTGCGGCCCGCCCGTCGAACTCCTCGCCGAGCAGGGCCGCAGCCAGCAGAAGCGCGAGCGCGACGTGGACGAGGGTCGACGGCACGGCTGATTTTGGCGCGCGAGCGGACTTGAACGTTCCTGCCGGGAAGGCTTGGGTTTCTTCCTGCGAGGAGGGCTTAGCGTTCTTCCTGCGGGGACAGCTTAGCGTTCTTCCTGCGGGGACGCCTCGACGTTTCTCCTGCAAGGGGGCTCGGCGGTCGTCGAACCCCCCGTTCGACACCCTTTTGCGCCCGCCTCCCGGACGTGGGACCGGTATGAACCGAGAGAGGCCGATCGCGAGGGGACTGCCGTGACCACGGTTCCGCGGGAGGATCTCGCGCGACGGATCGCGGGGGAGATCACGCTGAGCGACGACCCCGGGGCGACCCTCCGGAAGTGGCGCACGGACTTCGACGTCTCACAGACAGCCCTCGCCGAGCAACTGGAGGTCTCCTCCTCTGTGATCTCGGACTACGAGAGCGGCCGTCGTGAGAGCCCGGGGATCGGCGTCGTCCGACGGATGGTCGAGGCGCTCTTAGATATCGACGAGTCACGCGGCGGCGGCCGGATCCGCCAGTACGCCCGCGTCATCTCTGCGGGCTTCGAGAGCGACATCGTCCAGGACCTCCGGGAGTATCCGACCTCGATCCCCCTGGAGACGCTGTACGACGCGATGGATGCGACCGAACTCGTTCGCGGCGATCAGGACCGCATCAGCGGCCACACCGTGATCAACAGCATCGAGGCCATCACTCGCCTGTCCTCCGAGGAGTTCTACCGCCTCTACGGGCAGTCGACCTCGCGAGCGCTCGTGTTCACCGGCGTCACGCGGGGGGAGTCGCCGCTGGTCGCGATGCGCGTCGTCAACCCCACGCCGAACGCGGTCGTCCTCCACGGACTCACCGAGGACGATCTCTGGGAGCACGCGCCGTCGCTCGCGACGATCGACGGCTTTTCGCTCGCGATCTCGAACCGCGACCTCGACGAGATGCTGGAGGACCTGCGTCGGTTGCCCTGAAGCGACGGCGGTCGCTTTTCGAGATTCGCCGGGGCGCTCTCTCCTCACGTCCCGCTATTCGACGTACTCGTAACGTCGCTCGTTCATCCGTCCCCAGCCGGTGAAGACGAACTCCCCGGACGGCTGGGTGAACGCGTCGACGTCGACTTCCTTCTCGTGGTTGTGCGCGTCGTGGACTAGCTCGTACTCCTCGAAGGAGAGGTCGTAGCGCCCGTCCAGTTGCTGGTCGACGTCGGCGGCGTCGACCTCCTCGTGCCACCCCTCCTGGACGGTCTCGGCGTGGATCTCCGCCTGTGCGCCGGAGCCGTAGGAGCCGACCAGGAGTTTCTCGCCCGCGAGCGCGACGTCGTTTTCGATGGCCGCACGGAGCGCCGAAAGCCGCGCGACGTGCACCGAGCCGGTGTACCAGTTGCCGACCTGTCCCGAGATGTCGACAGTCGGATCGATCGCCTGCTCGTACCACTCCTGATAGCGGCGCGTCTCTTTCAGTTCGTCCATATACCCGCGGATCGCCTCCTCGTAGTCTTCCCGGCTCCCGTAGTCGTCCTCGCGTGGCTGCATCCCGATGTCCTCGGCGAGGGCGTCCTCGACTTCGGTGTTCCGGGTGATGTGCCGGTAGCCGAGCAGCGCCGCCTTCCGGACCATCCCCGGGTACGGCGTGTGGAACGGGAAGTAGACGAAGTCGTCGGGGTGGGTGTCGCCCGCGACGGACTCGTAATCCTCGAGCGCTTCGCGCATCCGCGCGAGGTACACCTGGATCGACCGCTTGCCGTCGACGCTCGGGAACTGCTGGTTCGGCTTGAGGAAGTCGGTCTCGTCGGCGCTCCCGTAACCCTGCTCCGTCGAGAGCGCGACGATGTTCGGGTCCTCGTCGATGAGCATCGCGACCGCCCCGGCGCCCTGGGTCGCCTCGCCGGGGTCGCCGCGTGCGTAGAGCGCCGTGTCGGTCGCGATCACGAGCGCCGCGCGCCCGCGATTCCGTCCGGCGCGGATCCAGTTGTACGCGTCGTCGACGCTCTGGGTGCCGGAGAGACACGCGAACTTCCGCTCGCCCTTGTTCGCGTGGTGGAAGTCGCCGTCGTACACCGATTCGAGACAGCCCGCGATGTACGTCGAGACGGGCTTCGAGTTGTCGAAGGCGGATTCGGTCGCGACGTCGATCCGACCGATGTCCTCGGGGACGAGTCCCCTGCGGTCCATCAGTTCCCTCGCGGCGTTTGCGCCCATCGTGACGATGTCCTCGTAGACGTCGGGGAGCGAGGAGTATTGGATCCCGATCCCCTTCGCGTACTTCCCGGGGTCTTCGCCCTTCGCCGGGGCGAAGGTCTCGGGGAGATCAAGTCGCAGTTTTCCCGTCCGGATCTCGATGGCGTCGATGCCGACGGCGGTCATAGCCCCGAGTTTCGTGGCTGCGCATATGGTTTTGTCGATGATTCCGTACGTCGTCCGTCGAAAAGCGACCGAGGAATCCCCAGCACCGCCCCTATCAGAAGAGTCCAGACTTCGTTCGACCAGTGCTCCGAAGGCTCGCTTACCTGTTCCCGTTACCGGATCCATTTCCGACTCCGGGGTTGCCTTCTTCGTCTTCCTCTTCTTCCTCCTCCTCCTCCTCCTCTTCGTCTTCCTCCTCCTCTTCGTCTTCTTCGTCTTCCTCCTCCTCTTCGTCTTCTTCGTCTTCCTCCTCCTCTTCCTCGTCGTCGCCGTCTTCCTCACTACCCTCCTCGCTACCGCCGCCCACAGCGGTTTCACCCTTCGCTAACTTTGCCGGGCGGTCCGTTGACTCCGCAGGGATCAGTATCGTATCCTGAAACACCAGCGTCTCGGCGTCGTCGTTGATCAACGAGACAGTGACGTCCGTTCCGGCGGACTGATTCCAGTCCAGGAGCCACGTCTCCCCGGGATCGAACTGTCCGTTCGCGCCGCCGCCGTCGCGGACGGTCCCCTCCTCGAAGGCGACTGTGAACTCCCCGGAGTCGTTGGCGACGACGACTCGAAGCGCGTCGACCGACATAGCCGGGCCGCCGTTGTGTGACAGCGTCAGCACGTCCGCTGTCACCGAGGCCTCGATATCGACGCTTTTCCCCACGCTCCCGGGGCCGCCGTCGCCCGCTCCCCCCGTCGCCGAGGCGACGTAGTAGGCACCGAAGGTCGTCGCGCTGACGACGACGATGCCGAGGAGCAACAAACTCGCGAGTGACTCGGTCTGCGCGCGGTCGGTGGAGGACGCCGTCACTAGCGGGAAATTCGACTATTCCGTGAAAGAAGGTTACGAGGAGATCTCAGAACTGAAAACTGGATCCGATCTCGACGCTCCTGCTATCGCCCGCGAGCGACGCTGTGGGCTGTGGGGCTATCGACTATCCGACGTTTTTCTCCGCTTCTTGGACGTTGCCGTCGGCGTCAGTGACCGTAACGCGCACCACGTACGGGCCGTTCTCCCTGTTGACCTCGAAGTTCTCGCCTGTTATCGTGAGCCGCGCGGCATCGCCGCTGGCGGTGAGTGGCCCCGCGACGACGTCACCATCGCCGTCGATCAGTTCGACGTCCAACTGTCGAAGATCGTCGTCCCCGTCGCTGTCGTCTGCGGTCACGTCCAGGATATCCACCCGGATCCACGAGGGGTTGCTGTTGCTGTCGTCGATATCGAACCGGGAGATCGTGATGGCCGGCGTCGCGGCACCCCCGCCACCCGGCGCTTCCTGGACCTCTACGCCATACTGCACGTTCTCGACGTTGCTCCCGTCGAACGCTGGGTCGGTGACGTCGTACTCGGGGCCGTCGGCCGCGGATCGGAAGCTCACGTTCACCCAGTCGGGACCGTTGGCGCCGGGTGCGGTGTACTCATAGCGGTAGCGTCCCGGCTCTCTGACGGTCCCCGGCGGAACGGTTCCGCGGTCAGCCGAGGCGGCGACCTGTGTGGCGAGCGGGTTGTTGTACTTGTCCCGCGCTTCGACCACGAAGGGGTACGTCCGTCCCTCGAACGGACTCGCGGTCAGGTCCTCGGCACTCGTCAGATATGCCGCGTCGGTGTCCTCGACGCTCGTTCCCACGCCCACTTTCGAGAGTTTCAGCTGATAGGTCGTTCCGGGCTCGAAGTACAGTTCGACGCCGTCCGGGCGCTCGGCGACCCTGTAGACGTGCGCGCCGTTACTTGGGTCCGCGTCGGGGTCGTACTCGCCGGTCTCGTTCAGCAGGTCTGTCCACTCGCTGGCGCTCAGCCGCGTGGGGACGATCACCGAGACGTTCTCGCCGGCCGTCGCGTTGGAGACGCTTATCGTCCGCGTCGAAACGCTCACCGGTTGGGGGTTGAGAGTGAGCGTGCCGGAACCGCCGCGGGAGAGATTCCCCGCGAGCGCGACGAGCGAGATTCGGCGCCCGGCGACGACCGACTGGCCGGTCCGTGTGACGTTCCCCGATCCGAAACGGTTGTACACCACGCCGTTCTCGTAGATCGTCGTCGGTGCGGTGCCGTAGTTCGCGTAGTTCGGCTGGTACGCCAGCGATTTCGTCGGGTAGCTGTGTGTCGATCCGTCCCAGAAGTCCGCCGTCTCCGGATAATCGGTCCCGGGCGTGGTAGGATCGTCGGCCGTCGCGTTCCGCACCTCGATCGCGCCGAGGTCGCTCGTCGAGAGCGTCCCGCTCGGCGGCCCGGGATTCACCGCCACAACGCGGGAGGGGTAGGCAGTCCCGAGTTCGACGCTCGTTGGCGCGGCGGTGCCGGTCCCGGCCGTCTCGAGAATCGCGTTTCTGACGCCCTGCATGTCCGCCTGCACGCGCTGGTTGTGCTCGAACTCGACTCGCCTGTTCTGGTCGGGGACGACAGTCGCCTGGTACAGCGACAGGGTCACGACGAGGAAGCCGAGCAGGATGACGACCCCGATCTGGACCGTCACCCCCCTCTCGGCGTCCCTGAACGACATACGTGCGGGTCTGGGGCTGCCGTGTAAAAACGTGCCGCCGATTCCGAGCGCCCGAGGCCTGGGAGTCCCGTCGACGCCGTCAGCCGATCATCCGGTCGGACACGACCGTTTCACGCGATCCGCCGCCGCAGGGAGACGACAACTGGACAGCCGTCTGTCGGACCGTTTCATACTGATTACTCTCGTTTAGTGAGAGTAATCATTATCAGTCCTCTTCCTCGACGACTTCGGGGTCGCTCATCGCGCTCTGGAGGCTGTCGAGGCCGTTGATCCACTCGGAGACGAGGCCGTACTCCAGGTCGTCGACGACGGTCATGTCGAGTTCGTCGCCCGCGATGATCCGGGTACCCGCCTGCACGAGATAGCCGAGCGCGGCGTCCATATCGTCGTCGGCCTCGGCCGCGGCGGCGGCGTCGACGTACTCTTCGAGCGGCGCCTCCTCGGCCGCGCCCGCGACGATGTACTCCTCTGCGGCGTAGAAGACGCAGACGAGACTGGTCTGGACGCCGTCGACGAGCATCTCCTTGTCCGCGCGCACGTCCGGATCCTCGATGTCCAGATCGGGCTCCGAGAGGACGATCGTGCGCACCCCTTCGAGTTCCTCGATGGCCTCCTCGTCGTCCAGACGACCGTCCTCGTAGGCGGAGAGAATCTTCGCCACCGCGATGGCGGCGTCGTCCTGGAGGTTCAAAAGCAGGCGGGCGGAGTCTTCGTTCTCTGGGTCGAGATTCTCTTCCTCGACGCGCGAGAGCCAATTCTGCCAGCGTTCTTCGGTGTAGTAGGTCTCCTCGGCCTCGGTCATACTCCACCATTCCCGCCGGGATTCAAATGCCTTTCCTGTCGACGGTCGTTTTTCTGCCGCGACAGCGGTCGCTGGCGGCGGATCGATCCAGGTGCCCGCGGATCGATCCCAGCGCCCCCTACCGCGACAGCGTTGCGCGCGTGTCGATCCCGTACACCTGCTTCGGCGTTGTCACGTGAGCGCGCTCGACAGCCTCCTCGTGGCCCGATTCGAGGAGCCACCGGACGCGGCGCGGGACGGTCTTCGGCCCGAGCACCGCCCCCGGTCGGTCGGGGTCGTCGACGAAGTCGGTCTCCATCAGGAACGGCTCCCCCGACTCGGCGGCGGTCGTGAGTCGATCCTTCTCGCTCATCACGCTCGGCGTCGGCCCCGCGAGCCGACCGCCGGCGTAGTGTTTCACGACCTGGTGGGCCGGGAGGCCGCGTTCCTCAGCCCAGTCCGCCACTTCGGTTAGGTCCTCGGCCGCCTCGGTGTGCAGTTGCACGGCGCAATCGTGGTCCGCGCCCAAGGCGAACGCGTGGCGCATCACGTCGTTCGAGGCCTCCCACACGGCGTCGCTCACGTCGTAATGGGGGCGCCCGGACTTCAGCGCCAGCGCGTCACCGTCGGCGACGTACTCCGCGGCGCAGTCGAGTCCCGCCTGCATCAACTCGGCCGCCGCCGCCGGCGAGAAGCCCCGCTCGTCGACGAGCCGGGAGATCAGTCCCGGATGGACGCCGAGGACCGGCCACGCCCGGCCGGAAAGCAGGTCGGTGGCGGCGTCGACCACGTCGAGCGTCGTCTCGAAGACGGGACGGAAGTCCGCGCCCGATTCCGGTTCGATGCCGAGGTGCCAAGAGGGTTTGTTCACCACGAGCAGATGGGTGCCGCCGAGGCGGGCGAAGTCGCGGACGGCGTCGACGCCGCGCCCGTGCTCGGGGTCGAGATGGAGGTGGTTATCGAGGACTGGCGTGTCGAGGTCGTCCATACACCGCTATCGGTGGTCCGGCGCAAAAGTCCGTCCGCTTTCGGTCGACCGGACATCACTCGCGTCGGGACTGGACGATTCCCCTGACCGAGCGACTACGAATCGTAGCCGACCAGCGTCGGCCCGTCGTCCTCGGTTTCTTCCAGCGTCACCCGTTCGGTCGCGGCATTGCGGAGCGCGTCCGAGCGTCCGAACTCACCGGGGGCGACTGCGAGCGTCCGGCAGCCGTACTCGTTTGCGGTCTCCAGCGCCGGCTTGAAATCCGTATCACGCGAGGCGACTGCGATCACGTCCGCACGACCCTCGACGGCAAAACGGGTGAGATCGACCGCCAGGCGGACGTCGACGTCGCCGCTTGTGACGATCACCTCGAACCCGCGCGCTTCCGCGGCCTGAATCAACCCCGGCGTCGCGTGTTCGTCGAGATAGAGTCGCGTCGCCGTCAACTGCCCCACCGCCGCGGCCGCCTCCCGGAGGTCATCCAGGTCGACGTCGAACTCGTCGCGGAGGACGTTCGGGCCGTCGACGAAGAGCGCCACGCGCGGTGCCGGCGCGTCCTCGGCGAACAGCCGTCCCAGAAGGTCCATACTCCCGGTACCGCGGGAGTCAACATAACGGCGACGATGCGGCGAACGACAGTTGCCTGCTAGCCCGTTGGCGCGTCGACGTATTCGGTAGCCGAATATACACCTATTACTCCTTATAGCCTAGATTTATCAACTATTGAGTCGTTCCATTAGGTATAATGAGTGCGAATACGCCTGAATCACCTGGATTGTACACAATCGAGAAAGAGATGAACGCACACGGTGCAGTCACCGTTCGGTCGACCGCGACGAACGCAACGTACCACCTCGTCGAATACGCCGACGAGTCTACGCGCGAATCGCTGTCGTCGCTGGCGAGCGGCGAGTCGGTACGGATCCACCTCTCCCGGGTCGGGGCTCGGGGGAACGTCTGGCGTGCTGAGGGCGCCCCGCGTGCGGAATCGAGCGTCTCGCCTGCCGGTTCGGCCGCCGGGAGTTGAACACTGCCCCCGAGATGACCGCGCTGTCCCCGTCGTTGGGATGGAAGCCGCTGCCCGCTCGAACGATACTCACCAGGTAGTGATGCCAGGTCGGACGTCTCATACTGATTACTCTCACTGTTTACCGCCGAGCGCCATCCCCGTTGGCGGCGCTCGGCGGGAAGAGACGAGAGTAATCAGTATCAGAGCCGAGACCCCCTCGCAATTTTCCAGAGATCGCCTCAGCGGTCCCCACATCTCTCAGAGCCCGTCTTCACCACCGACTCTGCGAAGAATCCCCAGCCGATCTATCAGTTCCGAATTTGATATCGCACTCGACGGTTTATTTCTCTCGGCTGCCCCCGTTCCCAGCAAACATACCAAAACCTTTGTTCTCCCGTACCAAGGGCCAGTATGGCCCTTCGAAAGCCGCCGCTGTCCGAGGTGTACGGCGCTCGCGCGACGTTCACCGACTTCGGGGGGTGGGAGATGCCGGTCGAGTTCGATTCGATCCGGACGGAACATACTGCTGTCCGCGAATCGGTCGGCCTCTTCGACGTCTCCCACATGGGCGAAATCGTCGTCACGGGCCCGGACGCGACGACGCTGATGCAACGGCTCACGACAAACAACGTCCGGGATCTCTCCCCGGGCGATTCCCAGTACTCCGCGATCACCGACGACTCGGGAGTAATCATCGACGACACGATCGTCTATCGACTCCCCGAAGCGGACGCCGACCGGTACCTCTTCGTGCCGAACGCCGGCCACGACGAGGAGATCTACCGGCGGTGGGTCGACCACAGAGACGAGTGGGACCTCGATGCCGAGGTCGATAACGAGACCGAGATGTGGGCGATGGTGGCAGTGCAGGGGCCCGACGCGGTCGACATCCTCACGGACGCGACGTCCGATGTGGACGTCGAGTCGTTCTCGTGGGGCGAGGGAGCCTACGCTGAGGTCGGCGGCGTTCGCTCGTGGGTATCCCGCACGGGATACACCGGCGAGGACGGGTTCGAGATCCTCTGTCCGTGGGAGGACGCCGAAGCCGTCTGGGACGCACTCGAAGCGGACTGCACACTCTGTGGGCTCGGCGCCCGAGACACGCTCCGCACCGAGATGGGGTATCTCCTCTCGGGACAGGACTTCGACCCCGCCGAGGAGCCGCGGACCCCCTACGAGGCGGGGATCGGCTGGACCGTCGACCTCGACACCGAGTTCGTCGGCCGCGACGCGCTCGCCGAGGTCGCCGCCGATGGCCCCGACGAGACGTTCGTCGGCCTGCGCCTGCGCGAGCGCGGGATCGCCCGCAACGGTTACGAGATCGTCGCCGACGGCGACGTCGTGGGGAACGTCACGAGCGGGACGATGAGCCCGACGCTGGGCGAGGCGATCGCACTCGGCTACGTCCCGACGGCCCTATCGGACCCCGGGACGGACCTCGCGGTCGTCGTTCGCGGCCAGGAGAAACGCGCGGAAGTCGTATCCACACCATTCATCGAGGATTCATAAATGTTTGAAGTACCCGAAGACCGCAAGTATCAGGAATCGCACGAGTACGCCACGACCGACGGAGACACCGCTACCGTCGGGATCACCGACTTCGCACAGGACGAACTGGGCGACGTCGTCTTCGTCGAACTGCCCGAGGTCGGCGACGAGATCGCCCGAGACGAGGAGTTCGGCGTCATCGAGTCGATCAAGGCCGTCTCAGACCTCTACTCGCCCGTATCGGGCACCGTGACTGCGGTGAACGACGAGCTCTTCGACCAGCCCGAACTGGTCAACGAGAGTCCCTACGGCGACGGGTGGATGCTCGAAGTCGAGGTCACAGACGAAAGCGAGTTCGACGACCTCCTGTCGGCGGAGGAGTACCGTGCGCAGACTGAGTGACCGTGGGGGTGTAACCGACGATGACTGACACCGGACGACACGAACGCGTCGCGGGCAGTCCCTACGCGCCGCACACGCCCGAGGAGACGGCGGCGATGCTCGAGGCGGTCGGCGTCGACAGCGAGGCGGATCTGTTCGACGTGCCGTCGTCGGTCGCATTCGACGGCGACCTCGGCATCGAACCCCGAAGCGAACGGGAACTCCGTGACGAACTCGGGGCGATGTTCGCGAAGAACGCCGACCTCACGGAGTTCCTCGGCCGGGAGCACCACACTCACTACGTCCCCTCGGTGATCGACGACCTCTCCCAGCGGGCGGAGTTTCTCACCTCCTACACCCAGTACCAGCCGGAGATCACCCAGGGCTTCCTGCAGGCGCTGTTCGAGTACCAGTCGCTGCTCGTCGAACTGACGGGGTTGCCGGTCGCGAACTGTTCGATGTACGACGCCGCGACGGCGCTCGGCGAGGCGGCGCGACTCGCCGGGCGGGTTCGGCGGGTTTCGGGCACGACCGTGCTCGTCCCCGAACTGCTCTCGGCGAACAAACGCGCTGTCTTGGACAACTACGTCGACGGCACGGACCTGACCGTGGCGACGTACCCGACGGACGACGGCAACGTCGACGTCGACGCACTTTCGGAGAGTGCCGACGCGGAGACGGCGATGATCTACGCGGAGAACCCGACGGTTCGGGGGACGATCGAAGAACAGCTCTCGGCGGTCGGCGAGGTTGCCGACGAAGCCGGCGCGCTGTTCTGTCTCGGCACGGACGTCGTCGCGCTCGGTTTGCTCGAAGAACCGGCGAGCGTCGGCGCCGACGTCGTCGTCGGCGAGGCCGACGCCCTGGGCCTCCCGACCGCCTACGGGATGGGACTGGGACTGTTCGCCACCCGCGAGTCGTTCCTGCGGCAGGTTCCCGGTCGGCTCGTCGGGGCGGGCGAGGACGATGCGGGCAAGCGCGCGTACACGTTGACGTTACAGACGCGCGAACAGCACATCCGCAAGGAGCGCGCCACCTCGAACATCTGTACGAACCAGGCGTGGGTGGCGTTGCGGACCGCGATGCACCTCGCGTGGCTCGGTCCCGACGGCCTCGTGGACCTCGCGAGTCAGTGCGTCCGGGAGGCGGAATCGCTGGCAACGCGGCTCAACGATGTCCGCGGGATCAAAGCGCCCGTCCACGACCGCCACCACTTCCGGGAGTTCCTCGTCCGGACGGACCAGCCCGCTTCGGCCATCGCTGGGGACCTCGAATCCGAGGGGTTTGCGGTCCACGTGGTCGACGAACACCGGCTCCAGGTGTGTGTCACCGACGTGAACGCCGCGGAGACGGACGCGCTCGTCGACGCGTTCGAGGAGGCAGTATGAACGTCACGAGCCTGCACCGACAGCCGAGCAGGAAACCAGCGAGAGAGGTGACCCGATGAACCACGATCAGGCACGTTACGGCGACGACGACCGCTACGAATCGCTGCTTTCGGAGAAGGACACGACGCGCGTCGACGTCGACGAGGCGTCGCCGCTCCCCGCGGAACTGACTCGCGACGAGCTCGAACTCCCGGGGTTGTCGGAGCCGAAACTGTCGCGACACTACACCCGACTCTCCCAGATGAACTGGAGTGTCGAAAGCGGGCCGTATCCCCTTGGGTCGTGTACGATGAAGTACAATCCCTCGTTCACTGAGGCCGTCGCGGCGGACCCGAACGCGGCCGTCCACCCCGACCGCTCGCCGGAGAGCGTCCAGGGGACGCTAGAACTCCTGCACGCCCTCCAGGACTACCTCGCTCGCATCGGCGGGATGGACGCGGTGACGCTGCAGCCGCCGGCCGGTGCCGCCGGGGAGTTCACGGGCATCCATATCGCGAAGGCCTACCACGAGTCACAGAACCACGACCGCTCGGAGGTGATCGTCCCCGCGTCGGCCCACGGGACGAACTTCGCGAGTGCCGCGATGGCGGGCTACGACGTGGTCGAACTCCCCTCCGGGGACGACGGCCGCGTCGACCTCGATGCCCTCCGTGCGGCAGTCTCGGAGGACACGGCCGCGCTGATGCTGACCAACCCCAACACGGTCGGGCTCTTCGAGCGCGACATCGTCGAAATCGCCGAGATCGTCCACGAAGCCGGTGGACTGCTCTACTACGACGGCGCGAACCTGAACGCCCTGCTCGGTCGGGCACGCCCGGGTGATATGGGCTTCGACGTGATGCACTACAACGTCCACAAGACGTTCGCGACGCCGCACGGCGGCGGCGGCCCAGGCGCGGGGCCGGTCGGCGTGCGTGAGGAACTCGCGCCCTTCCTGCCGAGTCCGCACGTTCGCGAAACCGACGGGGAGTACGAACTCTACGACCCCGAGCAGACCATCGGCAAGGTCCACGGCTACGAGGGCAACTGGCTCGTCCTCGTGAAGGCGTACGCCTACATCGCCCGCCTGGGTGATTCGGGGCTCGAAGACGCCTCGGCGAAGGCCGTGCTGAACGCGAACTATCTTGCCGAACAGCTCGAGATGGAGATCCCGTACGACCCGTTCCACCACGAGTTCGCGGCGACCGCCGGCGACCGCGACGCGGCCGACGTCGCAAAGCGGATGCTGGATTACGGCGTCCACCCGCCGACGACCAAGTGGCCGGAGTTCGTTCCCGAGGCGATGCTCACCGAACCGACGGAGGCGGAGGACCGCCAGGCGCTTGACGACCTCGCGGCCGCGTTCAACGCGGCGATGACTGACGACGAGTCGGAACTGGCGGCGTCGCCCTCGAAGACGACCGCACGACGGATCGACCAGGCTGACGCCGCGCGGAACCCGCGGCTCTCCTGGCAGGCGCTGGACGAGTCGTGAGTCGCTCCGGGATTACGACCCGATAAAACGGGCGATCACGCTTTTGCGGTGCTGATCCCGTTGATCTCGATGAACCCGTAGCCGCACTCGTTGCAACTCCACTTCGTTTTCGTTCCCAGGTGAAGCTTCATCGACGCCGTCTTCCAGAAGCCCGAGTGACCGCATTCGGGGCACTCGTAGTCGCGTTCGAGACTCATAGGCCGACCTTCGCTCCGAGCAGTGTTGAAAATACTGATTCGTCCCGCAGTGACGCCGCGATAAATCCGATGTCGCGATATGGAAACGGTCGGCGCGGGGATCAGACGGCCGAAGCGAGATTTTGACAATCTCGTGAGAATTCGCACGTCCCAGTCAGCGCGGTCCATAGCGACTGCTCGGGGGTTCGCCGTTCAGCCATACGAACTCAGCCACGGAACGTGACTGAGTCGGCACGCATCGGGTTGTGGTTGGGACACAGATCCGTTTGGCGTGCCAGATTGGGGTACTTCCCGCCTACGTATAACGATTTTGTGATTAATCGAGTGACTGATTCTCTCGCGCTAGAACTGCCCCCTGCCGCAGTCAAAAAGAACTGTGACGCCGGCTGTGACAACCCGATGCCGCTGTCATCGTCGGTCGGGCCGTTTCCCCGGGGGACGCCCATCCCCGTTCTTTGGCAGTAACAACACATATCAGTCTTGCGGCGCGATGTTTGAAGGACCTCGGGTTCTCCCGGGTTGTGGTTGGGACACATGAGCACTGAAGACGCACTCCAAGAGGCGACAGAGGTACTGCAGCAACTCGGGCTAAAAGAGTACGAGGCGAAGTGTTTCGTCGGGCTCTCGCGGCTCTCGACGGGAACGGCTAAACAGCTCAGCGAGATTACCGAAGTCCCGCGGACCCGCGTGTACGACGCCGTCCGGGTCCTGGAGGCGCAGGGACTCGTCGAGATTCAGCATTCGAGCCCGCAGCAGTTCCGGGCGGTCCCGTTGGAGGAAGCGACCGAGACCCTCCAAGATCAGTACGAAGCCCGCGTCGAGCGACTCGGGGACGCACTCGAAACCGCCGGCGACGCCGAACCGGAATCCAACGGACCGGTCCAGGAGGTGTGGGCGCTCTCCGGGAACGACGCGATAGCGAACCGCTCGCGGAAGCTGATCACGGAGGCCAAGGAGGAAGTGGTCCTGGTTCTCGGCGACGAGGCTCTTTTGACGGAGGACCTGGTCAAGGCACTGACCGAACTGAACAAGAAGGTCGACGTCCTCGTCGGAGCGGTCACCGAATCCCTGGAGCGGAAGATCCACAACTCGCTCCCGGACGCGACGACGTTCGTGTCGGGGCTGGGATGGATGCGTCCGCAGGCGGAGTTCGACGACGACCTGGTGATCGGTCGGCTCCTGCTGGTCGATCGGTCGAACATCCTCGTCAGCACGGTCGTCCCGGACTCGCGCCAGGAACAGGCGATCTTCGGTGGCGGGTTCCGCAACGGGCTGATCGTGATCGCTCGCCGGCTCCTCTCACAGGGGCTGTTCCCCGGCCGCGATCCGCGTGGCGATCAGTAGCGCTCAGCTCAGGTCCCGTCCCCCGGAGATCCCCCTGACACAGCCGCAGAGATCCCCGATCCGCGTCACTCGCTCCACTGTTTGTCGACGGGCGGAACGTCCCCGTCGCCGTCGGCGGCCGCTTTGAGTTCCCTCGCTCGTTCCGAGGAGCTATCCAGCTCCGGCACCGGTGTCGGGCTCCCGTCTTCGTCGACGGCGACGTAGACGAAGTGTGATTCCGTGGTGAGCTTCCGCTCGCCGGACAGGGGATCCTCGCTGAACACCCGGAGGTAGACGCTGACGCTCGTCGTCCCCGCAGCGTAGACGTACGACTGGATCAGTGCGGCGTTGCCGCGGGGGATCGGTTGGTGGAAGTCGACGCTCTCCATCCGGGCGGTGACGCAGGTCTGGCCGGCAAAGCGCATCGCCGACATCGCGCCGACCTCGTCCATCCACTTGACGACGTTGCCGCCGTGGGCCATATCGTAGTTGTTCGTGTCGTTGGGATGGACGAGAACCCGGTTCTCGATGTACGTCTCCTCGAGCGCGATCATAGCCGCTCCTTTCCGGACCGCCGTATTCGTTCTGTCGTCTCGGACACGGGTAGGGGGGCCTCGCGGCGCGAAACACGCCTCGCCGCCGAGACGCTTACGGGCCTCCGCCTCCTCCCTTCGGTCGTGGACGGAGACGGAATCGTCGTCGGAATCGCAGCGGTCTTCGCCGGGACGACTGTGCTCTTTACGGTCCTCGCGGCGGTCTATCAGCCGTTTCTGCTGCTGTTTGCGGCCATCTTCGGCGCCGCGACGTACTTGCTTTGGTACCACGCCAGCGGGTCGCTGGGCGAGCGAGTGAAACGGACTGCGGGGAGCGCCCGGCGACGGCGGAACGCGGCGGCCGGCGGTCCACGCGACTTCGAGGGGTTCGGGCCCGGCCGCCGCGCTGCCGAGGCTACCGGGGAGCGCGCCCGCGGTGCAGGCGGACGGAGTGACGGACGGCGACGGCCGGGTGGCCGAGGGCCGGACGCGAACGCCCTCACGCGATCGGAAGCGTACCGGAGGCTCGGACTCGACCCGGGCGCCGACCAGGCCGCGGTGAAGGCCGCCTACCGCGAGCGCGTGAAAGCCGCCCACCCCGACACCGACTCCGGCGACCGGGAGGAATTCAAGGAGATCAACCGCGCCTACGAGCGGCTCAGAGACTGACCGCGTATCTCCCTGCCCGCCGGGCCGGGGGCTCTGACGCTCCGGAGCGCTACTGTGTCAAGATAACTCACACCACGAAAAGCGTTTTAATAAGGCGTTCCCTATCGGCGGCTATGAGCGCTGATCGGGCCGTTCTCGAAGCGGCCCTCGAGCGCGGCGAGGAGGAGGGTGGCAACGTCGAATTCAAAGAGCGGCTCTCGCGGGACCTCCACCTCGCAGACGGTCGGCTGGAGAGCCTCGCGGCACAGCTCCGTCACCGCGTGCTCTCCGGGGACGGCACGGCGACGTACGTGGTCGGAGTCACCGACGACGGCGGGATCGCGGGCATCTCGCCGGAAGCCTTCTCGGAATCGATGGACGTGCTCTCGATCCTCGCCGAAGAGGCCGGCGCACACATCGCCGACGCCGAGACCTGGGGCGTCGGCGACGACGGGACAGACGGTGAGGACAGCGGGGACGGGATTGTCGGCGTCGCGACAGTCGAGGAGGGCGCGGTGCTCGACGTCGACGAGGATCACATCGTGGTCGGGACCGCCGGCCACGTCGACCACGGCAAATCGACGCTGGTCGGCTCGCTCGTCACCGGGACTGCCGACGACGGCGAGGGCGGGACACGCGGCTTCCTGGACGTCCAGCCGCACGAGGTCGAACGGGGGCTCTCGGCGGATCTCTCGTATGCCGTCTACGGCTTCGCCGACGGCGAGGCGGTCCACATGGACAACCCCCACCGGAAGTCAGACCGTGCGCGCGTGGTCGAGGAGTCCGACCGGCTGGTCTCCTTTGTCGACACGGTCGGCCACGAGCCCTGGCTGCGGACGACGATCCGCGGGCTCGTCGGCCAGCGCCTCGATTACGGGCTGCTCGTCGTCGCCGCCGACGACGGGCCGACGAAGACGACGCGGGAACACCTCGGCATCTTACTCGCGATGGAACTGCCCACCGTCGTCGCAATCACGAAGGCCGACGCTGTCGACGAGGAACGTCTCGAAACGGTCGAGCGCGAGGTCGAGCGCCTGCTGCGGGACGTCGAACGGACCCCACTGCGGGTCGACAGACACGGCGTCGAGGTCGCCGTCGAGGAACTGGGCGATTCGGTCGTCCCGATCCTGCAGACCAGCGCGGTCACGATGGACGGCCTCGACGACCTCGACGCGATGTTCCGGCGCCTCCCGAAGACCGCGACCGAAGAGCGAGCAGACTTCCGGATGTACGTCGACCGGACCTACTCGATCACCGGCGTTGGCGCGGTCGCCTCGGGGACCGTCAACTCCGGGAGCGTCGAGGCGGGCGACGAACTCCTCCTGGGCCCGATGTCGGACGGCTCGTTCCGCGAGGTCGAGGTCCGATCGATCGAGATGCACCACCACCGCGTCGACCGGGCGAAGGCGGGCCGGATCGTCGGTATCGCGCTGAAAGGCGTCGACGAGGCGGAGATCGAACGCGGGATGGCGCTGCTCCCCGCTGACGCCGATCCGACGCCCGTCCGGTCGTTCGAGGCGGAGGTGATGGTCCTGAACCACCCGACGCGCATCCGCGACGGCTACGAGCCAGTCGTCCACCTGGAGACGGTCGGTGAGGCGGCCATCTTCCGCCCGGAGGGTGGTCAACTCCTGCCGGGCGACACCGGGACGGCGACGGTCGAGTTCAAGTTCCGGCCGTATCTCGTCGAGGAGGGCCAGCGGTTCGTCTTCCGCGAGGGCCAATCGAAGGGTGTCGGGACCGTGATGGAGGTCGGCGACGGCGAGAGCGGCGGGTCTACGGGAGCTGAAGACGGGGAGTAGCTGACCGCGGTCGACTCGGTAGCATACTTTCCGAGAGCGGACGTCATTCTTCGTCTAACACCGCTCGCCGTGTGTCATCACGAAGCTCTTCGGCAGTTTTGTCGGTTTCACGGAACTCATCTCTCAGCGCGGCGAGCGGATCATCGGCAATCGGAATCAGTTTGATCCCGCCGTCTACGTCAACGATGTAGTAATGGTCGCCGTACCGCTCCCGCAACTCTTCCGGGATCGTCAACCGTCCCCGAGAATCGAGCATCTCCCCGGACACACGCTGTGGTTTGTGGGGGAGATTCAAAAGAATGCCGCGAAGATCGGCGGTATTCGCACTTTCTTACTCTTTGCCGTAAGCACTCCCGTCCGCGACGTTGAAGTTGCGCGACGTCCCACCAGTGAGTAATGGTATCGACAGCGGTACTCGCGCTCGTCGGACTCCTCGTCGGCGTTCAGTTGCTTGAGACGGTCCTCGACCGGCTGAACCTCCGGTACGGCGCGTCGGCCGTTCGCGACGCCGCCGAGTGGGTGCAGGATGCGCTCGGCGTCGACGACCCCGAGGCGATGCTGGCGTATCAGCGCTCGAAGACGATTCTCGCGCGGCTCCAGTCGTGGATCAGCGTCGTCCTCATCCTCGCGATCGTCGTTTCGGGGCTCTACGGCGACATCGCGAGAGCGCTGACCGAGACTGGGCTCCCGAGCGCGGCGCAGGGCGTGGTCCTCTTCGCGGGTGCCGTGCTCGCCGGGCGCGTGCTCTCGGCGCCGTTCGACGCCTACGAGACGTTCGTCGTCGAGGAGCGATTCGACTTCAACAACCAGACGCCGGCGCTGTGGCTGCGCGATCTGGTCGTCGGAACGATCGTCGCGCTCGTCCTCGGCGGCCTCATCGCGGGCGGGATCCTCCTTGCCGTCGCGGCGCTGCCGACGCTGTGGCCCGTCGTCGGGTGGGTGCTGGTCGTCGGCTTCTCGCTACTTATGATGGTGCTCTACCCGCGCGTGATCGCGCCGCTTTTCAACGACTTCGAGCCGATCGAGGACGGCGACCTCAGAGAGGCCGTCGAGGACGTCTTCGAGCGCGCCGGCTTCGACTGCGAGCAGATCTACGAGATGGACGCGAGCCGTCGGTCTTCGCACTCGAACGCGTACTTCGTCGGGTTCGGGCGCGCGAAACGCGTGGTGCTTTTCGACACGCTGGTCGAGCAGATGGACCGGGAGGCGATCCAGGCGGTGCTCGCACACGAACTCGCTCACTGGAAGAAGGCACACATCTGGAAGCAAGTGGCCGCCTCCGCGGTGCAGATGGCCGTCGTCTTCGCGTTCCTGTGGTGGGTGACGACCTCGCAGTGGGTGTACGCGGCGTTCGGGCTGCCGGAGGTGACCTACGCCGCGCTCGGGATCGGCCTGCTCTACGCCGCGCCGGTGCTGTCCCTGACCGCGCCGCTGACGAACCGGTTGTCTCTGGCGCACGAGCGGGAGGCCGACGACTTCGCCGCCGAGACGATGGGCGAGGTTGAATCGATGGCGCGTGCGTTGCGCACGCTCGCGGGCGAGAATCTGAGTAACCCCTTCCCGCACCCCGCCTACGCCGCGTTCCACCTGACACATCCGCCGATTCCCGAGCGGATCCGTCGATTGCGGGAACAGTACGGCGAGAGCGAGGGTCCCGGTGGCGACGGTGCCGACGGAGTCGCGGACGATGAACACGGGAGCGGCCCGGACGTGCCGCCGGCGACGTAAGCGGCCGGAACCCGGCTACGACTCCGTCCTATTCTACGCGCACGTAGCCGCCGTCGCGCTCGGCGGCCAGATCCAGCAGGACCGCCCAGCCGAGGATTCGCTCGACGCGCTCGCGCCAGACGTCGCGCCAGTCGCCGGCCGCGCGGTGGGTCTCCCAGACCGGGACGCGTTCCTCGAAGTCGGCGAAGACCTCGTCGATAGATTTTGGCCCGTCGCTGTCGAGAGACTCCAGCACCTCGCGGGCGCCGTAGACGCGCTCGCGGAACGCCGTTCGGAGTTGCTCGGGCGTCGGGTCGGTCGACTCCCGAACGAACCCCGAGGATGTCTCCGAGGCGAGTTCGAGCGCCCGGAGGAACGTCAGCCACGTTCGCGCGACGTCGCGGGAGGGGAAGTCCACTCGGCGCATCAGGCGGGCGCAGCAGTCGTCCTCCGAGCCGGGGACGAGCGGGACGGCGCGCTGGGCCTCGGCGACGAGATCGAGCGACTGGGGCGGTTCGGGGAGGAGTTTGAAGCGCACGTCTCTATCGGTACTCGAAGGACTCCGCGAGCAGTTCTTCGTCGGTTTCGCCGAGGACGTGGGTCGGGCCGTCGACGACGTCGATCGTCACCTTCGCGGGCGCGAAGACGGATTCGGGAACCTCGTAGAAGTCCCAGTCGGCGTCCTCGAAGATCTCCGCGAAGGGGCGGCCGTATTCCTCGCGGGCGCTCGAGGGCACGTTCTCGAACTCTTCGAAGTCCTCGGCGACGGTGAGGTGGACCTCGCCGCCGTACGCTAAGGCGTCGTTCGTTCGCGCCATCGCGACGCTCTCGTCGTAGCTCACGGGTGCGACGGGTGCCGAGCCGAATACGGACTTGACGTTCCGGACGTCGTACCCGAGTTCGAAGAGGCGGAAGAGCGCGAGTTCGGCCGCGCGGGCGGCCGCGGTGACGCTGCCGACGGTCGAGCCCGTGGCGTACGCCGGGAGGAAGACGCCGCTGGGATCGATGCCCGCGCGCTCGGCGACGTGTTCGGCGATCCGATCGTCCGGGAGGTCGATGCTCTCGACGGAGAGGACGGTGAGATCGAACTCGTCGGCGTACTCGATGGCGTGGAACTCGTCCTCCTCGGCGACGAGCGCACGTGCTGGTCCGGAACCGAGGCCGTCGAACGGCGGGTCCTCGAAGGTGAGCTCCCAGCCCGCCTTCTGCGAGCAGAGCAGGGCGACGGCGGGGTGGTCGGTCGCGAGTTCGACGTGCGGGGTGGGCGCGCCCGCGATCTCGTCCATTCGCGCCTGGACGGTCGCGAGGCCGGCGGTCTGGACCTCCGCGAGGAGCATCCCGGCTTCGAGGCCGCCCTCGCTGTCGACACCGAAATCGAGGACGGTGGCGCCCGAGTCCAGTTCGTAGGGATCGACGCGGAGTTCGTCCGCGAAGTCGATGGCCTCGTCGACGAGTTCGATGGCCATCCGATTGATGGAATCCATAGGGTCGGATTGGGCGTCGTCCGGTAAAGGGATTGGTAGTCGATCGATTCCCTACTTTCTTCGGCGTTATTGGTGCAACCGAAGGTTTGTATACGTTGCACACGACGTATACAGTATGGGGACGGTATCAGCCCGGGTGCCCGACGAGGTCGAAGCCGAACTCGAAGCGTACCTCGAAGCCGAAAAGCTCGACCGGAGTACGGCTATCCGGAAGCTGCTCGCAGAGGGACTCGAACAGTGGCGCCGCGAGCAGGCGCTCGAACGACTGGAATCGGGCTCGATCACCTTCAGCAGGGCAGCCGAAATCGCGGGGATGTCGGTCTGGGACTTCGCGCAGCTAGCCGACGAGCGGGACGTCACCTGGGTCGACGACGAGCATCTTCGGGAGGATCTCGAGGACCTCTGAATGTGGGTCTTCGACGCGACGCCGCTCATCTATCTGGCGAAAGCCGACCGAATCCCGCTTCCGGACCACCTCGACGAGCCGTGTGTGATACCCGAACCGGTCTACCGTGAGGTCGTCGAAGCGGGCATCGAGCAGGACTATCCCGACGCACGGCGCGTCGAGTGCGCCGTCGATGACGGCGTTTTTGAAATCGCCGACGTCATCGAGACCGAGTTGCTGTCGCGGTTGCGGGAGAATCAGAACCTGAGTGACGCTGACGCTGCCGTGCTCGCTTACGCCGGGGCAAACGACGGGGTGGCCGTGATGGACGAGACGTACGGTCGTGACGTCGCGGCGACGGAGGGAATCGAGACGCGAGGCACTGCGTATCTGATTCTGCTGCTCGCCTCTCTGGGTGTGATCTCCCCCGAGGCTGCTCGGACCGTCATCGACGAGATGGTCGACGCGGGGTGGTACTGTGCGCCCGACGTCTACGCGAAGATCGTGCGGAAACTGGAATCGCTCGCGGACTGACGAGAGGATAGGGCCGCCGCGGTGTGTTGCCGAACGGATCCGATGCGACGACCACGACGTCGCGCTCATCAAGTAATACTTATATTGTATTACTCACTAAGTGCGAATAATGCCTCGGGTTACCACGAAAGGCCAGGTCACCATCCCGAAGGACGTCCGCGAGGAACTCGGAATCGAATCCGGCGACGAGGTCATCTTCGAGCCGACCGAATCCGGCTACGAGATTCGGAAAGAGGCACCGACCGCATCCGATGGCTCCGATCCGTTCGAGAAGTATCGCGGACGTGCCGCGGGCGAGGAGACGATGCCGGAGCGGATGCGCCGACTCCGCGGTGAGTATCCCCGCGAGACGGATCTCTCAGAGACGGAGGACGCCGACGCGTGATAACAGCCGTCGACACCAACGCGCTTCTCGCGTTGCTCTACGACGACACCCACGCCGACGACAGCGAAGCCGCGCTGCGGGAGGCGTACCGAAACGGGCGCGTCGTCGTCACGCCGATCGTTTACAGCGAACTCGCGGCCGACGGACAGTTCGAGACGGCTTCCGCGGTAGATCAGTTTCTCGGTGACCTCAGTATCCAGGTCGTAGAGCCCTCGCGAGACGCGCTATTCCGGGCGGGCGAAGCATTCCAGCGGTACACGGACCGGCGCCCCGACGGGATTCAGTGTCCCTCGTGCGGCGACGTCCGCTCAGTTCAGTGTGAGAGTTGTGAAGAGGCCCTCGCGCCACGACAGCACATCGCTGCGGACTTCCTCGTCGGCGGCCACGCAGTCGCGGACGCGGACGCGCTGGTCAGTTTCGATACCGGATTTTACGGGTCGTACTTTTCGTCGTTGCGCGTGATTCCGGAGACGTGACGGAGTGGTTTTTAGGGCCCCGTGATGGTCGGCGGTTGAATACTGCTGATCGACTCCCTCCGGGCTGCAACGCGAGCCTTTCACCCGATTACGGTAACGACAGTAACTGAGTTGTATCCCACCGTATTCGAGTTCCTCCACGTGTCGCCGGCCGTTTTCGCCACTGCCATCACAGCCTTCGAGCAGTGCGACGATCAGGAACTGAGTTTCACCGACGCGACGACCGTCGCGATCGCGGAGCGGCACGGGATCGACCGTGTACTGAGTTTTGACGACGATTTCGATGGTGTCATTCAGCGACTCGATCCGGCGACAGTTTGACAGCAAGCGCCGGGTTCGAGCCGACTGGCCGGGAGGCCGCGATGGTCGAGGCCGAACTTCTGGATAGCGGTGAACGGATCAATCTCGGCGATACGCTGATTGCTGGCGTCTGTCGACACCACGGCGAGCGGATCGTGACCCACCACGAGCACTTCGAGCGGGTTTCGGGGCTAGACATCGAGGCGTAATAGAAGGATCATTCGGGTAGGGCGTGAGACGTGGAACCTTGGCCGGTTCGGAGCGCTCCGAGTGGAGACGGCTTTTTTGTCCTCACGTGTCATTCCGGGGGTCGTGAGTACTACGGCTCAGGTTTCTGTTCGTTCACTTACAACACGGCTCAACGGTGCTCGTCGATCCACTCACACCAGGCGTGGAAGTCTTCCGCACCACACTGGTCAGCAATGGAGTGAAGCGTCCCGATCTTTATTTCGTCGTGTAGCGGTACGTCGACAAGCCGGATCTCGCCGGTATCTGCGTTCTCGTATCGCAGTCGGATGTGGCTACCCTCACGCGAGACCGGCGTCCAGCCGAAATCAGTAAGTACGCCGATGATCTCGCGTCCGGAGAACGTCGTCCGAACCATTCACTTCATAAAATCGGGGAGTTCTTTCGTCTCACCGGAGGCTACGATATCCTCAAGCCCCAACTCCTCGAGATCCGCTTCCGTGACGGGCTCGCCGCCGCCCTCGTGCAGTTCCAGGACTTCCGAGAGGTAGCGAAGCGCTTCGGCTCGGCTGTCGCCGCCGCGAGCGAGTCCCGTTTCCAGGTCCTTCGCGGTAATCGAGCCGTCATCCTCGCGGATGAAGATCACGCCTTCATCGTCGGGCGCGTCCCGTGTCGTGCTCGCCATACACCCACTTCGGTGACCGATCGAATAAGCGTTCTGTCGTGACGGCTCTAGGGAATCGTTCTCGAAACGCTCGTTGCTGGGGGATCACTCCATCAGACGTCCCCGCGCGCGAGTCGTTCGATGAACTGTTCCCGTTCGTTCTTTCGCTCACCCGAGCGGGCGTCGTATTCGGCTTCGGTCCGAGCTCTGTACGCATCAATGACGGATTTCTCTCCGACGAGCGGAATTCCCTCCCGAAGTGCGGCGCGTGCGACGTGTGTGGGGAGTGTCTCGATGTCGCTCACGTCGACGAATCCGTCGGCGTACGCCTGTACTTCGGCGTCGATCCGGTTGCGACGGCGGAAACACTCGCGCTCGTCGATGTCGTCGTGAAACTTCAGCGCGATGTCGACGTCGGAAGAGTCTTCTGCGACTCCGCGGGCGTGAGAACCGAACAAGACGGCGAAGTCGATGTCCTTTCGACCGAGGAACGCACACATCCCGTCGAGGTCCACCTCCGCCGAATCCGGTCGGTCCGCTTCGGTCATACCTCGTCCTTGTGACTCCGGGGTAGTGATTGTAGCGAGCGGTCGAACTGCTTGACGCGGGCGAGCGAATCAATACGCTCTATCCCTGCTGATCACGCGCTCTGCAATCGGAATGCTGGACGGATGGGAACCCTCGTTCGGCGGGGGGACCTACGCTAGTCGGTCGAGACAGTCCCGGTCGCACTCGATGATCCCGGCGACGCGCGTCTCGCATTCGTCGCGGACGTCGTCTTGCTGTTCCTGGCTCATCATCACGACCTTCGTCACCCGAGCACATAATCGATGCCATCGCCCCAAATTGTATGGGAACTCTTCTCACAGAATTTCGGCGACTGTGGCGTTCTCACGGCCGTTTGCGTCAGACAACTACACAAAGTATTTACCGGGCGTCGTACTTGTTTGCATCGTACCCCTACCCATGGTGGCAGAAGCGAGTACTGCGGACCACGTCCGAACGGTCGGACGCACGCATCCGGCGTTCGGTGCGCGCAAAGCTGCTGTCGCCGATTGCGGTAAACACAACAAACTATGACAGGAAATTCAAACAAGACGCGCGCAGTAATCCTTGCCGCGCTTATGGTCTTCAGCGTCTTCGCTGGGACCGTGGCGTTTGCAGGGACTGCTGCTGCGGAAGAGCCGAGTTACGGCGGGAACGCCGTCCACTACGTCACTGATAGCGGTGACGGAGATGCAGTGATTGAGGTACCGTTCGAAGATGGGAATGTTAGCGATGCGAGTCTGACCCACCAAAACTTCACAGTTCTTGACGACGATGACAACATCACCAGCGATGTTGTCAGCGATTACAGAAAACAGAACGCTTCAGTCATTATCGAACTGGACCGGGTCGTCGCTTCGAATGACCTGGAAGTCGAAATTTCGGAGAACGTCAAGTCCAGCTCTGGCGATGACATTGCCAATCCGGGCGAGAAATCCGTCGTCTTCGCCGGACGAACGCTTGAATTTGATGGTGGCTTCGGCGGCGGCGGCGCTGACGTGCAGGACAACAGCGCCAACCACACCGTATACCAGGGTGTGACTATCGCTGTCAATTCAAGCAATATTACCGACCCAGCTAACACGTACGGCTTCCCCGGAACCGCCGTCACCGTCGAGGGAGAAGATAACAACTACTTCACGGAAGGTAGCACTGGAAACAACAGTACAGTCTACACCCTCGACACGTCTGACCGTGAACTCGGAGAGTACCGGATCTTCGTCCAGGACTCCGATGATTCGGCCAACCGGACGTTCATCAACGTTCGCGATCTCGAGCTCAACGTCGAGGTTGACGATCAGAACGTCACCACTGACGACACGATCGAATCTACCGTGTCTGCCGTCTCCGGCGGCCGGCAAGTCAATGTCGAACTGCTCGATAGCAGCGGTGACACCCTCAACGAAACCCCGGCAACGCTAGACGGCCAGGGCGAGAGAGACGTTGACTTCAACACCGCAACTGCCGACGGTAATGAGGCACTTGAAACCGGTACGTACACGGTCTTAGTGACTGACAACGCGACCGGCGTGACGGTCGAATCCTCGGAAGTCGAAGTCACCGAGGCTGACGATGAGGACGTCAACTTCGCGGACAATGCGCTTTCGACCGCGCAAGGTGACTTCTTCGAGACGACCGTTGAAATGACTGAGACGTCCGAAGCGACCATCAGCTTCGGTTCCGAAGAGGACGGCGTTGTCGCGAACGCGACAGTGGAAGACGACGACGGTGACGACGAAGTGACCGTCTACGTCAACACCTACGCGATGCAGACCGGCAGCGATGTCTTCAGTCTCGACAGTGACAGCGACGACAACATCCTCGATCAGAACAACCCCACGAAAACGGATGACCTGATCGACGCCGGTGACTACGACCTTGAGATCGAAGCCGGTGACGCGGGTGTCGGCACGGGTGTGACGGACGCCGACGACGTGGCGACTGTTACGCTCGAAGAGCGCAGCACGGACGCCTTCCGGATGTGGACCGGTAGCTCCGAAGCAATCAGCAGTATTAGCGACCTCGAAGACGTCAACGAGGCGCTCGACGAGGGACAGATCACGGAGTCGTCCGACACCGCTGCGGGCGACTACGCGATCCACCAGCTCGAAGCGTCCGGCTTCGAGGGCGCACTCGACGCACGTGACAACGAGGATGTCACGACTGCGTTCCAGAACCTCGACGAGGGCACTGGCCCGATCAACCTGACGATCGAAGAGGCTGACCCCGGTGCAAACCAGGACGCGAAGGAAGTCGTGAAAGGCTACGGTGACAACGTGACTGTCATCGCCGACGGCCCGAACGACACGTACTTCGTGATCGTTGACACCGGAAGCGTGAACCTCGCCGACGATCAGACCGGGGCAAACGCCGAGGCAGTCCCGAACGACGACGACACTGAGCTCGAAGCGAACTTCACCGTCCTCGGCGATGAGGACGGCGCCACTTGGGACTTCACGACCAACGAAGACGACGAAAACGAGGAAACCTTCGTCTCGTACACGGTTGAGGAGCCCGAAGTGAACATCGACGCGCCGTACAACGTGTCGAACGCTGAAGGCCAGACCATCAGCGGTAACACGAACATCGCACCCGGCACCGAACTGACGCTCCGCGTGCGTAGTCAGAGCGGCACGAGCCCGAGCTTCCTGAAGACCGCCTCGCCCGTGGTCCAGTCCGACGGCACCTGGAGTGCGACGATGGACTTCAGCGAGCAGAGCATCGGCGACGAGTACGATATCACCGTCAGTAGCTCGGGAATCATCCTTGCGTCGGATGAGACCGAAGAGGGTGAAGTCGTAGAATCCGTCGGTACGGCGACGCCTGAGCCGGACACGGACACGCCTGAGCCGGACACGGACACGCCTGAGCCGGACACGGACACGCCCGAACCGGACACGGACACGCCCGAACCGGACACGGACACGCCCGAGCCGGACACTGAGACGCCGACCTCCACGCCCGGATTCGGTGTGGTCGTCGCGCTCACCGCGCTCATCGCCGCAGCCCTGCTCGCGATCCGCCGCGACTGAGCTGAACGGCTGAACCACCGGAACTGATTCCGGCCTTTCGACTTTCCATTTCTTTCGGACGCTACCTCACCAGCGACGGCCATATCTCGTGGCCAACTCGATAACCCACACCTTCTGGGTTCTATCCCGATATACACCGACTGCCCGAAAATGTGATAACCGTCTCCTGCTTCCGAGAAACTCGTTGCGTAACTCCCGACGCGTTCCTATTTCTGAATTGTCACCTTCGTAGAGGTGGGAGAAACTATTTATATCCGGTCCCGAAAAGTCCGATAATCCCATATTAGAGACGGCAAGGCGTAGGATGTCGGCCGAATCAAAATTCGGCCGAGTCCGAAACACTGCCGTTTCAAAGGGAATGATATGACAGATAATACAAACAAAAGTCGCGCAGTCTTCCTCGCGACGCTTATGGTTTTCAGCGTCTTCGCTGGGACCGTAGCGTTCTCGGGGAGTGTTGCTGCAGCGCCAGCACCGGCTGACGTGGATGCCGATAACAGTAGTATCGATCCATCAGCACTTGATGAACAGAGTACAAACACTCTCAATTTCACGCTTAATGCGACCGGACTCAACACCTCAGACACCACAGATCAGGTGTTTTCTGTAAAGCTTCCAGATAACTTCACAACTCAAACTGGCACAGTAACGAATACTTTCGTCAGGGAAGGGGACGTAACAGTCGGAAGCACTAACGTAGATACTGCAAATAACGTAATTAATATGACGTTAGCGGATGATACCGGCAGTAATCCCGATACAGTAAACGTATCCTTTGATGTCACTAATGTTGGCACTCCGGAAGTCGCGGGGGACACGACAGTAAACTCTCAGTTCGGTGTCGACTTCAACGCGACTGGTGATTTCTCGGAGGGGAACGACAACAAACCTGAGAACTTCCAGCAGATCACGGTCCTTGATTCTGGCGTCGGGAGCCAGTCCGGTAATCCGACACTCGAAAGTGCGATCCACTACGACGACGATTCGTCATCGAGCACCGACCCCGAAATCGAACTCGCATTCAGCGAGGAGATTGATTCGAGCACGCTCGGTAACATAGAGATTTACGAAGACGACTCGCAGATCAGCTCATCTGAGTACAGCATCAGCCAACCTGATCTTGGCCGCGTCGTCGTAGAGTTCAACGGCAACGAACTCCGGACCGGCGACGTAGTCGTGCACGTTCCGGATTCGGTCACCGATACGTCGGGTAACGCCGTCTCGAACAGCGGGAACGAGAGCGTCACGTTCGCACCCGCAACGGTCAAGGGCGGCAACACACTCTCGGTGTACCGCGGCAGCAACGTTTCGGTGATCTCGAACAGCGTTGACGCCGCTGTCACAGTTGAGGGCACCGGTGAAGACACCGACTCGTACTTCGCCGAGGGATCGACCGGACCGACGAGCAAGATCTACCGGCTCTCTACCGAAGATCGGAACCTCGGAACGTTCGATATCGACGTTGAAGGCACCTCCGGAACGGCAAACGTCACCGTCCGTGATCTCGGCTTCGATCTAAGTGTCGACGACCTGAACGTCACCGACGACGACACGATCGAGGCAGATGTGACTGCGAATGCGGGGAACCGTCCTATCGAGTTCGAACTCCTTGATAACAGTGGCGATGAAATCAACACGAGTAGCACGCTCACCACCGACGGTCAGGGTGAATTCACCTTCGAGTTTGATACCTCGACCGCCGACGAGGGCGACGCACTTGACCCAGGCGAATATACCGTCCGAGCGATGGACTTGTTCTCGGGTATCGACTCCGAGTCCTCGGAGGTTACGGTCAGCCAGGCTGACGACGAGGACGTCAACTTCGCGGACAACGCGCTTTCGACCGCGCAAGGTGACTTCTTCGAGACGACCGTTGAAATGACTGAGACGTCCGAAGCGACCATCAGCTTCGGTTCCGAAGAGGACGGCGTTGTCGCGAACGCGACAGTGGAAGACGACGACGGTGACGACGAAGTGACCGTCTACGTCAACACCTACGCGATGCAGACCGGCAGCGATGTCTTCCGTCTCGACAGTGACAGCGACGACAACATCCTCGATCAGAACAACCCCACGAAAACGGATGACCTGATCGACGCCGGTGACTACGACCTCGAGGTCGAAGCCGGTGACGCGGGTGTCGGCACGGGTGTGACGAACGCCGACGACGTGGCGACTGTTACGCTCGAAGAGCGCAGCACGGACGCCTTCCGGATGTGGACCGGTAGCTCCGAAGCAATCAGCAGTATTAGCGACCTCGAAGACGTCAACGAGGCGCTCGACGAGGGACAGATCACGGAGTCGTCCGACACCGCTGCGGGCGACTACGCGATCCACCAGCTCGAAGCGTCCGGCTTCGAGGGCGCACTCGACGCACGTGACAACGAGGATGTCACGACTGCGTTCCAGAACATCGACGAGGGCACTGGCCCGATCAACCTGACGATCGAAGAGGCTGACCCCGGTGCAAACCAGGACGCGAAGGAAGTCGTGAAAGGCTACGGTGACAACGTGACTGTCATCGCCGACGGCCCGAACGACACGTACTTCGTGATCGTTGACACCGGAAGCGTGAACCTCGCCGACGATCAGACCGGGGCAAACGCCGAGGCAGTCCCGAACGACGACGACACTGAGCTCGAAGCGAACTTCACCGTCCTCGGCGATGAGGACGGCGCCACTTGGGACTTCACGACCAACGAAGACGACGAAAACGAGGAAACCTTCGTCTCGTACACGGTTGAGGAGCCCGAAGTGAACATCGACGCGCCGTACAACGTGTCGAACGCTGAAGGCCAGACCATCAGCGGTAACACGAACATCGCACCCGGCACGGAACTAACGCTCCGCGTGCGCAGCACGGACGACACCAGTCCGAGCTTCCTGAAGACCGCCTCGCCCGTGGTCCAGTCCGACGGCACCTGGAGCACGACGTTCGACTTCAGCGAGCAGAACGTCGGCGACACTTACGAGATCGTCATCGACGACGGTTCCGGTGGCGCCGATCAAGTGACTGAAGACGGTGAAGTCGTCGAAGCAGTCGAAACGGATACGCCGACGCCGGAGCCAGAGACGGCGACGTCCGAGTCGGATACGGACACCGCCACGGCTGAACCCGACACGACGACGGCCGACTCCACACCGGGTACGGACACGTCCGCGCCGGACACTGAGACGCCGACCTCCACGCCCGGATTCGGTGTGGTCGTCGCGCTCACCGCACTCTTCGCCGCAGCCCTGCTCGCGGTTCGCCGCGACTAAGGCTGACCGGCTAACAGAGAACCACCGGAACTGATTCCGGCCTTTCGACTTCCCTTTCTTTCGGACGCTAATCGAAGAGCGATTGCTACCGATTTCTATCATCACCTCCCGCTACTGGATTTGCCGACCTGTAGGCGAGCCGTCAGGGGAGAAAGAGGAGGCGAAGCGAGGATAAAAACGAGATCACAGGTCCCGCGGATCCACCGTCTCGATCTCCTCGATGGACGGGTAGAGCGTATCGGTCGAGACGAGGGTTTCGTCGAGCACGTCAGCAGTACCGAGATGAACCGCATCGAAGAGGTTGAGTCGATCGTATCGCCGCTGGAGTGTCCCTCCAGCAGCGACGTGCGCTTCTTCGAGCGGAACCAGTTCGATTCCCTCCTCCGCGAGCGCTTCGTTCACGGTGGTGAGCCGCTCGCGATCCCACTCGTCGTCCATCGCGTACTGGACCTCGATACACGTCGAGACGGACGTCTTCGGGTCGTCGATTGTCTCGATATCGACCGACGAACTGAGCCAGTCGTCGGCCTTCAGAACGGCGAGAACGACGTCGGTGTCAAGATACACGTTTGCGATCCAGCCGTTCCTCGATGTCGTCTTTCGCCTCTTCGGACGTCTGTTCGTGGAGTCGCTTCTGGAATTCCTCGCGAACGACGAGCCGGGCCCCGTATCTGAGCGCCTCGGATCGCGAACCGAACTGCCCCTCTTCGACGAGTTTGTCGAGTTCGCGGACGAGTTCCGACGGGAGCGAAACCGGTACGGGCTGTCTGTCAGTACTCATTAGTATAGGGTAAGTATAGAATACGTATAATTTTATCGATCAGTCGGACTGCGCGAGACCCGGGACTCGTATTCGATCGGTCGGTCCCGCGTGTCGAGGATTGCCCCGAGTTCATACTGTCGACTATGCAGAATTTCGCGACACCGGAACGAGAATGTCTCGAAATAGGTGAATCGACAGTAACAGAAGCTGGAGCCGCGCCTCGGTCCGCTGCGAGAGCTAACGTTCTCGCGAGCTTCCATCTTCGATGGGAACGCCGCGACTGAGCTGGGCGAGTGAACCACCGGAACCATTCCGGCCTTCGACTACCCTTTCTTTCGGAGCCGGCACCGAAGAGCGACAGCGACGCCGTCGCCCTCCCGACGTCCGCCGAATTCGCCAGGGTCTTTGTGCGGCGACGACTCGGATGACACACAGTCGTGCCCGATTCCATCACCGCCCGCATCTCCTCGGCGACCGACGCACTCCGCGGAGATGGCCGCGGCTGGACGCTGTCGGCGGTCGCGGGCGGGTGGTTCTTCGTCCTTGGACTCCGGTTCGTGATCCCCGCGCTCCTGCCCGCCATCAGGGCAGACTTCCCGGTCTCGGACACCGTCGCCGGCGCCGCGATCACCTTGCTGTGGGTTACCTACGCCGCGATGCAGTTCCCCGCGGGCGCGTTGGTCGACCGGCTCGGCGAACGGACGCTGCTGTCGACGAGCGCCGTCGGCGGCGCCCTCGCGATGGCGGTGTTCGCGGTCGCGCCGACGTTCGCGGTGTTCCTGCTTGCGACCGCCGGATTCGGGCTGGCCTCCGGGCTGTTCGGCCCCCCGCGAGGGACACTGCTCTCGCGGGTCTACGCCGAACACGACGGTGCGGCCTTCGGCACGGTGCTCGCGGCGGGCAGCGTCGGCGCCGCCGTGCTTCCACCGGCTGCCACCTACGCCACAGGACTCGTCGGCTGGCGCGGTGCGCTCGCACTGACCGCGCCCGGCTTCCTGTTCGCCGGTGTTGCGCTTCGCGCGTTCGTTCCGGAATCCGACGCAGGCGAGGATTCGGTCGGGGCCGGCGAGACGTCCGATCGCACTTTCTGGCGCACCAACATCGTCGCACGTGTCCAATCCGGCACAAGAGCTGTCAAACGCGCCGTCTCTTCGCGGAAGGTCGGACTTGCAGTCGCCGGCGCGACGCTGATGCTGTTCGTCTTTCAAGGCGTCACCGCGTTCCTGACGACCTACTTCGTGACGGCGAAGGGGCTCTCCGAGGCGACCGCCGGGACGCTCTTCGGCCTGCTGTTTCTCAGCGCCGCGGTGTTTCAGTCAGGCGGCGGAGCGCTCGCCGACCGCTACGGCCACGGGCGGGTGCTCGCAGTCGTTTCCTTCGTGGGCGTCGTCCCCCTCGTCGCGCTGCCGTACGCTGAGGGAGTAGTCGCACTCGCTGCCGTCGTCGCGGTCCTCGGGATGCGCCTTTCGGTCGGCCCGATCTCGAACGCCTACATCGTCGCGCTCCTCCCGACCGAGATCCGGGGAACCGCGTGGGGCGCGCTCCGAACGGGCTTTTTCGTCATCGGCTCGTTCGGCTCGACCGCCGTGGGCGCGCTGGCGGACGCAAACCTGTTCGCGGAATCGTTTTTCCTGCTCGCGGGACTGACCGGTGTTGCCGGCGTCGTCTTCGTGTTTCTGCCGGAGCGCGGTGCCGAGGCGGATACCGACGATCTGACCGATGCCTAACCCGTCCCAATCGGTCGCACCGAGTCCGTGTAGCGATCGATTCGTAGCCTCCGGAGTGCACTCTGACTCGGGGCCGCTCCCGCCACCAACCATTTTGGCCTGTGAGACACAGACACACACGATGAGACGGCGCGGGTTCCTCGGCACAGCGGGGGTGGCACTCGTCAGCGGCTGTTCCGCGCTCTCCAACGACGCCGGCGAGAGCGAGCAGCCCACCCAGGCCGACGGTGAGTGGCCGATGTACCGGTCCAACGCCGCGAATACCGGCCACGCACGGAACGAAATCGGCCCCACGGACGGCGTCACGCGCCGGTGGACCGTCACGGCCGACGACGCGGTGGGGTCGTCCCCGGCAGTCGTCGATGGAACCGTCTACGTCGGAAGCCGTGACGGACACGTGTACGCGGTCGACCGCAACGACGGCAGCGGACGGTGGACGTTCGCGACCGGCGACGGCGTGGTCTCCTCGCCGGCAGTGGTCGACGGAACGGTCTACGTCGGCAGCAACGACGGGAAGCTCTATGCACTCGATGCGACCGACGGCGACCTGCAGTGGGCTTTCGCGACCGACGCCGCCGTGCAGTCGTCGCCGGCGGTGGTCGACGGGACCGTCTACGTCGGCGGAACCGACCGCTACGCGTACGCGATCGACGCGGCAAGCGGCGAGCGCACGTGGGCCTACCAGACAGACGGAGCGGTGTATTCCTCCCCGGCGGTGGTCGACGGGACCGTCTATCTCAGGACCGACAACCGGGGCCTGTACGCGCTTGACACCGCCACTGGGAAGTCGCGGTGGACCTATGGCACGCTGTCCGGCGGTGTCTCCTCGCCCGCGGTCGCCGACGGCACCTTCTACGTCGGCAGCGACAACAGACGGCTGTACGCGATGGACGCGGCCAGCGGAGAGCCGCTGTGGACCTTCGAGACCGACAACTCCGTCTTCTCGTCGCCGGCGGTGGCCGGCGGGACCGTCTACGTCGGCAGCGACGACGGGAAGCTGTACGCCATCGACACGGCAAGTGGCGATGTCGAGTGGGAGTTTGCGGCCGGCGGCCCCGTCTTCTCCTCGCCCGCAATCGTCGATGGAACGGTCTACACGGGGAGTAACGACGGAAACGTCTACGGAATCGACGCAACGAGCGGCGACCGGCAGTGGTCGTTCGAGACCGGCAGCCCCGTCTTGTCTTCGCCGGCAGTCGTCGGTGGGACGCTCTACGTCGGCACCGTTGCCGGGGAACTGTACGCGCTCGAAGCGGAGTGATCCCGTCGGGCCACTGCACCGGGAACACTCGCTGACGAGCCACGTCGAGTGCGTCACTGACGAGAACGGAGAGAACGCCTGCCAGCGAACACGGGGAGTAGGCTTGCTGGCACCGACGGCGGATCGCACCCCCGCCGTGGCCGGCGTGCGAACTCACCACCTCCCAATTTCATACCGAGTCGGTCCTTGCAGATGGTATGGACACAGCTGTCGTCTGGTTCCGCGACGACCTCCGCCTCGACGACAACCCGACCCTGACCGACGCCGTCGCCGCCGCTGACGAGATCCTCCCTGTCTACGTCGCCGACCCCCGTCGGCAAGGTGAGACCCGCTATGGGACCGACAAGCGCGGTCCTCGCCGCGGGAGGTTCCGCAGCGAAAGCTTGCTCGACCTCCGTGACTCTCTCCGGGACTGCGGCGGCGACCTGCTGGTGCGCAGTGGGCGGGTCGAGTCGGTCGTGCCAGATCTCGCCGAGCGGGTCGACGCCGACGCCGTCTACGCGCAGACGAAGCCCGCGACAGAGGAATTGGGGCGGGAAAACGCGGTCGGCGACGCGCTGCCCGAGGACGTGGCCTTCGAGCGCCGCTGGACCCACACACTGTACCACATCGCGGATCTGCCGACGCCCTACGACCGCATCGATGATACGTTCACGCCGTGGCGCAAAGAGGTGGAAGCCGGCGCCTCGGTTCGTGACCCCGTCGCCGCACCCGAGACGGTGTCGACGCCGGATCGTGGACTCGATCCCGGCGAGGTCCCGACGCTCTCGGCGGGCGATCGGGAAGTCTCGCCGGTGGACGACCGCGCAGTCCTCAACTTTTCGGGCGGCGAAACCGCAGGAAAAGAGCGTGTTCGGGAGTACATCTGGGCGGGCGATCACCTCCGTAAGTACAAGCAGACACGCAACGGGCTGCTCGGAGCGGACTATTCCTCGAAGTTCTCGGCGTGGCTGGCGGCGGGGTGTCTCTCCCCGCGGTGGATTCACCGGGAGATCAAACGCTACGAGGACGAACGCATCGAAAATGAGGACACCTACTGGCTGGTCTTCGAGTTGCTGTGGCGCGACTTCTTTCAGTTCCAGTTCCGTAAACACGGGGCGGACTTCTTCGCGCCGACTGGCATCCGCGACATCCACAAAGAGTGGGACCGCGACCGCGAGGCGTTTCGGCGCTGGGCCGACGGCGAGACCGGCATCCCCTTCGTCGACGCGAATATGCGGGAACTGAACCGGACGGGCTATCTGTCCAACCGCGGCCGTCAGAACGTCGCCTCCTTCCTGGCGGACGCACTCGGCGTCGACTGGCGGTGGGGTGCTGCTTACTTCGAGGAGCGACTTGTCGACTACGACGTTGCCTCGAACTGGGGCAACTGGGCCTATCAGGCCGGCGTCGGCAACGACTCCCGGGACAACCACTTCAACGTCCTCTCGCAGGCCGAACGCTACGACGGCGGCGCCGACTACGTGACCACCTGGCTTCCCGAACTCGCGGATCTCCCGCCGGAGTACGCGCATCGGCCCTGGCGAATGAGCGATCAGGAGCAAGCGGAGTACGACCTCGAACTGGGAACCGACTATCCACGGCCGATGCTCGACGTCGAGGCCCGCTATCGCGAACTGCGGAACCGCTGAACGGCGTCGGTATCCGAAGGCCCAGGCGCCCCAATACCGGGATTTGCGGCTCCATCCCAGGAGTCGCGGCCGGTAGTCCTGGCTGCTGCTGGGAAACGGAGTCGATTTGCCAAACGCTGAGTTCTTCGCAGTGAACTACCCTACCCTACTCGCTAATCCTCGCCGTGCTTCCTGAACCAGACACGTTCGCCGACCGGTGACTCCCCCTCGTCGATATCCAGCCGACTCACGAACAGGTCCCGAACGGCGAGCGTGACGACGAGTTCCACCGCTGTGCCTTCCTCGGGAAGGACCGTGACGACACAGTGACCGTCCCGCTTCGTGATCGATCTGATCGTCCCGGCCGACCACCGATCGCGGTGGTGTGCGGGCTCCCGCGCGTGGATGCGATCGTGCGTCATCCTCCTGAATCAGGGATCCTCCGGGGCTTTCCCCTCGCCGGCTGCGACGGGCTGTCTCTCGTATTCCGCTAGCGGTTCCTCGATCCCGAGTAGCGTCGCACTCTCCGCCCAGAGGCGTCGGGCGGCCTCGCTGCCTCGGGCAGCCTCCGACGGCGTGCGTGGCTGCTGATTCGCAAAGTACCGGCCGGACACCTCCGCAGTGCGTGGGGAGACGGCGACGAAGAGGATCTCGGCGGCCCCGTCGGCGACGGACGTGACTCCGGGGACTGCTTCAAGTCGCTGCAACAGGTTCGGCAACGGGCCGGGAAGAAACCGACTGAACCCGCTTCCCGGAATCGCGCCCGGGTGGATGCTGTTGGAGGTGATCTCGCGACCCCTTGCGTCGAGCCGTCGGGCGAGTTCCATCGCAAAGAGGATATTTGCGAGCTTCGAGTGGCTGTACGCCGTGAATCCGGTGTATTGGTCGGGGCCGCGTACTCGATCCAGGTTCAGCGAGGCTCCTTGGTGTGCGCCGGAGGCGGTCGTGACGACCCGGGCACCCTCACGGAGGTGATCGAGCAACTCGGCGGTCAGCAGGTACGGCGACAGGTGGTTGACGTGGAAGGTGTACTCGACGCCTGCGTCGGTCAGCTTTCCGTGCCGAAACAGCCCGCCGGCGTTGTTGACGAGCAGATCCAGCCCGTCAGTCTCCTCGCGCACGGTGGTCGCAAGCGCTTCGACTGCATCGATATCCGCGAAGTCCGCCTGCAGGAACTTGGCGTCGGCGTCGATCCGGGCGAGTTCGTCGACCACCGCCGCGCCCGCCTGCGAGTCCCGGCCGTGGACGATTACATCCGCGCCGAGTCGACCGAGCGCCAGGGCGGCGGCACGACCGATCCCGCTCGTCGATCCTGTGACCAGGGCTTGCAGTCCGGTACAGTCGACATCGGCGACGTCGGCGATTGCTTCTGGGCGTTCACTCATTACCCGCTGGAGGGGATCGACGGACAAAACACCACCTCTCACCCCGAAGCGTGGCGGGTCGCCGGAAGCCCCTCGCTCTCAGGGTTCGGAGTCCTCTAGCATCTGTTTCACCTGGTCGAGCTTGAGGTAGATGGCGAGACCGAGTATCGTCGCTGGCCACAATCCGACGAACTGCCCTCGCTGTTTTTCACCACGAACATAGTAGTAGTACAGGGCGAGTGCAATCGAGCCCATTGCTGCCATCGCTCCGGGTCCGAGACCGCTCTGGTCCAGTTCCTGCGCTACTCCTGCCATTTCGTCACCTGATTCACTCACAGACTGGCTAGCACCGGGAGATGGATTAACAGTCAGCATTTTTACGGTCGCGAGGATTTTGATTAAGCGAGTGATTTCTCTCGGAGAGTGGCGAAAGTGGCGACTGCTCCGGAATTCGAGAGCACGTCTGGCTCCATCCCTCCGCGTCCGTGACGCCTCTCCTGCCCGTTGCCTCTTTGCGAACGTACTGGGGCTGATGGATGTGGCTCATAATGATTACTCTCACTGTTTACCGCCGAGCGCCACCCTCGTTGGCGGCGCTCGGCGGGAAGAGACGAGAGTAGTCATTATCAGTGGCTGGAACCGCTCTTTGGATCCGCCGTCAGTTCTCCGCTTCCACCGGACACGTACTGACGCCGAGGACCGAGTACACGCCGCAGGTCCCTGTCGCTGCCGTCCCGAGCATCATAATTGCAATCACTCCCAGCACGGGCGAGAGTATCGTCGGGAGCGAGCCCACGCCTGCGAGAATCGCGAGTGATCCGATACCAAAGATGGCTCCGAGGGCGGTTCTGAGCTGACGGTCGGTTGCACCGACGTTTCGGTTCATAGAGGTAATAGGGTCCGGTAGGATATACATCTTGACCCGTCCGAAACGCTGAGATTGATATCGCCGGCTTTCCTCCAGCGCCCGCTCCTGGAAGCCTTCATCGAAGTACCTGCAGGTCGCTGAGTGTAAAAAATACGACGAGTGCCCGGGGTGGGCTCCGAACCCACGATCTCCGCATGTCCCAGGTTCGAGGCTCGGCGGGCCCCGTGGGGAGCGGCGGAGGCTTCCAAGGCGAACCGCACCGAATCTCGGGAAACCCTATGAGTGCGGCGCTATGTCCAGCTAAGCCACCCGGGCTCGTCTCCTCGTTGTCCGATGACGCTCTTAAACCTTCGCAACTCCGACGACGGCGCGGGTGTCAGTCCGGTCACGATTCCCCGATCTGTACCGATCCGTCGGCGGTTGCGAACCGGTCGACAGCCCACCTGTACGCGGTCGGACCGAGCAGGAGCACGGCGACCGCGCCCGCAGCCACGACGACCCGGAGGTCGGCCGCGCCCGCGACGGCGCCGGCGGTCAGCCGCTCTGCGGACGCCCCCGCGAGGACGCCAGCGAGTACCCACGGCACCTCGCCGATCGCCGTCCCGAGCAGGAACGTCGGGAGCCCGACGCCCGCCATCCCCGCAGCGATCGAGACCACGTCCGAGGGCGCCGGCACGAGTCGGCTCGCGACGACGCTCCGGACGCCGCCCGCGCGGTCGACGAACGCCTCGCCCGCGTCAGCGACGCTGCCGCCGCGGCCGTACCGTCGGGCGAGGAGGAACGGGGGCACGCTCGTGAGCGTGACCAAAGCGAGCGCGGGTAGCACACCCACGAGCCCGAGTCCGTAGCCGAGGAGCACGGCGAGCAGCGTCGTTGGCCACGCGAGCAACGGCCGAACGACCGCGAGCACGGCCGCCGCCACCAGCAGCCGAACCGGATCCGCGACGAGCCACGCCGCCCGCGAGAGCACTGCGTCGGGCGACGCCAGGAGCGCGCCCGCAGCGACGACTGCAACGGCGCCACCGACGACGACCCGCTTTCGGAGTCGTGAGCGATCCATCGTGCCCGCGTCGCGGCCGGGCGGGCATAACAGTTGTTTTGTTCCCGCGGCGCCGACGAGGGATCGAACCGTGGTCGACGACGAGCAGCCGGACCTGTCGGCGTTCGAGTCTGCAAACGATACTGAGAGCGACGCCAACGCCGAAGCGGACGACATCGAAGTCGAGGGGACTGAACCCGAAACGGGCGAGGAGTCCGATATCCCGCCGGTAGAGGTGGGTGCCGAATCGAACACCACTCGCCCGACTGTCGCCGAACTCGACCGCACAGAGCGCGTCGAACTCGGCGTCGACCTGCTGGCACACGTCGAAACCGAATCGCTGTCGCTTTCAGCGGCCGTCGATCGCATCGAGACCGTGACCACCGATCCCGCGCTCACGCGGGAGATCCTCGACACCGCCGAACTCCGGGGAATCATCGAGCGCGAGGACGGTCGGATCCGAACGCGTCGCGGGGGCACGTACGTCCGCTTCGAACGGCAGGTTGTCAAGCGGGAAGGCGACTACGAGTGCCGGCGCTGTGGCGCCGGGCTTTCGACCGGGCATTTCGTCAAATTCGAGGCCGGCGAACTGGGGCCGTTCGGCCCCTCGTGTGTCAAAAAGGTTCTCGGCCGTGATTGAATCGCTCGACACTCACGACATACTTATGTGTGAACCACATAAAGTAATGAAGTGAAAAAGTATGAGTAGCGCAGAGTCTGAAAAAGTTGTGTCAGTCTCCTCCCGCGGACAGGCGACAATTCCCAAAGAGTTCCGGGAGGAGTTAGGTATCGAGACGCCCGGCCGGGTGAAGTTCGTTCGGACCGAAGACGGTGAGATCGTCGTTCGTCCCATCACATCGGTCACAGACCTGCGCGGCGTGTTGGAAGGCAAAACCGACGAGCAAGGTCGTTCGGCAACCGAGCGATTGCGAGACGAGCGGGACACCGACGCGGCCAGCGAGGCCGAGTTGCGCCGGCGATACGTCGAAGACAGTGACGACGAATGAGCGACGAGATTGACATCCCGAAAACAGTCGTTTTCGACACGGAACCACTCGTCGCCTATTTTTGCAACGAACCGGGCAGTGACCTCGTCGAGCGGTACCTCGATGCCGTCGAAGGTTTTGCGGAGGGATTTATCTCTGCAGTCAATCTCGCTGAGGTCCACTATATCGTGCGTGCGATCGACGGCGAGGATCGCGCTGATGCTGTCGTCGACGTCCTCCGGGAAAGCGGGATTCGCCGAGTCGATACCGAAGAGACGTGGGCGACTGCGGCTGACTTCAAGTCTCGCTACTCGCCTGCACTCGGCGACGCCTTCGCACTGGGAACTGCAGCCACCGTCGACGGGCTGCTGCTTGTCGGTGCCGATGATGATTACGACGGTATCCCAGAGGTTCCGATCGTCCGGTTCCGAGACGAGCCAGTTTAAGACGCCCGTTACCGCCCGAGCCGAAGCTCCTCGATGAGCTGTTCTAAGAGTTCCCGCTGCGCCCGGAGTTCCTCGTTCTGTCGCTCGACGACCCCGCGGAGTTCCGACAGTTCCTCGCGGACCTGTTCGTCAGCCGCCGGCGCGGCCGACTCGAAGCCTGAGCCCGCAAACCTGTCGCTGGTCGATCCGACGCTACCCTGCGAGTCGGCGTCGTCTCTCCCGTCTCTCGCCTCCCCTCGTTCGGAAACCGCTTCGGCGGGCGCCGCTGCCCCTTCTTCGGACACCTCTCTCGGATCCTGTTGCACGTCATCCTGTTGCGGGCTGGTAGCCTCGCTCCCCGGTGTCGGCTCCGTGCCCTCCGTGGACGTGGACTGCGTTTCCGGCGGGGATCGGGTCTCCGACGCGGACGCACCCTGTGCAGTCTCCCCGAGCGGATCCGCCGGTGATGTCTCGGTTGCGTCCGGCTCAGATCCGCCTGTCGACGTCGGTCCGGTCCCTCCAGCGTCGGTTGGAGTCCCTGTTTCGGACCCGGTGCTCCCTTGCTCGACGGATTGTGTGACCGAGTCCGGACTCGACTCGCTGTCGCTCGGTTCCGCGGTCGACTGTGTTCCGCTCGACTCCTCTCTCCCAGTCACGTCCCCGGATTCGCCGGGCCTGTTTCCGGTGGCCGGCTCCTCGAAGTTCCCGCGCGTGGCGTTCTCCGGGAGATCGTCGGGCTCGGCCGGGTCGGCGATCAGCGGATCGGGCCCGTCGCCGAACGACACGTTCCGGCCCGCGGGTTCGCCGGGGTCGTCGAACGCGTCGGTCTCGTCGTCGTCGGGCTGGGTGACCGCGCGGAGTTCCTCGATCGAGTCTACCTCCCAATAGGAGAGAAGCGTCGATTCGAGCGCGGAGCGGACGGCGCGGGCGTCCTCGTTCGGCGCCTTGAAGCGCTCCCTGCGGCCGGCGACGCTCAGGACTACCGAGGTGGCGACGCTGCCGTCCTCGAAGGCCAGATCCGTCACGTCCTCGTAGTGGTACGACTCGAAGTCCTCGTCCCAGAGGTTCGATCCGATGTGGCGAACAACGCGCTCCTCTGCGATCGCGATCGTGAGTTCGCTGAAGCGGAACAGCCGCTCGATCGATTCCTCGTCCGAGAGGACGCCGTTCGCCTTGAACACCCCCTCGACGATGGGCTGGAGAGCACGTTCGAGACGCTTTGCGGGCAACGAGATCGTCTTCTGGCCGTCGAGGCCGTAGTCCAGCGTGATCTTCGCTTTCCGACGCCCCTCCGAGACCGTGATCCGCTCGGCGTCGTGGGCGTATTCCTCGACGGACTCGTCAGAGAGCAGCCCCTCCGCGCGGTAGACCAGCGTCCGCGTCGGCGTCACGTACAGTTCGTCCTCGCTGCCGAGGTCGACGCGGGCGACCACGTCCTCGTCGGCGAGGTCGTTCTGGACGATCTCCGGTTGGCTCATAAATCGGTCCACCGTCCGTTTCGCCATAAATCCGTGGGTATTCCGGCCGAACGGAAGCGTTCTGTCGTCGATCTGTCGACAGGAGTAGCGGCGATCAGGGACGGATTCGCCGTCAGCGGGGGTGGCGCTCAGCGATAAAAAGTGAGAGTAAGCAGTATCAGTCGCCGGCGACTGCGCGAGTGCTCTCTTCGGTCAGCGCCAGGACGTCGTCGAAGAAGCCCAGCGAGTCGTGGGGGCCGGGGTGGGCCTCGGGGTGGTACTGACGGGTGATGACGCCGAGGTCGTCGTTTGCGAGTCCTTCGGCGGTGCCGTCGTTGACGTTGACCTGTCTGACGTCGAGTTCGTCGCCGGGTTCGCCGACGGTGTACCCGTGGTTCTGTGTCGTCATCACGACCTGACCGGAGTCGAGGTCACGAACCGGCTGGTTGACGCCGCGGTGGCCGAAGTCCATCTTCTCGGTCGTGCCGCCGAGCGCCCGCGCGACGACCTGCTGGCCGAGGCAGATGCCCGCGATGGGGAGTTCGCCGACGTACTCGTCGACGAGCGTCTCGGCGGCCTCGAAGTTCGCCGGGTCGCCCGGGCCGTTCGAGATGAAAAGCAGATCGGGGTCGAGGTCGGCGAGTTCGGCGGGGGTCGTGTCGTACGGAAGGACGTGAACCGTCGCGTTCCGTTCGACCAGCGAGTCGACGATCGACTTCTTCGCGCCGCAGTCGATGAGCGCGACGTCAGTGTCGCCGTCGCCGTGTGTGGTGTGTTCGACGGTCGTCACGCGCTTGCCGATGTCGACGTGCTCGCTCATCCCCTTGCACTGCTCCAGTTCGGCCTTCGCGTCCTCGGGTGTGACGTCATCGCCGACGGCGATGCCGCACTTCATCGCCCCCCCCTCGCGGATCGAGGTGACCAGTTCGCGGGTGTCGATGTGGTCGATCGCCGGGACATTCTCCGTTTCGAGCCACTCGGCGACGTCTTCCGTGAACTCGTGGGCGACGGCCGCACGCGGGTGGACGCGTTCGGATTCGAACCGCTCGCTTCGGACGCCGTAGTTCCCGATGAGCGGGTACGAGAAGGTGAGCACCTGTTCTTCGTAGGATGGGTCCGTCAGGCTCTCCTCGTAGCCCGTATACGCAGTCGTGAACACTAGTTCACCGCGGGTCCGTCCCGGAGCGCGCCCGCGGGCCTCGATCACGCGGCCGTCCTCCAGGGCCAGGTAGGCGTCCGACATTACGAGAAACGGACGTGATCTGGGGGTTTAAGTGTTACTTTCGTAGCTGAGTTACGAATTTCGTAATCGGTAAGCCCCCCGAACCCGTTGGCCCCGTATGGACGATCTCGATCGGCAGATCCTGGACATCCTCCGACGCGACGCCCGGACACCCTACACGGAGATCGCCTCGCAGGTGGGCACCTCCGAGGGAACGATCCGGAACCGCGTCGAACGGTTGCTCGAGGGGGGGATCATCGAGCGCTTCACCGTCTCGACGCGGACGGGCAACATCAAGGCGATGATCGAAATTTCGGTGAAAGTCGACGTCGATACGACCGAGGTGTCAGAGGAGATGGCCACCTGGGAGCAGGTCGACTTCGTCTGGCAGGTCTCCGGCGAGGAGGACGTGGTCCTGATCGTCGACGCCGCCGACACGGGGGCGGTAAATCAACTGATCACGCGCGCCCGCGAACTCGACGAGGTACAGGACACCAAGACCAGACTCATCCTCGACGAGCGGCTCGGCCGGGCGCCATAGTGGGTTGCGGGCGGCGCCCGCTGTCCATCGCGTGGCCCTGCAGCCGTCTGCGGCCCGCAAGTCGGAACGAATCGTTTTTGTGCGCGCTGGCGGAAGAGTGGATATGGCGATCAAACCCAAATACGTCAAACAGCTCGGGAAGGTGCTGCTGGAGAAGTATCCGGAAGCGTTCAACACGGACTTCGAGACGAACAAAGAGAGCGTCGCGACCCTGACGAACGTCGAATCGAAGGGTGTGCGCAACCGGATCGCGGGCTACATTACGCGGAAGAAGGGCGGCTCGAAGCCCTCCTCGTCGGCCTGATCGGGACTTCCTTCTCGGTGTCGTCGCCTCGGTAGCCGCCGGTATCTTGACCCGAGGAAAGGGTGTCATAGAAGACCTCCCACACCACACGGGAATCGGTCAGTACAGACGAACGCTGTATCACACAGGGTCGTTGTTTACCCAAATTCTGTCAGGAACTGGCTGCTGAATATAGAGGATGTACCGGTCATAACCAGTCGAACATTGATTTTAGGTTGAGTAAGGGATGTATAACTACGACGTTCTCAATGGACCTTTCACCTGGAGTACTTACCAATGGTGCAAGAGAATCCGAGAGAATGGGTGGTTTCACGCCGAAAAGTATTGAAAAACAGTGCACTTGCGTCGGCAATCGGCGTTAGCGGTGTTGCCGGGTTTTCGAGCGGGGTAGCAGCCCAGAGCTGTGATAGAGTCGTAGACGACGATGGAGGAGAAGACCATACGACGATTCAAGATGCTATAGACAGTGCGAATCAAGGGGAAAGGATATGCGTGCGCGCTGGCACCTATTCCGAGTCTGTCTCTGTTAACAAGGCAGTAACCGTCACAGGGGAAAACGACCCCGACGGTCCCGACGCCGCCGTAGTCGACGGAAGCGTAACGGTGTCAGCCGACAATGCGACGGTCAGCCGCCTCAAAGTAGCGCCGACAAACACGTTTGTTGCCGGCGGCCTCGACCCTCACGGTATCCTAGTGAGCGGTGAACTGAGCGACGTCACGATTAAAGAGAACATCGTCGAGGGGATGACAGCCGACAACACCGGGGACTCGGTCACCATCAACGGGATTCAGCTATGGAACGATGGTCCGGAACAGCAAACCGGGACCGAGGTCAAGCACAACACGGTGCGTGACATGGACAATATGGGCGACGCAGCAGCCGGCTGGCCGAACTACGGCGGTGCGGCCGCGATCAAGGTCCAGGGAGTCGTTGAGGACACCGTGGTGGCAGGCAACACGGTCAAGTCTGTCCACTCGGCGGGCTGGACCTACGGCATCGTTACCACGCATACAGGCAGTGCCCCCGGCGACTCCCCGACGAACACGACTGTCGAGATGAATACGATTGAGGAAGTCAATGACGGTTCGGTCTATGACGTGTTTGACGACACGGGGAGCGCTCCGTACCCCGGCAGTGCGTTCGCCATTGATGGTGACTCACTTGCGAGCGAAGCGACCGCGAATCTCAACAATTTCCTAAAGACACCGATCGGCGCGCTGAACAAAGACGGTGACAACACCTTAGATGCTGAATGCAACTATTGGGATCACGCAACAGGCCCCGAAGACGAGGACAACAAGAAAGGGAAGGGCAACAATGCCGTTGGCGACGTAGACTATACGCCGTGGAATACTCGGAAGGTGGGTCGTGGCAAGAACCCGGAGAACTCTTGTGTTGGCGGTAAGAACGCCGATTAGGACGTAGATTATTTATCTCCACAACAGATTATCGTCAATTCTAAATAAAAACCTGTTTGACCGGTACGCGCGTTGTATCTTGCACGGCCATCAGAATATCTATCTGAATTGGTAGAAGCTCCAACGATCAACTCGCAAGCGCGTTCTGATGGGTGCTTCAGACTCAATAGTGTGAAAAGAACCCTTGCGAATAGTTCTATGACGCCCTCCCGAAGAAGCCAAATCCGGAGATGTCAGAATCGCTCTACCCGCCCCGCGGCGGTCCACTTGTCACGCGGCGCGCCGTCGGCGACGCGGTCGACGCGGCGGCCGGTCGTCGCGGCGACGCGTCCCGCGAACGTCCACTTCTCGCTGTCCCACGTCGGCTCCGACTCCCCGGCTGCGGCCGCGACAGCCGCAGCGGCCAACTCGCCGTCCCGTAGGTGGGCGGCGACGGCGGCGGCGATGGCGGCCGCCTCCTCGTCGTCGGCGTCGTCGGGGAGCGAGAGCCGATCGAGAAAGTCGTCGGCGCCGGTGTCGTCTGCAGCCCTCATCGGTTCAGATCGGCAGGTTGCCGTGTTTCTTGTCCGGGAGCGACGAGCGCTTCGAGCGGAGCATCTCCAGGTCGTCGATCAGGCGCGCCCGCGTCTCCGTCGGTTCGATCACGGCGTCGATGAAGCCGCGGTCGGCGGCCGTGTAGGGGTTCGCGAACTCCTCGCGGTACTCCTCGATGAGTTCGTCGCGGCGCTCCTCGGGGTCCTCAGCCGCTGCCAGCTCCTCGTCGTAGAGAATGTTGACTGCGCCCTGCGGCCCCATCACCGCGATCTCGGCGGTCGGCCACGCGTAGTTGACGTCGGCACCGAGGTGTTTCGAGGCCATCACATCGTAGGCGCCGCCGTAGGCCTTCCGCGTGATCACCGTCAGCAGGGGGACGGTCGCCTCCGAGTAGGCGTAGAGCAGTTTCGCACCGTGGCGGATGATGCCCCCGTGTTCCTGGTCGGTTCCCGGAAGGAAGCCGGGGACGTCGACGAAGGTGACGATAGGGATGTTAAACGAGTCGCAGATGCGGACGAACCGCGCGGCCTTTTCGGAGGCCTCGATGTCGAGCGTGCCGGCGTTGACGCGGGGCTGGTTGGCGACGATGCCGACGGAGTGGCCGTCGAGGCGCGCGAAGCCGACGAGTGCGTTCTTCGCAAAGCCCTCGTGGACCTCGAAAAAGGAGTCGGAGTCCAGGACGCCCGCGAAGACGTCGTGCATATCGTAGGGTTTTCTGGGCTCGTCGGGCACGACCGTGTTCAGCGATTCGTCCTCGCGGTCGGGGTCGTCCCACGGTTCGACCCGCGGGGGGTCCTCGACGTTGTTCGGGGGGAGATACGACAGCAGCCGCCGGATGTCGTCGAGCGCCTCCTCCTCGCTGTCGCAGGCGAACTGCGCGACGCCCGAGGTGGATGCGTGCGTGACCGCACCGCCGAGTTCCTCGAAGCTCACCTCCTCGCCGGTGACGGTCTTGATCACGTCCGGCCCGGTGATGAACATGTGGCTGGTGTCCTTCACCATAAACGTGAAGTCGGTGAGCGCCGGCGAGTAGACCGCGCCGCCGGCACAGGGGCCCATAATCGCCGAAATCTGCGGGACGACGCCCGAGGCCTCCGTGTTGCGGCGGAAGATCTCGCCGAAGCCGCCGAGCGACTGGACGCCCTCCTGGATGCGTGCGCCCGCGGAGTCGTTGAGCCCGACGACGGGCGCGCCGACCTCGACGGCTTTGTCCATCACCTTCGTGATCTTCTCGGAGAACACCTCGCCGAGCGAACCCCCGAAAACGGTGAAGTCGTGGGCGAAGACGAACGTCTTCCGCCCGTCGACCTCGCCGTAGCCGGTGACGACGCCGTCGCCCGGGAGCTGTTTTTCCTCCATCCCGAAGTTGTGGTTCCGGTGGGTCCGGAGCTGGTCGAACTCGTTGAACGTCCCGTCGTCGAGGAAGTAGTCGATGCGCTCGCGGGCGGTCATCTTGCCCTTGTCGTGTTGGGCGTCGATACGGCCTTCGCCGCCGCCCTTCAGCGCGCGCTCGCGCTTCTCGCGCAGCTCCTCGATCCGGTCCTCCATCGTCACGTCGGACCACCTCCGATCATCGTCACGTACGTACCGACGGGAGGCAAAAGGGTTTCCGCAATCCGTACAGCTCGGTTCGTCGATCGTCGATAGTTGTGGGCTGTCTCCGCAGGATCTAATATGAAAAATAGTGATGTTTATATCGCTCGACGTTGTGTTACTCACTAGCACAATGGCGAGCACGCACCGATCACCCTTCGAACGACTCCGCACGCAGTACAACGACGTCGACCTCGTCTGTCCGAAATGCGGCTACGACGACAAAGACGGGGAGTGGCAGGCGGCGACGGCCGGCCGGACGGTCCAGTACCGTCACGTCTGTCCGAGTTGCGGTGCGATCCGGCGGCGGACGCTCTCGTTGGATTCGTAAGTGTTCGGTCGCACCCGCCTTCCCGTAGCGGATCGACCGGCGAGAGTTCGAGACGGTTCGATCATACCGATTACTCCAACGCGTAGCGCTCGGTCTGCAATTCGGAGACGCCAGCCTCTTCCTGCATCCGGGTCACGAAATCCGTCGAGTCGTCGGTCACGACCGGTTCGTCGAGTTCGATCGCTGTTGCAGCAATTATCGCGTCGGCCATTCCGACACCAACGCCGTTTCCGTCGGATAGCTGCGTCTGGCCTTCAATCTCGCCGGCCCGTTTTGCTATGGGGGCGGTGAGATCCACCTGCGGAAGACCGGCTAGTAGCTGCTCGAATTTCTGGCGGTTCTGTTCCGTCTCGGTACCTTTCCCAACTGCAATCCAAAGCTCCGTGATCACGATACGTGGAACCCGCCGGGGACGCCCCGCCCGTTCGATCTCTCGTGCCTTCTCGATCGCTGCCGGTCGGTTGCTGTCGAGATCGATGAGGAAGTTGGTATCGAGTACGACCATCAGGACCGCTTCTCCGCGCGTTCCTCGGTCGCCTCCGAATCCGCACGAGCAGTCCGCTCCAGCGCCGCTTTCTGTGCCTGGGCGCGCTCCCCGTCGTACGCTTCGTCCTCGTCGGCGATATCAAGCAGAGAGACGTCGCGGATCAATCGCTCGACGGCCTCGGAGAACGTCTCGTCGTCCCGTTTGTGCGCCTTCACGCGCTCGTAGACGTCTTCTTCGAGTCGCACGCTCTTCGTTCCCATATGTATACGACTGTAGACGAGTTACTTTATCATATCGCTGTAGCCACTGTGAGAGCTTCTGCGTCGTTTCCGGCCGCGACAGACGGTGTCCCGATCGCTCAATAGGTACAACAGTCCGGATCACACCACCGACCGCTCCGTCCGAAGACCGAGAAATGCAGCGGCGCCGACGAGGACGGCGACGAGGACCGTCGGCCAGAGCCCCAGCCGAGCGTCGACGCCGAAGGTCGTCAGAAGCGTGAACACGAGGAAGATCGGAAGCGCGACGCCGACGGTGAGGAGCCACGGCGTCGCGAGCGCGGCCGCCCGCCCGGCCCCTTCGCGGAACTCCGCGACTGCCTCCCGACCCATCACCCAGCCGACGAACAGCAGCGCCGCCGCGAGGCCGGCCGTGAGCAGCGTGTCGACGAGCGGGCCCGCGACGAACCCGAACACCCCGACCCCGGCGATCGTGGGGTCGAGCGCGCAGACGCTGCCCGTGACGACCACGGTGCTCGTGACCAGCCCCACGGCGCGCCGCCGGCCGACCCCGTACTCGTCGACGAGGAACGAGACCGGGATTTCGAGCATACTGATCGACGAGGACAGCGCCGCGAGCACGACGACGCCGAAGAACACTGTCGCGACGAGCGCGCCCGCCGGGAGTTGTGAGAAGGCCCCCGCCAGTCCGACGAAGAGCGCGCCCGGCCCCGGTTCGGTCTGTGCGGGATCGACGCCCAGCGAAAACAGCAGGGGGAAGACGACGAGTCCGGCGAGCACGCCCACGAGCGTGTTGAGGACGGCGATGACGGTCCCGTCGAACGGCAGCGAGCGATCCTCGTCGATGTAGGAGGCGTAGGTGATCATCGTCCCCGCCCCGAGCGAGAGGGTGAAAAGCGCCTGTCCGGCCGCCGGCGCGAGGACGTCGAAGAGGTTCGCCCTGATCGTCGTCGGATCGAACCGGAGGTAGAAGGCGTAGGCATCGGCTGCACCGGGCCGGGTCCCGGCCCAGACCGCGAGGCCGACGAGCAGCGCGAGCACCGCGGGCATCATCACTTTCGTCCCGAGTTCGATCCCGCGGCGGACGCCCCCGACGACGACCAAGGCGGTCAGGCCGAGAAAGAGCAGATGGAAGCCGAGGGCGTCGAGTCCGGCCGCAGCGCCCCCGAAGTACTGTCCGGGCGCGGCGAAGTACGCGGGGCTGCCGCCGACGATGCCGACCGCGCTCTCGGCGAAGTACCGGAGGATCCAGCCGCCGACGACGCTGTAGAAGGACAGCAGCGCGACCGCGGTGCCGACGTAGAAGACACCCCACGCGCCCCACGACCGCGAGCCCGAGAGGTTGCGAAGCGCGCCGACGGGACTTTGCTTTCCGCGCCGGCCGATCACGAACTCCCCGAGGAGTCCCGGGACGCCGACGAGCAACACGACGGCCAGATAGACGAGCAGGAACGCGCTCCCGCCGTTGTCGGCGGTGACCCACGGAAAGCGCCAGATGTTCCCGAGACCGACCGCAGAGCCCACAGCGGCGAGAATGAAGCCCACCCGCGTCGCCCACGTCTCACGTGTCATTATCACCTCTCTCGAATTCGGGAGTAAGTCGCTTTCGGAGTGCCCCGTCCGTGCAACGACGACGATCCGGAAATCCGGCCGTCCGCGAACACATCACCACCTTCTCGTAGCCGGGTCTCGTCACCACCGGTAATGACGACACAGCCCTCCAGTTCGTCGTCTGAATCACCGGACTCATCACCCCCGTCGACGGTCTCTCTCGACGGCGACCGACAACTTGCGTACGCGACGTACGGCGATCCCGACGGAACGCCGGTCGTGTTTCTGCACGGCACGCCGGGATCGCGACGCCTCGGCGCAGTGTTGGATTCGGCGGCAGCAGCACACGGGGTCCGACTGCTCGCACCAGACCGCCCTGGCTACGGTGACTCCGACGCGTGGCCGGACCGTACGATGAGCGACGCAGGGCAGTTCGTCTCTGCCGTCCTCGATGACATCGGGGCCGAAACTGCCGGCCTGACCGCGTTCTCCGGCGGGGGCCCCCACGCGCTCGCCACGGCGGCGACACACCCCGACCGCGTGACGCGCGTCGACGTTGTCGGCGGCGCGACGCCCCCGGAGGCCACCGATCAGTACCCCGCAGTGCAGCGGTTACTCGTCGGCCTCGCTTCGACGACACCGACGCTGCTCGGCGGACTGCTCCGCGGGCAGTCGATGCTCGCAGAACGGCTTGCACCCTCTTTCGTCATCGCCCAGTACACGGGTGAGGATGGCGCCGAGGGGATTCCCGACGCGGTCGCAGCGGTCGTGAAAGACGACTTCCTGACGGCATTCGCTCACACTGCCGCCGGCGCGGTGACCGAACTGTCGCTGACGGCGGCCGAGTGGGGAATCGACCTTGCGAACGTCGACGCCGACACCTGTCTTTGGCACGGGGATTCGGACACGAATGTCCCGCTCGCGGACGCCCGACGGCTCTGTGCGCGGCTCCCGAACGCCGAGATCCGAGTGCTGTCGGACGCCGACCACCTCCGGTCGCTGCTCCGATCCGCCGACGACGTCCTGGCGCGACACGGCTGACGGGGCGGCGACAACGGGGCTGCGGTTTGAATACCACGAACTGTCCGGGGAGAGGCTTATTTACCAGTATTATAATGATCAAATATGACTGATACGGAGCACGTCGTGATCGCCGGAAGCGGACGTGTCGGTCACCGAGTCGCACAGCACTTCGCCGACCGAGAGCGGGACGTCACCGTCATCGACCCCGATCCGGATTGGGGGATCGAGGGGGAACGGATCGAAGTCCTGCAGGGCGACGCCACGAAACCTCCCGTGCTCGAATCGGCCATCACCGAGCGGACTGGGGTCGTGGGCGCGCTCACGGACAAGCAGGACACGAATCTGGTCGTTTGTATGGCGGCAAAGCGGTACGCCACCGGACTCCGGACCGTCGCCCGCATCGAAGAGCGAGCCGGCGACGAGTACGAGGCGTACGTCGACGAGGTCTACTTTCCCGAGCGCGCCAGCGTCCGCGCGGCGGTCAACGCCCTCTCCGGGAGCGACGTCCGGACCATCGAGGAGGTGACCGGCGACCTCGAAATCCTCGACATCCGGGTCGGCTACGACGCTCCCGCCGCGGGCGAAGTCGTTTCGGACGCCCTCCCCGAGGGGTCGGTCGTCATCGCCGAGACCGACGGCCACGTCGCTGTCCAGCACTCGACGAAACTGATCGAGGGGCGTCGGTACATCATCGCCGCCGACCGCGACGTCGTCGGCGAAGTCATCAGGCAGTGTCGCGGCGAGTCGGCGGAGATCTGAGACCCTCCGGGCAGTCCGAAGACGCCGCCTTCTGGGCCGCTACAGTGACGGGGAGATCCCAGCTCGCTACAGCGGCGGAATTATCGCGGGACTCTCGGCGAAGAAGAGCGTCTGCACGCCGAGCCACAGCGTCAGGAGGACGGCGAGGATCACGACCGTTCGCACCAGCCACAGCCAGGTCGCACCGACGCCCGCACCCATCGACGACCCCGAGAGGAGTTCCTCGACCGCCGGCCGGCCGTACACCCAGCCGATGAAGACCAGGACGCCGAGCACCGAAAGCGGGAGCAACAACTGATACGCCAGGGTGTCGAACCAGGTCAGCCACGCGGTGTCCAGCGCGGAGGGGATCCCGAGGAGGAAGATGAGTCCGCCGAGCGCGGTGGCGACCTGCGGCCGGCGCGCGCCGTAGTTGTCGACGGCGTAGGAGACGACGACCTCCAGGAGGCTGATCGCCGAGGACAGCGCCGCGATCAGGACCACGATGAAGAAGACGGCGCCGACGAGGCGACCGGCCGGCAACTCCGCGAACGCGGTCGCGAGGCTGACGAACAGCGCCCCCGCGCCGCCGCTGCCGGGTTCGACGCCCTGCACGAAGAGCAGCGGGATGACGACAAGGCCCGCGAGAATCCCCACGGCGCTGTTGAACACGACGACGGTGATGCTGTCGCCGAAGAGGCTCTGATCCTCGCCGACGTAGGAGGCGTACGTGATCATCGCGCCCATCCCGAGCGACAGCGAAAAGAACGCCTGACTCACCGCGAAGGGGATTACGTCGGTGAGCGGCCCACTAAACGATGGGAGCGGATCGAAGGAGACGCTCAGGCTGAGCGTCGAGAGGTCCGGCGAGAGGAAGTAGCTGTAGCCCGGGGCGGCGCCCGGCAGCGTGAACACCCAGACCGCGAGGACCGCCAGGATGACGACGATGCTCGGCACCATCAGCTTCGTCGCCTTCTCGATGCCGTCCTCGACGCCGCCCGCGACGATGACGACGACGAGGATCATAAACAGCGCGTGGAGCGCGAGCGCGTCGAGGCCCGCCGAGACGCTTCCGAAGTACGCCCCCGGATCGGCGAAGTACGCCCCGGTAACGCTGCCGCCGATGTAGCGGAGCACCCACCCGCCGACGACGCTGTAGTACGACAGGATCCAGAAGCCGGTCCCGACGCCGAGGACGCCGACCCACTTCCACTTTCTGTGCCCGAGTTTCCCGAACGCGCCGATGGCGTTCAGGTTGCTCCGCCGCCCGACGACGAACTCCGCGAGCATCGCCGGGAGCCCGATACCGACCGCGGCGATCAGATAGACGACGAGGAACGTCGCGCCGCCGTACTCGGAGGTCTTGAACGGGAACTGCCAGATGTTCCCGAGACCGACCGCCGAGCCCACCGCGGCGAGGATGAATCCGACCCGCGTCGCCCACGTCTCTCGTTGACTCATTGACTCGGGCTACTCGATACGCGGGTGATAAGCGGCGCGATTGGCGGACGAATTACGGATGATCATTGTAAATAGATCCGGGCGAGAGGGGCTCGTCCGCCAGCGCCGTTTCCTGGCCCGGGTCGGAGAGCCGACCCGTTTGCTCCGGTCGCTACGGTTCCAGAACGAGTTTCCCGACGAAGCTGTCCTCCAGCACCGCGCGCTGGGCCTCACCGGCATCCTCGAAGTCGTACGTCCGGTGGACGACCGGCGAGAGTTCCCCGCGGGCACCGAGATCAGCGAGCGGCGCGAGGATCGCGCTGAGGTCGTCGGCGTTGAAAAGCGACATAAACTGGAACGTGACCTCCTTGCCCTTCGTGGCCCCGATGTTGTCGAAGCCGCCCTCCGCGGTGTCGTTGCCGATGCCGACGACCGTCGCGCCGGTGTTGACGACGTCGGTGTTGAACTGGAGGTACTGGTCCATATGCAGGTCGACGACGGCGTCCGGGGCGCCGGCGTCGACGACGGCGTCCGCGAGGTCCGAGCGGCTGTAATCGAAGACCTCGTCGGCGCCGAGGGCTTCGAGGTCGTCGGCGTGCTCGGGCGAGGCCGTCGCGTGAACGCGAGCGCCCATCGTCTCCGCGAGCTGGATGGCCATATGTCCGACCCCGCCGCTGCCGCCGTGGACGAGCACCGTCTCGGCGGGATCGACCGCGGCGTGGTGGACGAGCGCCTGCCAGGCCGTCGCGCCGACGGTGCCGAGTGCAGCGCCCTCGATAAAGTCTATCTCGGCGGGGAGATGTGCGAGGTGGTCTGCGGGTGCAACGGCCTGTTCGGCGTACGATCCCGGCATCCCCTTGCCGAGTCCGGTGCCGTACACCCGGTCGCCGACGGCGAAACCGTCGACCCCCTGACCGACGTTCGCGACGGTGCCGGCGAGGTCCCCGCCGCCGATGAACGGCAGATGCGGCACGGGATATGCCCCTTCGCGGAAGTACGTATCGACCGGATTCACTCCGGCGGCTTCGACGTCGACGACGACCTGACCGTACTCGGGTTCGGGTTCGTCGACTTCGTCGACTGTCAGTACCTCGGGGCCGCCGTGTTCGTGGAATCTGACTGCGCGCATCGGACGGCTGTTCGGGACAGAAGGGTATAAAAGACGGCGGATGCGGCACGGAACGTGAAAGACCGCCTGCACCGGAACGACACGCCGCCGTCGCTCTTGAAGTGACAGTCCAATACTCACTATTATATGCGAGAATTCCTAATTGTAGTATGTGACATATGTTGTCAGCTAACGATCTCAAAGCGATGTACAGCGACATGGTGACCGCGCGCCACTACGAGGAACGCCTCCAGGAGGAGTATCTGGAGGGCAAACAGCCGGCGTTCGACATCTCCGCGGGGCCGATCCCGGGCGAGCTCCACCTCGCGGCGGGTCACGAGGCCGCGGGCGCTGGCGTCTGTCAGCACCTCCGTGACGACGACACGGTCACCGCGCCGCACCGCCCGCATCACGTCGCGATCGCGAAGGGCGTCGACCTGAAACGAATGACGGCCGAAATATTCGGCCGCGAGACCGGACTCGGAAAGGGCAAAGGCGGGCATATGCACCTCTTCGATCCGGACGTCAACTTCGCGTGTAGCGGCATCATCGCCGAGGGCTGTCCCCCGGCCGCGGGGGCTGGACTCGCCGCAAAGAAGCGCAACACAGACAGCATCGCCGTCGCGTACCTGGGCGAGGGCGCCATCGACCAGGGGGCGTTCCTGGAGTCGCTCAACTTCGCCGCCGTCCACGACCTCCCGGTCGTGTTCGTCATCGAGGACAACGACTGGGCGATCAGTATGCCCAAAGAGCGCGTGACCGACCTCGAGGACGGGTCGAAACGGGCCGATGGCTTCGATATGCCCGGTCGCCGGGTCGACAGCGACGACGCCGTCGCCGTCTACGAGGCCGCACGGGAGGCCGTCGGCCGCGCCCGCGACCGGAACGGCCCGTCGGTCCTCGAGATCCAGGTCCACCGGCGGATGGGTCACTTTATGGGCGATCCGGAGAGCTACCGCCCCGAGGAGGATCAGGCGGCAGCGACCCAGCGCGACTCGATCGAGCGGCTCGCCGAGGACCTCCGCGCCGCCGGCGTCGACGACGCGGAGCTCGATGCCCTCCGGGAGGAGGCCGAGGCCCGCGTCGAAGCGGCCATCGAGTGGGCCAAAGAACAGCCCGAGCCCGACCCGGCGGCCGCCCACGAGGATATGTGGGTCAATCCGCCGAGCGGCGTGACAGATAGCGAGCCCGACTTCGACCTCGCGGGGGGTGATGACTGATGTCCGAGACGATCGACCGCGAACTGACGATGAGCCGCGCGATGGTCGAGGCCGTCGCCGACGAGATGCGCAAGAACGACGAGGTGTTCTATATGGGCGAGGACGTCGCCGACTACGGCGGCATCTTCGACTCCACGCAGGGCCTTCTCGACGAGTTCGGCTACGACCGGATTATGGACGTGCCGATCAGCGAGACGGCCTACCTCGGGGCGGCCGTGGGCGCCGCCCAGGAGGGGATGCGACCCATCGCCGAACTGATGTTCGTCGACTTCTTCGGCGTCGCGATGGACCAGATCTACAATCAGATGGCCAAGAACACGTATATGAGCGGCGGGAACGTCTCCGTGCCGATGGTGCTCACCGCCGCCGTCGGGGGCACGTACAACGACGCCGCCCAACACTCCCAGACCCTCTACGGCACGTTCGCCCATATGCCGGGGATGAAGGTCGTCGTCCCCTCGACCGCCTACGAGGCAAAGGGGCTGATGCACAACGCCATCCGCGACGACGACCCCGTCGTCTATCTGTTCCACAAGCGGCTGATGGGGATCGGCTGGCTGCCCGCGCCGGACGGGCCGAAGACGCCCGTCCCGGAGACGGACTACACGATCCCGTTCGGGAGTGCCGACGTCAAACGGGCGGGCGAAGACGTGACCGTCGTCACGCTCGGCCTGCACGTCCACCGGGCGCTCGAGGCCGCCGAATCCCTCGCCGCCGACGGGATCGACGCTGAGGTAGTTGACCTCCGGTCGCTGGTCCCGCTGGACACCGAGACGATCGTCGAGTCGGTCGAGAAGACCGGGAACCTCGTCGTCGTCGACGAGGACTACCGCTCGTACGGCGTGACCGGCGAGATCGTCGCCAGCGTCGCCGACGAGGCGCTCGGCGCGCTCGACGCCGTCGAACGGGTCGCGCTCCCGGACGTCCCCATCCCGTACTCGCGCCCGCTGGAGAACGAGGTCGTCGCCGACGCCAGCGATATCGAAGCGGCCGTGCGACGGACACAGTGACGATGTCGGACGACGATCGCGTCGCGGTGACGCTCGCGGCGTGGCCGGACGACGCAGACAGCGACGAGGGTGTCGTCGTGAACTGGTTCGTCCGCGAGGGGGGCGCGGTCGACGAGGCGGCCAGCCTCTGTGAGGTGCAGATCGAGAAGGTCAGCGTCGACGTGCTCGCGCCCGTCGCCGGGACGCTCGACGAGATCGTCGCCGGCGAGGACGACGAGTTCGCCCGCGGCGACACCCTCGCGTGGATGGTCCAGGATGACGAGTGACGAGCCAGCCGAGCGGACGGTTGCGAGCGAGCGGTCGCTGAGCCCGATGCGGCGGACGATCGCCTCCCGGTTGCAGGAGAGCTACCAGGAGGCGGTTCACGTCACTGTGAGCCGGGAGATCTCGGCCGAATCGATGCTGGCGGCGGCGGATACCGAACTCGACGTGGACGGTGAGTCCGTCGACCCGTCCGTCGTCGACGTGCTCCTGTGTGCGCTCTCGGAGACGCTGGCCGAACACCCGGCGTTCAACGCGACTTTCGAGGACGGCACACACCGAATCTACGAGGAGCACAACGTCGGCGTCGCGGTCGACATCGACGACGGCCTCGTGACGCCCGTGCTCGAAGACGTGGGCTCGAAGTCGTTCGCGGAGATTTCGCAGGAGCGCCGCCAGTTGACGGCGCGCGTGCAGGCGGGGGAGTATTCGATGAGTACCTTCCAGGGCGGGACGTTCACCGTCTCGAACCTCGGGCCGCTCGGCGTGGACTCCTTTACACCTGTTATCAACCCGCCGGAGGTTGCAATCTTAGGCGTGAACCGGATCAGCGAGACGGTCGTGCCCGAGGAGAACAGCGAGAACGGCATCGGCACCGAAAAGCGGCTCACGCTCGATCTGAGCTTCGATCACCGCGTCGTCGACGGTGCCGATGCGGCCCGATTCCTCGGGACGCTGACGGAGCGGCTGACCGACGCGGAGCGGTACGTCGAGTGAGGTCGAGACGGACGGATTCGGCCGTCTGAGCGGATGAGTCAGGTGTCTCCGGCCCCCGGGAGATTCCGCGTGCCGGAAACCGATATCGACGGGCTTTATGCAGGCGCACACCCCTCATTCGGACGATGCGCTTACACGAGTATCAGGCGAAGGGTGTCTTCGCCGACGCCGGAATTCCGGTGCCCGATTCGGACCTCGCGACCACCGTCGAGGAGGTCGTCGAGGCGGTCGAGGACATCGGCTTCCCGGCGGCGATCAAGGCACAGGTACACGTCGGCGGCCGCGGCAAGGCCGGCGGGATCAAGATCGCAACGAACGAGGAGGAGGCCCGCCAGTACGCCGAGGAGATCCTCGGGATGGACCTGAAGGGCTACACCGTCGACAAGGTCCTCGTCGAGGCCGGCGTCGACTTCGAGAACGAACTGTACGTCGGGATCACGATGGACCGCGGCGAGGGGATGCCAGTCGCGATGGTCTCGACTGAGGGCGGCGTCGACATCGAGTCCGTCGCCGAGGAGACCCCCGAGGCGATCGCACGCGAGCATATCGACCCCGCGTTCGGCCTGCACTCCTACCAGGCGCGGAAGATCGTCTACGACGCTGGAATCGCCGGCGACATCGCGGGCGACGTCGCGTCGATCCTCTCGACGCTCTACGATCTCTACGAGTCGAAGGACGCCTCCGAGATCGAGATCAACCCCGTGATGGTCACCGCGGATCGAGAAGTCGTCGCGGCCGACGCCGTGATGAACATCGACGAGGACGCGCTGTTCCGCCAGCCGGACCTCGCGGAGATGGAAGACGAGGCCGCCGGCGACGAGCTCGAGGCGAAGGCCAACGAGTACGGCTTCGACTACGTCCGCCTCTCGGGCAACGTCGGCATCATCGGCAACGGCGCCGGCCTCGTGATGACGACGCTGGACCTCGTCGATCACTACGGCGGCGCGCCCGCGAACTTCCTCGACATCGGCGGCGGCGCGAAGGCCGAACGCGTTACGAACGCCCTGGATATGGTCTTCTCCGACGAGAACGTCGACGCCGTCGTCTTCAACATCTTCGGCGGGATCACCCGCGGCGACGAGGTCGCGAAAGGGATCAACGAGGCGCTCGAACAGTTCGACGAGATCCCCAAGCAGGTCGTCGTCCGACTCGCCGGCACGAACGCCGAGGAGGGAATGGAGATCCTGAACACGGATCTCGTCGACGTCGAGGCGACACTCGAAGACGCGGTCCAGAGAGCGGTCGAAAACGCACAGGAGGCACGCCAATGAGCATCTTCGTCGACGACGACACGCGCGTCGTGGTACAGGGCATCACCGGTGGGGAAGGCAAGTTCCACACCGAACAGATGATCGAGTACGGCACCAACGTCGTTGCCGGTGCGGTCCCCGGCAAAGGCGGCCAGGAGGTCGCGGGCGTGCCGGTCTACGACACCGTCGACAGCGCCGTCGAGGCCGAGGACGCCGACGCCTCCGTCATCTTCGTCCCGCCGGCGTTCGCCGGCGACGCCATCTTCGAGGCGCTCGACACCGATCTCGACCTCGCTGTCGCCATCACCGAAGGCATCCCGACGCAGGATATGGCGAAGGTGAAAAAGCGGCTCTCGGAGGTCGACACGCGCCTCATCGGGCCGAACTGCCCCGGAATCATCACGCCCGGCGAGGCGAAACTGGGCATCCTCCCCGGCAACATCTTCGAGTCCGGCGACGTCGGCCTCGTGTCCCGCTCGGGGACGCTCACGTATCAGGTCGTCTCGAACCTGACCGAGCGCGGGATCGGCCAGACCACCGCGATCGGCATCGGCGGCGACCCGATCATCGGGACCTCGTTCGTCGACGCCCTGGAGGCGTTCGAGGCCGACGGGGAGACGAAGGCGGTCGTGATGTGCGGCGAGATCGGCGGCGAGGACGAAGAGCAGGCCGCGAAGTACATCGCCGAGAATATGGACACGCCCGTCGCTGGCTTCATCGCCGGCCGCACCGCGCCGCCGGGCAAGCGGATGGGCCACGCGGGCGCTATCGTCTCCGGGTCGGGGACGGGCACCGCCGAATCGAAGATCGACGCGCTCAACGACGCCGGCGTCCCCGTCGGCGACACGCCCGACGAGGTCGCCGAGTACGTCGAAGACTTCCTCTAACGGGACGCCGAAACGACCGATCTACTCCTCGTTTTCTAGCGGTACTCTCGCAGATCCGAGGTTTTCCTCGCCAGTGGCATCTCGATGTATCACCTCTATCAGTAGCGGAGTGAACTGAGTGGAAACGTTTACCGCAGTTCGGGCCGAACCTTCAGTATGGCCACGGCGGTAAAGGTCGACGAGGCCGCGAAGTCCCGGCTCGAAGAGCTCCAGGCCGAAATTCGTCTCCGAACGGGCGAGAAGGTCACCCAACAGGAGCTCCTGACGCGCCTGATAGACGATGCCTACGAATCGCGCGAAGCGGTCATCGACTCCTTTCGTGCGTCTACCGTCCCGCTCTCGGCAGCAGAGAAAGAAGCGATGCGGGAGGGACGGATCAGTTCGGGCGTCGAAACCGACGAAGCAGACGTCGACGAGATCCTGTACGGATGACCGTCCTCGTCGACACGGGCGTCCTGTACGCCGATCACGATACGGACGCGACGAGACACGAGTCGGCCGCAGCGGCGCTCGAAGCAGTTTACGACGGAGAGATGGGTCATCCGTATATCAGCGACTACGTGTTCGACGAGGCGATCACGCTCGCCCGTAGACGGACTGGATCGTTCGCTTCGGCCAAGCAACTGAGCGACCGACTTCGCGGAGCCGGAGCGTTCCCGGCTGTCTTCGAGATGATTCGCGTCTCTGCGGCCGTCTTCGACGATGCGGTGACGATATTCGAACGATACGACGATCAGCGATTGAGCTTCACGGACGCGACGACCATTGCGCTTGCAGAGCGACACGGTATCGACCGAGTGCTGAGTTTCGACGACGACTTCGACGGCATCGTCCGCCGAACTGATCCGTCGGGGATATGATACAGACTGTGCTCGTTTCGGTGAGTGCCGTCACCGGGACGGGCGCTCGTCGGTAACAGTGAAACAGCCAGTATCAGAACTCGGCGTGCCTGATCCATTCGATACAGGCGAGCACGAACCAGGCCATCCACGTCGCGAAAAGCAGGAGTAACGCGGTGTAGTACGCAACCCTCGTTCCAATCGCCGCCGCGAGGGCGAGAACTGCCACCGCAAAGAGGAGCGCACCGATGTTGCGGCGCCAGTCGCCGAGCGCCGCCGAGAGCGCGGCCGTGCCCGGTCCGTCCGCCATACGGGGGTATCCGGCTGCGGCACTCTTCGTTCTGTCGCCGATGCGGGTGGTGTTTTATTACTGCACCTGTCGATTCAGTCGTATGCGCGTCAGCGACATCTGCTCGTCGTCTGTCGTCACTGTAGACGTTGGTGACTCGCTTGCGACGGCCGTCGAGCGGATGCTCGACGAAGACGTCGGGAGCGCGGTCGTCGCCGACGGGGGAGAGCCGGCCGGTATCGTGACGAAGAGCGACGTCCTCCGCGCGGCGTATCGGACTGACGAGCCGCTGTCGTCGATTCCGGTGCGGGCGGCCGCGAGCGCGCCGCTCGTCACGGTCGGACCCTCGACGACGGCGCGCCGGGCCGCCGAGATGCTCGACGACCACGACATCCACCGGCTCGTGGTCGTCGACGGCCTCGACGTCGTCGGGATCGTCTCGACGACGGACCTGGTTCGCAACTACGGGGGAATCAGAAGCGACGCGCGCAAGCGGGCCGACGCGGAGTACGACTGGCTCACGCGCGAAGACGTGCAGTGATACTGATTACTCTCGCCTCTTCCCGCCGAGCGCCGCCACCGGGGGTGGCGCTCGGCGGTAAACAGTGAGAGTAATCATTATGAGTGTTCAGGGCGGGTTCTCCGCATCGTTGAGTCGGCGATGCGTTCCCTCCTCGTAGGCGGCACGCCAGCGATCCAGCACCGCTTGGGCAACGATCGGAAGCTCAGTCACTTCGATGCACGACGGCTCGACTGGGTGAGTGGGTGCATCCGGTGGTGTATGAAAGTGCCGCGTCGGCGCGTCGGGTTTCGGGTGGCAGTCGAAGCGGAAGTCGCGACTGTCGTTGTCGGTATAGTGGAACGCGTAGTGTCCGGTGACGCTCCACCGGACGTCGAACCGCGCCGCCGTCGCGTCGTTGATCCCGTCGGCGAATTCGATCGACAGCGTCTGTGGATTCAGCGGGTCGTCCAATTCCGCCTCGACGACGAACGGTTCCCGTTCGACGAAGAGATCGCGGATCTCGCGCAACGCCCCGGCGTCGATCGGGCCGAATCCCTCCGGCCGTTCGTCGCCCGTCTCGTCGGGCTCGGTCATACGACGGCCGAGGAGTCGGGTTCCCCGTCGTCGCCATCGACGTCCGAGCGATGGTTGACGTCCGAGACGTCGTCGATAGCGAGGGCGGCCTCGGCAAGCGCGAGGTTGCGACGCGTGGTCTGCCACTCTCTGAGCACTGCCCCGTGTTCCGTGTCTGCGTCGCCAACGTCGAGTTCCCGGGCGAACGCCTCGGGCGACTCGACGCCGTGCTCCTCCCGCCAGGATCTGAGTTCGGCCTTCATATCTGCGATCCCGGACGCGATCTCTTCGGTCGTCCGCTCGGCGAGTAGTTGCTGGGCGTGTTCGGTGACGATTGCGGTCTTCGACCGCCGGTACAGCGTCGTCCGGCCATCCTCTTCGGTCACGACTTCCCCGACATCAGCGAGCGTTCGGAGATGTTTGCGGGCGGTCGTCGGCGAAACACGGGCACGGTCGCTGATTTCTTTTGCCGACTGGGGATCGTACGTCCGCCGGACGACGCTGTGTACGCGCTCGAACGGCGTCGTCTCGGCGACCCACTCGTCGACGGCTCGGTCGTTTACGTCGTCGGGGGCAGTCGAGTGATCGGTCATTACGTCGAGGTACGGAATAAGAATATAATAATCTGTGGATGACTATACTGGTCTACTGGCTGCAGCCGAACGAACAGGTGCGCGCCTCCAGCGACGCGGGAGGTCCCTTCGGAACCGTCATTTGCGTCGGAAACGAAGGCCAGAACAGTGACGATGGAGTCATCACCCCAGTCGCGACCCCGTTCCTCGCCGACCCGACGCGCGTTCCTCGGCAGCCTCGCGGCCGGCGGCCTGCTCAGTACCGCTGGTTGTCTGGGGACGCTCGGCTTCCAGCGGGAATCCGCCTGGCGCGACCCGCCGCTCGCCGAGGATCGCCCCGATGCGGTCTACGTGCCCGCGGTGACCGAAGGGATGGGGATGTACGGGCGGACCACAGTCGACCGGTACGGCGTCGCGCTCACGTACTCCTACCCGCACCGATTCTGGACGCTCTCGGGCACGGAGACCTCGAAGACGGTCGTCGAGGCCGACGACGACGTCCACCTGATGGCCTCGCTGTGGGACACGGAGACGGGGCAGGTGCTCCCGCTGGATTCCGGCGTGACGATCGAGATCCGCGACGACTCCGGGCTGGTCTCCCAGGAGGTCGCCTATCCGATGCTCTCACAGCAGATGGGGATGCATTACGGCGCGAACTACGCGCTCGACGGCGAGGGCGACTACGAGGCGCGCGTTCAGATCGGCGGCGTTTCGCTCCGTCGGACAGGTGGCTTCACCGACGCATTCGAGTCGGCAGCGACGGCGAGGATCTCCTTTGCTTTCGATACCGAAGAACTACACGACGTCTCGCTGTCGGAACCGGAGAAAGCGGGCGAGCGCGGCGCGATAGCACCGATGGAGATGGACGGCGTGCCGGTCGGCCGGGCGCCTGCCGTCGAGTCGCTTCCGGGACGACACCTGGGAAGCGCACGAAGCGGAGATGCCATCTTCGAGACGTTCGCGGTCGATCCCGGGAGTGTAGACGGGCGATTCGGCTCGGAGCCGTATCTCTCCGTGTCGGCCCGGACGCCGCACAATCGGTTCGTGGTCCCGATGATGGGGCTCGAAGCGACGCTCCGTCGTGAAGGCGAGATTGTTGCCGAGTCCCGCCTACAGCGCACGCTCGACCCCGAAATCGGGTATCACTACGGCGCCGCTGTCGACGAGGTCCGCGACGGCGACGAACTGACGATCGCGACGACGGTGCCGCCGCAGGTCGCCCGTCACGACGGTTACGAGACGGCGTTTCTGGAGATGGACGACGTGTCGATTCGGGTGTCGTAATTCATAATGATTACTCTCATTTTTCACCGCCGAGCGCTACCCCCGTTGGCAGCGCTCGGCGGTAAGAGACGAGAGTAATCAGTATCAGTACGTGACGACTTCGAGGCCGTCGATGTCCTGAAAATCTCCGTCGTTCGAGACGACCGGTTCGTCGAGGAGCAGTCCGTGAGCGGCGACGATCGAGTCCGCGCCGTCGAGATCGGTCAGCGTATCTGACTTCAGGTGCGTCCCGTTCAACTCGCCGGCTCGCTGAGAAACATCGGGTGTCAGCGCTACTGTCGAGTGGTTTGCCAGCAGTCGCTCGTACAACCCGCGTAACTGTCTGGCCGTCTCCGCTGAGGCGGCGTTTCCGATACCAGTGTACGCCTCCCAGACAACCGCCGTCGGAACGCGAGTCGGGACCCGTCGGTCGTCGATTTCCGCCGCTTTCGCACGAGCGCCGTCGCTTCCGTCGACGAGCGCACCGAGAAACTGCGTGTCGAGAATCATTCCTGGGACGGTGGCGTCGCTCCGACCGCCCCGTCGGTCGCTTCCTCGACGCTGAAGTCGAGGTCGAGTTCGGCGGCTTCGTCGGCGAAGTCCATAAGCGAGTAGCTACCCACGAGCCGTTCGAGCGCCTCGCCGAGCGTTTCGCCCGGCTGCTTTTCGGATTTCACCCGCGCGTACAGGTCCTCGCTCACTCGGATCTGTCTCGTACCCATACGAGCGCGTTGACAGCGTTGACAAATGAAACTGACGCCGGCTGAGATACCCTCGAAGTCCTCACCGTGACCGAGACGGTAGTTCTCACTCATCTACGTGTTCCTGTCGACCGGACGAAAAAGGGGGACGTGATCCGGTTAGCTCGCGCGCGCTGAGTCGGCTGTGATAGCCGGGTCGCGCAGGCTCGACTGCGTGTCGTCGGTCGAACCGTCGGTCGTCGAGTCTTCGCCGGAGTCACCGCCCGAGCCGGATCCGAGCTGGAGCTGCTGTGCGTTCCGGTCGAGTTCGACCTCGACAGTTCCGTCCTGATCACCGTTGACCTGCCCCTCCGACACCGAGAGGTTCGACTGGAAGGTGACGATGTATCCGCTCTCGTTGAGCGAGCCGGGCGTCGAGACCGTGTACGGACCGGTCGCGCGCACGCTGACGTTCGTGTAGCCGTTCTCGGGTCCGTACTCGTCGTAGTCGGCCGTCGAGTACGGCAGCGTCATCTCGAACTCGCCGTCGGCGTTCGTCTCCGCCTGCTGCGTGTAGCTGAACGTCGAGTTCGTGTTCGGAACGCGGAGTTCGGTCTGCGCGGTGACAGTCGAGTTCGGGGGCGCGCCGCTGCCCTCGACCGTCGCGCCGGGGACCCGCTCGAAGGTTTTCACCCACGCGGGGTTGCTCGGCACGGCCACCTGCGGGTTGTACCCGGCGATCTGTGCGCTGCGGCCGGTCTCCCGGAGGATGGAGTTCCCGGCGGAGGTCTCGCTGACCTGTGCGAGGCGGTAATGTTCCAGCGCCTCGACGCGTTCTGCTGGGTAGGATCCGATGCCGCCGATCTGGGCGCTTCCGTCCTCCTCGACGTATTCCTCAGCAGCGCTCATATTGTCGAACGTCCGGACGAACGAGGTCTCGCCCTGTGGGTTCGAGGGGACGGTCACCGAGTCGCCGCTGCCGGTCTGGACCTGTCTGTCCTCCCAGTCGACGACGACCGGCGAGGGCGCACGAGCGCTCCCGTGGTAGTAGTAGAGCCGCGTCATCGTGCTGTTGTAGAAGCGCTGCGTGCGGACCTGGGTCGCCCCAACGAACTCCCCCTGGTTCTCGTCGTCGAAGCGGTACAGCGTCCGGACGAAGTCATCGCGAGAGACGTTCTCCTGGGCGTCGTAGAAGACCGTCGGTGCGCCGAACTTCGAGCCTGGCGTCGCCATCTGCCAATCGACCATCACGTAGCGGGTGTTATCGCCCTCGGTGCTCTGTGAGGCGAGGACTTCCTCGGATTGGGTCTCGTTGGGGGCGAGCAGGAAGTTCGCGGCGCCGGTCGCGCCCTGCTGGAACGGGTTCGCGTTCGGAATTCGTTCGCCCCGGACGGTGATCCAGTGGCCGTAGTCCCACCACGACATCACGCCGTAGGATCCATCGGGGTACTCGAAGTCATCGGTGTACTCGTAGGTGCCGTAGTACTCCATCTGCTCGGCGTTGCCTGCGCCGCCGAGGTTACCTTCCTCGGGGGTGTTGCTCTGCATCCACTCTAGGGAATCGTCCCAGACAGTGACCGCGCCGGGACCGTTGTTCTGCGCGGACTCCCACGCGGGCGACGTCTGGGTGTTGCCGACAGTGATCGGGATTGCTAGGGCGGGGCCCAAGACGAGCAGGACGGTGGCGACGATGGCCAACACTTGGTAGCCGTCGATATCGTCGACCGCTTCGCGTGCGGAGACGTTGAGGTTGAGCCATTGGAGAATCTGGCCGAAGAGGTAGGCGTTGAAGATTGCGACGACGACCGCTAGGTAGTAATTGAACCGCACCTGCGTGAACGCCATCGAGGTGATGAACACCGCCCAGACGACGAGGAAGAGTTTGTCCGCGTCGTATTCGGCGAGGTAGGTCGCGCCGACGATGAGCGCGGAGACGATGAGGAGGCCGGCGACCTGCTCGTCGACGCCGGTGACGCTCTCGATGCCGTTGAGGAGCGGCGGGACCAGGAACAGAAGAGTAATGATTGCGAGTGCGCCCGCGATGTAGCCATACGCCCGGGTAGTTCCTTTTCGGACGAGAGGTCTTGCGTGGAGCCAGACGGCCGCTGCGAGCCCAGTGAAGAAGGTCAGACCGTATTCGATGGAGATCCGGCCGGCGGCCTCGACGCCGTAGCGCTGGAGGCTGGAGGGGGCGATGAAAGGTTGGGCTTCGCCGATAGTTCGGGTGGCGGCTCCCGCTGAGAAGCCCACGATGCGGAGAAGGTTGTTGATGACGAGATCGAGGAGACTGATCGGGAGGACGGCGAGGGTGCCGACACCGACTATGATGATACCGGCGACTGTGACAGGATACAGAGTCCCATCGAGATCAGCATCTTCCCACACACGAGCGAGCCAGGAGAGGCCGATCGCTGCAATGGCGACCGCGAGGGCAGCCAGCGGCTGGAGGAAGGACAGAATCGTAGTCGAGAATCCGGACTGATCGAATGCGAGGATCGACATAAGGGCGACGACGAGCATACTCGTTGCGACAACGAATGCCGTCGGTTCCGGAGTTTGGTTGTTGACGACGTCGTTCGTGATCTTCACGACCGTGAAAACGCCGATGATGCCGACGAGGATGACGGCCGGCGGCCACGTCCAGATGTAGAGTCCGGTTAAGAAGCCGGCGAGGAGGCTCCACTTGAGCGGTGATTCGAGCGTGTCGATCTCGCGTTTTTCGATCAGTTCCTCGTGGACGACCTCCCAGACGGGCATCGTGCGTTCGGCCGTCTGGAGGGCGATAACGAAGCCGGCGACGGCGAGGACCATCGCGAGCGGCTCGACGGCGTTGTGGTCGGCGGCGCCGACGAGGGTTCGACTGAGGAACGTGCCCGGCAGGAGCATCAGAACGACGACCCCGAACAGTCCCGCGAGCCGGCCGGCAAGTCGCTTACCGATGAAATAAACCGGAACGACGGCGAGTGCGCCCGCGATCGCTGGGGTGACTAACAGTGTCTTCGCGACGAGCTCCGGGCTGGGTGAGCCGAGTCCGATGATCAGCGCAACGGTCGCGATGATTTGATCGTACAGCGTCCCGAACTGGCCGACAAACGTCCCATAAGGATAGTTCGTCCACGGATCGAACGGCATCGTGGAGGGCCAGTTCTGGACTGTGTACATCGTCGATCGGAGGTGATACCACCCGTCGTTGCCGGAGAAGAATACTTCGCCGTCGCGGATAAAATCGCTATACGACTGGAGTCGGATAGCCGCCATCGCGACTATTATGAGGAGGAGGGCGGGGATATGGTACCAGTCCTCTGCGATGTCAAGGATGGACTGGCTCCTTTCACCATCTGTTTCGCTACGTGAACCCATTATGAAGAGATTGTTTCGGAAAGCGTGAATAAGCCTTTTGTTAAGCGGACGGTATCGCTCAGAAAGATAGCGTCGGAAACGAGATGTCTCTCTGAGAGTTCCGAGAAGAATAACCCGATCTAAATTATTATTCTGGTCGGGGGCAGTCGCACGTGTAGCAGGCAGCACGTATGGGAATCGATTACCTCAAACATACCAATTTTTGCCGTAGTGTTTGCAAGTCTTCACGCGTCTGATCGCACGCAGCCGTGGGATCGAATGAGCAAGCAGTTACAACGTTACGATAATACTGGCTCGGGTGTCGCCTCTCAACCGATAAATCCTAATTCCGGGAAGCCGATAATTCCAGTAAAGAGGGAGGGCACTTCTTGTATGGAGAGCAAAAATACGCCCGCATCACTTTTAGATATTGTCTGAACAGTGCCTCTTTGGCCAAATTAAGAGCGCTTCTTATTGGAACCGCCTTCACGCGGACACACCACAGCAGGGACCCAACAGTGCTCATCGATAGCGTTTTGGAAGCCGTCGGAGAAGAAGAGGGTATGCGACGGCTCGCGATCAGACTCCTCGCCTTGACAGGGGTACTTGCGGTTCTCACCGCCCTGCCGTATCTCCTGTACCTGCTTCTGCACGCCGTTCTCGATCCGGAGGGCGTCCCCGCCGAGAAGGGCACCGCCGAGCCGACTGTCAGTATCGTCGTCCCTACATACAACGAGGCGGCCATTATCGACACCAAACTAGCAGACATCGTCGCGCTTGACTACCCGATGGAGAAGGTGGAGGTGATTCTCGCGGACGCAAGCACCGACGATACAATCGCCGTAGCGCGAGAGTTTTTCGCCGACTGCGAAGCGCCGGAGCTGACCGTCCTCCACGACGACGAGCGTCGGGGGGTCGCTGCGGCCGTCAACGAGGCCGTCGCTAACGCGACTGGCGAAGTGATATTTCGGACCGATGCCGATTCGGCACTCGATCCGGGAGTACTTCGCGAAGCCGCCGCAACGCTTGTGGACCCCTCTGTGGGCGTCGTCACTGGGCGACAAACGAAGGTACTGGGCGATAGCACGGTCGAGACGAACTACCGTAATCTGCTTACTATCGTTCAGGCCATCGAGTCCCGTCTCGATTCAACGTTTATTGTCCACGGCCCCTGTGTCGCCTTCCGGCAGGATGACTATGTACCTGTCCCGACCGACGCGATCGCGGACGACACGGCACTCGCGCTTGCAATCCGGCGGACTGGCAAGCGAGTTGTGATGGACCCGGCTATGCGGTTCGTCGAGTCCGGCGTCTCCTCATTCCGTACGCGTCGCACCCGGAAAGACCGGCGGGCGAAAGGCCTGCTCCAGATGCTCGTGCGCAACCGGGATATGCTCGGGCAGTACGGTGCGTATGGTCGTCTGGTGCTGCCAGTGAACTGGTGGTTTATGATCGTCTCTCCGTGGCTGATCGCGGCTGGCGTCGCACTTGCATCGCTGGCGGCGTTGCTCGTCGCCGGCCCTTTCGGGCTGGTACTCCCGGCCGCGGTCACAGCGTACGTCTGGCTCGGTCAGCGCGACGCGCTTGGCCCGCTCGGCGCTCCGTACGCGGTCCTCGACTCGCAGGTGTCACTTTGGCTCGCTTCGGTCGACCTGCTGACCAGCGGGGCGGGCGACGGCACCTGGACCGTCGACCGCGACTCTCGGGAGGCATTCGAGTGACTGCGCCGGCCCGCGGTGGCGCCGTCCGGTCAAGGGGTGGGTGATTGGCGGTGAAGCTCTGCTACGTCACCTCGCGGTACCGCCCTCATATCGGGGGCGTCGAAACCCACGTGGCCGAACTAGCAACTCGCTTTGCCGACCGGGGTCACGAGGTTGTTGTCGTCAGTGCCGACCGAGGGACCCGCGGCGACGGCCGTCGGCTCCCAGCCCACGAGTACGTCGACGGAGTCTGGGTCAAACGAGTCCGCGCGCTCGCGCCCGGCGGGGCTGTCCACGTCTCGCCCGCTGTACTCCGGGCGGTCGAGCGAGTCGACCCCGACTTGGTTCACGCCCACAACTACCACTCTCTGCCGCTGACGTTTGCGGCCGCCGCCGTCGAGCGCCTTGACGACGTACCTCTTGTTGTCACGCCCCACTACCACGGCGGCAGCGCCTCTGGGCTCCGGGATCACTTGCTCTCGCTGTACCGTCCGATCGGCAAGTGGGCTCTTCACCGCGCCGACGCGGTACTCGCGGTCTCGAATTGGGAAGCCCGCCAGCTCGCCAATGACTTTGACCTGTCCGCGCAGGTCGTCCCTAATGGTGTTAATGTCGGACGGTTCCGAGCAGCGGTGCCAGCCACGGGACCAAGCGACCACCCGTACCTCCTCTGTGTCGGCCGGTTAGAGCGGTACAAAGGTGTCCAGCACGCGATCCGGGCACTTGTGGATCTCCCGGAGTATGACCTCGTAGTAGCGGGGACGGGCCCGTTTGACGAGGACCTCCAACGGATCGCCATCGAGGCAGGTGTTGACGATCGCGTGACGTTTGCAGGGTTCATCCCGGACGAGGACCTTCCCAGCCTGTATACAGGCGCCGCCGCTTTTCTCGCACTGTCGTCGTTCGAGGCTTACGGCATCACTGTGGCGGAGGCGCTGGCCGCTGGGACGCCTTGTGTCGTCCGAGAGGCCGGTGCCTTGGTCGACTGGGCCGATCGGTCCGACTGTGTTGGCGTCACTCCTGACGGGGTAGCCGAGGGCGTCCGCGAGGCTGTCGAGCGTCCAGCACCAACCGGATCGCTCCCGACTTGGGGAGACGTCGCCGAGCAGGTCGCTACCGTCTACGGAGCGGTGCAGTAGGGATAGACGAAGTGATCAGTAAGGCGAGATCACCCGATGGCAAACCACGAACACGGCTCTGTTGAATCACCAGACGGCGGTGGAATCGTTCGCTAAATCGAAGGAGTTGAAGCGGGAGACTTCAGTTGTCTATGACCCAAATCTCCCGCTTCACTGGTGAGATTGTCTCGATTGCTCAAAGAATTGCTGGTGATGAGGACGAATCCGCCGCCCCGGAAGGTGGCGGCGGATTCGCCGACCATACGCTCGTTTCCCTCCATTGTCTGGGGATTTACCTCGATACGTCCTATCGGATGACGATCGACCTGCTGAAGGAGATGCCGCAAATAACCGCGGAGATCGGCCTCAGAACGGCCGATCCTCCCTCTCCATCCACGTTGTGTAAAGCGTTCGACCGGATCAGTATGAGTGTCTGCCGAGTGCTGCTGCGCCAGTCGGCGCAGCTGCACGATCCCTCGAAACACGGTGCGATTGACGCCACATTCTACGAACGGTCGGCGGCAAGCCGCCACTACTGCCAGAGAACAAGCTACCGCGTCCAGAAGCTCAAAGTCACGAAACTTGTCGATACAGCGTCTCAGGCTGTTCTTGACATCCACTGTTCAACGAACCGTGAGGGAAGTGATGCAGACCTCGCTGAGCAGATCGCCCGCCGGAACGCGGGCGATCTGCGGTCCCTCGCCGCCGACAAGGGATATGACAAGAAATCGCTCCGCGAATCCCTTCGTGACCTCGGGATTCGCCCGCTAATCAAACATCGCATCTTCGCACCCTACGATCACGCGCACAACGCCAGAATCGACGAACAGCGCTACAATCAGCGCTCTATGACAGAAACCGTGAACTCGGCCGTCAAGCGCTCGCTCGGCTTCGCCGTGCGAGCGCGTTCCTGGGTTCCGTGAGTTCCGAGAAATCGCTCTGATGTGTGTCGTCTATAACATCAAGCGGGCTGTGAAACAGTGAATTCTGCCGCAGTATGGCGATTCAACACAGCCACGAACACCGAATGGCCGCCCGTCACTCCATATATCCGAGTTCTTCGAGTCGCTGGGCGACATCCTCGTCAACATCTTCGGCGTCCGGCCGCCCGGCGGGTTGGGACTCGAAAAGGTGTCGCGGGATCGTGTCCCGGAGTCGATCACAGTGCTCCGGGTCCTCCTCCGCGAGGTTCTCCCCTTCCCCGGGGTCGGCCGACAGGTCGTACAGTTCTTCGGACCCGCCGGCAACATCGATGTACTTCCAGTCGCCGTCGCGAGCGGCGACGACTTGACCATCATCGTTGAACGACCCGGTCGCAAATACCGTCCGGGGGTCGCCCTCGAATAGCGGCTCCCCTTCGAACGCCGATGGGGGCGAGACGCCGTGAAACGAACAGACGGTGGGGGCGACGTCGAGCAGTTCGCGCTGCTCCTTGACGGTCGAGGGGGCATCGTCGTCGCCGTCTCTGCCGTCGCCGCGCTTGACGGCCAGCGGTACGTGGATCAGTTCGTCGTACGGGCGGTTCCGGTGGAAGTACGACCCGTGATCGCAGAACTCCTCGCCGTGGTCAGCGGTGAGGATCACGTCGAGGTCGTCCCACAACCCACGTTCTCGAAGCCAGTCGAACAGCCTACCCACGTGGTTCGATGTGTATCGGACATCTGAGTCGTAGAGGTCGACGATCCGGCGTTGCTGCTCGTCGGTGAGCGAGTCGGGCTGGACGCCGGCGGTGGACATAAGATCAGCGATCTCGGCCTCGTCGGCCGGTTGGGTGTAGACCGGATCGTCGAGGTCCATACCGTACGGTCGGTGGGGGTCCATATAGTGGACCCACAGGAAGAACTCCCCGTCTACATCCTCGAGCCAGGTGAGCGCGCGGTCGGTCGTCGTCTCGGCGTCTTCGTAAACTGAGAACTCGTGGATCATCGACGCCGGGAAGATTACCTGTTGGATCCGCTCGGCGGCCGACCGGACGCCCAGCCTCTCGACGACGGGACGCACAACATCCATAGTCTGGCGGAACAGGCGCTTGTGGGGCGGTCCCCGGTTCGCGCTGTCGGTCCCAGATACACCGAAGTCCTCGAAGGTGTCGAACCCCGGCACGTCCGTGCCGACGCCTCCGAAGTAGGTATTCGAGTGGATCCCGGCGGTGCTGACCGACTCCGGGAGCGCCGAGGCGACCGTCGGTCCCTCCTGGATCGCTTCACGGGCAATGTACTGAGAACAGAGGATCGAGGGTAGGGAGATCTTGGTGTTGGTGCCGTTGGCGAAGGCCGCCCGAAAGTGGGTTCCCCCGGTGTCCAGCAGGTCGTCAAGGACGGGGAAGGTGTCGCGGTCGTAGCCGTACTGGGCGAGGTGTGACGCCCGGAGCGCGTCGACCGTGACCAGTAACGAGCTCATCATCCGTAATCCGGCGATCCACCTCTTATACGTGTCGTTCCATCGGGTCGTTACGAGGACCGGTTGGTCAGTCAACGAATCGTTCCGTCCCGCACGCCGTGGGAACCTCACACGAAACACACATCACGGACGCTTTCCATCGTCCACCCAATGCGTAACGTCGTCCTCATCTGTCTCGACACTGTCCGGAAGGACTATTTCGACAAGTACGCCCCGCGATTGCGGGAGCGGGCCGACGTGGAGTTCGCCCAGTGCCGCGCCGGCAGTGGGTGGAGCGTCCCCAGCCACGCGACGATGATGACTGGGAAGCTCCCACATCAGCACGGCATCCACGTGTACAACCGCGACTTCTCTGGACTGGCGCGCGAGGACACGTTTTTCGGTCGGCTTCCGGACTACCGTGCCGTCGGCGCCAGCGCGAACGTTTACGCAAGTTCGGCGTTCGGCTTCGACGGTATGTTCGACGACTACGTGAGCATTTCGGCCGATCGACGGTTCCCCGATGGTATGGACGTCGAGCAGTGGGGGCAGCAGTGCGACGAAAGCGGATTCAACCGATACGTCGTCTTCGTTCGGGCGGCTCTCGACCACGAACACCCGCTCCACAGCCTCGCCAATGGCGTGCTTGCGGAACTCAAACACCGCTTCGACGAGTGGCCTGTCCCGAATCCGCTCGACGACGGGGCAAAGATCGTTGCCCGCGAGGCGACCCGGCTCGCCCGGGAGTCCCGTGAGCCGTTCGTCTGTTTCACCAACTTTATGGACGCCCATAGCCCGCTGACACACGTCCGCGGCTACGACCGGGAATTCCACGATGCGCCGCTGTCCTGGCACTCCGGAGAGTTCAGTACCCACGCGGTGAACACCGAGGGGATCGAGGGACACGAAGAGGACATCGAGCACACCCGTGGGCTGTACGCTGCCTCTATCGACTACCTCGACCGACAGGTGAGCGAGTTCATCGACGCGGTACAGACGGCGACCGACCGTGAGACAACGTTCGTGATTACGGCCGATCACGGCGAAAATATGGGCTTCGAAGCCGACGACTCCCTTATGGCCCACAAGGGGCCGCTAACCGAGGGGCTGCTGCACGTCCCTCAGATCGTTGTGAACGCGCCCGAGACGGTCGGAAAACTCACGGACTACGTCTCGCACCTTTCACTAGGCGACCTCGTGGTCGGGCTGGCGAACGGCGAGGTTCCGACAGTCACTCGGGATCAGATCCCCGCCGAACGGATTGGGTCCAATATGGCCGCGGCAGCCAGCGAGGAGGAACGCGAACAGTGGGACCGTATGATCCGAGTCGTTTACGAGGGCACCGACAAGTATGTCTGGGACTCCTCGGGGCTGCGGGAACGAAAACGCCTCGCCCCCGACCGCCCCAACTGGGAGGAACTCGCCGAAACGAACGTCAACGTTGCGGCTTACGAACGGGAGTTATTCGACGTGCCCCTCGGCGAGTACAAGCGGGAGGCCCGGGCGGCGGCGGACGACCTTGACGTCGACGCCGCGACCGCGGACCGCCTCCGAAACCTCGGGTACCTCTGAGTCGACCCGAGGTTGGGGTCTGGAAGGTGGAGCCGTTGGTTTTCTGAGCACGTTTCCCTATTTCCACCCGTGACGACTTGGACTCCCGAAGGTCATATCAACCGTCGCCGCGTCGATTCCGCTATCTATGCGAAACGTCGTGCTCCTCTGTCTCGACACGGTCCGAAAGGACTACTTCGACCAGTACGCCCCTAGGCTCCGGGACCGGGCCGACGTCGTCTACGACCAGTGTCGGTCCGTGAGTTCCTGGAGCGTCTCCAGCCACGCGAGTATGTTCACGGGGAAGCTCCCCTCGGACAACGGGATCCACGCCTACCGCCGCGACTTCTCGGGGCTTGCGCGCAAGGATACGTTTATGAGGGCGCTCGAAGACCATCGGACGCTGGGCATCTCAGCGAACGTCTGGGCGAGTTCGGCCTTTGGCTTTGATGGAATGTTCGACAGTTTCTCCGATGTCTCCCCGGACCGGCGGTTCCCCGAGGGCATCCACGTTGGGCAGTTCGGGCAGAACTGCGAGCGAGAAGGCCTCGGCAAGCAGATCGCCTTCCTCCGAGCAGCGCTGTCCCACGATCACCCAATACAGAGCCTCGCCAACGGAGCGCTCGTCCAGTTTGACGATGTTACCGCGCGACTGCCGCTCCCGAAACCGCTCGACGACGGGGCGAAGTCCATCACCCGACGGGCACAGTCGATGATCAAGAACGGCTCGGAGCCGTTTTTCCTCTTCGCGAACCTGATGGACGCACACGGCCCGGTCCGGCACATCGTCGGGTTCGACCCCGATCTCCACGACGCCCCGCTGGACTGGACTTCCGAGACCGAGAGCTGGGGAGACGTTCTCGACGCAGGCAACGAGACACTCATTGAGCGCTATCGGGGGCTCTACGGGGCCTCAATCGACTACCTCGACCGGGTCGTCTGTTCGTTCATCGACGCGGTGCAGGCGGCGACCGACCGCGAGACGACGTTCGTGATCACGTCCGACCACGGCGATAACCTCAGACACGATGGCGACGACGAGCAGTGGGGCCACATCCGGAGCAGCCTTTCCGAAGCGCTGTTGCACGTCCCGCAGGTAGTGGTGAATGCCCCAGAGTCGATCGGTCAGGTCCCGGATTACATCTCGCACCTCTCGCTGGGCGATCTAATCGTCGGGCTGTCGAACGGCGAGGTCCCGGACGTGTGCCGCGAGCGAATTCCGGCCGAGCGAGCGGGGTACAGCGGCAAGCTCCACCGTATGGACGAGGTATCCGAAGAGAAGAACCGAGCTCTCAGGTGTGTTTACGAGGGCGACCGGAAGTACGTCTGGGACGGGAATAGGGGTAAGGAGGTATACCGGCTCGATGCCGACCGCGCTAGCTGGGAGGAGCGCGTCGACGAGGAGTTCAACATCGAGCCCTACGAATCGGAGTTGTTTTCTGGCCCGCTCTCTGCGTTCGCCGAACGCCTCGGCGACGGCAGCGCCACTCCCGATGTCGACGCTGCGACCGAGGACCGGCTCCGGGATCTCGGGTATATGTAACCCGGCGGTAAACCGTCCAAACACAAGCCACATAACAGCGCCCGAAAAATTGGTTCCCTATGGACCTCCTCATCATCGGACTCGATGGTCTCTCCTACAATATGTTGGATCGGTTTGACATCGAGCTCGACTACTTCGACCGGGTGAGAGAGCGGGGGATATCCGGCGACCTGATGAGCGTCGATACGCCGACGACCTTCCCGGCGTGGACGTCCTTTGCGACCGGGAAGGACCCCGGAAGCCACGGCGTCTGCGATATGATGGCACAAGATGCCGACTATTCGACCCGATCCGTTAAGACGACGACCGACGATCCGGCGATCTGTGACTTCTTCGATGACGGCATCTTCATCAACCTCCCAGCTTCGGCTGACCGTATTCCGCAGGGGAATAACACCCACGTGGTCTCCGCATTCGACGCTAAGGACAAGACGACAGCCGTTCCGGATGAACTCAAATCTCTGGACGCCTACGACGACTACGTCCTCAGTCACAACCCCAAGCTCAAGACGAGTCCCAAGCGCTACCTCCAGCACGTGCTCGACATCTCGGAGGCCCGCGGGCAGTTCGCAACGGAGGCCTTCGAGACTTATGACCCGGACGTGGGATTTGTGCTCTTTTCGACCCCGGACTGGGCCGGACATATCCTGGGAACACTCAATAACGAAGCCCAGCGCCGCGATTTCTACACGGAGCTCCTGACGCACGTCGACCAGTGGGCCGAGAAGCTGTCGGCCTTTGCCGACAACGTCGTTCTGATGAGTGACCACGGGTTCGAGCAGAAGCACACGACGATCCACATCGCCGACTGGCTCCGGGATGAGGGCTACCTCGTCGAGAAACAGTCCGAGGGTCTCCCCTCGGCGTCCGAGGTGGCTGTCGACATAGCGATGGCAGTCGCCAAGCGGTCGGACCTGCTGTACAGCGCGATGCGACGGGTGCACAACCGCATCCTGGGCCTTGACTGGGGGACATCGCTCCAGACTGCGACCCGACCCGATCCCGACTACACCCGGTCGACGGCCTGGCAACTCCGCTATGCCACGATCTACCTCAACGACGACCGATTCGACTCCCCCACTGTCGAGGATCCCGAGCCGCTCCGCGAGGAGATCTGCGACGGGCTCAGGACCCTCACCGACGGGAATGGGAACGCCGTCTTCCGTGACGTGCTCCTGCCGGAGGAGGCGTACAACGAGCCCGGTCCCCACGCCCCGGACGTGCTCGCCCGTCCAGCACCCGGCCACCACCCGCTCCGGGCGTGGTCTCCCCAGGGTGGTGTCACTAGCCCGACGACGAGCTTCGAGCACCGCTACAATGGTATCTTCGTTGGCGACGGTCCGCTGTTTCGGGACGGCACCGCCGAGGATCTGAACATCGTCGATGTGCTTCCGACCGTGATGGCGGCGCTCGGTCAGCCTATTTCCCCGGATTTTGACGGGGAGGCCAGGACCGACCTCCTCGAAGAGCCAGTCGACCCGAGCGTTCTGGATTCGGACGAGTTACCCCCGGTTCACCTTCGTACCGACGACGACGCGGATCGCGAAGCGGTCGTTGAGGAACGACTTTCCGACCTCGGGTATATGGAATGATTCGGACGAACCTGTATACCGGTCGTAACAGCCAGAGATGCGCGGCGATCCATCGACATGATCGGCGATGAGCGATGGGGATCCGGGTGACGAGGTGGCTTCCTCGAACGACAGCGGATCGAGCCACGACGACAACTCGGGATCGACTGATGACTCCGACAGCGAGACGGTGTCGCTATCGATCGGACGCGAGACGCTCGTCGCGCTGGGGGCGAAGGGGCTAAACGCCGTTCTCGGCTTCGGCGGGGTGGTGATATTTGCGAACGAACTTGGGGACGTGGGATTAGGGGAGTACCGGACAGTTCTCGCAGCGGCGTTCGTACTCACGCAAGTCCCTGGAGGGACGGCAACGGCAGTCAAAAAACGTGTAAGCGAGGTTGATGTCGATGTTCCACAGTACCTCGGTGCGGGGCTCTTGATTCACTTGGTGTTCTCCGTCCTCGTCGCTCTCGGCTTTCTCGTGATGCAGGGTCCTGCGGTCGAATACTTCGGCTCCATCGAGTTGGCTGGCGGAGTGATTCTGGTTGTCCTGTCGCTCGGCTTGTTCAACATCACCAATCGATTTTATGCCGGAATCGGGTACCCAGCGCTCTCATCGTGGATCGACTCGGCCCGGAGTGTGCTTACCGTCGGGTTCCAGGTTGCCTTCCTCCTGCTCGGAATGGAAGCATTCGGACTCGTCGTTGGCTTCTTTGTAGGCACGGTGCTGTCAGCAGTGCTCTCGGTCGCGGTAGCGGGTGAACTACCGACTCGACCGACCCGACGGACGTTCGAACGGATCTACGACTTTGCCCGCTGGGTGATACCCGCGTCATTCGTCAGTAATGCCTACAGCTCGGCTGACGTACTGCTCATCCGGTGGCTCGTCGGTCCCGGTCCTGTCGGCGTCTACACCGTCGCCAATCAGCTCGCACAGCCCGCGGTCCTGTTTTCCTCAAGCATTACCGACGCGCTCGATGTAAAATCCAGTGGTCGGGACTCAGCCGGACTCGGTGTTCGAGAAGACTTGAAGAACTCTATCTCGTATGCCGGCTTGATCGCGATTCCGATGGTGTTCGGTGCCCTCGCAATTCCGAACGCGCTTATGACGACGCTGTTCGGACCGGAGTTTCGGGACGCCCCTGGTTTAGCACTCGTCGGTATGACATTGTTTCAGCTGTTCAAAGTGTACGGCAGCCCGCTCGGAACCGTCACGCGTGCCACTGACAGACCACGGCTGTCTTTCCGCGTCGGCCTCGCGATCCTCGCGTTACATCTCCCGCTCGCCATCGGTCTTGGGTACGCCTTCGGGCTGCTTGGAGTCATCGCGAGCACCGTCATCGCGGAGTTCACCCGATTTTGCGTCTACCAGGTCGTCGCACATCGTCTGTTCGGAGGCGTGGTGCTGACTCGACCGATGCTCGATCAGGTGCTTGCCGGGGTAATTATGTTCGGTATGGTGGAGCTGCTCACTTGGAATCTACTGACCATTAGCAGTTGGATCTGGCTGCTGGTCGTCGTCGGGATCGGTGCGGCCACATACTTCCTCGTCTTGCTGGTCGTCAGCCGACATTTCAGGGTGACGCTCGGGCAGGTCCTCCCGTGGGTGCCGTCCCTGCCGGCCCGGCCGTAAATCGGGCGATGGATCCTGATTGCCGGTTGCTCAGGGCTCAGTCTGAGAGATACGCCTCACGCCCCGCCGGACTCAGCGCGTCCCGGTCAACCCGGAAGTCATACTCTGCCTCAAGTTCCGGAAGCGTTATTTTTGTTTCGGCGATGCGGCGTTCAAGCGCTCCTCGTCGTCGGAACTCCGGCGGCGCGTCGTGATGGTGGCGGGACAGCGACTTCAGATAGGCGTAGGGGTACGTGACGAGATCGTACATCCGTTTTACGAACTCGACCGGGGTGGATCGACGCTCTTCGAGGATGTAGTGGTGCTTGTGATGGAGAGTATAGGCGATGGTGCTCCAGAAGGAGATACCGGACTGGAAATCACAAATCTTTCCGTGGATATCTCGGCCAATCCGGTCACGGAGACTCTTGTGATAGCCGATCTGATCGGAAACCGGTCCGTGATCAAGCCAGATCAGCGCGTCGCGAGCATACAACCGCCGCCAGAAGTCCCGATCCTCGGCGCCGCCGAGATCGTAGTATGGCACCTCCAGCAGAAGCGATCGCGGGGCCATATTGATTCCTGTCCCCGAAAGGAAGAACTCGCCGTCAACGTGAGGTTCAAGAGCGTGGTAGATTGTCACAAAGTCCTTAATGATCCCGTCGTGGTAGCGATCGTCGGTGTCGAGTGATTCGAGGACGTACTCGCCGCGAGACTCCTCGAAGGAGATATTACGGTCGCCACCGAGCCAGTCCATCTCGTCCTGGCGGTCGAGCACTGCGCGTACGTGTTCGTACTGGTCTTCAAGACGACGGAGAATGTCCTGGCTACTGTCGGTCGATCCCCCGTCGACGACGACTACCTCGAACTGCTCGGGGTCGACTTGGTCGGCCATACTCCGGAGGGATATCTCTAGCGTATCGGCCATATTGTAGTTGCAAACCGCAATAGAGTATTCTGGGCGGTCACTCATTAGACCAAAAGATGGGTATCAAATAAAAAAATATGCCGTCTCCGTACGATACTGTTTAGTTAGGTGTGAAATCGATGAGAAGGAAGGAATGAAGATTGCGGAAGCCCCTGCGGTCTCTCTGGCTGCGACTCGCTGCGGTCCTTGCGTCGTCTCGCTCAGCGAGACCGCGGCCTCTTCCAATCCCACCCGTCAGCGGTTCATTCGTTCGCCATCGCGTGACTAAACACGGCCGAACGTACGGTCGCAATTCTTATACTGGTGTCGCTGGACCACCTGATAGCTGCCGTACCGAATCACAGGCTCGGTACGGCAACGCGGGCAATAGACGCCGTCACGCCAGTAAATCTGTGCCAGCAGATTCGCGGCCCGACGCTCCGAGACGAACGCCTTTAGTGGGATCATCGTTTGTCGGGTGGCGTGTCACGCTACCCTTGCCCGCTACGACTTCCAGTTACTGCTGAGATCTGACCAACAATCTGCTACCCAAGAGCGTTTTCAGTAATATTTTCCAGTAGCGCCGATCGTACTTGCTCGCTGAATACCCGAATTCGTCTATCTGAATGCGATCAGTCAGAGTTGGTGCCCGGACGATTTGACGTTCTCAGATTTAATCGAACACGGATGACTGCCGCCCCAATACTACAGCAAACAGCCGAGACCAATACAATCATCACACTCCTATACAGATATGGATTAATGGGAGTTACAGAGACCGCTCTGGTCGTCGGTGGTGGCTCTATCGGACGAAGGCATACACGAAATCTACAACGGTTGGGCATAAAAGTAGCCGTCGTGGATCCAGTTGCAGAGGTACGTACCGAACTGGCGACAGAACTTGGGGTAAAAACGTTTGCAGAGCTTTCCAATGGGCTTGATTCGGAGAACCCCGACATCGCCGTCGTGTGTACACCCAACCGGTTTCATATACATATTGCAGCGGAAGCCGCACGAGCGGGCTGCCACCTATTCATCGAAAAACCGCTCTCCGACAGGATGGACGGTGTCGCCGAACTCGAAGCGGTTGTCTCCGAACAGGATCTCATTTCACTCGTTGGCTGTAATCTCCGGTTCCATCCCGAAATAAAAAAGATCCATAAACTGCTCCAGAACGACGTTATCGGGCCGATTGTCGCAGCACGAATCGAAGTTGGGAGTTATTTACCGGACTGGTTTCCGGATACGGACTACAGAGAATCTTACAGTGCCCGGAAGGATTTAGGCGGCGGTGTTATTCTCGATTGTATCCATGAAATAAATTATGCCCGATGGTTTTTCGACGAGTTCCACACGGTCTCTGCGATGGCAGGCCAACAGAGTCAGTTAGAGATCGAGACGAACGATGTCGCAGGGATCCTCGCCAAGACGAGTAAGGGGACAATCTGTGAGTTCCACCTCGATTATGTACAAAGAGAGTACAGTCGATCATGCCACATCATTGGCGAGGAGGGTACGATCCGCTGGTCGTGGTCGGACGAACAGGTAGAATGGTACGTTTCTAAGGAAGATACTTGGTACTCATTCGATCGGCCGGGTGACTGGACGATGAACGATATGTACGTTGATGAGATGGAACACTTTTTATCCAGTGTACAGACCGGTGAGGAGACGATTTGTCCAATATCATGTGGATGGAACGACCTCGCTGTTGCACTCGCTGCACGAAAGTCAGCCACAACCGGTCGGCACGTTTCGCCTGCGACATTGAGAGAGTAATTCTCATACCCGTAGCGATTTAGTCTTCACTATGGTGTCATTTGATACAACTGAACGTGTGGTAGCGTACGGGGCTGGAGAGGTATTAGTTGAGGCGATAAAAACAGCACGAGAACTTGGATTCGAAGTAGCTGTTGTAACCGCGCCTCGGCAGGCCGAAGCTGAGATAGACGGAGAAGCAATGGTCGACTTGCTTCGGTCACAAGACGTTGAAACCGTTGTCACGGATGATGTAAATCAAAGCAGTCAGGTGAACGAACTTGTTGGACGACAGACAGTCGGACTCTCGTTCGGAGCGGCGTGGATTTTTGACGAATCCGTCATCGATGCTCATAATGGTAGGCTCGTTAACTTTCATGGGTCACGACTTCCACAGGATCGGGGTGGCGGTGGGTTTTCGTGGCGGATCCTCCGGGACGACCCGTTGGGATACAGTCAGGCGCACTTGGTTACACCGAGTATCGACACAGGAAACATACTCTTGACCGACGAGTACCGGTTCCCAGAATCATGTACAACTCCTGTAGAGTACGCAGCCTACGCAAACGAGAAAGAGGCGGAGATCGTCACAGAGTTGTTGGAGGGTATTGCTGGCGGGCGCGAGTTCGAGACCACCAGTCAGCCGGAGTATCTCAGTTCCTACTGGCCGCGGCTTTCAACCGAAGAACATGGGTATATCGACTGGGAATGGTCGCTCAAAGAAATCGTTCAGTTCATCCGGGCGTTCAGTGATCCATACGAAGGCGCAAAGACGTTTGTAAACGGAATCGAAGTCCGCCTCAAGCAGTCTGAGAGTTTCCGTGGTGACGGTACGTTTCATCCGTTCCAGACTGGAATCCTGTATCGGAAAGACGACCAACGGGGCTACGTTGCCACTCCAGACGGGAGTCTTATCGTAGAGAGCGTTCGAGACGAAGACGGGGAAGAGATACTTTCTGATATCGCCGTCGGCGACCGGTTCTATACCCCGACTGAACGGCTCAGACAGGCGCGTCGAACAAGGGTATATTTCACGCCAACAGGGATGCAACGTGAAGAACACGATTCGTGAGTCGGTAGTGATGACCGAATCCTTCGGTAAGTAACACCGAGTAATATATCTCAGAGGAGAGATATCCAAGAGCGTAAATAACTGTCTTGAGAGGCCCACAGTATGAACAAGACAGTTGCCATCATCCAAGCCAGAATGGGATCAACTCGGTTGCCTGAGAAGGTACTGATGGATATTGGTGAGGAGCCGATGCTGTGGCACGTCCACGAACGTGCAAGCCACGCATCATTGCTTGACGGAGTAGTAGTCGCAACGTCGACCGAGCCTGCAGACGACGAGGTAGCCTCATTCTGTGCCGAACGTGGGATACCGTGTATCCGTGGGAGCGAAGCAGACGTGCTTGATCGGTACTACCAGACTGCTGTAGAAATGGATGCCGACACGGTGGTAAGGCTCACTGCAGACTGTCCCTTCCTCTCGCCAGCCGTCGTCGACCGTGTTGTTAGAGAATACGAGGCCTCCAACTGCGAATACGTCTCAAACACGTTTGAGTATACACACCCTGACGGCCTTGATGTCGAAGTCTTCGACATAGAAACGCTCGAAACAGCGTGGGAGGAGGCGACTGAGCCGGATGAGCGGGAACATGTGACCCCGTATATTAGGAAGTCGGACGCGTTTGGATCGAAAAACGTCGAGAACGTACTCGATATGTCCGCCTATGAGTTCGTCGAAGAGGATACGATCCTCCGATGGACCGTTGATTATCCGGACGATATGGAATTCATTCGTACAGTGTACGACCGACTGACCGGGGACAGTCACTGGGTGTTTGATCAGCAATCCGTACTTGAACTTCTTGAACGCGCACCCGAACTCCGTGACATCAATGAGGATCGCTAACACCTAGATACGGGTACTTATTATATTGGAGCCAACTTACCTGTAACTATGGACGAAAAGGCGGAGCCAGCTCGTGAGCAACCCACCTATACACTGGCTCAGTACGAGCGGGCAAAACAACTCATTCCGGGGGCGACACAGTTACTCTCAAAACGGGCGGAGTTGTTCGCCCCTGAGCAGTGGCCAGCCTACTATACAGAGGCCGAAGGGGCAACTGTTGTCGATATGGATGGAAACGAGTACGTCGATATGAGCTATATGGGGATCGGCTCGTGTGTCCTCGGATACGGTGACGAAGATATCGACACTGCCGCACGGAACGCAATCGACAACGGTGTAATGAGCACATTGAATCCACCGGAGGAAGTGGAACTCGCTGAGACTCTTGTGGAGATGCACGACTGGGCGGATATGGTGCGGTTTGGTCGGCCGGGCGGTGAGGCAGTATCGATAGCAGTTCGCCTCGCTCGGGCGTATAGTGGTGATGAGACCGTTGCCTTCTGTGGCTATCACGGCTGGCATGACTGGTATCTCGCGGCGAATCTCGAAGCCGAAGAGAATTTAGAAGATCATCTACTTCCGGGACTTGATCCAAAAGGAGTCCCTCAGAGTCTTGAAGGGACGAGTGTCCCGTTCCACTACAATGAAATAGAGGAATTGGAACAGATCATCTCGGAGAACGATCTAGGTGCGATTGTGATGGAGCCGATTCGAAACGAGCAGCCCGAACCGGGCTTTTTTGAGCGGATTCGGGAGATCGCAGACGAGCAGGACGCGCCGCTAATTATTGACGAGATTACTGCCGGGTTCCGAGAAAACATCGGAGGGTACCACCAGAAGCTGGGAATCAGACCAGATGTGGCCGTCTACGGAAAGGCACTTGGAAACGGGTATCCGATTTCAGCGGTTGTCGGCCGTGAACACGTGATGGATCAAGCACAGGAAAGCTTCATCAGTAGTACGTTCTGGACAGAGCGAATCGGGCCGGCTGTGGCATTAGCTACCATCGAAAAATATCGATCCGAAAACGTTCATAAGCATCTCATCGAGATTGGTCGCTCAGTGAGAGAAGGTTGGGAGGGGGCAGCTGAAAGACATAATATCCCGCTCCATACCTCAGGGATCGACCCGCTTCCACACTTCTCAATAGAACATAACGAAGGGCAAGCAGCCAAAACGCTGTTCGTTCAGGAGATGCTTAAACAAGGCTACCTTACAACGGACTCTCTTTATGCAAGCTACGCCCATACGCCAGAGATGATAACTAACTACCTTGACGCAGTCGACACTGTGTTCGAGACGATTGGAACGGCACTTAATTCGGGGACCGTTCTGCAGCAGCTCAATGGGCCGGTGGCACACACAAAGTTCGAACGTTTGAATTAATAATACCAGACAGAATCAATGTATTTCGGGAAAGTATTACCTAGGACAATTTCGTTCGTGAGATGGCGATAGATGTTACCATCCGAGCGGATGGCGGTCCAGATATTGGCTATGGCCATCTGATTCGTTCAAACGCACTCTCAGAAGAGTTCCTTAGACGCAATCATAGAGTTACTGTGGCGACAACAACCCCACAGGCAGTCCACTCGGTGTTCCCCAATACTGTCGAAGTCACTGAACTCCCGTCCAGAGGTGATTCAGGGCCGTTTGTCAACTGGGTCAACACAAACTCACCGGATGTAGTATTCACCGATTCGTATCCTGTCGATACAAACTACCAGAGGGAGATCCGCGATCAAGTCCCACTCGCGGTACTACAAGACGATGACTGTCATAATATCTGTGCCGACCTTTTCATTAATGGCAACCTATATGCCGAAGATCTTGACTACGAGTTCGTCGGCACCGAACCACAACTATGTCTTGGACCAGATTATGTCCTCCTGCGTCGTGAGATTTGCGAGCAGGCTAACGATGAGCCACCGTGGCGCGAGCAACCGGAGCGAGCGATTGTCATAATGGGTGGAAGCGACATCGCAAATCTGACGCCGACTGTAGTGCGTGCATTTGATGGATTCGATATCCACGTTGACACAATCGTTGGTCCTGGATTTTCTGACGCCCAAGAGCAATCAATCCGTGCTGCCGGCGAAGAGGTTTCTACAGAGGTCTCGGTCGCACGCGACCCCACTGATCTCGTCGACCGGATGTTCCAAGCAGATTTCGCTGTGAGTACATCAAGTTCAACGACCTACGAGCTGCTTGCGCTTGGGACGCCGATTATCAGTGTTCCCGTTGCGGATAATCAAGAGCCGATTGCGGCGGCCCTCCAGAAACTCGATATTGCGACTGTGCACAATTGTATTGAGAGACGAGGACAGCTCGAAAACACGATTGAAGAATACATCACCGACCACGAACTACGATACGAGCGACGACAATGCGGACGAAGACTCGTAGATTGTAAGGGGACCGAACGGATTACAAAATGCATCCTTGACATAGCCACTCGTGATTAAATTGACTACCAGTCGTTGGTGGATCGGCGCGTTTTTTGATTCGTCCGTCAATGTGAACACCTGATGAGAACTGTCATCGTCGGTAACCGAAAACTCGCTCGTCACCTCCTTCGACATACGCTTGCGAAAGGGTGGAATGTTGTCGGGGCGGTTGTTCCGGACGGCAAATTAGCGTCAAAACAGGCCAACTTCGTTCCGTTTTCCAAACTCGTTTCTGACACCAACTGTCGATTACACGAGACCGAAGACATCAACAGCTCTGAAACATTCGAATGGCTCCAAGAACTCAACCCGGATCTGTGTCTGTGTGGTGGCTGGTCACAAATCATCAAACCACGTGTTCTAAATGTCCCTGACCGTGGCTTTCTCGGGTTTCATTCGAGCCGACTTCCAGAAGGACGCGGAGGTGCACCGGTAAACTGGAATCTCATCGATGGCGCAGACGAGGTTTGGATCTCACTATTCTACTATGAAGCGGGCGTTGACGCCGGCGATGTTATCACACAGGGATCCGTGCCAGTTACACATCGCGATGATGTCGCAACCGTCTTCGATGCACTGGCAAGCAAAGCTTGCCAGCTTCTCTCTTCAGTTCGACGACGGCTCGAAACGGATTCAGTGTCTGCTGATCCCCAAACGGTATCGAACGCGACCTATAGGCCACGCCGCCAGCCCCAAGACGGGCTAATCGATTGGGCCCGTGATCCTGACCAGCAATACGACTGGGTCAGGGCCCAGACTGATCCGTATCCCGGGGCGTATACGTTCTACAGCGGCGAGCGACTCATTGTCTGGGAGTGCGAACCGGTTGAGGTACCGGAAGCGAATGCGACTCCCGGAGAAGTCATTGATGTAGTTCCGGAGGCGGGTATCGATGTTCGCACCGGTGGCGGTACGATACGTCTCACGCGTGTCAAACCTGGCGAAAGTCCTTCTCGGTGGGCAGACAGATACGCACATAACAGGGGACTATCTCCGGGTGATAAACTGGGACAACAATATGCGCCGGACGACTGGTGCTACACCGGTATCAGGGGTCCAGAACACCCGACGAACTTCGAGACGAACCTGACAGTTGGTGATCGTGGCGAGCTGACTGTTGTCTCATTGGCCGCATCGGAGTTCGAACTCTCGGTTTCGGTGGTACTAAACGATGCGGTTATTTTCGAAACTACGACTACGGTTTCAGATGCGTATCGAGAAACCGTCGGATATGAACCAACCGAGCCTGGAACACACTCGGTTACAGTCCGGTTCGATAACGGCGACAATCGTATCGACACCCGTTATCTCAAGGTGTTCGTCCACGAATAGCCTCAGCGTTGGATCTCCCGAAGTATCTCGAACGGTTCGGCCGCCTGAACGCCTGCCTTGCTTCCCCAGACCTCCGCATTCTTTCGCACCGTGTCGATCGTCCGGGGATGAGGGGGCTCGCGGAGTTCCCGTTCGTACACTGAGAGAGCATCGATTTTCGTATCGAGACTGTCGCTGATGTCGACGAACGACGTGGGCTGGAACGCGTTATCCGGTCGTGGGACCGACCACTCCGATGCCGAAAGCGTCTCGAAGGCCAGCACCCGGTCGACACCGCTATCGGCCAACGGACGTGTAGCTGTGATTGTTGCCCGACAGGCTAGTTCATGGTCGACATTGAGATCGCCATAATGGTGGGTATAAACGATATCAGGGTCGTGGTCGGAGATTTCCGATTCGATAGTCTGAACGATATTGAGCAGCGGAACGGTGTCGAAACTATTGTCGGGGAAGCCGTACAGACTGACAGTTGCACCGAGTGTCTTACCCGCCTGTCGGGCTCGCTGTCGGCGCTGTTCGATCTCATCATCGGCAGTCTCTGTATGCTTGTAGCGAGAGGTAACTCCATCCGAGAGGATACAGATGTGGACATCTTCTCCATCGACCGCATGTCGGGCGAGTGTGCCACCAACGCCAAGTACTTCGTCGTCAGGATGTGCAACGACACAGAGTATGGACATAGTTGCCGTCATACATCTAACTGTATAGAACATACCGATTCGTCATTATTATGCAGTTCTGTATCATTCAGCCGGACAAGATGGATATCGTCTTTCTCGGCGTAAACGATGCTGGAATGCAGATTTATGAGTGGCTCTGCGATAGAAACGAAGTCGACGTGAGAGCTCTACTGACCGAACCAGACCAACTCGATATCGTCCGGCAAGTTGATCCAGATTTCATCGTCTCCGTTGGTTTCGATCATCTCGTTCCGCCCGAGGTTCTCAATATCCCGTCTGAGGACGCAATCAACCTGCATCCCTCGTATCTCCCCTACAACCGTGGCAAGAGTCCGAACGTTTGGCCGCTGATCGAGGGGACGCCAGCCGGAGTCACACTTCACAGTATGGGTACGGAATTCGATACTGGTGATATTATCGCTCAAAAGCAGGTCGAAACCGACTTTTCCGATACCGGAAAGGTTCTGCATCAGCGTCTTGAAGACGCACAGTTCGAGTTATTCACCGAAACATGGCCGAATATCAAGTCCGGTGACATCAAATATAGTTCCCAAGACGACGCAGACGGGAGCTACCACACAAAGACAGATTTCGTCGAGTTGTGTGAACTTGATCCGAGCGAAGAAATTAACGTCAAAACACTGCTTGATCGGCTACGAGCACTCACTTTCCCACCATTCGACAATGCGTATCTCGACATCAACGGCGAGCGATACTATGTCGATGTCGAGATTCGAAAAAAGGACGACAAGGACGATGAAAAATCTGATGGCCTGATATCGTCTTACTGAGCGTCGATATCTTCCCACTGTATGCCACTACTTCGTTGGATGTCACGGACAGCGGTTTTTCCTACGACTTCATCGTAGAACTTGGGATGCAGTCCGGCTTCCTGCTCACCCGACCGGAGCACTTTGATGTTTTCCGTCGTGAGAGTCTCGCCGGCAGCGATATCGTCGACCGCGTGAATTGTACGCCGGGCCTTGTCGTGAAGTTCAGACTCAACATCGAGTACCGACTTTTCATCTGTTCCAAGCGCGCTTTCTGTGTCTCGAATTGCCGTTATCATCTCATCAAGTTCGTCGGGTTCAAGCGCAAACTGGTGATCAGGGCCATTCATAGTCTTGTCGAGAGTGAAATGCTTCTCAATGATACTTGCCCCCAGAGCGACCGCGGTTGTTGGTGCAGTCACTGGATCGAGAGTGTGATCTGAGAGGCCGGCTGGAACATCGAACTCGTCGGCGAGCAGCTCAACGACGCGAACGTTGATTTCTTCGAGTGGAGTTGGATAAGCAGCCACACACTGGAGAAGTGCGAGCTCCGATACGCCGGCAGATTCCAACACATCGACCGACTCCCGAACCTCTGATAGTTCGTGGGCTCCGGTCGACATGATGATCGGCTTATTAGTATCGGCCAGTTTGCGGAGAAATGGATGGTGACTACTAGTGTAGCTTGCGACCTTCCACGCTGGGACGTAGTCCGAGAGTACCTCGGAAGATTGCACATCGAACGGTGTGGAGAGGAAGTAGATTCCTCGTTCAGTACAGTAATCGTAGAGTTCTGGAACCCACTCGTGTGGCATCTCCATCGACTCGATTATCTCGTAGATCGAGCGGTCGTCATCAAGATACTCTACCTCACCACTGTCTTCAACGTACATATCCTCCGCTCGGAAGGTCTGGAATTTCACCGCATCCGCCCCAGCATCAACGGCGACATCAATCAACTCTTTAGCAGTCGCCAGATCACCGTTGTGGTTCGACCCGGCTTCGGCAATAATGAACGTCGGTTCATCAGGACCAACAGGCCGATCACCAATCTTGAGAGTCTCCATATTGTAATCGCATAGCGGAAAGAAAATAAACGCTCCTACTGGTGATACATAGCCAGCTGCCGAACCGCAGTTATGACATCATCAACATCTGTATCACTCATTTCTGGATGTAACGGTAAACTCACGAGCCCGTCGTACACCGCCTCTGTTTCAGGGAGCTGCCCGCGTTCGTATCCAAACTCCTCTTGAAAGTACGGATGATAGTGTAACGGCACATAATGCACCTGTACACCGATGTTTTCTGCATGCATCGCGTTCACGAACTCCTTGCGATCACAGCCGAAGTCCTTGCTCACCTCGATCGCATACAAGTGATACATCGGATCGGATTCGACCGGTTCTGGTGGCGTTCGAACCCCCGAGATCCCCTCTAGAGCTTCGTCATACTGCGCGATAATCTCATCTCGACGCTGTTTGAACTCGTCAATTCGATCCAACTGCGCTAACCCGAGTGCAGCCTGAATTTCGGTGAAATTGTAATTGTATCCCAGTCCCTCAGCCACCTGATACCACGGTTCGTCCTTATGGCCTTCAGGATCATAGTTCATATCGAACGACCGTAGTCGTCGCAGCCGTTCGGCCAACTCGTCATCGTCGGTCACAACCATTCCCCCTTCACCGGTGGTGATGTTCTTGACTGGGTGAAAGCTGAACATCGCCATATCACGTTGGGCACCGATTGGCTCCTCACGCCACGTTCCACCGAACGCATGGCAGGCATCCCAGATCACTGTCAGATCATATTCATCTGCAATATCCAGCATCGCCCCGATATCCGGCGGATGGCCGCCGTAGTACATCGGAATCAAACCCTCAGTATCGTCGGTTACCTGCTCTCGAACCGCCTCAGGATCGAGCGTGCGTCGGTACGGATCGATATCAGCAAACACTGGTGTCGCACCAGTATACGTCGCCGCGTGGGCTGTCGAGGCAAAGGTCAGCGGTGTCGTGATCACCTCGTCGCCAGAACTAAACCCAGCGGCTTCTCCGGCGAGGTGAAGCGCAGTCGTTCCCGAGGTCGTCGCAACGGCGTGATCGACACCGACGAAATCGGCAACACGGTCTTCGAACTCCTCAACCGTCGGCCCCCGCGTAATATAGTCGCCGTCGAGTGCGTCGACGACCGCCTTTTTTTCGTGATCGGTGATACTCTGACTGCCGTACCCGAGAACTGACTCTCGGATCGGCTTACCGCCGTAGTATGCCGGTAGCTCGTCGAACATAGTTACTCAGTATCCGCCTCGCTGAGCCACGTTCGGAGCCGACTGATTCCATCTTCTAACGAAACCTCGGGTTTCCAATCCAGCATCTCCTCGGCTTTGCTCGGATTACAGCGGAGCGTCTGGACTTCGCTCTGAGGGTGGTGGTGTTCCACGTGCGTAATCTCTGTCCCCTCCGTTGCGATCAACTCAGCTAGGTCGTTGATCGAAATGTCGGTTCCAGTACCCGCGTTGAGTACCTCTCCGAGCGCCTCATCACAGAACGTCCCTTCTACTATGAATCGGGCGCAATCAGTTGCATAGAGGAGATCCCGACTCTGCGTTCCGTCACCGAAGATCTTGAGCGGCTCACTGACGAGGTCACGGTTCGTGAATATTGAGACGACTCCGCCGGCCATCCCCGTCTTCTGGTATGGTCCGTAGGTATTGAACGGTCGTAACGTCACCACTGGGAGGTCATACCCGTGGTAGTAACTCTCCGCCAGATTCTCAGCTGCGAGCTTTGAACCGGCGTACGGAGAGGTAGGCTTGACTGGATGCTCTTCATCAATTCCTTCATCGGAGTCGGCGACATCGTACACCATACAGGTTCCCACGAGCCCAAGTCGCGTATCCGTTTTCCGACAGGCTTCGAGGACGTTTTTTGTCCCGACCACGTTCGTCTCGAAGTGGGCCTGTGGGTCTTCTAAACTCTCCTGAACGTCGATCTCGGCAGCGAGATGGATACAGGCGCTTGGATCGTTCTCGAATAGATCCGAGACGATCTGTTCGTCACGCACATCTCCCTTGAGGAACTCGAAGTGGTCGTGATCGCGAAACGCTTCGATGTTGCGGTTGGATCCGTTCGAAAGGTCGTCGATACCACGAACGGTATATCCTCGATTGAGGAGTTCCTTGGCGACCCAGCGTCCGATGAACCCCGCAGCACCGGTAACTACGACTGTCTCGCTCATTCGTCACCTCCAATACCGTTCCGTTGCAGAAGCGTTACGATCTCCCCTTTCGTCAACTTTTCTGCTGTTTCCGACGACCGGACGATACTGTTGGCTTCCTCAAACCCTTCGGGTGAATTATAGGACAGGTATTCCGTAGTTTCCGGCAGGATAGAATACAACGAATCGTTCTCATAAACACGTGTTGCTTCTCGATCGGTCATAATCTCTTCGTGGAACGTTTCTCCGGGACGGCGACCAATCAGTTTGAGATCGATATCGGTCGGATCGTAGTTGTATTTCGGTGCGATAGTCTCAATCATCGCTTCTGCGAGGTCTTCGATCCGGATTGCTGGCATCTTGTACACGAATACTTCTCCGCCTTGCATCCGTTCGATCGCCTGCTGTACGAGGTCGAATACGTCGTCATATGTGAGGAAGAATCGAGTCATTCGCTCGTCAGTAAGCGTGACAGGCCCGCCCTCACGGATCTGATCAGTAAAGAGTGGAATCACTGATTGCGAAGAGTTGATGACGTTTCCGAAACGGACAGATCCGAGACGTAGATCCGATCGACCGCTGTGTTTGTTTCCGGCGGTAATCAATTTCTCCCCGAGCAGTTTTGTCGTTCCCATCGTGTTCGCCGGATTGACCGCCTTGTCGCTACTCGTGAATAGAACACGCTCTACGCTGGAGTCAATAGCGGCATCAACGACGTTCTGGAGTCCGAGTGCATTTGTCTTCACCGCCTCGAAGGGATTGTATTCACAGACGTCGACGTGTTTCATCGCAGCGGTGTGGATGACGATATCAATGTCCTCTATCGCACGATCTAACCGGTCCTTATCTCTGACGTCACCTGCCAGAAAGCGACAACGGTCGTCGTCGAATTGGGATTTTAATCTGGCGAGTCCAGGTTCATTATTGTCGAGAATTCGGAGAACATTCGGATTGTGATCTAAGAGTCTCGGAATGAGAGATCGACCGATTGAGCCCGCACCTCCAGTGAGGAGGACATTCTGACCCGAAGTCATTTACTCAAAGCTTCTCCAGCCTCCTCATCAATCTACTGAATTTGCACCGATAGACACTGGAACTTCGTGTTATCGAAACCAAATATATACTGTTATCGTTGAAAAGAATGACCACGAATACAATCTGTGTGTACCAGTTCTAAATTCAGTCACCTAACAATCTTATCAAGCGTAAACCAGAGAAATGTCTATGCGTGTGCAACAGCATAATTTTCACTATCCTGTTCCCGTCTTGAATCGGACTATCTGATTAGCTCAATGCCGTTTTGGTGTACAAATATTCAATCCTATTGGTAATACATATGCTAGAGGTTATCGGGAATCTCGTAGAGTCAACCCACTAACTGAATATGATTTTCGTGATAACCGCCCTGCATCTGAATGTTCAGTGACCACAGTCTCATCGGATAGCCTCCGTGCTATCCAACAACCACGACACGTGACGAGATCTGCCGCTTCGGTGTGGTTAAATAGCTACCGGCGTGAGCGAGAGATATGGATCTTCCTTTAGAACTCAAACGCAAAACCCTTGAATCCGCCCATATCCTCGGACTCGGGGACGGAATCGCCCAAGTGTACGACCACCTATCGGACAGGATCGACTACGAGGTGGACCCCCGGATCGCCGAGTATTCGCTTGCCGATGACGAGGTAGAAGGATACGTTCTGCTCCCGACGGTCGAAGGATCAAACCGGAACGCCTACCGAACGTACATCATCGGGCACGCCTTCAGGACGCGTGGATACCGGCCCATCGTCCCACTCTGTAATGCCGATCTTGAACTCTGTATGCGCAAGTCGCCAGACTGGGACAGCGACGCAGTATGTCACCTTTGTAACCACCACGGGCGGGTGCTGGCTGACGCGTTCGGCTTTGACCAAGTAGACCTCCAGAATCTAATCCCCGGCGATGTCGCGTACGGCGTCGAGTCGTACCTCAACGGCGACAAATCGACCTATCGAGGGATCAACGTAGCGGAGTTTGCCACGGCATCGGCTCGAAAATTTCTGCAGAAATACCATGTGATGAGCGATCCAGAGGAACGACAAATCGTCCGACGCTTCCTGGTAACCGCCTGTCATCTTACCGATGCGTTCTACACGCTTTTCGACGAGTATGACTTCGAGACCTGCTTCACGAACGATCCTGCGTACGTCTACGGGGGTGTTCCGCTCGCAGTAGCAGATGCAAACGGTGTAGTCGGGTACAGCAGTTCCCGTGCGTATCGCGACCGGGCCCTCCTATTCGGTCGAACCGCGAACTCAACGTGGCTCCCCCAGTTCGAGGATCACGAGTTTCTCACTTCGCTGCTCAACGAGCCACTGTCCGACGAGCAGCGAGCTCACGTCAACCGGATTATGTCGGGTCGGGAAACGGGCGACCACACCAGGGTACACTACACCACCCAGGAGTCGGAGTCTGTCGACGACGGTGGCTCGGGGACGTTTGCGGCGATGTTCACCAACCTGATCTGGGATGCCTCACTTGAAGCGGGTGAGGCTGCGTACGACGATCCATTCGAGTGGATCTCAGACACAATTGAGTGGTTCAACGAGCACAAGGAAGAGACCCTCGTGGTAAAATTACATCCGGCTGAGTCGAAGTTTGGTACGAACGAACGGGTGGGTGAGTGGATCACTGAACACTACAGACCACTTCCCGGGAATATCGAAATGTTGCCCCCAGAGACAGACGTGAACACGTATCAGCTCCTCGACGAGATCGACGTTGCAATCGTCTACAACTCGACGGTCGGGTTCGAGATGGCATACAATGGGGGGCCGGTAGTCGTTGCTGGAGACACTCACTACCGAGACCACGGATTCACGTTTGATGCCGACACAAAAAGAGGGTACTTCGACTACCTTGATCAGCTCAAGACGCTCGAACTGAGCGAAGAAGAGCACACACGGGCGATCAGATATGTGTACCGATTACTCGTTACACGACACATCGATTGGCCGTACTCGGAGACCAATGAGGAAACCGGCGAAGTCGAACTGTTACCCGTATCTCACGACGACGTCACGCCCGGCAACGAACTTTTTGACCACATCGTCAAAGCCAGTTTAGCCGGTGATCCGATCGTGAGCCCGGAAGCTTCACACCTGCTTAACTGACATCTTTGATCCGAAGGGGTTTCTTGAGAGCATTTCTCATTTCGGTGTAGGTATATGAACCGATTTCAATCAGTAGGTATGGAACGGAGTACCAGCAGCTCTTCCTCAATGAACGTTCTTCTCGTGATTCTCGACAGCGTTCGGGCCCGAAATACATCACTCCACGGCCATCACAACGAAACCACCCCGTTCCTCGACACATTCGCGGAGCAAGCGACGGTCTTCAAACAGGCACGGAGCCCGGGAACTTGGAGCCTGCCAAGTCACGCGAGCCTGTTCACAAGATTCCACGTCGAGGAACACGGGCTTGCGAGCCCTACTGATATCCTCGAACCGGGACACACAGTCTTCGAGGATCTACGCGAGGCTGGCTACGACACAGGTGTCTTCTCTGAAAATCCATTTATTACCGTTAGCGACTCTGGTTTGGACCGGGGGTTCGACACTGTCGAGGGGCCGCGTAACGTTCCCTTCCGGGACGCGCTTGATCCGACCGAGTTCGTCCAACGGGAGGGACAGGGTCAGTTTCGCGCCTACCTTCAGGCCTGTCTCGACCACGATCGGCCCATCCGATCGATCGCAAACGGTGCGCTTGTGAAACTTGCCTGGGATTACCCGCAATTACTCCCTAGTCGGTTCTCACCCACAACTAGTGCAGATGTCTACGTCGACCTATTTCTCGACTGGGTCAAGCGCGTCGGCAGACCTTGGGCAGCCTGCGTCAACCTGATGGACGCACACCTCCCCTACCAGCCGGAATCCGGCCACAATCGATGGAGCGACGACGTACTCGAACAGCTTCAGAACTCGATGGACGATCAGGTGTGGGAGTTCGTGGGGGGGAAACGGCCTTGGTGGCAGCGCGAGGCCTTAGAAGCCTTGTACGACGGTACGATCCACCAGATGGACGCCCAACTCCGCCGCTTGGTCGAAGAGCTTGATAATCAAGGCGAACTGGACGAGACCCTCGTCGTCATCACCTCAGACCACGGCGAGTGTTTCGGGGAATATAGTCACGTCCAGCCAGCCCGTTTAGCCGGCCACGGGCCCGGTATCGCCGAACCACTGATCCACGTGCCACTTGTCGTCCGCGAACCGGGACAAGAGCGTGCGCGACGCGTCTCCGCGCCAGTATCACTTACCCACTTCCCCGCCACCGTCGCGGCTGCCCTAGACGGTGACGACCCAACACGTCCGCTCGTCGACGGCGACACACTCGTCTCCTATCACGGGCTTCCGGAGTCCGCTAAAATACGGGCTCGCGAGTACGCTTCCGAGGAGGCACTTGACACGCTTGATGGTCGTTCGCGTGCTGCGTACGTTGATCACGGTCCTGGCGTTAGAAAGCACGTCGCCTGGCGCGACCGGACCCGAACTGTGCAGGTCGTCGACCCCCGCACTTCCTACGCCGTCGCCGAAACCGATGGAACTCCCGATCCGAGCCGAGACCTGGACGACGCCTTCGAGGGAATCACTGATACAGGAATCAAACAGCGTGGGGACGAGGACATCGACGACGCGACGCGTAGGCATCTCGAAGACCTAGGATACGTCTGAGGTTGATCCATCGAGTCATTCCGTTATCTCCCGTTCGTGACGGCCGTTCTGCCCGTAGGCCACTCCATCTGTCGAGGCACTCTACCGAATCCGGTCGCCTTCGAGAACACTCTCCTACGCGTATCCCAGATCTTCGAGACGCTCTTGTACCGCGTCGTCTACATCGTCGGCCTCTGCGTGAACTCCCCGGTCCTCGAACCTCTCGGTTACTTCATCGACATCGGCTGCATTACCGACACGCCACCGCGTGCGGGCGTCCTGTACTGTAATCAAGGCCTCTTGATTCCCCCACCTGACTGCCTTCCTGACGCCAGCGTCTGTCCTGGTATAGACTGCGTCCGCAGATGCAGTCAGCACGTTGAGATCGCCGAGGAACTCGCGAGCACGTTCTTGGGTATCGGGGTCGATGCCGTCAGTGGCAGCGACAACTGGTCCTTCGGGAACGAACGGCTTCGTGGTCGGATCCAGGTCTTCGGTGACGAACGAATCGACGACCGTGGGGAACGCCGTTAGCGTCGCGGGAGTCTCGACTACGTCTCCGGATTCGATCGCCGGATGTCGCACCACGAGCGGGACGTGGAGCAGTTCCTCCATCAGGCCGCCGTTGCCGTGGCCGACACAACGCTGGTCGGGACGTACGAGGCTCCGTTCCCCAAATCCCTCACCATGATCGGCCGTAACGACGACGAGGGTATCCTCCAGTTGCCCCCGTCGGCGAAGCGTCTCTACAATCCGTTCAAGTTCGGCGTCGCACCGACGGATCGCCCCATCGTACAGTGCTTCCAGTGCCTCGCGCTGCCACCAGGGTCGTTGGCCGCCCACGAACTCCCACACCTGGTCATCCATCGTATCTTGAAGCCGTTCGAGTTCTTTATCGCCCCACAAATCGTATGGGTCGCCCTCGTAAGGGAAGTGAGCATCCATAAAGTTGACACAGGCCGCCCAGGCTCCGTCTACACGTGCTTCCCAATTTAGAAACTCCTCCGCGTACACCGTCGCTGAGGCGTCAGCCCGGAACGCGGCTGGCAACCGTTGTTCGTAGCGGTCCGGGAGTCTGAACGTAAGTCCATTCACAAGGGAGCCGACGGGACGGCCGTTATCGAACGCGGCCCGGAAGAACGCGAAATACTTCTTAGGGCCGTCGTCCGCGTCGATGACGAAGTCCTTCGGATTTACAGCGTCCGGATATGGAAGCTCCCGCGACCGACCAACCACGGTGTCGAACGCCTCAGATAGACCGACAGGGAGTTCAGTGAGAAACGGGTTGTTCGAGAATACCCCCGTGTGATAGCCGTCCGCAGCTAGCCGCTCCCAGATGGTATGGCCATTCATAAGCTTGTTGCGGCGGTTGGTGATCCCGTGCTCCCGGACGTGATAGCCCGTAAAGGCGCTCGTGTGACTTGAGATGCTTTCGGTCCCTGGTGCTCGCGCCTGTTCGTATTGTCTCCCCTCTTTCGCGAGCGATTCGAGGTAGGGCGTAGTTTCGTTGTGGTGACCGTGCAACGACGTGTTGCGCGCTCGCACGCTGTCGAGCACGACTAGCAAAACGTTTGGACCCGCCCCTGCGTCACTCATAACTACTCTTCACCCCGATTTTCGCTTGGCGGTGACCAAACGGTACTCGCCCATCCTTCCGGGTAGTCTGCTTCTCGAGGCGTGAGCACTCCGATGTTTTTCAGGGCGAGTTTGATTGCGGGTATCGCGACCCGGCGGGGGTGACGTCGGAAGAGGTATGTAAGCCACTCTAAGTGCTGGAATTTTGAGAATCTCGAGGTCGCATCATGGTGAGGGATTAGGCGGCGTGGCAGGCGGATCACCCGCGCACCAGCTTTCTCACAGCGGATTGTGAAGTCGGTGTCGCCACCATGTGGCCGTGTTTCATCGAATCCCCCGACGAGTTCCCAGAGCGACCGATGGAACACTATGAAGCGCCCAATCACATATCGCATCGGCCAGAAGTCTTCCAAGCCGACGAGGTGGCGCTTATGCATCGAGTCCACCAACGCCGCCGTCAGACTTGTCGGGAAGGTGATGTCGTCGTCCGCGAGCACAATCCATTCGCCCGACGCTCGCTCGATACCACGGTTGCGCGCCACGTTCAGCCCCTCTTCGGTAGCGACGACCACGTCGAGCCATTCTGGGATCGATTCCTGGGTGTAGTTATCCTCGCGGTTGGTGGGGATAACGACCGTGGCACCCGAGAGCACAGCCTCCGTATTGAGTGTTGAGTGTGGATCTTCTGTACCGAGCCGTGCGGCCTCGAAATCTTTCCTATCGGCGGTCATTCCTGTCTTTCCCAGCCTGTCGTCCACAGATAATCGCTACCATTGATTCTACTTCCTCCACCTGAAACATTAAGATTGACCATCCAGTATTGAACCGTTTCAGAGACTTCTCCGAGTGCAAAAACACTGCGATACGGACAACACCTGGTATGGCGGTCGGTTATGTTGATTGCTACGAACTTCATTGTCTCTCCGGCCATTGCTCCTTAGTATCGCGTCGGGATCGTTACTCCACTGTCACACTTTTCGCCAGATTCCGTGGCTTGTCGATAGGTCGGCCCCCGGAATTCGCCACGTGGTAACTGAACAGTTGGTAGTAGACGTTGGCCACCAGCGGCTCCAGTTCGCCTAGATTAGGAACCTCGAACACCTCATCGACAAACTTCTCCGCATCCACCACTTCCGACGCACACCCAATCACGGGCGCTCCGCGCGACTCCACCTCTTTCACGTTATTGAGCGTCTCCTTCGCACTAGCGCCCTCCGTCAGGATCGCCAGCACGGGTGTCTCCGACGTCACCAGCGCCAGCGGCCCGTGTTTCAGCTCCCCCGCAGCGAATCCCTCGGCGTGATCGTACGAGATCTCTTTCAGTTTCAGCGCGCCCTCCAGTGCCACGGGCGAACCCAGCCGCCGACCGATAAAGAAGAAGGCGTCGCCGTCGACGTACTCCTCGGCGGCAACACGAACCTGCTCCTCTCTATCCAGCACCTGCTGTACCGCCCCCGGAAGCCCACGGAGGTCCGACAGCAACTCCCGCGCGTCTCCCGACGACATCGTCCCGCGCTGCCGACCCACGTACACAGTCAACAGCGCAAGCGTCGCCACCTGCGAACAGAACGTCTTCGTGGCCGCAACGCCAATCTCCGGTCCGGCGCGGATGAACACGGTGTCGTCGGATTCCCGAGTCACCGTACTGCCCAAGGTATTCGTCACCGCGAGCGTCCGCGCACCGGCCCGTCTCGCCCGCCGCAACGCGGACAGCGTGTCGGCGGTCTCGCCGCTCTGGGTCACGGCGACGACGAGCGTCCGCCAGGGATCCCGACCACCGGTAAACTCGTATTCGGAGGCGATCTCCGCCGATGCCCGAACGTCGGCGTACTCCTCGAACAGCTTCGCCGCATACAGCCCGGCGTGATACGAGGTCCCACAGGCGACGAACTGGATCTCCTCCAGGGAATTGAGATACTCGGCCGGCAGGTCGAGTTCCAGATCGACCTCCCCTTGGACCTGATCGATCCGCCCGGAGATGGTCTGCCGGAGCGCCGTCGGCTGCTCGTGGATCTCCTTGAGCATATAGTGCTCGTAGCCGCCCTTCTCAGCCGCTTCGGCGTCCCACTCGACCTCGATGACCTCCCGGGAGACCTGCTTGCCGTCAGCGTACACCGTCGCCCCCTCGTCAGTGAGGTGGATCAGGTCGCCCTCCTCGGGGTAGCTTACTCGCCGCGTGTGCTCGACGAACGCCGGCACGTCGCTCGCGAGGAAGGTCCCGTGGTCGGCGTGGCCGAGTACGAGCGGATTGCCTCGCCGGGTGGCCACGATCCCCTCCTGACCGGCGGCGACAACGGCGAGCGCGAAATTCCCTTTCAGTCGCTCGACAGCAGCCGATACCGCATCTACCAGCCCCTTCCCCGAGTCGAGTTCCTCCTCGACGAGATGCGGGACGACCTCGGTATCAGTCTCGCTCGTGAACTCGTGGCCTCGTTCCTCCAGCTCCGCCCGCAGCGTGTCGTAGTTCTCGATGATACCGTTGTGGACGACCGCGACGTCGCCTGACTCGTCGGTATGAGGATGCGCGTTCGCGTCGGTCGGTTCGCCGTGCGTCGACCACCGGGTGTGCCCGATGCCGGTCGTCGCCGTCGAACTTTCGGGGAGGATGGCTTTGAGTGCAGACAGCTCGCCCTCCCGCTTGTAGACGTCGACGCCCTCACCGCAGAAGGCCACACCTGCGGAGTCGTAACCCCGGTATTCGAGGTTCGAGAGTCCGTCGCGGAGAATCGGAAGCGCGTCCTCGATTCCGACGTAGCCGATGATTCCACACATCTTATCCCCTCCTGACGACCGCGTCGGTCTCGATCCACCCCGCCACGACGGCCCCAGATTCGACGGACGCGTGATTGCCCAGCACCGTCCCCGGTGAGACGGTCACAGCACCGCCCAGTTGTGCGTTGTCGCCGAGGACACCGCCCAGACGCACGTCTTCGTGAACACTCCCGTCGACCACCACGTCCGCCTCGCCGCCTTCGATGGTTGTATTGGGACCGACGGTCGCGTTCTCGCCGACGACGCAGTCGCGGACGATCGCGCCGTCGCCGATCGTCGCGTCCGTGAGTACCACGGAATTGGCGACGACGGCGTTCGAGCCGACCTCGACGTTGTCGCCGAGCGACGTCCCCGGGAGCACGGTCGCGCCCGGCCAAACGCGCACGTCCGAACCCAGCGCGGTCCCGTCGACGACAGTCGCGCGGTCGTGGACGGCTGCCGTCTCAGCACTTCCGGAGCCTGACCCGTCGTTATCAAGCCGATCCAGCATCCGGCTGTTGACCGAGAGGATGTCCCAGTGATACGAGACGTCGAGCCAGAGGCCGTCGAAGCGGATCGCCCGCAGCGCGTCTCGGTGCTCCCTTAGCACTGTTGTGATCGCGAGTTCGCCCTCGGTGTCGGTCTCACGAAGGGCATCGAAGATCGACTCGCCCAGCCCGTAGACGCCCGCGTTGATGTAGTCCGTCCGAACGGTGTGCGCTGGCGGCTTCTCCTCGATCGAGCGCACCGATTCCCCGTCGAGTTCGACGACGCCGTAGTTTTCGGGATTCCGGTGTCGCGTCACCGCCATTACTGGCTGTCCGGTTTCCCTTCGTTCGTCGATCACCGCGGAGATGGCGCTCGGTTCGATGATCCGGTCGCCGTTCAGCGCGAGAAAGTTGCCGTCGACGTGCGATTCGGCCTGCAGCAGCGCGTGGCCCGTGCCGAGTTGGGTCTCTTGGACGGCGTATTCGATGTCGACGTCCCAGTCGTCGCCGTCGCCGAAGTGACTCTGGATCCGCTCGCGTTTGTAGCCCACGACGAACACGAATTCGTCGATGCCGGCCTCGCGGGCGGCTTCGAGTACGTGTTCGAGTAACGGCTGATTCCCGATCGGAAGCATCGGTTTCGGCCGCGTCCGAGTCAACGGCCTGAGCCGCGTTCCTTCGCCGGCGGCGAGGACGACTGCCTTCATACTCCCTGACTCACGATGCGGAGTGATCAATATTTTGTGTCGAACGTCCGCGTGTTTTGGCCTTCCGTCTACATTCGTTGACAGCGGGACAGTACATTTTACGACGAGCGTCGAATGGGTTTTTCCTGACTATCAGTAGCTACTGGCTGGATCAGAGGAGGTTATCGGCCTGTCGTATTGAATTTCCAGGGGAACAAGGCGCATATCTTGAGGCTGGCACCGAAGTCGTTGACAGAGCAAACACGGCCCTGATACAGACGAGTCATCATCAAACAAATCCAGTTTTTAATATTAAACGTTTGAAACGTCCGCAATCAGCATCATCCTCGCTCCTCACTGTCAACATCGCACTCTTACTTCTACATACAAAACTGAGAAATGAACTAGTTCACCACACCATTTCGGGTGGCTCCAATCACTTTAGTACACGATTTGGGCGGACTTTTCGCGACGAAGTCGCCATCCCCACAGCTATCGAACCGTTCGATTCGGTCCCTCCTCAGCTGAACTACACGTAAGTGAGCACCGCCAGTGACGGCGGATCACCACTTCGATAGTTCACCCGCTGTCATCACCTCCTTCCCGTGTGGTGAACTCTTTCACAGCCCCTCTGACCGTGACGCGTTGGTTTTGCTCCGGAATTTCACATCTAAGATAGCGAGCACGCGAGGGCCGTGCCCGTCGGCGCGACAACGACAGGATACTACCCACCGCAATTCCTGTACTCATCAGCCCGTCTACTGGCCCTCGTTCGGATCAACCAACAGCGCCTCCGGATCGATTTGATCCGTCTCGTCGAGGTAGCGTTCCCAGACATCCCGTACCCATTGGGGCTCGAACGTCGTCTCGATCTGTTTGACGCGCCCATCGCGGCCACGCGATTCGATCCACGTGTCGAGAAGCCCCATCGTTTCGAGATCGGTCACCAAGTCCCGGACCGCACGCTCGCCCGGGGTAAATTCCTCGGACAGATCTCGAGCGTGGGGACTCTCGACGACTTCAGCCGTCGTCACCGGCTGGATAATATCTCCACTTTGCCGGTCAGTCCGGCTGACGATGCCCAACAACATCAAAAAATGATTGAACGGTAACTGCAACAACTTCTCCGTCACCGCCTCCTTATCCGTCTTCTCTATATTCGCATCGAGACAGTCCAGCGTCACCTGATCTAGTCCCCGTTCAATCGCGGTCTCACCGGCCTGTCGGAACAGCCGCAACGCCTTCCGGACGTCGCCCCACCGGCGGGCAGCCTCCCGAACCCCATACTCAAAGACAGCGTCGGGCACCGCCCCTATGCGGAACGCCCGCTTGATCCGTGGCCGGAGATCCGGTCCATCAAATCGATCCCATACGGCGGAAAGAACACCTCCTCGCCGTCCATCGCACTCTGTATCCGACTGTCCGACCGAAGATCCACAGCCAATAGTTCGTTGCTCACAAGAAACACCGAGAGGTTCAGCTCTCGTCGCAGTTTGCCCTCCCCGCGCAACAGTCGATAAAAGAAGTCGTTGGGATCGTAATTGGTGTCGTGCTGAATGTGATCGATCTCGTCCAATAGTAGCGCTGTCCACTCAGGATATTCTTCCAGAGCCGTCCAGATACCCTTGAAAACACCATCTAACCCCTCGTAGGCGCCCTTCTTCTCGCCAGTCAGTTCCAGGGTGATCTCGTTGGCGGCCGAAAACAGCGATCGACACTTCTCGAGGTTCACATACTCGAACGCAAACGACTCCTTCCGGGTCGCAAACACCCGACAGACACGCCGAGTCGTGATCGTCTTGCCCGTCCCCGGCGGGCCATAAATCGAGACGATCGTCGGCAGATACCCCTCGTGGACGCCGTTCAACAGCCGCGCCAACTGCCGTTGTTGGGGCTCGCGAGCGATGATCTCCTCGGGCTCGCGCAGTGGATCGAGCGCCCGCTTGTCGGGGAAGAGACTCTCGGAAGCGGCCGTCTCCGCGAAGAGGTCGTCGTAATCAGTCATATCTCAGGTTGGGATTGTTTCACGACAGTTCCAGCGGAACTACAAGTGTGTACTGAGACAACTCCTAGTCGGACCAATACTGATCCGACCACAGAACGAATATCGGGGACGAAACGATCTCCTCCACCTACGAAGCCGATCAGATCTCTGCTTGGAAGAACTCCACCGACCGCTCGAGCCCCTCCCGGAGCGACACCTCGGGCTCCCAGCCCAATTCCGACCGCGCCTTCGAGATGTCGGGCCGCCGCACCTGCGGATCCTGCGGCGGCAATTCTTCGTAGGTAATCCCACTTTCACTCTCCGTAACCTCCAACACGACCTCTGCCAACTCGTTAATCGTCCGCTCGTCGGGATTCCCGATGTTCACCGGGTTCTCAACACCGGATTCCAGCAACGCAACCAGCCCGTCGATCATATCCGACACGTAACAGAAACTCCGCGTCTGCTCGCCGTCACCGTACACAGTCAGATCCCGCCCCGTCAGCGCCTGTTTCATAAAGTTCGGGATCACCCGGCCGTCATCGAGGCGCATCCGCGGGCCATACGTGTTGAAAATACGTGCCACTCGAACGTCCAGGTCGTGTTTGTCACTATATCCCCGCACGAGGGCCTCTCCGTACCGTTTTGATTCGTCGTAACAAGACCGCGGGCCGTAGGGATCGACGTTGCCGCGATACGACTCCGGCTGCGGATTTACCTCCGGATCGCCATACACCTCACTCGTCGAGGTGAACAGATACGTCGCGTCCTTTTCCCTCGCCAATCCAAGCGTTTTGTGCGTCCCCAAGGCGCCGACTTTCAGCGTCTTGATCGGATAATCTCGATAAAACACCGGCGAGGCGAGACTCGCCAGATGTAACACAGCGTCCAACTCACCAGAGACGTGGATGAACTCCGTGACGTCGTGATCGTAAAACGAGAACCGATCGTGATAGAACGCCTCTTCTAAGTTTCCAGTCTGGCCGCTTACGCGGTTGTCCATTCCGATGACCTCGTGGCCATCCTCCAGCAAGCGATCACAGAGGAACGACCCCAGAAACCCCGCCGCTCCTGTGACGAGAATCCGACTCAAGCGAAGTGGGCCTCCAGGAAGTCCTCGACGGCGTCGTTCATTTCGCCGTCGTCGTGGTTGAGCGCCATCTCGAAGTTCGCCCGCAGCCAACTCGGGATGTTCCCGATGTCGTAGCGGTCGCCGTCGAGCTCGAAACCTCGAACAGACTCGAGTTTCCGGATCGCATCCGTCAACTGGAGTTCGCCGCCAACGCCCTTCTCCGTTGCCTCCAGAAGCTCGAAGATTTCCGGAGTGAGCACGTACCGGCCGGAAATCGCCAGATTTGAGGGTGCCTCCTCGCGCGGTGGCTTTTCGACGAAGTCAGCGACCGGGAAGCTCTCACCCGCCGACTCGACGTCACTTACGTCGGCGACCCCGTAGGAGGGAACATCCTCCCACGGAACCCGTTCCAACGAGAGGACCGACGTCTCGTGAGTTTCCGCAGCATCGATGAGATTTGCTGTACACGGTGTTTCGCTTTCGATGATCGTATCGCCGAGCAACAGCGCGAACGGCTGGTCGCCGACGTGCTTGCGGGCGTACCGGACCGCATCCCCCAGCCCGTCCCGCTCTATCTGCCGGACGTAGTGGATGTCCGCGAGGTCGGCGATCTCCCGCACGCGGTCGAGTCGCTCGTGTTTCTCGTCGGCTTTCAGTGCGTCTTCGAGTTCGTAGGACTTGTCGAAATGTCGTTCGATGGCCTGTTTTCCACGGCCGGTGATAATGAGAATATCGTCGATTCCGGCTTCGACGGCCTCCTCGACGACGTACTGAATCGTCGGTTTGTCCAACACAGGCATCATCTCCTTCGGTTGGGCCTTCGTGACGGGGAGGAATCGCGTCCCGAATCCAGCTGCTGGAATCACTGCCTTCGTTACTTCCATACGTAGTTTGTGCCCCTCGGTTCCAGTCAAATATCTTTTCTTTTGCCACCGTAGGGGTGTCAAGGTCAGAGAATCATATTATAGAGCGCCGCGAAAGTTTGACCCAGCGATCTACTGATTTCCAGGAGCTATGGTGGCGGGATTGCTCTCGTGGTCGTTCGTCGCGGTGGAACGTCGGGGTCCAGTGGCTCTGAGTGCTGGCTCCGGCGTATTCACAGGGTTCTCTATGAAATTTCTCAGAGTTATTCGGAACTATTACTGATACCTAAGCCTTCTTGTGGTCGCTCTCCCAGTCTTCGATAAGATGGATATCTCCGTCATCGGCAGCGGGTACGTGGGCACCACCATCGCAGCGTGCTTCGCCGATCTCGGCCACAGCGTCGTCAACATCGACGTCGACGCCGACGTCGTCGAGGCGATCAACGCCGGCGACACCCTGATTCACGAAGAGGGACTCCCGGAACTCGTCGCGAAACACGCCGGCGAAAACGGAACCGGAAGACTCCGAGCGACCACGAACTACGAGGCACTTCTCGAGACGGACGTCACCTTCCTCTGTCTCCCGACGCCCCAGTACGACGACGGCAGCATCGACCTCTCGATCATCGAAACCGGCGCGGAGCAACTCGGCGAGACCCTCAAAGGGAAATCCGGGTGGCACACCGTCGTCGTCAAGAGCACCGTCGTCCCGGGCACCACAGACGACGTCCTCACACCCATCATCGAATCCGCCAGCGGACGGACCGCGGGCGAGGACGTCGGTGTCGGAATGAACCCCGAATTCCTCCGGGAGGGAACGGCCGTCACCGACTTCCTCGATCCGGACAAGATCGTGCTCGGCGCTGACGACGAGCGCACCCGACGCGATATGCAGGAGGTCTTCGCCCCGCTCGAAGCCGAAACTGGCGCACCCGTGGTCGAGACGGACACCCGAACGGCAGAGATGATCAAGTACGCGAACAACGCCTTCCTCGCGACGAAGGTCAGCCTCATCAACGACCTCGGGAACATCTGCAAGGAGTTCGGCATCGACGCCTACGAGGTGGCCGATGCGATCGGTCTCGACGACCGGATCAGCGAGCAGTTTCTCCGGAGCGGCGTCGGTTGGGGCGGCAGTTGCTTCCCGAAGGACGTCGCCGCCATCATCGCGGCGGCGAAGGCGAACGACTACGAGCCGACGGTGCTCGAAGCGGCGGTCGAACTCAACGACAAACAACCCGAACGCCTGCTTGAACTCCTCGATTCACACGTCGACGTCGAGGGCGAGCGCGTCGCTGTCCTCGGTCTCGCGTTCAAGCCCGGCACCGACGACACCCGAAACTCGCGGGCCATCGAAGTCATCGAGGGCCTCCAAGCGCGCGGCGCTCGCGTCGTCGGCTACGATCCGGTTGCGACCGAAAATATGCGAGAGCGGTTCCCGGACGTGACATACGCGGAATCGGCCGCCGAGGCACTCGAAGGCGCCGTCGGCGCCGTCGTCGTCACCGACTGGGACGAGTTCGCCGCCCTCGACGACGGGTTCGAGGCGATGAAAGAGCTAGTCGTCGTCGACGGCCGACGCATCATCGAACCGACGCCGAAGATCACCTACGAAGGGCTCACGTGGTAAAGGGGAACTGCGACTGCGACTGAACTCGGTTCCTCCAGTAATGCTGGGGCCCTGTTTTGTTATGCGATTGCTGGCCGGAGAACCGCCGACGGGTGGGACTGGAAGGGGCCGCGCTCTCGACGAAGACGGGCGATGCCAGGACCGCAGGAGTGAGCGGAGCGAACGACGAGGACCGCAGCGAGCCCATCGAGTCGAGAGCGCGGGGGCTTCCGATGCCTTCTCCCCGCCGTTCTTGATCGTTCCACTCCCAACTACACAATAGTAGCAACTCCGTTCCGGAACCACTTTTAGGACTCCCCGACGCAGTCCCCACGATGGATTACGACGACGTCTGCGTCCTCGTGCCCACCTACAACGAGGCTGAGACCGTCGGCCGCGTGATCGACGACTTCCGCGAGGCGGGCTTCGATCGCATCCTCGTCGTCGACGGCGGCTCCGAGGACGGCACCGACGACATCGCCGCCGAGCACGGTGCAGACGTCGTCTACCAGTCCGGCTCCGGGAAGGGACAGGCCGTCCGCGAGGCCGTCTCCCAACATATCGACCGCGAGTACGTGCTGATGCTCGACGGCGACGCGACGTACCACGCGGACGACGCCGACGCGATGCTCGAACCCCTCCGCGACGGCGACGCCGAGCACGTCATCGGCAACCGCTTCGCGGACCTCCAAGAGGGCGCGATGACGCGCTTCAACCAACTCGGCAACCGGATGATCAACCGCGGGTTCAGGTTCGTCCACGGCGAGAGCTTCGGCGACATCCTCTCGGGCTACCGTGCGTTCACGCGCGAATCGTTCGGATCGATGACGCTCACCTCCGACGGCTTCGGTATCGAGACCGAGATGGCCGTCGAGTGCGCAAAGCGAAACATCCCCACGACGGTCGTCCCGATCACGTATTACCCCCGGCCCTCCGGGTCAGACACGAACCTCCGACCGATCCGGGACGGCGGGATCATCTTCCTCGAACTGTACCGGCGGGCGAAGACGAACAATCCTCTGTTCTATTTCGGGAGTCTGGGCGTCCTCTCGACGGTTTCCGGGTTCCTGATCGCAGTCTATGTCGTGGTCGAGTGGGTCACGGTGAACGTCTCCCACGAGGTGCTCGCCGTGGTTTCGGGATTCGGCATCATCGTCGGCGTCCAACTGCTGATGTTCGGCGTACTCGCGGATCTGGTGCTGACGCTCCATCGGGAGACGTTGCAGCGAATCGACGACCAGCAGGAGTAGGTCGGTTTATTGAGATCTTCGTCGGTTCGAGTTTGATCGAGACGACACGCTCGTCAGCCACGCAGTCCGTCCTCCGCGATACGGTCGATTACGGCACGCTGCTCTCGACGAAGGTCGTCTCGCCGGTCGTCGAATGTTGCTTCGATACTCTCTTTGAACTGCGCGAACGCGTCCTCGTCGCCGCAGACGAGCCGTCCATTAACAGCATCGTGGGCGACCTCAAGCGGGAGCGTCTCGATATCCGAGACATCAATAAATGGGACACCCTCCTGCTGGAGCGATCCCGACAGGAAACACCGCTTTTCGAACCGGTCGCTGTCTGACAGCTCTTCGGAGAACTTGACAGCAAGATCAAGATCCGACGTACTGGTGGCTTTCCCCGTAGTTCTTGATCCGAACGCGACTGCGAACTCGACATCCGCGTCTGCACAGGCTGCCGCTTCGAGGACGGCGAACAGTTCCGGGTCGCCGTCAGCCGCTGTCATACATAAACCGACGGCGTATCGTCACAAAAGAATTCCGCCGCTCGGAGTCCAGTGATCACTCGATCAAAACGGCAACAGCGCCCGGAGCTGCGAGAAGATCCCCCCGCCCGAAGCGCGATACTCTTCGAAGACGGGATGCAGCGTGTCCAGCAACTCCCGCTTGGAGTCGAATTCGCTCGGACCGACGGCCGCAAGCGCCTCTGAGAGTGCAACCGTATTGTCGTTGGCGTCGTAGGGAATCTCGGGGTCGCCGAGCGCGCGGACGACCTCGTCGGTGGTCGCAGGAAATGTGAGATTCGACTCCGAGAGATAAGGAGAGAGCGCCGCGATACCGAACTCCAAGGAGTCGGGCTCGTCGCCGTCCTGTTGCGGTGGTCTGACAGCCATCGACCAACCGTAGGGTGTGGGGAGTGGAAAAACCCCCGGCTCCGGCCGAGACTACGCCCACGACTCCACAGGGTTTTGTCCACCCGCCGTCACACATTACCCACGCCGATGACCGAGTACACGACCGTCTCGATCCCGAAGGATCTGGCCGAGCGGGTCGACGAGACCATCGAGGGGACCAGCTTTTCGAGCACGAGCGACCTCGTTCGCTTTCTTCTCCGGAGCATCGTCATCCAGTACCAGCGAGAGGGCGAACTCACCGAGGCGCAGTTCGAGGACATCGCCGAGCAACTGACTGACCTGGGGTATCTGGATCGGTGAGGCCGGAATCTGATCTTCCGGGCTGAATCTCGGACGTCGCTCACGTGAACTGCTCTGCTTCAAAAAGCAAATTTGAGGGTAAATTACTTTCGTCGGTATCGCGAACGTTCGGCTATGTCACACGAAGTCGAAGACGAAACGACCGTAAACGAGAGCTTCTCGATCACGGTCCCGGCAGCGGTCCGGCGTGAGGCCGGCGTCGAAGCGGGTGACAAACTCCGCTGGTCTGTCGATGAAGACGGAACGCTCTCGGTCGAACTGATCAAGCAACAGTACGGTGCGTTTTCACAGCTAGATCCGGTTGATATCGGCGAGTCGACCGACGCGGCCGACGATCACGATCTCGTCGCCGGGGACTACTGATGCCGGCTGTCGTCGTGGACGCCAACGTTCTCATCGCGGCCCGTCTCGCGAGCGATCAGAACCACGAGCGAGGTACGGAGATCACACAGGCGATCGATCGCGGCACGCTCCCGACCGCCTACGTGCTCAGCGACGTTCTTGAGGAAGTGGTTAACTACCTGCAAGCGCGGGCTGGCCACGACGTTGCGACCGACACACTCGATGCGCTCATCGAGAGCAGCGGATTCACACTCAAGCGGACGCCGAAGTCCGACTTTGACGCCGGCCGCTCGCTGTTCCGACGGTACGAACCGCTTTCGCTGACAGATGCGGTCATCGTCGCGGCGATGAAACGGGAAGAGTTCAGCTATCTCTACAGCTTCGACGACGGGTTCGATGGCGTTCCCGACATCACCCGTCTCACAGCCTCCGAGAACCCGTTTGAACGGTAGTGCCTCTGTCTGTACATCGACCGCATCGGACCCGACGGTAAGTCCCGTTCGACCTGCTTTCTGTCTCCCCTATCGTCTGCCTCTCATACTGATTACTCTCGTCCTCCCGCCGAGCGCCGCCACCGGGGATGGCGCTCGGCGGGGAAAAGTGAGAGTAATCAGTATCACTCGCCCGCGAGCGTCTCCCGCGGCGGTTCGACGTCCAGCACGTCGAGGTCGAGTTCGCGGTCGTTGCGGTCGAAGGCGGCACACGACGACTCCTCCCAGGGCGGCACTGCGACCACGACCGCGGCGGCGAAGGTGTCCTCGCGGGTGGCTTCGAGCGGCCCTTGCGGATGGGAAACGAATCGGGCGCGGCCGCGTCCCGCGGGCGTCCCGAGATCGACGCCGAAGACGGCCCGTACCGAGCCGCTCGCTTCGGGGAAATAAAAGTGCGTCAGCACCGGCGTATCGGGTTCTAACTGCAGATCTGCCTCGAAGTCGGCCGCCGGTGTCGACGCGAGGACGACTTCCATCGACGACGGCTCTTCGTCCGCCGCCATCTCCAACAGCGCGTCGAGAAGCCCACGAGTGATGTATACCACGACCGTACGAACGCCCGCGGGCCCCAAAACCGCGTCGGAGGCGGTGACGCGAGTGGCGGAGGTGCCGCTACCGAGACTATCGCCGCTATCGACTCACGCGACCGCACAGCGGTCCGGCAGGTTTAATACCGAAACGGGCGCCGCTTGGAATATGAGCGGACGACCCCTGGACGTGCTCGAAGCCGCACTCGAAGATGTCGTCACGGTCACGCTTAAAGACGGGACTGCGTACTACGGCACCCTCGCCGGCTACGACCAGCATATGAACGCCGTCCTGGAGCCACCGACCGACGTCGACGACGACGTCCTGGCCGAACTGGACGTCACGGCGGTCGAAGACACAACGATTATACGCGGCGACAACGTCGTCACGATAAGAACATGACGGGTGCAGGAACCCCAAGCCAAGGAAAGAAGAACAAGACGACGCACGTCAAATGTCGCCGCTGCGGCGAGAAATCCTACCACGTCAAAAAGAAGAAGTGCTCCTCGTGTGGCTTCGGCAAGTCGGCCAAGCGCCGCGATTACGAGTGGCAGTCGAAAGCCGGCGATAACTGAACTGAATCGTTCGTTCCGTTTCGTCTCCCTCGCCCGCTTCTCGTCGCTTCTCGGCGGTCGTGGTTTTCTTGGCGTAGTTCGGTCATCGAGACGGCCGAGAGGTCCTCGGAGGCGAGAGTGACCGACCGCGTCCTCGTCGGGAATACTGGGAATCTTTGTCGATGGCGCGAAAAGCCAGTCGTATGACCGAAGACGATCAGAGTCACGAGGAGTCTCACGGCGACGCTCACGACCACGATCAGGGTAACGACGACCATCACGGCCACGCCCACGACCACGGTGGCGACGAGCATCACCACACCCACGACGGCCACGGTCACGATCACGACCACCACGCCCACGACGTCGAGTCGGTCGGTGCGGCTATCGTCACCGTCTCCACGTCGCGCACGCTCGACGACGACTCCGCGGGGGACGCCATCGCGGCGGCTTTCGAGGCCGCCGACCACGAGGTCGCCACCAGAGAAGTCGTCCCGGACGACTTCGACGGCCTGCAATCGACCGTCGACGGCCTCGTGGACCGCGAGGCGGTCGACGTCGTCGTGACGACCGGCGGCACGGGCGTCACGCCGGACGACGTCACGATCGAGGCAGTGAGCGGCCTCTTCGAGAAGGAACTGCCCGGATTCGGCGAACTGTTCCGCCGCTACTCCGAAGACGAGATCGGTACGCGCGTCGTCGGCACCCGGGCGACCGCGGGCATCCTCCAGGGCGTTCCGTTGTTCTGTCTTCCCGGGAGCGAGAACGCCGCACGGCTCGGCAGCGAGGAACTCATCGTGCCCGAGGCGCCGCATCTCGCGGGGTTGGCGACGCGGCCCGAGGAGTAGGCTGTAATAGCGTGTACGATTCTTCGCTCACACACGCCGGTCATCGGGAGCGACAGGCGAAACCTCTCTTCCGGATGCAAATAGCAGCTCGGCGCGGTTCATAAATAGTATGAAGACGTAGTCCAGCATAGAACAATGGCGCGAATCACCGGTTCGTATCCTGACGACCTCGATCTCCTCATCGAGGGGGCAGTCGAGGCTGGTGTGTTCGGTGGCAAAAGCGATGCGTTGCGAGCGTTCGTGCGTGAATACTTCGAGGACCACGAAAACGAGCGTATTGCGGCTGCAGTCGCGCTCTACAACCGCGAGCGCATCACGCTCGGTGATGCTGCGAGACTTGCCGATGTCGACCGCTGGACGATGCGTGATATCCTCCGTGAGCACGGCGTCGAACTCCGAATCGGGCTCACAGACGAGGAAGATGCGGCCTACGAGACTGCGGCAGCGGCGGATCTTGAATTCGATGATGCGGACTCGGATGACGAGGAGTCGAGTGCGAAATGAGCGGTGACGGGATTCCAGCGAACCTGAGCGTTCTCGACACGACTGTCCTCTCGAATTTCGCCTACATCGACGAGCTGTGGGTGGTTGCAGATCTCTCTGGCATCTGTACGGTTCCCGTCGTTCGCGAGGAACTCGAACACGGCGTCGATGACCATCCGTATCTTGAGTCAGCACTCGATATACTCGACGTCGAGATTCCAGTCGCAACGATCTCGGATGCAGTTGCAAAGGGAGAAGCGGTCGTCAGTGACCATCTCGACCCCGGTGAAGCACAGGCGTTCGCCTTGGCGGACGCACACGACGGCCGACTGTTGACTGACGACGGAGGTGCTCGGGCATTTGCGAAAGAACAGGACCTGGACGTTGTCGGCTCAGTCGGCGTCTTACTGGCCGCGATCGACGCAGGCAAGATCGATACATCGACCGCTGACGAGTGGCTGTCGACGTGGATCGACGACACCGGCTACTACGTCCCGTATCGAACGATATCGAAGTACCGGTAGCCGCTCTTTTGGAGTTCGAGACGGTCACGGGGACGTCGTCCTCTCAGTCTCGTCGAAACACCACCGACAGCGCCTACCCGTGGCCTTTTAATGCCGGTGCGACCACCTCTCGTGTATGAGCAAGCAGGAACCACCCGAACGCGAGGAGGACGAGGAGACGTTCTCCACCGGGAAGGATCCCGACCTTCCCAGCACCGACGTCACCGAGGGGCCCGACAAGGCGCCGCACCGCGCGATGTTCCGCGCGATGGGGTTCGACGACGAGGATCTCGGCTCGCCGATGGTCGGCGTCGCCAACCCCGCCGCCGACATCACGCCGTGTAACGTCCACCTCGACGACGTCGCCGACGCCGCCATCGAGGGCATCGAGACGGCCGGCGGGATGCCGATCGAGTTCGGGACGATCACCATCTCGGATGCGATCTCGATGGGCACCGAGGGGATGAAAGCCTCCCTGATCTCCCGTGAAGTAATCGCCGACTCCGTCGAACTCGTCGCCTTCGGCGAGCGGATGGACGCACTCGTCACCGTCGCGGGCTGTGACAAGAACCTCCCCGGGATGATGATGGCCGCGATCCGGACGGACCTGCCCACTGTCTTCCTCTACGGCGGGTCGATTATGCCCGGCGAACACCAGGGCCGCGACGTCACCATCCAGAACGTCTTCGAGGGCGTCGGCACCTACGCGCAAGGCGAGATGGACGCCGACGAACTGGACGACCTGGAACGCCACGCCTGCCCCGGTGCCGGCTCCTGCGGCGGGATGTTCACCGCGAACACGATGGCCTCCATCTCCGAGGCGCTGGGGCTGGCCCCGCTCGGCACCGCCGACGCGCCCGCCGAATCCGAGGAGCGCTACGAGGTCGCGCGCCGCTCCGGCGAAGCCGTCCTCAGCGCCGTCGCGAACGACGTCCGACCCTCCGACATCCTCACGAAGGAGTCCTTCGAGAACGCCATCGCCCTGCAGGTCGCCATCGGCGGGTCGACCAACGCCGTCCTCCACCTGCTCGCACTCGCCGCGGAGGCGGGCATCGACCTCTCGATCGAGGAGTTCGACGAGATTTCGCGAAAGACGCCGAAGATCGCGAACCTCCAGCCTGGCGGAACAAAGACGATGAACGACCTCCACGAGGAGGGCGGCGTGCCGGTCGTGATCCGCCGGCTGCTCGACGCCGGACTGTTCCACGGCGACGCGCTAACCGTCACCGGGCGGACGATCGCAGAGGAACTCGACGAACTGGATCTCCCGAGCGACGACGAGATCACCGGCGACTTCATCTACAGCGTTGAGGACCCCTACCAGGCGGAGGGCGCGATCAAGATCCTCACCGGCAACCTCGCGCCCGACGGCGCGGTCCTGAAGGTGACCGGCGACGACAAGTTCCACCACACCGGCCCCGCCCGCCTCTTCGAGGGCGAGGAGGCGGCGATGCGCTACGTCCAGGAGGGCCACATCGAATCGGGCGACGTGATTGTCATCCGCAACGAGGGGCCGCAAGGTGGCCCCGGAATGCGTGAGATGCTCGGCGTCACCGCCGCCGTCGTCGGCCAGGGTCACGAGGACGACGTCGCGCTCCTGACCGACGGCCGCTTTTCCGGGGCGACCCGCGGCCCGATGGTCGGCCACGTCGCACCCGAGGCCGCGGTCGGCGGGCCGATCGCGCTGCTCGAAGACGGCGACGAGGTCACCGTCGACATTCCCGATCGGGAACTCTCCGTCGACGTCTCCGACGCGGAACTCGACGCCCGCCGTGAGGAGTGGGAACCGAAGGAACCCGCCTACACTTCCGGCGTGCTCGCGAAGTACGGCAACGACTTCGGGTCGGCCGCGAACGGCGCGGTGACGAATCCGGGCGCGAAGCGGTAGCCGAAGCGCGTTTTTTCGACAACATCCGGGAATAACCCGGGAACGGCGTACCCGATGGAACTGATAGCCACGCCGATCGGCGCGCGTTGATAATGATTACTCTCGTCTCTTACTGAGACAAAGTACTTGTACCCCGAATCGTGATAATAGAACGACACGATAAGGATGACGCACAACATCACGCGACGGGAGGCGATGCGGCTGGCTGCGGCCGCGGGGGGCGCGTTCGCGCTTGCCGGCGCGAGCGGGAGCGCCAGCGGCCAGACGGCCGACAGCAGCACGGTACCGATGTTCAGGTACGACGCCCACAACAGCGGCGTCGCGCCCGCGAGCGGCCCGAAAGACGGCGCCGACGACGTCTGGACGTTCGAGACCGGCGATCGGTTGACCGCACAGCCGATCGTCGCCGACGGCCGGGTGTTCCAGGCGAGCCACGACAACACGCTGTACGCCGTCTCGACGGCCGACGGGAGCGAGGTGTGGTCTGCCGGGACGAACGGGTCGCTGTCGTCGTCGCCTGCAGTCGGTGACGGGGTCGTCTACCTCCCGACGACGACGGGGCGGGTTCTGGCGTTCGGCGCCGCAAACGGCGAGGGGCTCTGGGCGTCCTCGGTCAACGCGAGCAACATCCGAAGCCCGACGCTCGTAGACGGTGAACTGTTTGCCACGGGATCGAAAGACGACGTTCGCGACGCGTACTTGCTTGACCCGTCCGACGGCGAGGTAGCGTGGCGGACTGACCTAGCGTATATGGGGCCGCTCGGGACGCCTATCGTCGACGATGACGTGGTCTACGTGACAAACCGCAAGGACGATCGCTGGGATTATCCGGCGCGAATCACGGCTCTTTCTCAATCCGACGGCTCAAAAGAGTGGACACAGACCCTCTCCGGCGGCGACAGCAAAACGTGGGGCCTCTCATACGCGGACGGCACGCTCTACGCCGGAACAAACGAGGGCGCCGTCTACTCCGTCGACGCCGACTCAGGGAGCGTCAACTGGCGGTTCGGGGACATCTCGGGTATCTCGACGATCCCGGTCTACGCCGACGGAACGCTCTACGTCGCCTCGACCGGCGACAACGCGCTTCACGCGATCGACCCGTCGATCGGAACGCGACAGTGGCGGGAGTCCCTCAACGGGACGCCGACCTCGCCAGTCTACGCCGACGGTGTGCTCTATTTCGGCGCGGACGACAACTACGTGTACGCCTACGACGCCAGCAACGGGGACGAACTGTGGAACTTCCAGACCGGCGGCGCCGTCGTCGCCCCGCCGGTCGTCGTCGAGGACCGCGTTTACGCCGCGAGCACAGATGGAATCCTCTACGCCCTCGGCGAGGGCTCCGGGGGGCCACCGGTTCCGGACGTCACGGGCGACGGCAACCCGGCGCAGGACCTCGACGGCGACGGCCTCTACGAAGACGTCAACGGCGACGGCGCGTTCACCGCCGTCGACGTACAGGCGCTCTTCGCCAACCTCGACAGCGACGCGGTCCAGGACAACGTCGAGCGGTTCGACTTCAACGGCGACGGCGACGTCGACGTGACCGACGTGCAAGCGCTCTTCGCCCGACTCGACGAGTGACAATGAGACGCACTGATTCCACACGGCGCGGGAAGCGACTCGCGGTCGTCCTCGCTCTCGTCGTCGCGCTCGGTGGTGTCGCGGGCGTCGTCGGCGCGGGTAGCGTCGCGGCGGCCGGTGCCGCCGCGGACGGAGGGACGGATGCCCAGGCGCCGGCAGCGGCGCTGTCGGATGCGGACATCCGGGCGCAGACGGCGGGGTCGACGACCGTCCGGCTGACGCCGACGACAGCGACCGTCGCCGCAGGTGAGACCCAGGAGTACGATATCGTCGTCTCCGACGCCGAGGGCGGCGTGGGGGCCGTGACCGCCACGATCTCCGTCGACGACACCGACGTCGCGTCGATCGGCGACGTCGAACTGAACGCCGATCCGGGCGTCGAGACCGTCGACGTCGAATCCGACGGTTCGGAGGTGTTCGTCCGCGCGGCGCTGATGGACACCGACGACTCCGGGTCGGTGACGATCGGCACCGTCTCGGTCGAGGGCACCGATCAGGGCTCGACCGACGTCTCCCTCGACGTCGAATCACTCGGGAACGAAGACGGTGACCCCTACGACGTCGGCGCGACGCCGGGCAGTTCACTCTCCGTCGAGGGCTCCGCCGACGCGACGCCACTTTCGATCTCGGCTGACGAGTCGACCGTCGAACCCGGCGATCAGGTCGACTTCGAGGTCCGGCGGGGCGACGACGACGCGCTGGTTTCGGCGACGGTCCACGTTGGCGGCGAGGCCTACGAGACCGGCCTCGACGGCGTCGCGACCGTCAGGATCACAGACGAGATGGGCAGCGACGCCGGGACGATAACGGCCGTCGCCTCGAAGGAAGCCACCGACGAGGAGTCGTTCCGGAACGACTCGGTGACGCTGGATCTCGGGGGCGAGGATGCCGGGACGGCGACCGCGACACCACCTGACACAGAAACGCCCGAACCCGGTGACGGCCCGCGGGTGACACTCCGCCCCGCGAGCGCGTCGGTCGGCGTCGGGGAGGAGACCGAGTGGCGACTCGTCGCGGCCGGCGTCGACGGCGGCGTCGGTGCCGTCGAGGCGCAGATCCGTCTCGAATCGACCGAGACGGCGAGAATCACGGACGTCGAACTCGAAGGCGACGCGGGCGTCGAACAGACCGAGATCCAGGGCGACGGCGCGGGCGCCGTCATCCGCGGCGCACTGATGGACACGAACGACACCGGCGTCGCCCACATCGCGACGCTGACCGTCGAAGGTGTCGAATCGGGGACCACCCAGGCCGCAGTGTCGGTCGACTCCCTCGGCGACGAGGACGGCAACAGCTACGAGGTCGGTTCGACGCCGTCGGCGACGCTCTCGGTCGGATCGGCCGACGACGGCGGCAGCGAGGGCGGTACCTCGACGGTCGTGCTCTCGGTGTCGGAGATGCCGAACGGCTTCGAGCGCGCGGGCGTTACGGTGCGGACCGCCGTGGACGCGTCGGTGACCGACACGCAGGCCGAGATGGTCTCCGACAGTCAACTGCGGGTCGTCTCTGACGGCCCGCGGGCGACGACCGTGCAGGCTGTCGATCTGGCGGGCGACGTCGACGGCTTCGAGGAGCCCCGAACGATCGCACGGCTCACCTACGACCAGCGGCTGAGCGCCGACGACGTCGAGATCGAGGTCGAGAACCTCCAGAACGACGACGGCGATTCGGTCTCCGGCGACCGCATCTCCGTCGAGGTGCAGGCCGGCGGGCTCTTCGAGGAGTCGCTGCCGGGTGCCGACACCGGGGCAGCGCCGACTGATCCCGACGGTGACGGGCGCTACGAGGACGTCGACGGCGACGGCGAGGTAACCTTCGACGACGCAGTCGCGCTCTCTTTCGTCGACGTCACGGAACTGAGTAGCGAACAGGTCGCCGCCCTGGACTTCGACGAGGACGGTGACCTCGATATGGACGACGCAGTCGCACTCGCCTTCGAATGATGACGCAGGACGCACACACACCGACCCGGTCGGCATCGACACGGAGACGATTCCTCGGAACCGCGGCGGCGGCCATTTCGGTCGGCCTCGCAGGCTGTGGAAGCGCCCTCGAAGCGGGTGCCGGCTCCGAGGCCGTCGCTGCCGTCACCCTCGACGGCGCGCCGAACGGTCTCCAGAAGTACCGCTGCACCGTCGAACAGGACGGGGACGTCCCGATCACGGCAGTCGAATCAGAACTCGTCGACGGCGACGAGTTCCAGGTGATCAACGGCGGCGTCGACAGTCCCTCGGTCGTGGTGCGGGCCGCCGACATCTCGGAGTCGGTCGAGGCCTTCGAGGAGACGCGGACGCTCTTTGCGGTCACGTTCGGCGAGGCTGTCGACGCCGAGGACCTCAGCCTGACCGTCGGGGTCGCTACCCACGACGAGGGCGAGTCGATCCCGCGGGACCGGCTGTCGCTCAGCGTCGAGTGAGCGGCCGGCGGTCGGAGTCGGCCGAATATCCGCTCTCGGAGCGCCTACGCGCTCTCGACCGCGTCCAGCAGTTCGTCGTAGTCGGGTTCGTTTGTCGGATCGTCGGCGACCCACTGGTAGGTCACCGTTCCCTCGTCGTCGAGGACGAACACGGCGCGGTTGGCGATGCCGTACAGCCCCAACTCGGGGATGTCCATCGAGAGGCCGTACGCCTCGATCGCGTCGCCGGCCATATCGCTCACGAGGTCGAACTCGAGACCGTGCTCGTCGGCGAACGCGCCGAGCGAGAACGACGAGTCGGCGCTCACGCCGAACAGCGTCGCGCCGGCGGCCGCGAAGTCGTCGTGGTGCTCCTGCAGCGCCACCATCTCGTTCGAACACGGTGGCGTGAACGCGCCGGGGAAAAAGGCGAGTACGACGGGGCCGTCGCCGAGGTTGTCGGCGAGGTCGAACGTCTCGTGGTCGCCGCCCCTGTACGTCGCGGTGAACGTCGGTGCCTTGTCGTCGACTGTGGGTGTCTCTGACATCGTCACCGTATGAGTTGATCGGGAGGAACCAAAACCTGACGGGGAATATGTCCAGCTACAGACAGGCTCGGGCCGGACTCGGCTCCCGGAAGCGGCGACGACAGTCCGCTACACCCAGCCCTCTTCGACGAGCAGTTCGCCGTTGAGCAGCGAGGCGCCGGCTGCACCGCGGATCGTGTTGTGGGCGAGGCAGTTGTACTTCAGGCCGTTTTCGGTCGTCTGGATGCCGCCGGCGGAGACCTGCATCCCGTCGCCGCGCTCGCGGTCGAGTCGGGGCTGCGGGCGGTCGGGATCCTCGAAGACGTGGATGAGCTGCTCCGGCGAGGAGTGCAGGTCGACGCCGGAGTATTCACGCATCGCCGCGGCGGCTTCCTCGGGGGTGACGTCCTCGGCCGTCTCCGCGAAGACGTTCTCCAGGTGGCCGTCGAGCGTCGGGATGCGGTTGCAGGATGCCGCGACGTCCATCCCGTGGAGTTCGACCTCCGCGCCGTCGAACTTGCCGAGGAGCTTCCGGGATTCGGTCTCCATCTTCTCCTCCTCGCCGCCGATGTGCGGGATGGCGTTGTCGATGATCTCCATCGAAGTGACGCCCGAGTAGCCCGCGCCGGAGACCGCCTGCAGCGTCGACACCTGGACCGCTTCGAGGCCGAATTCGTCGAGCGCCGCGAGCGTCGGCACCATCGTGATCGTCGAGCAGTTCGGGTTCTTCACGAGGGCGCCGTCCCAGCCGCGCTGCTCGCGCTGGATCTCGATGAGGTCGAGGTGTCCCGGGTTGATCTCGGGGATCGTCAGCGGCACGTCCGGCGCCATCCGGTCGTTCGAGGAGTTCGAGGAGACCACGTAGCCGGCCTCCAGGAACGCGGGTTCGACCTCGGCAGCGACGCCCGACGGCAGCGAGGAGAACAGCAGATCGACGTCGTTCGGGACGTCCTCCGGCGTCGTCGCGCCGACGGTCATCTCGGCGACGTCGTCCGGGATCGGTGTGTTCACGCGCCACTTCGCCGCCTCGCGGTACGACTTGCCCGCGCTGGCTTCGGAGGCCGTGACCGCCGCCAGCTCGAACGTCGGGTGGTCGTCGAGCAGTTGGATGAATCGCTGTCCTACCGCGCCCGTTGCGCCGAGGATTCCGACACGTACTGTCATTATCGTGAGCCTGGGTGACACACACATAAGGCGGTTTGGATTCGCGCCGTCTTTCACGAACGTTCACCTCTATTCTCTGAGCTACACCGTTCGCTGACGAACGTTCAGTTTTCGGGATCAGCGTGCGAACAACGACGGATTCGAGAGCGCTCCGATCCGCGACTTCCGAAGGACAACGTTCCGCCCGCGACCGGCCAAGCCCGATCACCTCGACGATTGTCGAACGCCCCTTCGTGCGGAACCGACAGATAGACGTGCCACGTATCGGAACACATCGGCAAATGTTCAACAAGGTTCTCGTCGCCAACCGCGGGGAGATCGCGCTCCGGGTGATGCGGGCGTGCCGCGATCTCGACGTCCGCACGGTCGCGATCTACAGCGACGCCGACAAACACGCCGGGCACGTGCGGTTCGCCGACGAGGCGTACAACGTCGGGCCCGCTCGCGCGGCGGACTCGTATCTCGACCACGAGGCCGTCATCGAGGCGGGCCGGAAGGCCGGCGCGGACGCGGTCCACCCCGGCTACGGCTTCCTCGCCGAGAACGCCGAGTTCGCGCGGAAGGTCGAGGCAAGCGAGTTGCGGTGGGTCGGCCCCCCGGCCGACGCGATGGAGCGCCTCGGCGAGAAGACGAAGGCGCGGTCGCTGATGTCGGCGGCCGACGTGCCGGTCGTTCCGGGGACGACCGATCCCGTCGACTCCATCGACGAGGTGAAAGCGATCGCCGACGACTACGGCTATCCGGTCGCGATCAAAGCCGAGGGCGGCGGCGGCGGTCGCGGGCTGAAAGTCGTCCGCTCGGCCGACGAGATCGAGTCCCAACTCGAAGCCGCAAAGCGGGAGGGCGAGGCGTACTTCGACAACGCCTCCGTGTACGTCGAGAAGTACCTCGACTCGCCGCGACACATCGAGATCCAGATCCTGGCCGACGAACACGGGAACGTCCGCCACCTCGGCGAGCGCGACTGTTCGCTGCAGCGCCGCCACCAGAAGGTCATCGAGGAGGCACCCTCGCCCGCGCTCGATGCGGACCTCCGCGAGCAGATCGGCGACGCGGCCCGGCGCGGGATCCGCGAGGCCGACTACACCAACGCGGGGACCGTCGAGTTCCTCCTGGAGGACGGGGAGTTCTACTTCCTCGAAGTCAACACGCGCATCCAGGTCGAACACACCGTCACCGAGGAGATCACCGGCATCGACGTCGTGAAGTGGCAACTGCGGATCGCCGCGGGCGAGCAAGTCGACTTCGCACAGGACGAGGTCACCTTCGACGGCCACGCGATCGAGTACCGCATCAACGCCGAGAACGCCGCCGAGGAGTTCGCGCCCGCGACGGGCACCCTGGAGACCTACGACCCGCCCGGCGGCATCGGCGTCCGCGTCGACGACGCCGTCCGGCAGGGCGACGAGATCGGCGGCGACTACGACTCGATGATCGCGAAACTGATCGTCGCCGCCGGCGACCGCGAGGAGTGTCTCGCGCGCTCGGAACGCGCCCTCTCGGAGTTCGATATCGAGGGGCTCCCGACGATCGTTCCCTTCCACCGATTGATGGTGACCGACGGCACGTTCCGCGCGGGCGAGCACACGACGAAGTACCTCGATGAGGAACTCGATCCCGCGCGACTCGATCAAGCAGTCGAACGGTGGGGCGCCGCCGATGCGGCGGCCGAGGAGGCGACAGACGAAGGCGACGCCGAGGAGATGACTGAACGGGAGTTCACTGTCGAGGTCAACGGCAAACGCTTCGAGGTCAACCTCGAAGAGCGCGGCGCGCCGCCGATACCCTCGGTCGACGCCGTCGGCGGTGGGGGCGCTGGCGATGGGCAGCGATCGGCCCGCTCGCGTCCCGAGGAGTCGAAGAGCGACGACGGCGGCGAGGTCGTCGTCGAGGGCGACGGCGAGCAGGTCACCGCCGAGATGCAGGGGACGATCCTCTCGGTCGACGTCGCGGCGGGCGATGATGTCGCCGCGGGGGACGTCGTCTGTGTCCTCGAGGCGATGAAGATGGAGAACGATGTCGTCACCGAACGCGGCGGGACGGTGACTCAGGTACACATCGAGGAGGGCGACAGCGTCGATATGGGCGACACGCTCGTCGTTCTGGAATGATCGGAGATGAATCTCTCAGCCAACCCGGAGTGGGCGAGGATGACAACCGCTGTCACCTGGAGTGAGCGACGATGAACGAGACGAGACGCGCGCTACTGGATGCGCTCGCGGACGGGCCGATCGAAGGCCCGGCGCTCGCCGATCGCCTGGACGTCTCCCGCGCGGCCGTCTGGAAGCAGGTGGAGGCGCTCCGCGAGGCGGGTTTCGGGATCGAGAGCGGCGACGACGGCTACCGCGTGGTCGAGATCCCCGAGTACGGCGCCGAAGCCATCGCGTTCGGCCTCGAGGCGCCGTACCGGATCGAGTATCACGACCAGATCGGGAGCACGAACGACCGCGCCCGCGAACTCGCCGAGACGGGCGAAGCCGACCTCGTCGTCGTCGCCGACGAGCAAACCGGCAGCCGCGGACGGCTCGGCCGCGAATGGATCGGGCCGTCGGGCGGCGTCTGGGCGAGTCTCCTCCTGCGACCCGAGCGCCCGCCGGCGGAGATCCCAGTCTACGCACTCGCGGCCGCCGTGGCCGTCGCCCGCGCGGCCCGGGAGGCGGGCGCCGAAGCGGTCATCAAGTGGCCCAACGACGTTCTGTTAGCCGGCGAGGAGCCGACACAGCGGAAGCTCGCAGGCATCCTCACCGAAATGGAGGGCGAAGCCGATCGCGTCTCGTGGCTCGTCGTCGGCATCGGCGTGAACGCGAACGTCGACGCCGGCGCACTCCCGGACGGGGCGACGAGCCTCCGGGAGGCGACCGGTGACGTCGATCGCCGCGTGTTTCTGCAGCGTCTCCTGGAGACGTTCCACGACCTCACTGGCGGCGACACCGACCTCCACGCGATACTCGACGAGTGGCGCGCGCTCGCTGCGACGCTCGGGCAACGGGTCCGCGTCGAAACCCCCGGGGAGACAATCGTCGGCGAGGCGATCGACGTCCAGTTCCCCGGGAGCCTCGTCGTCCGGACCGACGACGACGAACGGGTCGTACACACCGGCGACTGCGAACATCTGCGGCCAGTGTAGCAGGCGGAGGCGACGTCGACCCGGGGACCACTTGCAGCTATAGTAGCGTTCGCAAGTCTTCACTCACACGATCGCACGCGGTCGTGCGATCGAATGAGCAATCAGTTGCAAACGCTACTATAGTGTAGCAGGGTGGGGGCGACGTCGACCCGGACCACTTGCAGCTAGTGTCGAAGGCCGAGTGACGTCGACTGCGAGCATCCACGATCGACGTATCGAGCGGGCGAATTCGATCGTGAGAGCGCGTGGGCCGGCGGCTGCTGGAGTTGGACTTCTATGACTGTCCTGTAGTGCGGAAGGATGGCCGCAACGCTCGAAGGGACCGTCGCGGGGACGCCCTCGACGGCGCGGGCAGCGGGCTTAGCTTTCGTCGCCGCCGTCGGCGAGGGGACGGCCGCCTGCGGTGACGATGCCGTTGGCGATTTGGCGGGCCTCCGCTTGGGAGGGACGAGAGCCGTCGGCGAACCGGTCGCCGAGTTCCTGGACGACGCTCATCACGTCGGTGAGGTCGCCGCGGTCGGCGACGTCTGCGAAGACGTCCTCGTAGGCGTTCGCTTCCCAGTGGCTGATCTCGTAGTCGTAGGTATCTGTCCGTGAGGCAACCGCGTACTGGAGTTGGCGTGCCGCGTCAGAGGGGCGCATAGATGCATATGAGTGCCCGGATTACTAAAGTGTACTCAGACTCGAAATCGAGTTAATTGTCGCGGATGACCCGAACAACGCTCGTTCGCTCCGCACTCGACGGATATCGCCATCGATGCACAAGTATACCCCACTGGCAGCCGAGGTGGGCGTATGGCAGTCCCGTTTGTCGGCTCGATCGTCGCGTTCGTGATCGCTCTGTTGATCGGCGGATTCGCTATCTACATCAGCGCCCGGATCGTCAGCGACGTCGACGATTACGGCCACGCGATCCTCACCGCGTTTCTCGGTGCCGTCGGCTGGGCGCTCACCTCGTGGATCCCGCTCGTCGGGCCGCTCATCGCACTGATCGTGTGGGTCGGCGTCATCAACTGGCGCTATCCCGGCGGCTGGGTGAAGGCCGCGATCATCGGATTCGGCGCCTGGCTCTCCGCGCTCGTCATTCTGCTGCTCGTGAACTCGGTGCTGGACCTCGGGATCGGCGCGTTCGGGATCCCGGGCGTTTAGGGACCGCAGGTGGAATCGTCTCCTATGTCACCAGCAGACAGAGCGGCGCTCGCTCGGCGGGCGGCCGCGGCCGGCGCCGACGTCGCCGACTCCCGGTTCCGCACGGTCATCGACGTCGAGCGCAAGGGCGCGAAAACCGACGTCGTGACGCAGGCCGATCGCGACGCGCAGACGGCGGTCGTCGAGACCATCGCGGATGCGTCTCCTGACGACGTCATCGTCGGCGAGGAGGCCGAGACGCGCGAAACCGTCCCCGACCGCGGGAGCGCGTGGGTGATCGATCCGATCGACGGCACGAACAACTACGTCCGGGGGACGCGCACGTGGGCGACCGCTGTCGCGGCCGTAGAGGACGGCGAGGCAGTCGCGGCCGCGACGAACCTCCCGGCACTCGAGGACGTCTACTGGACCGACGGCGAGGCGACCTATCTGAACGGCGATTCTGTGACCGTCTCCGAGCGGACCGATCCGGAGGCCTGCGTGGTCGCGCCGACGATGTGGTGGGACTTCGACGACCGCGGCCAGTTCGAGCGGGCGTGTGCTGCGGTCCTCGAGCGCTTCGGCGACATCCGCCGGATCGGCTGTGCGCAGGCTGAACTGGCGGCCGTCGCTGACGGCTCGCTCGACGGCGTGGTGACGAACGTCCGCCCCCACCCGTGGGACACGATGGCCGGCGTTTCGATGATCAGGGCCGCGGGCGGGACTGTCACGGATCTCTCCGGTGACCGGTGGCGACACGACTCGGCCGGCCTCGTGGCCTCCAACGGGCGTATCCACGATGCGGTGCTCGCGGCCGCCCGCGACATCGGCCCGGTCGACGCCGACGGACCCGCCTGATCACTCTCCACGCTCCCAGGGCGAGGGGCCCGCCTGCTCCCCCTTTTCTCGACACCGACGGTTGCCCGTCGCACGCGCCGGAGACCGGAATCCTCAACACGCCCGCCGCCGGCCTATCGGGTATGTCAACAGTCGCCGACCGCATCGGCGCCGATCCCGAGCGGCTCTGGGCCGGCGGCGTGCTGACCGCCGTGGTCGCGCTCGTCGCCGGAACGCTCGCCTTCCCGGAGGCCGTCTACGACGGCTTCATCTGGCACTACTTCTGGGGGCCGGTCCAGGCGGACGCCAACTCCGCCGTCTGTGCGATTCGCCCCGGGAGCACCGTCGAGTACCTGTACGACTCGGGCGCGTGTACGAGCGCCACCGAACCCGTCGCCTACCCCGGCTACACGCTCGTCTCCGAGGTCGGCTATATGGTGACGCTCCTGGTCGCGCTCGTGGGCGTGGTCTTCCTCCTGCGCCGTCTGGATCTCGGAACCGATCGACGGTTCTTCTATGCGTTCTTCCCGTTCGTGCTCTTCGGCGGTGCGCTCCGGGTCGTCGAGGACGCCAACGACGCGATTCCCGCCGGGGAGGCGCTCATTACCTACCCGCTGAACACGCTGTTTATCAGCCCGATCATCTACTTCACCGTCTTCGCTGTGGCGCTCGCTGCCGTGCTCGTCTCCGTGGCTGCGACCCGAGCGGAGGTCGTCGAGCGGTACGATCGACTCCTCTTTGCGATCGGCTCGGTGATCCTGCTCGTGACGCTCGGCTATCTCGTTTCGCTCGTCGTCACCGGCGCCTCGGGCGTCGAATTCTACCCGCAGGTCCTCGTCACGGTCCTCCTCGGTGCGACGCTGGCTGCGGCCCTGACGTGGTGGCTCATCGAACGGTTCGTCCCCGAAGTGAACGCCGGGACAGAGCGGATCGGCTTTGTCGTCCTCTGGGGACACGCCGTCGACGGCGTCGCCAACGTCGTCGGCTTAGACTGGATGCCCGCGCTCGGCGCCGGCCGGAATCTCGTGCCGAAGCATCCAGTCAACCAGTTCGTCGTCGACGTCACCGGCTCGGTGCTCCCGTCGTCGGTGCTCGCGGTCACGGGCGACACCTGGCCCTTCCTCGTGGTGAAACTGGTCGCCGCCACGTTCGTCCTGTGGGTCTTCGAGGAGGAGATCTTCGAGGAGAGCCCCCGTTACACGATCCTCCTGCTCATCGCCGTCCTCGCGGTGGGGCTGGGGCCGGGAACGCGGGATATGATCCGGGCGACGTTCGGTGTCTGATCGACGGCTGCATCCCCTCCGTACTTTTTTATCCGAACACGCGGCCAGCGGCCGTGTGACCTGATCCTCGCCACGCGGCGTCTCGCGGGTGTCCGACACAGCGCCGCGTGTTCGCACAGCGTGTCGGCTGTTAGCGCTTCATCTCTGGCGGAATCGCGTTTGCTGTCAGCGCTCCACTTCTCGCGGAACCGCCTCGCCTGTCGGCCCCCGCCACCGCGAGGCTGTGATCACGGGAACGGGTGGTACGGGCGATCGAGTTCGGGCTCGAATCCCAATTCCGACGGGACAGTCCGTGCGCGTTCCCCGAAGAACGGTCCGCCCTGGAACAGCGGCTGTGCCGCCGGACACAACACGCGGACGGCCTCGAAGCCGAGCGCCTCGACGTCGGCTGTCGTCGTCCGCGCGGCGTACGCATCGAGGCCGGCGTCGGCGACCGCCTCCACAGCTGCCGCGAGTTCCGCGCTTCCGCTCGGAGCGTCGTCCGGGCCGACCGTCTCGGCCGGTACCGTCGCCTCGGCGTCGACGAACTCCCGTGCGGCCGCCGGGAAGTCGGCATACTCGCCGATCGCACCCTCCTCCTCGACGGCACGGTCCCGCCCCATCGACCGCAACTCCATCCAGTTCTGCAGCGCCTCCGCGAGTGCCGACTGCGCGGCAGCGGTGGGATCCAGCGACGCGCCGGACCCGACGGCGAAGCGCGGCCACTCGCCGTCCCGGTGGACGGCGGCGGCGACGACAGGGATGTCGACGTCCTGCGTGACGAGCAGCGTCGTCACCGAAAGGTCCTCTGCGCTCGCCCGCTTGCGGAGCGCGTCGTAGGTATCGTCCGTGACGTCGAGCGCCAGCGGCTCGAACGTCGAGTACCACGCGATCATCGTCGCGTCCCGCTCTATGACCTCGTAGAGGCCTGCGAGCAACGCCTCGGAACCGGAGTTCCCGAGCCCGAGCCCCGTCGTGATCGGCGGTTTGAACCGTTCCTCGGGTGGCGGATAGTGGACGAACTCCGCCGGAAGCGACGCCGTCTCGTCGGTTTGGAGGTCGATGCCGGGAACCCACGGGATCGGCGTATCCGCATCGACCTCGCCTGCATCGTCCGGACGAACGAACCGCGATACGGGGACAGGGTTCGCGCGCGTTCGTTCAGGCTCGACGGTGAACTCCGCGCCGCGGTAGACGCCGGCGCAGTATCGCTCTAGCCCCTCGCCGAGTGCTTTCATAAACGCGGCATCCCAGTCGAGGTCGACTCCGGCGGCGAACTCGGCCGCCCGTGCGTCACTGAAGCCGTTCGTGTCGGCGGTCACCGCGAGATAGTACGGAACCGGGAACGACTCGCGCTCGCCCACCTGTGTGATGATCCCCGTCCGTTCGTCCAGCGCCTGCTCCGCGCGAGCGAGTGCGTCGTCGACGTCGACTGTCCGGTCGTCCCGACGGACCTCCCGATCCCGGGTGGTCGGATCCGGAACCGGAAGCACCCGCCGCTCGGCGACGATGCTCGCACCGGCGACCTCGACGGCGGTCCCGGCCACGGCGCCGTCGCCCGCGAGCAGCGCGACTGCTCGCCGTCCCGCGATTGCGCCGGCGAAGCGCACGGCACTGCGGTCGCCCGACGGCGATCCCCCGTCCTCGGTCGTCGCGGCGACGCGCGTCCGAAGGTCGGCGAACCGGGCACCTGATCCCGCGAACGTCGATACGGCGGCGTCGAGGTCCTCACGGGCGTGCCCGCCGATGCCGCCGATCTCGACGACGACCAGCCGTCCATCGGCGGCGACGCCCGCCGGGAGCCCCGCACCCGCCGGCACGACGACGACCGTCAGCACCGCGTCTTCGGGTTCAGCGCCGACCTGTGCGTCGATGTCCTCGAATGCAGCCGCCGCAGCAGCAGCAGCGGGACCGCTGCCGACGACCGCGATCGTGTCTGTCATACCGTCCCTGTCGGCGCTGCGCGTGAAAAACCGGCGGGTTCGACGGCTTTCGGAGTCGGTCCCCCTTGACCGGTCTCTATTCGGGACAAACGCGCGAACTGAACACCCCGCGCTGGAACGATCTGCCCGGGCCGCTGCCGAGTATATATCGCCATCTATGCCGTTAAATTAAATACTGTCTGACGTATTTTGTGGCGTATGCCCTCTGAAACGAACGTGCTCGGCGACGGTCTCGACACCGTCGTCGACGCCGCGCTCGGATCCGACGCCGACGTCGTCTACGTGACCGGCCCGACTCCCGCTCTCCTCGAATCGCTCGTTGGACTTGCGACCGACGCCGATGGGGTACCGGAACTGCGAGTGCTTACTGCCCGGGAAACCCTGAAGACGGTGACTGACGAGTTCCTCCTCGCGAGCAACGCAGCAGATCTCGTCGAGGCCGGCGTCCTCGAACTCCGTGTCACCGAAGAGCGGACGGAAAACGCGCTTCTCGTGACCGAGGAGTCGGTCACGGCTGTCGTCACCCTCGGTGACGCGGCTGCCGGTCTGGTGACTACGGATGCGGGCTTTGTCCGGACGGCGAACGACGCCTGTCAGTCGGCTTTCGAGGCTGGCGAGCGGTTCACCCTCCGGACGCCGGCGATCTCTGCGATTCGATCGTCGCTCGAAGCGGACCTCGGAACCGAGGTCCGGGCCGACTTCGACGCCGTTCTCGACTCCGTACAGGAGGCTCCACCTGCGGACGCAACGCTGGATGAGGTAACGATCAGCCTCCTCGTGGCAGCGAAAAACGAGGTGTTGCTCTACGACGTCTCGAAGTGGGGCGAGGACGTCGGGATCGCCAGTAAAGCGACGTTCTCCCGGACGAAATCCGAACTGGAGGAGGCGGGAGTGATCGCAACGGAGAAGGTTCCGATCGACGTCGGTCGCCCCCGACTCCGGCTCAAACTCGACGACGAACGACTGCAGGCGGCCTCCGCGAACACGCTCGCCGACGTCGCCAGGGACATACTCGACTGATTCGCTTTCTGTACGACCACCGGTTCGGTGATTCCTGCGCCGATCTGCCGGTGAGCGACTGCGGCCAAAGTGGACACACTTATTGGACGCACGGCCTCCCTATCTCGTATGGATTACAGTCACGTCCGCGACGTTGATCCGGCCGTCGCAGACGCCCTTTCGGGTGAGGTACGACGACAGAACGAGACGCTGGCGATGATTGCCAGCGAGAATCACGCCAGCGAGGCGGTCTTAGAAGCCCAGGGGAGTGCGCTGACGAACAAGTACGCCGAAGGGTACCCGGGCGAGCGGTA